>CAIMAQ010000040.1 GCA_903839035.1 uncultured Opitutia bacterium
GCACGGTGAGCTTGCCAAGTTTGGGCGAAAGGCGGCCCTGATAATAGTCGACCTTGCCCTCGACCCGGACGACTGAACCCTCGCCGGCGTTGCGGAGCAACTCGAACGCGGGGTTGTCACTGAAAACGGTGCAGCCGAACGAGCCGGTGCGGTCGCCGAGATCCACGCTGAAGAAGGGATTGCCGTTCGACGCGGTCTTGGCGGCGAGCTTCCGCACGACCAGCAGGCTCGCGAACGGCTGGCTGCCGGCATGGTCGAGGGCCTTGAGTTCGCGGACGGAGGAGAGCGGCAGAGTGGCGTCGGGCATGGGAATTACGGGGCCGGGGGGTTCACGGCTGGCAGTATTTCTCGCGGGCCCGGACTTGCACAATCCGTTTTTCCGGAAGAATGCACGCTGTCAGGCTGCCCCCCAGCACGCAGCCGGTGTCGATGCCCAGGGACCATTTCAGGCGGGAGACGTCGGGGCGCGGGGTGTGCCCGTAGACGACAAAGGGAGGACCGCTCCAGAGCTCTGACCAGTGCGGGGCGGCGGGATCCTCGGCTCGCTTGAGCGGAGTGCCATCCTTGGCGACCACCTGGATGCGGGTGACGATGCGGGCGGGCTGCCGGCGCCAGGGCTGGTGGGGCAGGAAGCCGCCATGGACGAGGACGATGCCATGGGCGGCATCGTGAAAGGTCAGGGGCATGGCGCTCAGGTAGGCCCAGTCCTTGTGGTTGAGCTGCTTGAGCGTCTCGTAATCGCTTTTCTTGAGATGGGTCGGGTCACCGGTTTTGCGGTAGTTGAGCAACCGCAGTTCGTGGTTGCCGAGCAGGGCGAGCCGGGCGTGGGCGCGGGCCAAGGCGATGACGCGAGCGCTGTCGGGTCCGCGGTTCACCAGATCGCCGAGCAGAATCACCCGGTCGTGCTTCGTGAGTTCCAGCTTCTCGAGCAGCTCCTCGAATTCCCGCGGACAGCCGTGAATGTCGCCGATGGCAATAAGGCGGCCCTTCATGGGAGAATGGGAATTTGGCTAGCGTTCAATTTCCGGGGGCCTAAAACTTGGGTCACATGGAACTGACCCTGCACCCCTCCGCCAAGACCTGCCGCGCCTCCGGCCGCGAATTCGCCGAGGGCGACCGCGTGGTCTCCCACCTCGTCCGCGAGGCGACCGGCGAAGTGGGCCGCCACGATGTGCTGACGAGCGAGGATGCGGCCTACCCCAAGCCCAGTTTTGTGTTCTGCAGCTGGACGGTCAGCTACAAGGCGCGTCGCGCCGACGAAAATCCGGGACGTACGCTCAAGCTCACGGCGGAGAATCTTTTTGTCACGCTCGGCGATCCGGCGGCCGAGCCGAACCCGGCGAACACCCCGCTGCTGCAATTTCTGGCCCTGTTGCTGGAGCGCAAACGCCTGCTGCGCCCGCGCGGCCTGACCCCCGATGGCGAGCGCCAGATTTACGAGCACATGCGCAGCCATCAGCTGTACGAGATCGCTGTCGGCACGCTGGATGCGGAGTTTTTTATCCGGATCCAGGGGCAGCTCGATCTGCTCGTCGGCCCGGCGAAAGCCGCCATCGAGCCCGTGGCGACCGGAGTTTGAGCGGGGGCGGGACATGGTTTGGGGTGGAAGACAGGGCTGGGCTTCCAGCCGGACTCGGGGAACGACTTAAACTAATGAAGGCCGGCTTTGAAACGAGCTGATACGGTCTTGTTACCTAATCGTTACCCGGATCTTCGACCGCCCCCAGGCTGGATCAGCGGCGAACGGGAACACCCTGCGCGGCCAGAAAATCCTTGGCTTGGGGAATCGTGAAGGTGCCAAAGTGGAAAATGCTCGCCGCGAGGACTGCGCTGGCATGCCCGTGCTCCAGCACTTCACCCAAGTGGGCGAGGGTGCCGGCACCGCCGCTGGCGATCACCGGGACGGAAACGGCATCGCTGACCGCCCGCGTGAGCTCGAGGTCATAGCCGGCCCCCGTCCCGTCGCGGTCCATGCTGGTCAGGAGAATTTCACCTGCCCCCAGTTCGATGGCCTGGCGGGCCCAGCTGACGGCGTCGAGTTCCGTGGGATTCCGCCCGCCGTGCGTGTAGACGCGCCATGATTTACCGTCGGGCTCCCGCTTGGCGTCAATCGCGAGCACGATGCACTGGGTGCCAAAGCGCTGCGCGGCCTCGGCGATGAGAGCGGGGTTCTTGATGGCCGAGGTATTGAGCGAGACCTTGTCAGCGCCCGCCTGAAGCATGGCCTCGATGTCCGCGAGTGAGCGCAGGCCGCCGCCGACCGTGAGGGGCATGAAACATTGCTCGGCGGTCGCCGCCACCACGCTGTGCATGATGCGGCGCTCGTCACTGGAAGCGGTGATATCGAGGAAGATCAGCTCGTCCGCCCCCTGGGCGTCGTAGGCGCGCGCGCAGGCGACGGGATCCCCGGCATCGCGCAGTTCCTGAAATTTGACGCCTTTCACCACGCGGCCCGCATTGACGTCCAGGCAGGGAATGATGCGACGGGAGAGCATGGGCCAAAAGTAGCCAGTAGTGAGTCGCGGGTAGCGAGTAGAAAAAGGCAGGGCGCCTCCATGCCCACTACCCGCAATTGGCTACTCGCTGCTTCAGTCTCAGACGTGCGTGACGTCGGGCTCGAAATTTACCGCGAGGCGGTAGACGTGCCCGGGGCGCATGATGAGGGGGTGGTCGCGCACCAGATACTGCAGATAGTGGATCTTGCCGTAGTTCGTGCGGTAGGCCGGGTCGGCGCTAACCACCTCGGTCTCCTGCCAGGTGCCCTGGAAGTCATCCTTCACGACGGTGCAACGCTGGCCCTGGGGGCCAAGGGCGAGGGCGCCGTTGACGTGGTACTTCGAGTGGGGTGCGGCGATGGCGAGGACGTAGCGGAACTTGTCGAGGGTGATGGCCTGCTTGACCGTATAGGCGAACTCGCAGCTGACCTTGCTGCCGGTGAACGTCCACTGGACCTTCACGCTGCCAAGGTTCTTCACAAACTCCTCCTTGGTGGAGATGAGCTCGGGCTGCTCGTAGCGGAAATAGAAGCTGTTCTTCAGGCCGAGACCGGTGACGCAGTTCTTGCCGTAAAAGGCCGGGATCGTGACGTGTTCGCCGAAGGTCAGCTCGGGGAGCATGACCGGCAGGTAGACATTATTCGGCCAGTCGAAGACCCCGGGACAGTGCGGGAAGGGCAGGGAGTCGCTCGTGAGCTTGCTGCCGGAGCTGATGAGCGGGACCTGCAGATGCAGGCCGCTCTCGGCGTCGCGGTAGAGGAACAAGCCCTGCTCCTTGCGGTTGCTCTTGTCGAAGATGACAAAACGGCCCGAGGTGCGCGGTGGCTCGATCTTCGGGGTGCCAGGGGGCATGTGCACGGTTTTGGCGAGGCGGGACCACTGGCACAGGTAGCGCGCGGCGTCGAAATTCGCCATGCGCGTGGTGTGGTGCGAGTAGGCGGTGCGCTCGTCGTCGCGCAGGTCGAGGAAACCGTGCTCCTGGTCGAGGTAGGTCTCGTAGAAGAACAGGAACAGCCGGCGGAGGATGTCGTAGTATTTCGACTTCTGGTCGTCCGCAATCCACCCGTCGCGCAGGCCCTGCAGGATAAGGCTGATGCAGTGCATCTGGCCGTAGGCGCCCGCGGCGCGGCCGAAGGCCCAGCCGAGCCCGTCGGCGCGGACCAGGTCGGGCATCATCTTGATGTATTTTTCGGCGTAGGTGCGGAGGGTCGGGAGCTTGCGGTCGCGCACGCCGCTGTTGGCGTGGAGTTGCAAAGCCGAGCGGATGAACACGAAGGTCATCACGCCGTAGAGGTTGAAATTGCCGCCGAAGCCCGTGGTGGCGTCGTCGAAGAAGCCGGCCGAGCTGGTGGCGGTGATGCGTTCGACCATCCGCTCGATCAGGCGGGAGGTCTCGTCCTTCTTGGACAAACCGAGGCTGAAGCGGGCGACGGCGCGGGCGACATTGAACGCCTGCCAGTGGTTGTCGTAGTCACTGCGGTGGAGCAGCTGCTTGTCGATGCGCTCGCGGGTTTCCTCGACGAGGCGTTCCCAGACCGGGTTGCGCTCCTTGGAGGGGCCGAAGGCGAGCAGGCCCAGCGAGGCGTACGCGAGACCGTTCTCCGCCGGCGGCTCGGTGAACATCTGCGCCGTGATGCAGCGGGCGGCGAGGTCGATCAGGTCGTAATTGCCGAGCGTGGTCTCACCGGTCGCGCGGTAAAATTCTCCGAGGGCGTAGGCGACGTGACCGGGTTCATCGGGACGCGATTGCTCGCCATTCGCGGGTAGAAGCGTGCCGTCAGCTTGGATCGAGTCGAGATTGTGGGCCAGCATTGAGCGGGCCATGTCGAGACATTGCTCGGAGAAACTGTGCATGCGGTGGTGGTTAGAGGGCGGCGGCGGAGAGAAGGAGAGAGAGGGAAAGGAACCTTGCCCCGCGCAGGGCGAGGGCGGCAAGAGTGAAGTTAGCGGGCGATGAGCTTCAGGAACTCGGCGTTGGTCTTGGTTTTGGAAAGGCGGGCGATCATGGTCTCGGTCGCCTCCTCGATTTTCTGCTGCACCAGGGCGCGGCGGAAGAAGTGGATGCCCTCGAGCGTCTTCGCATCGATCAGCAGCTCCTCCTTGCGGGTGCCGGAAGCGGCGATGTTGATGGCGGGCCAGAGGCGCATCTCGGCGCTCTTGCGGTCGAGCACGAGCTCCATATTGCCGGTGCCCTTGAATTCCTGGAAGATGACGTCGTCCATGCGGCTGCCGGTCTCGACGAGCACGGAGGCGATGATGGTGAGCGAGCCCGCCTCCTCGGTCTTGCGCGCGGTGGCGAAGAGCTGGCGGGGCTTCTCTAGGGCGCGAACATCGAGGCCGCCGGAGCCGGTGCGGCCGCTGTTGCGGGCCGTGTTGTGGGCGCGAGAGAGGCGGGTGATCGAGTCAACGAAAAGCACGACGTCGCGGCCCACCTCGACCAGACGCTTGGCCCGCTCGATGGCGAGATCGGCGATGCGGATGTGGTTCTCGATCTGCTCGTCATTGGACGAGGCCCAGATCTCGGCGGCGGTAACGCTGCGGCGGAAATCGGTGACCTCCTCGGGGCGCTCGTCGACGAGCAGGATCATGACGTGGCACTCGGGGTTGTTCTCGAGGACGCCGAGCGCCATGTCGCGGAGCAGGGTGGTCTTGCCGGTGCGCGGCGGCGCGACGATCAGGCCGCGGGTGCCCTTGCCGATCGGGCAGAAAAGGTCGACGGCGCGGGTAGTCATGCGGCCGTCCTTCATCTCCATCTTCAGGAACTGGTTCGGCGAGATGGTGGTGAGGGTGGGGAAATCGAAACGCGCGCGACGATCCTCGAGGGCGACGCCATCGACGGTCTCGATGAAGCGCATCTTCGGATTGGGAAAACGGCCGTCGGGCGGGAAGGCCGTGCCGCCGATCATGGAGCCGGTGCGCAGCTTGAAACGGCGGATGAGCTCCTTGGGCACGAACGGGTCGGTGGGCCGGCGCTTGCCGCCGCGGGCGAGGTCGAGCAGCTGGCCGTTACCGCCGCGCTGGAGGTCGACGTCGAGGACGCCCTCGACGTGGATGGTTTCCACGGGCGCGGGTGCGGGAGCGGTAGTTTCAGGGCTGACGGGGGCCGCGACCGGGGTGGGCGCGGAAGTGTCCGCCGGAGCGGACGCGGTTTTCTTTTCCATACGAAATGTGAGACAATGCACGCCCGCGCTTGACGCTTGAAACTCTGGGCGGGATAAGAGCCGCAGTTCGCGCCCCTAACCCCAAATCCGCCACCAACGTGACAGACCAGACGATTACCTCCGTATCCCGGGAACACCGGAAGTTCAGGCCATCGGCCGAGTTCAAAGCCCAAGCCAATCTTGGGAGTGAAGCCGCCTATAAGAAGCTGTATGCGGAGTCTGTCAACTCCCCAGAAAAATTCTGGGGCCGCCAGGCGAAGGAAGAGCTCGTTTGGAGGAAGCCGTTCAAAAAAGTGCTCCAATGGAATGTGCCGCACGCTAAGTGGTTCTTGGGTGGCAAGTTGAATGTTTCTGAGAACTGTCTGGACCGTCATCTCGGCACCTACCGGGAGAACAAGGCGGCGCTGATTTTCGAGGGAGAGCCGGGCGACGTCCGGACCATCACTTATAAACAGCTGCACTTTCATGTCTGCCGGCTGGCCCATATTTTTGAGAACATGGGCATCGGGGCCGGGGACCGTGTCGCGATTTATCTGCCGATGATCCCCGAGGCGGTCATGGCGATGCTGGCCTGCGCTCGTGTGGGGGCCGTGCACACGGTGATTTTTGGCGGCTTCAGCGCCGAGGCGATCAAGGACCGCATCAACGACTGCAAGGCCAAGCTGGTCATCACCGCGGACGGCGGCTGGCGGCGCGGCAAGATCATCGAACTCAAGGCCGTCGTGGACAAGGCCATCGTGGGTACGCCGACGGTGCAGTCGGTGATCGTAGTCAAGCGTTGCGGCAATCCGGTGACGATGGTCGAGGGACGTGACACGTGGTGGCGGGAAGCCTGGGAAGGCGCACCGAACACGCACTCCGCCAAGGCCTTTGATTCCGAACATCCGCTCTTCATCCTCTACACCAGCGGCTCCACCGGCAAACCCAAGGGCGTGTTGCACACGAGTGCCGGCTACCTCCTCGGCACCAAGCTCAGTGCCCGGTATGTTTTCGATCTCAAGGAGAACGACCGCTACTTCTGCTCGGCGGACATCGGCTGGATCACCGGTCACAGTTATGTTGTCTACGGGATGCTCGCCAACGGGGCGACCGTGTTTCTGTACGAGGGGGCGCCCAACCAGCCCGAGCCGGACCGTTTCTGGCAGATGATCGACCGCCACGGCATCACGATCCTCTACACCGCACCGACGGCCATCCGGGCGTTCATGCGCTGGGGTGACAACTATGTCCTGCGCCACCGGCTCGATTCACTGCGGCTGCTGGGCTCGGTCGGCGAGCCCATCAATCCCGAGGCGTGGATGTGGTACCACACCATGATCGGCAAGAAACGCTGTCCGATCGTGGACACGTGGTGGCAGACTGAAACGGGCGCCATCATGATCGCGCCGCTGCCCGGCATCACCCCACTCAAGCCCGGGTCCGGCACGTGGCCGTTCTTCGGCGTGTCCGCCAAGGTGGTGGACGACAAGGGCCAGGAGGTTCCCCGCAACACCGGCGGCAAGCTCATCATCACCCAGCCCTGGCCGTCCATGTTGCGTACGCTTTGGGGCGACGACGACCGCTACCACAAGGCCTACTGGAGCGAATTTCCCGGCAATTATTTCACGGGCGACGGCGCCCGGCAGGACAAGGATGGCTACTTCTGGATCGTGGGCCGCATCGATGATGTACTCAACGTCTCCGGGCATCGCATCGGCACGGCTGAGATCGAGAGTGCGCTTGCGTCGCACCCCGCGGTCGCCGAGGCCGCCGCCGTCGGCCGGCCCGATGAACTCAAGGGTCAGGCTCTCGTGGTGTTCGTCACCCTCAAGTCGGGCCACGCGCCCAGCGATGCGCTCAAGGAGGAGCTGCGAAGCCACGTGGGCAAGGAAATCGGTTCACTGGCGAAGCCGGACCACATCCGCTTCGCCGCCGGTCTCCCCAAAACCCGCAGCGGAAAAATTATGCGGCGCATCCTGAAGGAAATTGCAGCGGGCGGGACGGTGAAAGGTGACACGTCCACGCTCGAAGATTTCAACGTGGTCGCGACCCTGCAGCAGGAAGAATAAACCCGAAGGACTGGCGGACGGACCGGTTGGAAGTACTTATCGTGCTTCTTTCCGTTTGCCGGGGTGGGCCCGCTCGGGCCTCATGGTGGCGTCATGCTGCACCCCCCGGCAGTCTGCCCTGGCGCCCGTTCGCATCGGCTCACGGGCGGTTTCTCGCTCGCCGAACTGCTGGTGGTCAGCGCCATCATTGCGACGCTGATTTTCATCGGCTTCGGCATCATTCAGGGAGTGCGCCAGCAGGCTGCCAGGTCCCACGCTCGAAGCGACCTGGCCGCGCTGAGTCAGGCCCTGGAGCAGTATCGCCGGCATTATGGCGATTACCCACAAACGGCGGATTCCCCGGAAAAACTTTATCAGGCCCTTGAGGGCAAGCTTGGGCCCACCGGAATTTCACTGCCCGAGCGCAACCTGCTCGCGGCGGTTCCGGTCCGTCTGCGCGCCCCGGATAGCCCAACGGCGACGGACAACGCCTTTGTGGATCCCTGGGGTAACGCCTACCAATACGTATTCTTTACGCGCCAGGTGGGGACGGCACCGCTGCAACGCGGCTACGTGCTCTATTCCCTTGGCTCACGTCGATCCACAGATGCATTGCCCACCCGGGACCAGGTCGTGCCCGTTACTTCCGGAGACCGGGGTGGAGCTGTTTCGTCGGAGTCGTTCACGGTTCCGAATATCTACGCCGGGCAGTGAAGTGTCGCCCGGATCATCCGGGTTTACCCTGATCGAGCTGCTGACTGTCATGGCGGTGATCGCGCTGCTGGCGGGGATCTTGATCCCGACCACCACGTCGGCGCGGAATGCAGCCCGGCGGGCAAAGACCAAAGTACAATTCAGCCAGTGGACGATCGCCATGGACCTGTTCCGGCACGAATACGGCTATTACCCGGCGATTGATGGCGCAAACGGCGGCAAAGTTATCCCCGAAATTTTCACCGGCGCCCTCACCGGCCAGGCGCTAACCGGAGCGGGTCCACCCACTGACCGCCAGCTCGCGGGCAATTTCAGGCGGTTACGTTTTTATCACATCGGCGAGGGTGAGCTGAACGACGGCCACACGGATCTTGCCGACGGATTTGGCAACACGGATATCGCGGTGCTCTACGATAAAAACGGGGACGGCGTGGTGGACTCGGCTGATGGCGTCGTAACCGGCGTTCACGGACTGGAGGGTGTCTCGGATTGGACTCCGGCCAGTCGCGATCTGGATCTGGCCGTGGGCATTCGCGCCGGCGTGATCTTTTATTCCGCAGGCAACGGGCGGACTCCCAGCGACCTGGTTTTCAGCTGGAAATGACCACGGCACGTTCACAGCCCGCGTTCACGTTGATCGAACTCCTGACCGTCATGAGCACCATGACGGTCCTGGTGGGCATTTGTGGCCTCGCGCTGCAGGAGGGCAGTCCGGCCGTCGCGCTCCAATCGGCCCAAGGCACGGTTGCGAGCCTGCTGGCCGCCGCGCGGGGGCAGGCCGAGCTGAATCAGAATCGGGCCATGCTGGTCGTGGTAGCCGATCCCGCGAATGAGCACTTCTTGCGCAGTATATCCATTGTCGTTGAAACCGCGCCCAATTCCGGCCGCTGGTGGATTGCGAGTGAGGCGACGTTGCTGCCCCGGGGGATATATATTGTCCCGGGGACCGCGGACCTGTCCGGAGCTGTTTTTGGCGGTCGTGACGCACCCGCCGGCGTGTGGCCCGCTACCCGTCTATCATCGCTCGAAGTGGTGCCTGACGGGAGTATCACGCCGCCACCGGAATATCCGGCCGGCAGATATCTGGGCATGGTCAAACCGTTGACCGCGCCCGGCCTAGCAGGCGGGGGTGGGGGTGACAAACTGGTGCTCGCGAGTGCGCGGCGTACGACCGCCGGAGTTATTTTTGATCAACCGGAACGGGTGGGTGGAGTTGCCCTCAGTTCCTACGGGGTGGCCATCCTGATCAGCGATGCAGCGGGATTCGATTTCTAGTCCGGGACTAACCTTCACGGAGTCGGCCTTCACCCTTGTCGAGGTGATTGTGGCGGTGGGTTTGCTCGCGGTCACGGTGCTGGCGGTTGTCGCGGTGCAAGGCGTGATAGGCCGGTCAGTTCATGACGCTTCTGGATATGAACGAGCAGCCCAGCTTGTTGACGCCGTCACGATCGAACTTAGTCGCCTGCGGGATCGGCCCGCGGCCATCGGCCAGCCGGCAAGGCTCGATGCGCTGGCCGCGATCATCCCCGCCAGTGAAAGCCCTGATGCACTGAGATTGGTCGCTTCACGGGATGGGACGCGGGTGAGCTTCGAAAGTGAGGCAGACTCGCCGGCCACATGCATTTTGCCCAGTGAGCGCTACTTCCTGATCGAAGTGCGCCAGCAGCCAGCTCCCTTGGCTTATGTGGCAGAGGCGGGATATCTGGCCGTGAATCTCAGGGTGAAATGGCCGTACCAAGTCCCGACGGGTCCGGATCCCTCCTTGGCCACCGCGGTTGAACCGTCGCTGGCGTCGACGGCGATCTTCCATTCAGCCCTCACGCCATGAGTGAGCAGTGGCATCACGTTTATAGTTTCGCGCGCACCGGGCATCGCGGTTTCACGCTGCTCGAATTGCTCGTGGCCATCGCGCTCACCGTGCTGATCTCGGCGACAGCGGCGAGGGTGATTGCCAGTGCCTTTACCCAATGGAATCGGACCCAAGGCTTGCTTACGACCAATGGCAAGGCCCGCGAAGTGTTGGACCGTTTGGAGCAGGATTTGCAGGGCGCACTTTACCGGGCGGATGGCCAGGCCTGGCTCATGGCGACCGTGCAGGCCGAGGCGAGTGCGAGCGGAGTCTGGGTGAATGGGACCAAGCCCATGACGGCCTCGTTGAATCATGCCGCGGAACGTCTGGTGGATTCACGCTTTGGGGTCGCGGGAACCTGGCTGAGATTTTTCACGACCGCCCAAGCCGCTCAATTGGCCACACCTGCGCCTGGGGCGCCGGTTGCGGTTTCGTATCAAATCGTTCGCCGGGCGCCGACACCATCGAGTCTGGTGTGCCAATACCTCCTTTATCGCGCCGAGGTCCCGCCGGCGGCGTCATTTGAAAGTGGTTACGACCTAGCCTCAGGCGCATACACGACGGGTTCCGATGCCACCGGCGCGGCGGGAAACGTAACCCGGCCGGTGCTCGGCCATTTACTGGCGACCAACGTGATCGATTTTGGCGTGCGCTTTTATGGCTACCTGCCGGATGGCTCCTCGGGTGGTCGGGTGCTGCAGTCGATATTTCCGCGTCAAGCGGCCGAGTTGGAATACAGCGCCCAATCATCCGCGACGGTGGATCCCGGGCATAGCTTTCCCGTCGTGGTGGATGTATTTCTGCGCGTCCTTACCGAAGAAGGCGCCCGCCAGATCACTGGGCTGGAATCCGGACGAGTCACCGGCGACTGGTGGGGAATTGCAGAGGCAAATTCCCTGGTTTTCCTGCGACGGATCGAACTGAAGGTTGCGCCGCCATGAGCACCGGGCTGGCTCATCCGGCAGAGAGTCCGCACGCCGGAAACCATAGACGTGGATTCGCACTGGTGATCACACTCGGATTACTGGCGCTGCTCATGCTCATCCTGCTTGCGCTTGGGGCTTGGACCAAGGTCGAGGTAACGATGGCGGAAAACGCTCGGAGCCAAGCCCAGGCGCGTCACAACGCCTTGCTCGCACTGAACCTGGCGATCGGCCGGGTCCAGAAATTTGCCGGGCCCGATAGTCGCGTCACGGCGACAGCGGAAACTTTTGGCGGGGGTCGTGGCGCAAGCCACTACACCGGCGTGTGGGATGCCACGCAGCCCGACCCGACACCGCTGACTTGGTTGGTCAGTGGCAACGAAGGGGTGAATGCCCTCGCCATCACCCCGTCCGTGACGTCCAGCGGCATCGAACTGGTCGGGGCTTCGAGCGCGGGCACGGCCGGTGATGTCACGGCCCCGCTCCAACCCATCCTGGCATATGGACTTCGGGGGCAATCCGGCGCAGCGGTCGTGGGACATTATGCCTGGTGGGTGGGCGATGAAGGGGTGAAGGCGGATGTAACGCTCGCGGATCGTACGGATGAGCTCTCCTACGCACCCTTCGATTCCGCTGAATCTCGGCAGCGTCTGCACCAGCAGATGACACTCGGGGCCGCGCCGGTGGATGCGACCGGCGCGGCGATTTTCGAGCCACGTGATACCACCAATGCCCCACGGGTCGCGAAGCTCATCGCGGACACGCAAATGGCATTCCTGCGCCGGCCGGATGGACTGACCCCGCTGGGGTCGGATTTGCCACGCCAATATTTTCATGACTGGTCGGCGGGTAATTGTGCGGTTCTTGCGCAGACTCAACCGGGAGGTTTGCGGCGGGATTTGTCCCGCCAGCCCGGGCTTCTGGGTCCCGCATTTGCGTCGTGGGCGGATTATGGCGTTTACATGGAGGATACTGCGTCACCGGGAACCCCGGCAATTTCGCCGGACTATCCGGCCTTGGCTCCCCGAGAGTCATTGCGGCGCCGTTATCGCATGACCGCGCCGCTGACCGCGGCGGGTATCACCCACGGTGCAACGCCTGTGCTTTCATATTTTCTGATCACATTCAACGTCCGCACCGACCCGTCGGTTGGCGGACCCATGCGACCACTCGAGGTACGGGGCCGGTGGATGGTTTCATTATGGAATCCCTACACGAGCGCACTCGTGCCCGAGGATTTGTCGCTCGAGGTGACCGGTCTCCCGGCGACGGACGTGGTGAATGATACGCTTGGTGGCACGGTGGCGACCCTCGCGCTGGACTCCCTCTATGGCGCGCCGCTGCGCATTAGTCTGCCCTGGATACCAGGAGGCCGGTCGGATCAGCAGTCCTGGCTGCCGGGCCGGGTCTACACCTGGTGTGCATTGGAAAACCTGAACAAGGCCGCCGCACCGCCCGCGTCCGGATTCGCGAGTGTCTTTTATACACGCAACCTCAGCACGGCGGCCGGGCAGGGCGTGCAGCGTGCCGTCCCGTTTGCGACCATCTCCAGCTCTGCGCTGGCGCATCTCCAAGGTGCGCAGAGTCAGCTGACGCTGCGACTCTATCGAAACCTAGCTGGTGGTGGACGTGAACTGCTCCGCACCTATCTCAGTCCTACTTATGCAAGTTTCGTCACAACGCCGACAGTCGCGAGTGCCGCCACCTACCAGTTCAGCTGGGTGTTTCATCTCGCCGAAAGCATCGACCTCCCGGCCTCACCCGCTGACTGGCTGAAGACGCCCGGTCAGGATCCGCGCGAGGCGGTGCTGCCAGCGGGATCATTTCTGCCGGGGGCCAACGGACCGCGGCCGGAGTTGTATCCGAATTATACGGCAATCTCGTTTCCCGACCGGTTGCTGGACCGTGCCTTGCCGGCGAGTACGGGGTCAGCCACCGGGCAATCCTACAACGAGGATGCTCCGCTGTTTGAGCTGCCGCGCGGGCCCTTGCTCTCGATTGGCGGTCTCCAGCAACTTCACACGACCGGAATGCAGCCCTTCGCGATTGGGAATTCGTGGGGGCAGGCTGGCCGCTGGAACCGGTTGTTCGACCAATATTTCTTCTCCGGCCTGGCCCCGGGCGTGGGCACGCCGAATCTGGCCGCCGGTGAACCTTTACCCAATGCACTCTTGCGGATCGTCGGGCGGAATCCGGGCGGTGCAGCCCTGACGGCGTCTGAGCTTATGGATTTGGCCCTCGGCGGATATACGTCCAAGTACCTGCTGCAGGGAGGCGCCTTTAACCTTAACTCGGTCAATCCGCTCGCCTGGCAGGCCGTTCTCCGGGGAGGGCGGCAGATTGTCGGCCAGAATTTCACGTACCTCGCGGCCTTAGCCGCCTCCGGTACTTCGGCGGATGCCCCGCTGCATTCGGTGGCCTTGGGGGAGTCAGTGTTTTTTCGATTTTCCAGTTCGGCTCAAGAAACCTACCAGGCGGATGCGGGCTATGCCGCGAGCACGACGGTGCCTCCGGCCGCGCCGAATGTTGCATCGCTGGCCAACACCCATCTTTTTCGACGCGGAGTTCGCGCACTGACACCCGAGCAGACCTTGGTTCTGGCGCGGGCAGTGGTTTCATTGCTCCGGATAAAATTCGCCTCGTCCGGCCCATATCGGTCGCTGGAGGAATTCCTCGATGCCTCGGTGCTATTTGGCGGGATGAGTCTGCTGGAAAAAGCGCTGGCCGACGCCGAAACCGGGGATGGGAAACATCTCAATGATCCCTCGCTGGTGGCGGAATTCAGCTCTCAGTGGCTCACGCAGGGTGACCTGCTCAGCCTGCTCGCCCCGGTATTATTTCCGCGCTCCGACACCTTCCGGATCAGGGCGTACGGCGACGCGGTCAACCCGGTCACCAGGGCGGTGGACGGTCGCGCGTGGTGCGAAGCGATGATGCAGCGTCAGCCTGAATACTTCGACCCGTTCCAGCCTGCCGAGACCGCGCCAGATGCACTCAATCTTTTCAACCAAACCTACGGCCGCCGCTTCAGGGTGGTTCACTTCCGATGGCTCTCTCCCGCCGAAATCTGAGCACGGGGCTGCTGCTCTGGTTTGTGACCTGGGTAATTATGCCCGCGCAGGTTGAACCACCCGCTGCCCGGCAATTACTCTTCTCGGTATTTGCCGCCGAGCCGGTGGGCCGCCTCTGCTATGTGGCCAAACCGGGCACGGCGCCTGAGCGCTTGGAGTTTTATCCGACGGCCCGTTCACCGCTGTATTTGTATGAGGGTCCGTCGAGAGTGCAGTTCCTTGACGTCGACACGGCTGCGATAAGGGCGGAATTCACTGTCCCGCCACGAATACGGAGGGTGCTGCTGATCCTGGCGCACGACAACGCGGCGCGGACCGGTCCGATTCAGTATCGGGTGCTGATACTGGATGACAGCGCCCAGCGACACGATACTGGGACGATCCGAATCCTTAATCTCAGCGGCCTGGAACTCTCCGGCACGATCAATCTGAGGTCTGTCACTCTGCAGGGCGGAGCCGACGAAATTGTCCAGGTGGGCAATACGGCGGTCATCCACCTGCGGACACCATACCACAACCGGACTTATCAGGCTTACGCCGAGACACTGTCCATCGAGCATTCCGGTAGCGCCTTCCTCCTCCTTTTGCCGCCATACCGCCCCGGGTCACTCGAGGTTCAATCCAGGTTTCTGGCCGAGGCACCGGTCGCCCGACCCCAAAGCCGCTGAATATACGCACTGGGTAAATCCCGCCTCTTGCAGGAATGCGGAGACTGGTTCACACTCGGCACAAATGAGGATTGTGATCGTCGAGGACCACCTGATGTTCCGCGAGGTTTTGCGGAAGGTGTGCGCGCGTGATTTTCGGCACGAGGTGGTGGGTGAGGCGGAGGACGGTCAACTATGCCACGGTCTGGCGCTTCGCGCTGAACCCGCCCTCGGATGAATTTATCCGCGCTGGCGACGATTATTTATTTCTGGTGATGAACAGTACGGCCAGAAAATTTCCGGTTGATTCAAACTCCCCGCTGCCGTGGCCCACTCTCGGCCAGCCTAAGCGGAGCACCCAGGATATCCGGATTTTACACTTGGAGGACAACGAGCTCGACGCGGCTCTCGTGCGCAAGCTCATCATGGCGGAGTGGCCGTCCTGCCAAATCACGCTGGTTTCCACCCGGTTCGCCTTCACCGGGGAACTCCAGCTCCGGGCCTTTGACCTGATCCTGGCCGACTATACCCTCGAAGGATTCAACGGGTTTGAGGCTCTGGCGATCGCGCAGCAGCGGGTGCCCGAAACTCCTTTTATCCTGCTCTCCGGAACGGTGGGAGAGGATCGGGCGATTGAGGCGATCCGGGCGGGCGCCCGGGACTACGTGCTCAAGGATCAGTTACAGCGGCTGATTGTGGTCATTCATCGGGGATTGAAAGAGAACGAGGAGCGCGACAAGCGCCAGCAGGCGGAACGGTACAGCCGGGAACTGACCGGATTTCTCAACAAGGCCCGCGATGCCATCATTGTCATCAATCTCGATGACCAGATCACCTTTTGGAATCACGGGGCCGAGCTGCTTTCGGGCTGGAGCGCCTTCGAGGTGGTGAACCAGACGACCGAGCGACTTTTTGGACCCGAGGTTGCGGCGCGCATCGCGCATGGGTTGACGGTCACCAGCCAGCAGGGTGAGTGGTCCGGCGAACTCGAGATCTGCACCAAGAGCGGCCAGTTCCGCCTGGTAGAAATCCGCATTTCGCTGATCAGTGACGACCGCGGCCGGGCCCAGGCCCGGCTGGCGATTTGCACGGACCTCACCACGCAGAAACAGGCGGAACGGCGCATTCGGGAACAGGCGGAGATGCTCGATCAGGCGCGGGAAGCCATTATCATCACCGACCTGCAGGGTCGCATCATCTACTGGAGTGCCGGCGCGGAACGCATTTACGGGTGGCAGAGTCATGAGGCGCAGGGGAAGTTCGCCGATGAGCTGTTTGCCGAGGAGGCTGTCACCGCCCGGCTCCGGAGCGCCCGCGACATCACCCGGGCCCAGGGTGAGTGGCATGGCACGATGCACCTGAATGACCGCCTGGGAAAACCCCGCGTGGTCGAGATCCGCCGCACCCTCATTCGCGATGAGAGCGGCCGGGCCAAGGCCCACCTGAGCATCACCAGCGACATCACCGAGCAGAAGCGCCTGGAGGAGCAATTGGTCCGCGTGCAGCGGCTGGAGAACATCGGTTTGCTGGCCGCGGGCATCGCCCACGACCTCAGCAACATGCTCGCGCCCATGCTCATGGCTGTACCGCTCCTGCGGGAAACGGTGACGGATCCCGGTGCCGTGCGGATGCTGGATATCCTGGAGCGCAGTACGGAGCGCAGCTGCGCCCTGATCAGGCAGATCTTGGCCTTCTCCCAGGGGGCAGGCGGTGAGTCCCAGTTGGTGCAACTGCGGCACCTCCTGCGCGATATCAGCCTGTTCATGGCGGAATCCTTTCCGAAAAACATCAAGGTGGAGGAGGAGATCCCGGCCGATTTGTGGCCGATCAAGGCCAATCCTTCGCAGTTGCACCAGGTCCTGCTGAATCTGTGCGTCAACGCCCGCGATGCCATGGGCGCAGGAGGCAAGCTCTTCCTCCGGGCGGAAAATTGCTTCCTTGGGTCAGCCGAGGGGGCTGCGATCGAAGGCGGCCGGGCGGGATCGTTTGTGATGCTCCAGGTCGAAGACACGGGCACCGGTATTTCCCCGGAGGTGCTGGCCCGGATGTGGGAGCCTTTCGTCACCACCAAGCGCACCGGCAAGGGCACCGGCCTGGGACTGTCCACCGTACGCGGCGTCATCAAGAATCACGACGGCTTCATCCACTTGGAAACGACACAGGGCCGGGGGTCCTCCTTCCGGATTTACCTGCCGGCAGTTGATGCCAAGGGCGCGCCGTACGGCATTTCTTCCTCCACGGCGCGCCGCGGCAACGGCGAACTGATCTTGGTCGTGGATGATGAAGCCCCGACCCGCGACATGATCAGCAACATGCTCACCCGGCATGGCTACCGCGTCCTCGTGGCCGCTGATGGCGCCGAAGCCACGGCTTTTTTTGCCAAGCACGTTACTCAGATCCGCCTCGTGATCTCCGATCTGAACATGCCCAATCTCGACGGGGTGATGCTGACCCGCGTGCTCAAGCGCATGAGCCCCAATGTCCGGGTGCTGGTCGTCAGCGGGATGCCTGCACCGGGGGAAACCCTGCCCGGTTCACTCGCCGGTGAATTTGCGGGAGCGTACCTGCGCAAGCCGTTCAAGGCGCAGGAACTGCTACGCAAGACCGCCGAGCTGCTGCAGCCAGCGGCGGAGTCGCCAGCTGTGGGTTGAGCCGAGCGGGCGGGGCCGGGGAATGGGGTGCATCCCTCCACCGGGAAAAAGCTCGCGGCTCCGCGGGACTGCACCCAAACCGAAAGCTTACCCCTGAGTCAGCGCTGTCAGCCGGTTGCTCGCGCCCCCAATGCCGGCTGGCCGATGGCTCGTCGCAGCTATCCCCCTATGAATACCCGCCGTGATTTTATCCGCACCACCGCGCTCGGTGCGACTGCCGCCACCGTCCTGCCGCGTTTTTTGGAAGGTGCGCCCTTGCCCGATTCTTCCAGTCACGCCGCCCCGACCTCGTCGGCACCAAGGAGCGACCTCACGACCCGTCATCGCAATCTCTTCAACGGCGATACCTGCACCTATTTCTATAACCCCGAGATTTGGCAGCCGGAAGGCGGCCCTTATTCCGCCCGGGTGATCCACCGCTACGTGACGATGCTGGCGGCCAACGGCATCGACACTTTCCTGATCAACGCCAACGCCTCGAAGGCGTGGTATCCCAGCAAGGTAATCCCGACGATTCTCGACGGGTACAAGCGGGGTGACCGTGAATTCTTCCGGGCGCACGCCATCTGCGTCGGCATCACCAAGCCCGACGAGGTGGAGGTGTTCATGGACAAGCAGGTGGTCTTTTATAACCACTATCTCGACTTGGTGGAGTCGGGCGTGGACTGGCTGGCGGAAACGTCCAAGGCCTGCCGGCAGCAGGGGGTGGCCCCCTGGGTCAGCATCCGCATGAACGACCTGCACGGGCACCGGAATTTCCAAGGCAGCTTCTTGAACCTGCCGTTGTTGAAGCGGAAGGAAATGCGGCTGCACCACAGCACGTACCCGGGCATGGCCGGTGACCTGACCTATCGGGAAGGCCTCAACTACGAGCTGAAGGAGGTGCGCGATCACATGTTCGCACAAATCCGCGAGGTGGTGGAGGACTATGACTTCGATGGCCTCGAGCTCGACTGGTGGCGCCAGCCGCTCTGCTGCGAACCGACGGTTTCGGCGTCGACCCTGGCGATGATGACGGACTGGTTCCGCGAGGTGCGCGCCCTCACGCAGCGGCGAGCGGCGAAAAACGGCCGGCCGTATTTCCTGGGCATGCGCATCCCGGGTCGTCTCGAAACCCTCAAAAGCATTGGTCTCGATATCGTGACGCTCTGCCAGGAAGGGACGCTGGATTTTCTCTGTCCCTCCGGATTTTGGCGCACGGCCTGGGACTTGCCGCACGACGATCTCCGCCGGCAAGTCGGCGACCGCCCGGCGATTTACGGGGTCATCGAGGAAGGGGCGAATGCGATCCCCACCTGGTCGCCCCAGTACAACCTTACCAAGGAAATCCGATACATTTCCTCCAGCCCTGAAATGTTGCACGCCAACGCGGCGGGCAAACTGGCCCTGGGCGCGGATGGCATCGAGTGGTTCAATTTCTACGTGGGCGATCAGGCCCAAGTGCCGGGAATCGCGTCGAACTATGTCCTCTTGCGCGATATCCATCGCCTGGAAATTCTCCGCGGTCGCGAGAAGCACTACACATTTGGCGACCGGGGGTTCACCGGTCTGTCCCAGCCGCCCTTCGAGGCGCCGCCCCAAATTCCCGTGATCTTGCAGAAGAACTGGCGGCAGTCATTCCGGTTGCCCATGTGCGCCGAGCCAGGCGACCGGGGACTGCGGCTGGTGATCCAGATTGTCCTCAACCGGGACGCTGCGACGGGTCCGGTACCAGTGTCATTCAATGGGAGCTGGCCGACGGCGGAAAACACGAAGAACGACCGGCTGCTGTTTCCCTGCGGCTCACTCACGCACCATGTAAAGGAGCATGTTGGCCAAGATTACCAATTTCCGGTTACCCTCGTGCGGGAGGGTTGGAATGAAGTGACAGTGGAGAATTGCGGCGAGCAACCACTGACCGTGGTCTGCATTGAACTGGGCGTGATGGTGGCCGCGCCTGAAACGCACCCGGTGTCCGCCGGCTGAAGACCAGCCCTGGGGCGGGGTGCTATTTGTTGACGTTGAAAATCGTGCCCTTTTTACCGCCCGTGACCTGCCGGTGGTAGACTTGGGTGACCGCTTTCCCCGTCGACTTGTCCACGATCCAGAACTCGCAGAAAAGGCGTGCATCCGGACCGTCCTCATGGCCGTCCCCCAGCATGATCTGGTAGGTGACCCCGGGCTTGGCTTCCAGCGACACATCCGCCCGGGCGATGAAGTTCGAATAGGAGTATTCCACGCCGATGGTGTGATGCCCCGGGGCGAGCGCCAGGGGATGATCCCATTGGTCAGCAGCATCCCGGACCCACTGCATATCGACCATGAAGGCAAACACCCGGTGATCGGTGCCGAAGAGCCCACCTTCACTGAAGTTTGACCCCTTGAGATACGCCGCCGCGCGGCCCGGCGCCGGAGGCTGGTAGTTGTCGTCGGATGAGGAACTGGACAGGTTCGAGCACCCGGATCCAAGGACAAGGATGACGCCAGCGAGAAAGTGGGCGCGAAAGCGGTTGTGCGTCATGGTTGCGGCGAAAATAATTTTGATCATCGAGCAAGTCGACTCATAGACTGTCAAGGGGAGAGCAGCCGGCTTTTTCCCGGCTAGCCGGGTATTAGCGCCGCGGATGCAGGCTACCAGACCGGCGCAGTCCGGGCGCAATTGAGCTCCGCGTGTTCGGCGAAATTGCTTGTCACTCGGCTCGTCCAAAGCGTAATACCCGCCGCTTGATTCCCTCGTGAACGAGGTGTTTTCGCCAGAGTAGCTCAGTGGTAGAGCAGAGGACTCATAAGCCTTTGGTCGCCGGTTCAATCCCGGCCTCTGGCACCAATTTTCCCCCGGGCGGCCGCGTGGCCTTGCCGGGCGGCCACGGCAGCGCCGGCGGGCAGGTGCCGCGGATTCAATCGTCTCCAGGGCTGGACAGCAAAATGGCCAGCTTGCTTGCGCTGTGCTGGCCAAGGGGAACGCGCCGTTGTTTGGGCGCGGGCAGGGTGCTCAGCCGCCGCTGGACATCGAATAGGCGCCAAAGACGCACCAGAAGAAGACCAGCGTCGCGTAGGAGGGAATGTGGGCCTTGAATGAGAATGTCCTCAGGCGCTGCTTGTCCTCGTTCTGCCAGAACCAAGAGAGCACCAGCCGCTCCACCCACACGGATAGGAAAAAGGCGGGCACAAGCATGACGATCGCCGCGGTGGGCACCATCCAGTAGAGGTCACGTCCGCTGTGGAGCAGCCAGGGTGCCTGGACTGTGACGGCGTAGAGTTTCTTCCACCAGGTCGAGAGACTGTGCACATCATTGCCCCCAACCAGCTGCTGGGCGGAGAGCCAGAAGAGCCACAGCACCGGGAAACCGATGAGCATGGAGGTGAAATTGGAAGCCGAGATCGGTCCGATCGCCTGGCCGATCGTGAGGCCCAGCAGCTTTTTGGCGGAATAGGCCTCGATCAATACGATCGGAACCAAGGCCGAAAAAATGGCGAGCATGTGCCAGAAAAGCATCGGCACACTGGAGTCGGCGAGTGTTGGGATGTGCATGGGAGTACTGTGTTGCGGGCCTTAATACTATGAGCCGAACTTCAGCCCAAAATTTATAGGGTGTCAGTGAAATGCTGGCCTTCGGCGATAACTTACATTTCCTTTACGAACTGCCGGAAAGCTCGTGTCCATCAGTGCCACACATGCACTTACGTAATGCGCCATCCGGTAAAATACTGAGGCTGAGATACGTCGGAGAAACTGAGATGACGCAACCTCATCAAGCGTAATCCCGCCTAGGATTCCGTCATTTCAATGGCTGCGGTGGCGGTGGTTCGCCCGATCGATGCTGGCTCACCTCCGAATTGCTCAGCCCACGCGGCCGGGCGGTCGCACTTTTAGGAATCCGCCAATAGCGCCCTCAGTTCCCGTTCGGGTTCCTCGTGCTGCTGTTCGATTGCCAGTAGCAGGGCGGCACTGAGCAGGGGCTTGGCCTCCTCCGGCCGGCCCAGTTGGAGCAGGACTTTGCCGAGCAGAATGCGTGGCATCATCCAGTCCGCCTTACTCGCCACGCAAAATTCGAAATGAGGTACGGACTTGGCCGCGTGTTCCTCATTGAGCAGCGCCTGGGCCAAGCTGAAACGGAACAGCGCATTCTGCGGCTGCTGGGCAACGAGGACTTGGAACTGTTCAGCGCGTGACGCCATGCGTCACGTTACATCGTCGACGAAGATGATCACGCCCGTGGCGTTGTCCGGACCGCCGCGGCGGACGGCGAGGGAGATGATCTCATGCAACAGCTCCTCCGGGGTCGCGTCACGCTCAACGATCTCGGCCAGCTCCGAGTCGCGCACCAAGCGCGTGACCCCATCCGTGCAGAAGAGATAGCGGTCGCCCTTCTCGAGCGGCCGGTCGATCACATCGACCAGCGGCGGAGTCGGCTGGCCGATGCAGCGGGTGAGCGCATTGCGATTGGCCTCGTGATAATAGACGGTTTCGCCCCGCGCGCGGCGCATGCGGGCCTCGTTCTCCACGGAATGGTCCTCCGTCAGCAACTGGAGGCGATCGCCGCGCAGCCCGTAGCAGCGCGAATCGCCCACGTGGGCCATATGCAGGGTGTTTCCCTTGATGTAACCGAAAGTCAGGGTCGAGCCGATGCCCATGCTCGGGCTGAGCTTGATGCCCAGATTGTGCACACTGAGATTGATCTGGTGCACAATGGAAACGAGATCGATTTTCTCGTCCGCCGGCTTGTTGGCGATGGCGGCGACGACCTCGTCTACCGAACATTGGGCCGCATCCGCCCCGCCGGGCAGCCCGCCTACGCCGTCCGCCACGCCAAAGATCATGGAGGGCAGATCGAGGATATAGCGGTCCTCATTTCTTTGGCGGACCCGACCGATATCAGTGAGCGCAGCAGCGCGAATCGAAGGCATGAAGATAACTTGGGGTTGGCCGGGCGGAGGATTAAGCGAAAGGGTGAAATTGTTCGCTGCGGTTCTCCCGAGTCAACTTGGTAAACTGGATCTGGGGTAGACTTTCGAGAAAGAGTGAGCCGTAGGATTTGGCCAGAATGCGTGAATCGAGGATGGTAATGACCCCGCGATCTGTGGCCGTGCGGATGAGCCGCCCTGCGCCCTGGCGGAACTTGATCAGGGCATCGGGCAGCGTGAGTTCGTTGAACGGATTGCCGCCATGGTCGCGAATCCACTCGCTCCGCGCCTCGGTGACCGGGTGCGTGGGCAGGTCGAAGGGCAGACGCGTGATGATGACCTGGGAAAGCGACGGCCCGGGGACGTCCACGCCGGCCCAAAAGCTGTCCGTGCCGAACAGGATGCCGTTGCCGGCCGCCTGCAGCTTCCGGGTCAGTTCGGTGCGGGAAAATTCCTCGCCCTGCATGAAAAATGGCCGGGACTCGCGGGCAAACTCCGCGGCCAGCGCGTCCGCGACCTGGCGCATGTCGTGGTAGCTGGTGAACAGCACCAGGGTGCCGCCGGACGCCCGCAGAACGCAGAAACGGATGTAGTCAATGAGGGACTCAATCGCGAGCCGCGCGCCCTGCGGAGAAGGCAAGGGCACGTCGGCCGCCACGTACACGCGCATGTGGCGGTCAAAATCGAACGGCGATTGGACGACGACGGCCCGCGCGTCGGTGGCGCCAATGCGGTGCTGAAATGGCAGGATCTGGCCGCCCATCGCGAGCGTGGCGCTGGTGAACACGACCGAGGTGTGGCGCTCGAGCAGCTCCGCACGCAGGTACGGCGCGACGTCGATCGGCGCGGTGCGAAGGGTGACAATATTCTGCCGCCGGCCCGAGCGCTCCAGCCAGAAGACAAATTTATCGTCCGCGACGGAAAGCCACTGGCGCAGACTGGTCTGGTAGGTCTTGAGGCGGCCGCGCTGGTCGAGCAGTTCGTCACGTTCCTGGCCCTCGTCGAGTTGGTCCGCCCGGGCCCCGACGGCCTTGATCAAGGCGAGCAGCGGGGCGTCGAGCCACGGGTCGCAATCGAGCGCGTCGCGCACACGCACCACGGGCTGTTTGTCGAGGAGCTTGTCCCGCAGGAAGCCGAAGAATTGCTCGGCCGCCTCCAGGGCATCCGTCACGAGCTGCTGCTCGAACGCACCGCCATGCTTGGCGAGCAGGCCCCGGCGGGTCTTGGGATTGTAGAGATACTTGAGCATCCGGTCGGTGCCGTAGCTGCTGAGGCGCAGGCCGAAATGCTCGGTCGCCACCTCCGGCACCGTGTGTCCCTCGTCGAGGACGACAAAGTCATCGGGAAACAACACCCCGCGGGAGCCGTCCTTCTCGGCGGCCCCACCGGCATTGAGGTGCGCAAACAGGAGCGAGTGGTTGACGATGATGACCTGAGCCAAGCGCAGCCGCGCCCGGACGCGCTGGTAAAAGCAACGCTCCCCGTCGCAGTGCTTGCGCGAGCACGCGGAGGAGTCGGCGCAAACCCATTCCCAGACTTCCGGGGCCGGCGCGGGGGAGAGTTCGTGGCGCAGCCCGTCGCGGGAAGTCTCGGCCCAGGCGGCAATGCGCTGGAGTTCACTGTGCTCGGGGGAGGCGAACAACTCCTGCTTGTCCCGCAATGCCGCCGCCAGCCGGGTGGTGCAGAGGTAGTTGGATTTTCCCACCAGCACCGCGCTCTTGAAATCGGCGTAGGGCTGGAGTTCCGGCGTAGAGCGAAACACGCGGCGGCAGAGGGGCAGATCCTTCGACTCGAGCTGTTCCTGCAGCGAAATCGTGTGGGTCGAAACGATCAGCTGCCGGGACTGGTCCATGGCGTGGATGATGCCGGGCAGAAGGTAGGCGAGGGATTTGCCGACGCCGGTGCCGGCCTCAAACAACAGGGGTTCGTCGGCCTTCATCGCGGCGGCGACGGTGCGCGCCATCTGTTCCTGCTGGGGGCGATGCTCCAGCTGCAGTCCCTCGTGCAGCCACCCGCCCTCGGCGAAGATCTTGGCGGCAAACTCGGGCGCGCGACTCGGCGGCGGGGGAGAGGAGTCGGTGTCGTCGTGCAGGCCAATCATGAGACTGAATCCGCCAACCAATGAATTGAGGCCCCGGCGGTGCAAATGAATTTGCGGGCGAGTCTTCTCCCGTCTAGGATTGGCGGGATGCACTCAAATGATCCCGACGCGAACTGGGTGGGTGAACTGGTGCAGTTTCTGCGGGTCCAACCCGAAATTAGCGCCGTCCGGGTGGACCCGACCACGCAAAAGGTCTCGGTCGCCACGGTCGGTCCGGTGGATCTTACGGCGCTCGAGGCCAAGCTCGCGGCGACCATCGCCTCGGTGGAGGCGAAACACGCCGAAAAACTGACCAATCCCGCGCCCGCCGGCTACCTGCTGCGCCGGGAGGGCACCGCCACCGTCATTGGACGAGAAGCGTCCGAGACTGCGGAAAAACTCTGGCTCTGGCGCGAGATGGAATGGCCGGAGATCAAGGCCGAGCCGACCCCGGAGGACCAGGAATGGCGAACACTCGCCGTGCTCGCCGCCGTCTGCGGGTTGCTGGGAATCGCGGGCGCACTGACGCCGTATTTCGTCCCGGGACTGCCCTGGCTGGCGCGGGTGCTGTTCGGCATCGCACTGGTGGCCGGTGCATGGGATGCGGTGGTGGACACGCGCGAGAACCTGAGGGAGGGGCGGATAGACATCCATTTCCTCATGCTCGCAGTCGCCGTCGGGGCGGTCTTCATCGGCGCCTGGGGTGAGGCGGTGCTTCTCCTGTTTCTCTTCTCGGCGTCGGGCGCGATGGAGGAATACGCCCTCGACCGGACGCAACGCGAGGTCAGTGCCCTGCTCAAGACTTCACCCAAGCGTGCCACGGTGGTCGAGCCGGACGGTGTCGTGCGGGAACTGTCCGTCGGGGAACTGCAGGTGGGCCAGCGTGTGCGGGTCAAGCCAGGCGAGGCATTCGCCGCCGATGGCACCGTCGTGACAGGCCGGAGCGCGAGTGACGAATCCACGCTCACCGGCGAGGCCACGCCCGTGGAAAAGGCCACGGGTGACAAGGTATTCAGCGGCACCCTCAATCTCTGGGGCGCGCTGGACTTCGACGTCGTGCGACTGCCGGCCGAAAGCACGCTGCAGAAAATCATCCGACTCATTCAGACCGCCCAGAAACTCAAGGCCCCGAGTGAGCGGTTCACGGACAAATTCGGCACGGGCTACACCTATGCCGTAATCGGCGGATCTTTCGTGATGTTCCTGGTCTGGTGGCTGGGGTTCCACCTGCCGCCGTTCACCAACACGCCCGACACCCGCTCGGCCTTTTACCGCGCGATGACGCTCATGGTCGTCGCGAGCCCGTGTGCGCTCGTGCTGTCGATCCCGTCCGCCATCCTCGCTGCGATCGCGTGGGGCGCGCGCCACGGCATCCTATTCCGCGGCGGCGCGGCGATTGAGAAGCTGGCGGAGATCAACGTCGTCGCCCTCGACAAGACCGGCACGCTCACGACGGGCGAGCTCACCGTGGTGGGTTACGAGAGTTTCCCGCCCGGCCGGGAGCAGGAGGTGATGGAGCTGGCGTACGCGCTGGAGGCCGAGTCCGAGCATCCGCTGGCGCGCGCGATTGTCCGCGATGCAAAGGCCCGGGGCGTGCGCATGCTGGAGATTGCCGATTTTCAGAACCTCGTCGGCGCAGGGGTGCGGGGCCGCTTGGGCGGTGCGCAAACCCTGCTCGGCCGGCGTGAACTGCTCGAGACGGGTCCGCTGGCGCAATGGGCTGAGAAACTTCCGCCCGCCTCCGCCGATCTCTCGGAAATCTGGGTGGTGGGCAAGGATGTGCTGGGCCGTGTGTTACTGCGCGACCAGATCCGCGCGGAGTCGCGGGCGGTGCTCGCCGAGTTGAAGCGACTTGGCATCCACACGGTCATGCTCACCGGCGACCGGCGGCAGGCCGCCGAGGCGGTGGCGCGGGAACTGGGGCTCGGCGAAGTGCGCGCCAATCTTTCGCCCGAACAAAAGGTCGAGGCCATCATGGAACTCCGGCAGAGTGGCGGCGGGCGCAAGGTAGCCATGGTCGGTGACGGCGTGAATGATGCGCCGTGTCTCGCCGCCGCGGATGTCGGCGTAGCCATGGGTGCACGCGGCAGTGATGCGGCGCTCGAGCAGGCCGAGGTTATCCTGATGCACGACCGCATTGAAAACTTTCTGTCGGCCGAACGGCTCAGCCGGCGGGCGCGGGCAATCATTCGGCAAAATCTGAGCATTTCACTCGGCGTGGTGATCGTGATGGTGATCGCGACGGCGTTTGGCGCGGTGCCGCTCGCGGTCGGTGTTGCGGCCCATGAGGGCAGCACGCTAGTGGTCTGCCTCAACTCGCTGCGCCTGCTCTTCGGCCGCAACGCCTAGTCCGCGATCCAAACCTGGTCCCCTGGGCGCACCTGCTCGAAGAGCTCGATGATCTCGGCGTT
Source organism: uncultured Opitutia bacterium (assembly GCA_903839035.1). GTDB lineage: Bacteria > Verrucomicrobiota > Verrucomicrobiia > Opitutales > Opitutaceae > Opi-474. Next base: position 26,914 of record CAIMAQ010000040.1, read on the forward strand.
GCGCATCAGCACGCAGCCGGCACTTATCCGCTCCCCGATGCGATCCTCGTGGTTGGTGCCATGGATGTAAACGTAGCGGCCGTGGGTATCCACGTTGCCGCCGAGATTCACTTCCGGCTCGAGGCCGCGCAGCCAGAGGATGCGCGTGGTGATGAAATTTGTGTTCGTGTCGGCGTCGGGAAACTCGGAGTAGTGCTTGCCGGTGGGCACGCGGGACTTGAACACCACTCCCGGCGGCTGGCCCCCGCCGATGCGCTCGGCAATCTCGTGGAGGCCGCGCGGCGTGCCCAGCGAGTCCTTAATGTTCGAGGGCGGCTTGCGGGAAGTGGAGACCGCGTAGCTCCGGACCAGTTTCCGGCCGCTGAAAAACTGCAGGGTCTGCGCGCCGAGCCGCACGGCAAGAATCCGCGCTGCGGGCTTGATACCGAGGCGGGTGCAGGTTTTGGTGACCTGTTCAATCGGAGACTCCATCGTGAAAACATCATCCTTCACAGTCGGCATCGTCGGCGCCACGGGCGCCGTGGGTCAAGAGCTGCTTCGGCTCCTGGCGCAAAGGAAATTCCCGGTGGGCACGCTGCGGCTTTTCGCCTCGGCGCGGTCCGCGGGCAAGACCGTGGAGTTCGCCGGCAAGAAAATCACGATTGAAGAGGCCCGGCCGGGCGTGTTCGGCGACATCGACGTGGCGTTCTTCGCCGCGGGTGGACCCGTTACCCGCGCCCTCGCACCCGACGCCGTCAAGGCGGGCTGCCTCGTGATCGACAAGAGCTCGGCCCTGCGGATGGATCCGAACGTCCCGCTGGTCATTCCCGAGATCAACCCCGAGGCGCTGCGCACCCACCAGGGAATCATCGCCAACCCCAATTGCTCCACGGCCGTCACCCTCATGGGCCTGTGGCCGCTGCACCAGGCGTTCGGCCTCAAGCGCTACTTTTGCTCCACCTATCAGTCGGTCTCCGGCACCGGCGCCGAGGCCGTGCGCGAGTTGGAGAGCCAGGTGCAGGCCCATGTCGCGGGCCAGCCGATCACCCCCAAGGTTTACCGCTATCAGATCGCCTTCAACGTGATCCCGCAGGTCGATACGTTTGGCCCGGACGGGTACACCGGCGAGGAGACCAAGATGATGCTCGAGAGCCGCAAGATCATGGGCCTCCCGCAACTCCGCGTCTCGGCCACCTGCGTCCGCGTGCCGGTCGTGCGCGCGCATTCGATTGCCGTCCAGGCCGAGTTTGAGCGTCCCGTCAGCGTGGCCGCCGCCCGTGCCGCCATCGCGGCATTCCCGGGCGCGCAGCTTGTCGACGAGCCGGCCGAGGGCAAATACCCGACCCCGCTGGACTTTGCGGAAAAGGTGAAGTGTGGCGTCGGTCGCATCCGCATCGACACCGCACTCGACAATGGCCTTTCGTTTTGGGTCACCGGCGACAACCTCTGGAAGGGTGCCGCGCTCAACGCCCTGCAGAACGCCGAGTTTATGATCCGCGAGGGTCTGCTCCGGCCGAAAAGGACCCCGGTTATGACATGACCCGCGGGGCCCCGGCGGAATAATTCCTTGTCATAACCGCCCGGCAATCGCTTAGCTGCACCCTCGGTTCGGACGCCTAGCTCAGTTGGTTAGAGCATCTCGCTTACACCGAGGGGGTCGGGGGTTCGAGTCCCTCGGCGTCCACCAGTCACTTTCACCCATCCACCCCAACCCATGCGACACACGATCTCCGTCATCGTTGAGAACAAGTTCGGCGTTCTGGCCCGCGTCTCCGGGATGTTTTCCGGCCGCGGCTTCAACATCGACTCCCTCAACGTCGCCCCGATGCACGACCCGTCAACCTCGCGGATCACCGTCGTCCTGAAGGGCGACGACGCCGCGCTCGACATGGTCATCAAGCAGTTGCGGAAGCTGGTCAACGTCGTCGACGTCCTCGACTTCAAGGAAGGCCAGGCCGTTGCCCGCGAGCTCGTGCTGGTCAAGGTCAAGGCGGACAACCGCACCCGCCCCGAGCTGCTCCAGATCAAGGACATCTTCCGCGCCAAGATTGTGCACCTGTCCCACGACGCTCTCATCATTGAGGCCACGGGCGACGACGAGAAGGTCACCGCGCTGCTCGGCCTGCTCGAGCCGTTTGGCATCATCGAACTCGCCCGCACCGGCCGCCTGGCGCTCCGGCGCTGAGCCAACGCAATTTTACGTCAACCCGCATAACTTACACCGCTTCCCACCATGCCCGCTAAAGTCTACACCGATAAAGACGCCGATCTCGGCGTGTTCAAAAACAAGACCCTGGCCATCCTTGGCTATGGTTCGCAGGGCCACGCCCACGCGATCAACCTGAAGGAGAGTGGCTGCAAGGTCATCATCGGCCTCTATCCGGGCTCCAAGTCCAAGGCCGTCGCCGAGCAGCACGGGTTCAAGGTTTACGACACCGCCGAGGCCGTCCGCCGCGCCGATGTCATCATGGTCGGCTTGCCCGACATGAAGCAGGCCGATGTGTACAAGCACGACATCCTGCCGAACCTGAAGAAGGGCAAGACGCTCGCGTTCAGCCACGGCCTCGCCGTGCACTTCGGCCTCATCAAGCCGCACAAGGACATCGACATCATCATGATCGCGCCGAAGGGCCCCGGCCACATGGTTCGCCGCCTCTATGCCGAGGGCAAGGGCATGCCGGCCTTGATCGCCGTCGCGCAGGACAAGTCCAAGACTGCCAAGAAGCAGGCGCTCGCCTGGGCCAAGGGCATCGGCTCGACCCGCGCCGGCGTGCTCCAGACCTCCTTCAAGGAAGAGGCCGAGACGGATCTCTTCGGCGAACAGGCCGTGCTCTGCGGTGGCGCCAGCGCCCTCGTGCAGGCGGGCTTTGAGACCCTCGTCGAGGCCGGCTACCAGCCCGAGATGGCGTACTTCGAGTGCCTCCACGAGCTGAAGCTCATCTGCGACCTCATGTACGAGAGCGGTATCGCCGGCATGCGTTTCTCGATCTCCGAGACCGCCAAGTACGGTGATATCACCCGCGGCCCGCGCATCGTGAACAAGAAGACCAAGGTCGAGATGAAGAAGATCCTGAAGGAGATCCAGTCAGGCCAGTTCACCCGCGAATGGGTCAAGGAGTACAAGGGCGGCCTGAAGAAGTACAACGCGCTGCTCAAGAAGGGCGAAAAGCACCAGATCGAGAAGACCGGCGCCTACCTCCGCGGCATGATGCCCTGGATGTCCAAGAAGAACCTCAAGGGCGTGCAGGCTTCCTACAACTAACACACCGCGATTGCCAAATTCCCCGGGGCGCAGACACTGCTCTGCGCCCCTTTTTTATTTCCCATGAGCAAACTCATCATCGCCACGCGTAAAAGCCCGCTCGCGCTTGTTCAGACTGAGCTCGTTGCCGCGCACCTGCGATCCGCGCTCAAGGTCGAGGCGGAGCTGCTCAAGTTCGTCACCACCGGTGACCGGCAGACCGAGTGGTCGCTCGAGCAGAAGGGTGGGAAGGGGCTTTTCACCGGCGAACTCGAGCAGGCCCTGCTGCGGGGCGACGCGGATGTCGCCGTGCACAGCACCAAGGACCTGCCCGGCGAGATGCCTCCCGGGCTCAGCATTGCCGGCTACATGCCGCGTGAAAACACCCGCGACGTACTGGTCATCCGCACGGGCCTCACCGCCCCGAAAACGATCGCCACGGGCAGTCCGCGTCGCCGGCTCCAGATTGCGAAACTCTTTCCCGGGGTGGAATTCTCGGAGATCCGCGGCAACGTCGACACCCGGCTGCGCAAGATTGCCGACCAGCATGTCGCCGATGCCACGATCCTCGCGGCGGCCGGCCTGAACCGGCTGGGGTTCACCCGCTGGCCCGGACTTGATTTTCGCCCGCTGCCGTTTGACCAGATGGTGCCCGCCGTGGGGCAGGGCGCCATTGCCATCCAAAGCCGCACGGCCGATGCCGCCCGGTTCGCCCCGGTGTTTGATGCGGCGACCGCGCGCGGCATCAACCTCGAGCGGGCCTTCCAAAACGCGATGGGCGGCGGCTGCCACACGGCCTTCGGCGTGCACGCCGAAGGCCACGAGCTGTTCTTCTTCCATGAGCAAACCGGCCTACGCCGGCTGCCACTGGCCCCGGCGGATTTTGACGCTCCAACGGCCACGGCGGCGCGGATCCTCCATTCCCTCGGACTAAAATGAGCGAGCTCCCCCTTGCCGGACGGCGCATCGTCCTGACTCGCGCCAGCGACCAGAATTCCGAGCTGCATACCAAGCTCGCCGCCCTGGGGGCTGAGGTCTTGGAGCTGCCGCTCATCCGCGTGAGCAAGTCGGTGAAGAACGACGATCTCGCCGAGGTTTTCCCCGAGCTGGGCGGCTACGACTGGCTCGCGTTCACGAGTGCGAACGGCGTGCGCTTTTACTTCGAGGAGTTTTTCCGGGTGTTCGACGACATCCGGTCGCTCGGCCTGATTCGCATCGCGTGTGTCGGTGAGGCCACGGGTCGGGCGGTCACGGCATTGCACCTGAAGGTGGAATGCCAGCCGGCCACCGCTACCGCCGAGGCCTTGGCCGCGGAACTCATCGCCACCGGCAGCCTAGACCACGCCAAGATCCTGGTCGTCACGGGCAACCAGAACCGCGAGGTCCTCGTGTCGAAACTCGAGGAAGCCCGCGCCATCGTGGACTGCCTCCAGGTTTACCAGACGACCAAAAATGATCTCGGCGCCGACCCGGCGGCCGCGGACTTTCGCGCCCGCGGTGCGGATGCGATCCTCTTCGCCAGTTCCTCCGCGGTGCAGTCGTTTGCGGACCAGGCTGGAGCGCTCCAGCTGGCCAAGGACGCGCAGCGCCCGCTCGCTGGCAGCATCGGGCCGCAGACCAGCGAGACGATGAAGAAGGTCGGGCTCCCGATTGATTTTACCGCCAAGCTGCCGGGCTTGGACCCGCTGGTCGCCGCCACCGTAAAGGCGCTGGGCGCGTGCAAGAAGTGAGCCGCGGCCACACCTGGCCACGACTCATCGCTTAACTCTTGCCGGGGAATCCTGCGGACGAGCTGAATCAGGAAAGGACTTTGGCGGATTGCCATCGCTGGCTGAACCGGCCATCTTGGACCTCTTCCCATGAAAGTTCCTTTTCTCGATCTCAGCCTGCAACACCGAGCGCTTCGCACCGAGGCACTGGCCGCCCTTGCGGCCACTTATGACGCCACCCGGTTCTGTCTCGGGAAAGATGTGGAGGACTTTGAGAAGAATTTCGCCAGCACCCTCGGATATGCCCGCGTGCTGGGTATGAACAGCGGCACCGCACCGCTGCACGTCGCCTGCATGCTGGCGGGCTTCGGCCCGGGGGATGAGGTCATCACCGCGCCGTTCACCTTCATCTCCTCGGCGTGGGGTATCAATTACGTCGGCGCCAAGCCGGTTTTCGCCGACATCGAGGAGGGTACTTTCAACCTTGATCCCGCCAAACTCGCGGCGGCGATCACGCCTCGGACCAAGGGAATCATTGTCGTTCACCTCTTTGGGCAGCCGGCGCGAATGGACGAGATCATGGCCGTCGCGAAACAGCACGGCCTCTTCGTCATCGAGGACTGCGCGCAGGCGGTCGGCGCCAAATACCAAGGCACCCCGGTGGGCGTCTTCGGTGATGTCGGCACGTTTAGTTTCTACCCGACCAAGAACCTCGGCGGCTGTGGCGAAGGTGGCGCCTTTGTCTCGCGGCGCGAGGAACTGCTGACCAAGGCCCGCCACATCCGCGTGCACGGCTCGGACCGCCGCTACTACCACGACATTGTCGGCGGCAATTTCCGCATGGATGGCTTCCAGGGTGCGCTGCTTAACGTCAAGCTGCCGCACCTTGCCACGTGGACCGCGCGCCGTCAGGCCATCGCCGCGTACTACCTGGCCGGAATCAAACTCGCCGATGTTCGCCTGCCGGACCAGCCGGGCTACGGAAAATCCGTCTTTCACCAGTTCACGATCCGCCACCCGCGCCGCGATGCCCTCCGTGAGCACCTCACGAAGCATGAGATTGGCTCCGACTTGATCTATCCTGTGCCGCTGCACCTGCAGAAATGCTATGCCAACCTGGGTTATGGCCCGGGCTCCTTCCCGGTGTCGGAAAAGGCCGCTGCCAGCTGCGTCAGTCTGCCCATCTTTCCCGAGCTGACGGACGCCCAGCTCGAGCATGTCATTGCGAGGATCAACGCATTTTAATCATGACCGACGGCATCCGGCTCAAAGTCTGCGGCCTCACAACCCGCGCTGACGCGGAATTTGCCGCGCAGGCCGGGGCGGACTATCTCGGCTTCATCCTGCACCCGGAGTCCCCGCGGTATCTGGCGCTGGAGAAGTTCACGGCGTTTGCCGCGGACTTGCCAAAGGGCCGCAAGGTCGCGGTCGCCGTCGAGCCCACGCTGCCGGCACTCGCAGCCATGAACGCAGCGGGTTTCGATCTTTTCCAGCTGCACTTCCGGCATGACCTGCCCGCCACGACGGTCGCCAGCTGGGCTGAGACCGTGGGCCTCGACCGTCTCTGGCTCGCACCGAAACTCCCGCCCGGGGTGAGCGTACCCGCGGCGATGCTGCCACTGGCTAAGACCTTTCTCTTCGACACTTACCACGTCAGAAAATTCGGCGGTACAGGTGAAACCGCGGACTGGAGCAAATTCGCCCGGCACCGGCGGGCGCATCCGAAAAAAACCTGGATCCTGTCCGGCGGACTGAATCCGGCGAACATCAGCGATGCCATCCGGCAATCCGGCGCCCGTGTGGTCGACGTGAACAGCGGCGTGGAATCCGCGCCCGGCGTGAAGGACCACGCCAAGCTGCAGCGGCTGGTGGAGCGGTTAAACGAGCGCCGGGCTTGAGGCGGCCTCGTGCGCCAGCAGCCAGCGCTTGATTTCTTCCCCGAAGGCGAAACCGGTCATGGCACCGTCACTGCCGATCACCCGGTGACACGGCACGATCAGGGCGATAGGGTTGGTGGCGTTGGCGCGACCGACGGCCCGGGAGGCGGCGGGATTGCCAAGCTCCGTGGCGAGTTCGCCATAGCTGCGCGTTTGTCCATAGGGGATCCGCTGCAGCGCGGCCCAGACACTTTGCTGAAAGGGAGTGCCACTGGGGGCGAGCTTCAGTGTGAAGGCATCGCGTTTGCCGCCGAAATAGGCGGTGACCTCGGCGCGCGCGGCTGCGACGCGGGCGGGTTCCTGCACGACCTCATCGGCGGCGAATCGCTCGCGGAGTTCCGGCAGGGCGCCGAAGGCGGTGGCGATGACGGAGCCGTTAGCGTCAACGGCAATGGAAAAGTCTCCCACCGGGGTGGAAAAGGTGTCGTAGAATTGTCTCATGTTGGAATGGGGTGATTGAATTGCCAAAGCTGCGTGGTAGCGAGGCTGCGATAAGGTGAAAAGACCGCCATGAGTCGGCGGGTGGCGTCGATGGCGGGACGTTCCGCGAGTTTCAGCAACGCCTGAAGCCCGCTGGTCACACCGGTGTCCCCGAGCGGCACGCAATCGGGCAGGCCGAGCGACCGCATCATGACGTAGTTCACCGACCAGGGTCCCAGTCCACGGATGGCCAGCAGGGTGCGTTCGACCCGGGTGGCGGACATGGTACGGAGCGCGGGCAAGTTGAGTGTTCCGGCGACGATCAGCCGGGCAGTCGCGATGACGTAGTCGGCCTTCTGTCGGGAAAATTGCAGGGGCAGCAAGTCGGCGGGCTCGAGCGCTGCGACGGCTTCGGGCGTTGGCGGAGCGTGGAGTCCATCGGCGTACAGCTCGGAAGTGCGCTCGATCAGCCGGCGTTTGAGCAGGCAGGCGAACGTGAAATTGATTTGCTGGCCAATGATCGCCCAGAGCATGCCATCAAACACCGAGGGTGTCTGGCTGATGCGGAGTTCGAGCCGGCCAGCCACCAGGCGGCCAAGGCCGAGCTTCTTGGCGAGCCGGGCAAAGGCGGCGGTTTCCTCGTCCAGCCCGAGCAGGCCCACCACGAGGGCATGAGCTTCAGCGGCGGATCCCCGCGATATTTCGGCGCGGACGCTTTCAGGGCTGAGGTGCAGGGTGAGCAAGGCCGGCCCGTTGGTGAGTTGAACCACGGCAGTGTAAGTGTCGCCGGCGAGTCGTTCCGTGAGGCTGTGAATGTCCCGGCTCAGGGCGCGCCGCAGGTAAGGCAGGAGATAGCCCTCGGGCAAGGAGATGGCAAAAGTCCTGGCTTTGCGCAGTTCGCGGAACGCGGCCGGGGTGAGTCCGTTCAGGCGACGGAAGTTTTCATGGAAGGCCGAGATCGACTCAAAGCCCGCGTCAGCTGCGATGCGGGACAAGGGTGAGTCGCTTGCGAGCAGCTGGCGCTTTGCGGCGGATAACCGGGCGCGCAAAAGCAGGTCGGCTGGCGTCGTGTGGTAGTGCTGCCGGAATAGTTCGAACACCCGCGTCGCCCCAAAGCCCGACCGACGCACGATGGCCCGCGCATCGGTGAAATTCTCCGGCCGGGTCCGCACCTCGGCCACCAGCGCCTCGATCGTTTCCAGCACCGGGTCGGCCCCGCGCGCAAAATCGTCCGGGTGGCATTTCTTGCAGGCGCGCAGACCGGCCTCACGGGCGGCCTCACAGGTCGGAAAGAAGCGGACGTTGCCGGCCTTCGGTTTGCGGGCCTTGCACGCCGGCAGGCAATAGATGCCCGTGGTCAGGACCCCGGTGAAGAAACGCCCGTTGCAGGACGCGTCCCCGGCCAGCACCCGGTCGTACATGGCGGCATTGGTCATTCGCATGGCCACACCCTAGCACACGGCGCCGGGTCTGTCGTCCGGATTTCTCCGGTGCAATCCCGGGCGCGTTATCACGCGCAGTTGAATGCTGAGAGATGGAGGTTGAAGGACCGGGCAGTGCATGGTCCGAATGGCGACCTTTCTTCGTTCAACTTTCACCTTTCAACCAAATCGCGGCCCAGCCACGATTTCAATATGCCCACCATCTACGAAACCCTCCGCGCCAACATCATCCTCGCCATGAAAGCCCGCGATAGCGGCACGGCGCTGGCCCTGCGCACCGCGGATGCAGCGATTCAACGCGCCGCGATGGACACCAACAAGCCGATCGACGATACGCTGGCCACCGCCACGCTCCGCAAGGCGATCAAGAACCTGACCGATGCGAAGACGGAGTTTGAAAAGGGCGGCCGAGCCGACCTCGTTGCGGCCAACAACGCCGAGATCGCCATTCTGGAGAAATACCTGCCTAAGGGCCTGGATCCCGCGAAACTCGAGGCACTGGTGGTCGAGGTCATCAAGGAGACCGGGGCCACGACGAAGAAGGAGATGGGCAAGGTGATCGGTGCGCTTAAGCAGCGCCCCGAGGCCCCGCTGATCGACTTCGGCGCAGTAAGCAAACTCGTCCAAGCCAAGCTGGTCTGAAGCCCGGCACCACTATGAGTGACAATAAATCCAATGCTCCGCGCTCCGTCGCTGTCCGCGAGGAACCGATCGAACTCTGTCAGTTTCTGAAATTCGGCGGACTGGCCGCCACGGGCGGCGAGGCCAAGCTGGCCATCACGGCGGGCAAGGTCCTGCTGAACGGCGTCATCGAAACGCAAAAGCGGAAAAAACTGCACGCGGGCGACAAGGTCACCCTGGGCGAGCAAACCCTGGTGGTCCGGATCGCCTGAGCCATCGCATCGCAGACACGACCCGGCACGCGCTTTATCGTGACGTGCGGACACTGTCCGTGGTGCTCACCGGCTGAGTTTGGCTGGATTCGGGGATGAAGCGATTGCGCCGCGCACTGGCGCCGCGGTGCGGTGTGCGTTGATCCGGCTGGCTGTACGGTTTTCGCCGATACCCGATGCGGTTGGGATCAGTGGCGCAGCGAATCTGGTAGTCCTGCATGCGGTGAAAGAGCCCGAGCAATTGATCAGGCAGGGGATAGCGGTCGAGACCCGCGTGTTCGAGCGCGACCAGCAATTCATGCGTCGCCTCGAGGGTTGAGAGACAGCCGGCCTGTGGCTGCTGCTTGATCACGTAGCGGCTCAGGGAAGTCGCCGTAAACATCACCCGCGGCAGTCGCTGCAGGCTGGGGCTGAGGCGGAGCATCTTGCGCGCCCCCGCCCAGGTCGCATCGATGAGGAAAAGGACCAGCTCGCGGTCGCCCAATTCGGCGGGAGTTAGTCCGCCGGCGGAAAGGTTGCGGGCTTCCACGCCCGGGTAGACGAGCAGGGGCAGGTTGTGGGGATCGTTAAGCAGCGCCTGCACCTGCGCATGGCAGTCAAAGTCCGTGCCCACGTGGATTTCACTGTGCGCGAGGCAGAGATGCGTGAGCCGGCCGGTCGCGGCCTTCTCCTGCTTGTATTCCTTTGGGTGCATGAGGAACACGAACTTGGTCCGCGTCGGCATGGCCTGGATGGACGGACACCAGCAGAGGCTCTTGGGCCAGAAGCAGCGGTAGCAGGTTTCGCGGGCCATGATTTCGCAGATCGGAGTTAGGATGTACCGGTTAGTGGTGCGATGCACGGAATACGGGGCTCAGGCGATCTGCGTTCTTCGAACTGCGATCGGCGCGCCGCCACGGCGCTACATCCCCGGAAAGCCGCCTTTGCCCTGGCGCTGCATCATTTCCATCTGGCGCATCATCTTTTTCCCGCCGCCGCCTTTCATCATCTTCATCATTTTCTGCATCTGCTGAAACTGCTTCAGGAGCTGGTTGACCTCGACGATTTTCACGCCGGCGCCGTTGGCGATACGTTGGCGGCGGCTGCCGTTCAGGACCTCGGGCTTGCGGCGTTCCTGGATCGTCATCGAATGGATGATGGCCTCCGTGCGCCCCAGCTGTTTCTCGGCATCCGGGCCCACGTCGACGCCGCTCATGCCGGGCATCATGCCAATGATGCTCTGCATCGAGCCCATCTTCTTCACCTGCTGCATCTGCGCCAGGAAGTCCTCCAGGTTGAAGTCCGCCTTGCGCATCTTCTCGGCCATGCGCTCCGCCTCCTTCTGGTCCATGTTCTCCTGCGCCTTTTCCACGAGCGAGACGACGTCGCCCATGCCGAGGATGCGGGAAGCCAGCCGGTCGGGATAAAAGGTGTCGAAGTCGCCCGTCTTTTCGCCGGTGCCGATGAATTTGATCGGGACGCCGGTAATGGACTTGATGGAAAGCGCGGCGCCCCCGCGCGCATCACCGTCGAGCTTCGTCAGGATCAGGCCGGTCAGCGTGAGCGCCTCATGGAAGGTCTTGGCGACATTCACGGCCTCCTGGCCGAGCGCCCCGTCCACCACGAGCAGGACCTCGTCGGGCTGGACCCGGGCGCGGAGCTGTTTCACTTCCTCAATCAGGTCGGCGTCGATCTGCAGGCGGCCGGCGGTGTCGAAAATGATGCAGTCCGCGGTCGCGGCCGAGGAGGCGGCGAGCGCCGCGGTGCCAATCGCCGGGACATCGCGGGAGGCGCGGTCGGCGTAGAAACCGAGTTCCTCCTGCTTGGCGAGGATCTCGAGCTGGTCGATGGCCGCGGGTCGGTAGATGTCGCAGGCCGCAACGAACGGGCGGTAGCCGCGCTTCTTCAGGAGCTTGCCGAGCTTCGCCGTCGAGGTGGTCTTGCCGGAGCCGTGGAGGCCCACCATCAGGATCTTGAGCGGCCGGGCGGCAGAGAGGCTGGTTTCACCCTCGCCGAGGAGGCGGACGAGCTCGTCGTGGATGATTTTGACCACCTGTTGGCCCGGGGCGACGCCTTTCAGGACTTCCTGCCCAGCGCACTGAGCCTGGACCCGCTCGACAAAATCCTTGGCGACCTTGAAATGGACGTCCGCCGCGAGGAGGGCGGTGCGCACTTCCTTGAGGGCGTCCGCCATGTTGGCCTCGGACAGCTGGCCGACACCGCGAAGGTTGCGGAGGGCGCTGCCTAGTTTGTCGGTCAGGGATTCGAACATGGAAGGGGTAATGAAACGGTTTATCCGCGCCGGTTCACGCTAAATTTGCCGCCGGGGCCGGTGAAGATTTGGGTGGATTAGTGGATTCATCTTCTGCGAAGCTGGCCTTCCCTATGAACCCGGTTCTCACGCCTTTCACGATCCCACGGCCATGTCCTCTGGCCGCGGAGGAGGTTTGGTCGTGAGCTCCGATCCCCAGTCCTGGGTGGCCGGGCATGTGGCCGCGCTGCCGAAGAGCGGCATCCGCGACTTTTTCGACCTCGTCACCCAGATGAAGAAGCAGGGCGGGGTGATCTCGCTCGGCGTGGGCGAACCGGACTTCATTACTCCCAAGCATATTCGGGACTACGCGATTTCGACGATGAATGCCGGTCGCACGTGCTACACGTCCAACCTCGGCGAGCTGGAATTGCGCCAGGAGATCGCGAAGTACGTTGAGAAGCATTTCAACGCCAGCTACCGGCCCGAGGACCAGATCATCATCACGGTCGGCGTCAGCGAGGCCCTCGATCTCGCGTGCCGGGCGTTCATCAACCCCGGCGACAAGGTCATGTACCACCAGCCGTGCTACGTGAGTTATCACCCCAGCATCGCGCTGGCGCACGGCAGTCCCATCGCGGTCCCGACCTTTGCCAAGGACGACTTCGCGCTGACGGCGGAGTCCCTTCGCGCGGCCTGGCAGCCCGGGGCCAAGATGCTGATGCTGAACCTCCCGTGCAACCCGACGGGCGGCACCTGCAGCCGGGAGCAACTGGTGAAGATCGCGGAGTTTTGCCGCGAGAAGGACCTGCTGGTCCTGACGGACGAGATTTACTCGGAGCTCACCTTCGACGGCACCCATACCAGCATCGCCAGCCTGCCGGGCATGGCGGAGCGGACGATTTTCCTGCACGGCTTTTCCAAGGCGTTCGCGATGACCGGCTGGCGGATCGGCTATGCCTGCGGTCCGGCCCCGCTTATCGACGCGATGATGAAGGTGCACCAGTACACGATGCTCTGCGCCTCCATCATCGCGCAGGATGCCGCCCTGGAGGCGCTGCGGAACGGCTGGGATAGCATGCAGCAAATGCGCGCGCAGTATCACCGCCGCCGTGATCTCATTGTGCGCCGGTTCAACGAGATCGGGCTCAAGTGCCACTCACCCCGCGGCTCGTTTTACGCGTTTCCGAATATCACCTCCACCGGGCTGTCCGAGAAGGAGTTCGCCGTCGGCCTGCTGCAGGAGCACAAGGTCGCGCTCGTGCCCGGCACCGCGTTCGGGGTGAACGGCACCGGCCATGTCCGCGCGTGCTTTGCCACGAGCTACGAACAGCTCATCGACGCCTGCGACCGCATCGAGCGGTTTGTGCAGTCCAAGCGGACATAACCCTCCGGCGGGTCGGCGCGGGACGATTTTCGTTCTCGGTTGCCTCCGTTTTATCCTGTAAACCCACTTTATGAATCGCACCGTCGCCATTGTTGGCCGTCCCAATGTCGGCAAAAGCCGCCTGTTCAACCGCCTGGCCAAAAAGCGCATTTCCATTGTGCACGACCAGCCCGGTGTGACGCGCGATGTCATCTCAGCTGAGGTCGGCGAGGGCAACTACACGCTGCTCGACACCGGTGGCATCGGTTACAAGGGCAAGGACACGCCGGCGGCCCTGACCGCCGCCTCTGAGGAACAGGTCAACTTCGCCATGGATACCGCCGCGCTGATCCTCTTCGTGATCGACGGCCTCGAGGGCCTCACGTCGCTCGACCAGAAGATCGCGGCGCTGCTCCGTCGCAGCAAGAAGCCCGTGCGCCTCGTGATCAACAAGGCCGACTTTGACGACGACAAGATCCAGCTCTCCGAATCCTACCGGCTCGGCCTGGGCGAGCCGCTGCGGGTGTCCGCCGAGCATGGTCGCGGCGAGGCCGACCTGCGCGACGCGATCATGGCCGTCCTCGGTCCGGTGGACGATCTCGACCGCGGTCGCGACGAGGCGGCAGCGCTCGGCGTCTGTTTCATCGGCCGCCCGAATGTCGGCAAGTCGTCGTTGAGCAACCGGCTGCTGCAGAGCGACCGGCTCATCGTGAGCGACGTTCCCGGCACCACGCGCGATGCAGTGGAACTGCCGTTCACCTTCAAGGGACGAGACGGCAGGATGTATCCCTTCCGCCTGATCGACACCGCGGGCATCAAGGCGGCCACGAAACTGGCTTCGCCGGTCGAGTATTTTTCCCGCCTGCGTTCACTCGATGCCATCAAGAACTCCGACGTCGTGTTCCTCGTGCTCGACGCTGTCGACGGAGTCACACAGCAGGACAAGGCGATCGCGGGCGAGGCGATCAAGGAGCACAAACCCATCGTCATCGTGGTGAACAAGTGGGATCTGATCCTCGAGGCGTTCAAGCAGCAGGGCGGTTTCGAGCCCTACAAGAACGAGCGCGATTTCCGCGAGAAGTACGAGTATGCGCTCTTCGAGCGGCTCTATTTCACGCCGGGCTCGCCGGTGATTTTTGTCTCGGCGGTGAGCGGCTACGAGGTGGACCGCATGCTTAACGCGGCGGTGAAGCTGAACCGTCAACTCGATATCAAGCTGCCCACGGCGAAACTGAACCAGGTGCTGGGCTTCCTGACCGAGCGCATGCCGCCGCCCGCAGTGGGTGGCCGCCGCTTCCGCATCTACTACGCCACGCAGACGGGCAACCGCCCGTTCCGCATCAAGCTGTTTTGCAACCGCGAGGAGAAGCTCACCGAGCAGTACCGCCGCTATCTCGAGGCAGGCCTCGTCAAGGAATTCGACCTGAACGGCTGCCCGGTGTATTTCGACCTGGTCGGCAAGGAAAAGCACGAGCCCGGCACGCCTTACACCGGCAAGGCCGCCAAGGCCGAGCGCGCGGAGGCCCACACCCCGAAGTGGCGCGCCAGTGAGTCCGCCGATGACGATTCACCCCATGAAACGATCGAAGACTGATTATCGCGGCGGGAACGCGCTCAAATTCTCGACCCGCGCCCTCGAACTCGTGGTCACGACGGACGTCGGGCCGCGCGTCACCTCGCTCCGCTCCCTGGCGGGCAAGGCCGGCAACCTTTTCCTGGAAATGCCGGCCGATGAGCAGCGCTACCACGGGTTTTACCTGCGCGGCGGACACCGGCTCTGGCATTCCCCCGAGGACATCGTCCGCAGCTACCAGCCCGATGATGATCCGCTGGCCGTGAAGGATTTGCCCAAGGGCGTCGCGCTCACCGCACCGACCGAGGCTAAAACCGGTCTGCAAAAGGGCATGAAGATCGAGTTGTTTGGCGAGCGCACAGTGAAGGTCACGCACACGCTGACCAATCGCGGGCTGTGGGCCGTGGAGTGCGCGCCGTGGGCACTGACGATGTTCCGTGCCGGCGGTTATGCCGTACTGCCGCTGGAGCCGAAAGGCGATCATGCGCGCGGGGACCTGCTGCCGACGTACGCCCTGGTGCCGTGGACATTCACCGATCTCTCGCTGCCCGTCTGGCAGCCGCGCAAGGATTTCATCGGCGTGGAAGTGGCCCGGGCGAAGCAGGCGCAGAAGCTCGGGATCACGAATTATCCCGGCTGGTCCGCCTACTGGCTCGAGGGCACGACCTTTGTGAAATATGCGCCGGTGATTCTCGGCGCGGCCTATCCGGATCTCGGCAGCTGCTTCGAGTTGTTCACCAATGGCGCGATGATCGAATTGGAAACCCTCGGGCCACTCACGCAGCTCGCCCCCGGCCGGACGGCGACGCACATTGAATACTGGGGCGTTTTTGACGGCCTGCGCCGGCCGGATACCGACGCGGCCTTTGCCAAGTCGCTGGCGCCGGCCGTGAAGGCCTGGCAAGCGAAGCTGAAGTGACGCCGCTCAAACTTGTCTTTCTGGGTTCGGACGCCATCGCCTTGCCGCTCTTGGACTGGCTGGCAGGCGAGGGGAGTGACCGCGCACAAGTCGTCGCCGTCTTCACGCAACCCGACCGCCCGGCCGGGCGCGGACAGGTGGTTTCGCCCAACGCGATCAAGACTTGGGCGCTGGCACGTGGCCTGCCCGTGCATCAACCAGAGTTGGTGGCGGATGAAGCCCGCACGCAACTTGCCGCTTATGGGGCGGATGTGTCACTGGTCATGGCCTATGGGCATATCCTGCGGGATGACTTCATCGGCACTCCGCGCCTGGGCACCCTGAACCTGCACACCTCGCAGTTGCCGAAGTATCGCGGGGCTTCGCCGATCCAGACCGCCATTGCCAGTGGCGAGCGCGAAACTGGCGTCACCCTGATGCGTATCGTCCGGGAACTTGACGCCGGACCCGTCGCCGAGGTCGAGCGAACCGCCATTGGGCCGTTGGACACGGCCCAGGAGATCGAAGCCAGGCTCGCCGCCGCCTGTGTGCGGCTGCTGGCCCGGACCTTGGCGCGGTTGCGCGATGGCAGTCTGGTGTTCACGCCGCAGGATGCCGCGGCCGCGACTTTTTGCCGCCGCCTTGAAAAGGTGGACGGAGCGGTCGACTTCACCCAACCCGCCGCCACGCTGGCCGCGCGGATCAACGGTCTCTTTCCCTGGCCCGCGTGTTCGGTCCCTCTGCATGGGCAGGAAATAAAACTCGGCCAAGCCGATGCGGTCCCGGGAACCGGCACTCCGGGGGTGGTCATGGGCGCCGCCGCTGAGGGTCTGTTGGTCGGGACGGGCAATGGGGTGCTCCGGTTGCACCGTCTGCAGCGTCCGGGCGGCAAACTTTTGTCCGCCGCTGATTTCCTGCGCGGCTTTCCCGTGCCGGCCGGTACGGTGATCGCTTCGCGTGCCATGCCTTCGCTGGTTTCGGTCACACCGTTCCGCCGCTAGGTCTTCCTTGTTTTTGCAGGTCATTTCCCCAAGCTCTGCCGCCATGTCTCCCCGCATCATTTTCGCCTGCTGCCTGCTCCTGGGTGTCGCCGGGCCTGCCGTGGCGCAGTCCGCGCAGGTAGAGATGGCGAATCTCCGGGAGGACGTCCGCGGGCTGGTCCAGCGCGTTGGCGAACTTTCCCTCCGCATCGAGCAACTCGAGCGGCAAAACGGCGAATTGCGGGAAAAGTCGGCCGCGTCCGCCCAAGCCTATGCCACCCTCGAGCAGCTAAACTCCGCCATCGCCGAGCTCAACCAGACCATCAAGGCCGGAGACGCTGCCACTGCCGAGCGCGCCGCCGCCCAGATCAAGCGACTCGGTGAAGCCACCAACGCCGCCCTGGATTCGCTCGCTAAAGGCATGACCACGCGCCCGGTTGTCCAGACCACCTTCAGCGACAATTACGCCAAGGAAGGCGTCAGCTACACCGTGCAGAAGGGCGACACCCTTGCCGTCATCGCCAAGAAGAACGGCGCCCGGTCGCAGGACATCATCAACGCCAACAAAATCTCCGACCCCTCGCGGATCATGGTCGGCCAGACTCTTTTCATCCCAACCCCCGCCGGCAAATAACCCCATGGCTGCAGCACCCAAATCACGTCTTGGCCGCGGACTCGGCGGCCTTATCGCCAGCGCCGTGGCTCACGCCCCCAAGAGCGAGGCCGCCATTCCCGCCGCGCCGGCCGCCGCCCCGGGCTACCTGGAGATCGCCGTCCATCTCGTCGAGCCGAGCCCCTACCAGGCGCGGCGCGAGATTACAGCCGAGCAGCTCAGCGAGCTGGCGGACAGTATCCGCTCCGAAGGCCTGTTGCAGCCGATCGTGGTCCGCAAGACCGGGGATAAATTCCAGCTGATCGCCGGCGAACGCCGCTGGCGCGCGTTTCAGCAACTGAAGATCAAGTCCATCCCGGCGCGCATCGTTGACGCCAGCAACGCCTCTTCGGCCGCGCTTGGGCTGATCGAGAACCTGCAGCGCGAGGGCCTCAACCCGATTGAGGAGGCCCATGGCTACGCGAGTCTCATCCGCGACTTTGACCTGACCCAGGAAACCGCCGCCGACCGCGTCGGCAAGGCGCGCGCCACCGTGGCGAACACACTGCGGTTGCTCGCGCTCGACGCCGAGATTCAGGGCTTTCTCGCGAAGAACCTGCTCAGCGTGGGCCACGCCAAGGTGCTCCTCGGCGTCACCGACACCGCCCATCGGGCGTTGCTCGCCCGGCGCGTGATTGAGGAAGGCCTGAATGTGCGCCTCACCGAGAAGCTCGTACAGGAGCGCAAGGCCGCCGGCGGCACCACCCGCAAGGCCAAGCCCCGCGGTCTTTCCAGCAAAGATGCCGAGGCTGTGGCGGGGATTGAGAAGAAGCTGACCTCCCATCTCGGCGCCCGTGTGGCTGTGCTGCACACCGCTAAAAAAGGCCGCATTGTCATTGAATACCAAGGCAATGAGGATCTCCAGCGCCTGTTGGAAAAGCTCGGGGTCGAGACCTGAACGAGTGGGTTAGGGCGGGTTTCCCTTCTGCCCCGCCGTTTAACCCCACGGTTGACAAAACCCGCGCCCGCCTGATTTTCTGACCCTTTCACATGAGCATTCTCATCAACATTCTGACGGTGGTCCTCATCGCCATTTCGCTATTCCTCATCCTCGTCGTGCTGGCCCAGAAGGCCAAAACTGACGGTGGCGTGGGTGGAGCGCTCGGCGGCGGCATGACCGAGGCGACGTTCGGCGCCGATACCGGCAACGTTCTCAGCAAGGCCACCATCAACGCGGCCATCGCCTTTTTCGTCCTCAGCTTCGTCCTTTATCTCGGCCACATTTACGTGCGCAAGCATGCCGTGGCCTCCGGCGACGCGCTCCCGACCATCGCGGCCCCGGCCGCGAAGACGGTGACGACGCCCGCCCCGGTCGCGCCAAAGAAGCCCTGATTCTCCGCGTCATGCCGGAGTCGTCGCCAGCGCCCGCCGTTACCTGGCGGGCGTTTTTCATTTCTGCCGTCCTGCTCGGCATTCCCGTGATCATGCCGGCGGCGCCGGGCACGATTCAGCCGCCGACCTCCTATCTTCAGTTCGGTCAGCCTGATCAGGAGGAAGGCCGCCGCGTGCTCGCACACTTTCGCCGGGCGGGGATCGCCGGCGAGTATTACCTTGAGTTTGACCTGCGCGTGATGCCACGGCGCGGCGACGAACAGGTGTTTCACGGCCGGCTCTGGGGCAGCCGCAACGGACAGGGCGCCGTGTCGCGGGTCGCGGTCGCGGATGCGACCGGCCATGAGCGCCGCCTGCTGATCCAGAATGGGGAGCAATCCGCGGTCTGGCGCAGTGATTCCGCCGGCGCCACGCCACGCAACGTGGACTCGTTCGAGCCGCTCGTGCCCGGGGTGGAACTGACCGCCTTCGAACTGCAAATGCCGTTCATCTACTGGCCTGATGCCACGCTTGAGAGCGTCAGCCGCATCCGCAGCCGGCCGGCGCATGTCTTTCTGTTTCGTCCTCCGGCCGCCTGGGCGGAGCAGCATCCCGAGATTTCAGGCGTGCGGGCGTATCTTGACACGCAGTTCAACGCCCCGGTGCAGACCGAGCTGCTGGACCGGAAGGGCCGCGTGCTGCGCACGCTCTCGCTGGTGGACCTCAAGAAGATCGGCGACCAGTACATCGTCAAAAGCATCGACTTGCGCAACGACGCGACCCGCGACAAGACCCGCTTTCAAGTGACCGCCGCCGCGCTGGGCCTCGAATTTTCCCGCGTCGTGTTTGAGCCCGCCCGCCTGAGTGAGGCCCTGCAGCCGCCGGAAACCGGGAAGCTGACGCGGATTGCCCCATGAGCCGCCCGACGCCGACCCGCGCCGTAATCTTCGACCTCGACGGCACCCTGGTGGACAGCATGCCGCTGGTATTGCGGGCCTTTGCGCATGCCCTTTTGCCGCACTGCGGGGAGATGACCCCGGAGGAAATCACCGCCGAACTCGGTGGCCCGCCTGACCGCCTGCTGCGAAAACTAATCGCCGACGAGAGCAAGGTGCCCGAGGCGATGCAGCGTCTGATGGATTACGATCTGGCCAACTGGCGGCTAATCCAACCCTTCGCCGGTATGCACGGGCTGCTGGACCATCTGCGCGATGCGCGGCTCCTGCTCGGACTCTGGACCGGACGGGAACGCGAATCGACCGGCTTGATCCTGCAGGAGCACGGCATCGCGCCGAAGCTCGATGCTTGGGTGTGCGGTGATGATTTGCCGACGCACAAGCCGCATCCCGGCGGATTGGAGGAGGCGCTGCGGCAACTGGCGGTGACGCGCGAGCAGGCGCTGTTCGTCGGCGATGCTGACGTGGACGTCCTGGCCGGTGCGGCCTGTGGCGTGCGCACCCTGCTCATTTGCCATGATCGGGTGATCGATCCGGCGGTGCAGGCGAAGGCCTGGCGGACGGTGAACACGCCAGCGGAAGCTTACGTACTCGTGCAGGCCGAGTTGACCGCGCTTTGACGCGGTTGATTCGGACCACCGGGCTTGCGTCTCAGGCCCGACCGCCCTTGCTCGGTGGTGTGGCCCTTGATCTCAACATGAACCGAGCGCAGCGGCGCCCGGAGGTGGCTGCCATCTATTGTCCGCTCTGGCATAATTATGACCACGCGACGGCGTGGAAGGGTGAAGGTTGGAGCGAATGGGAACTGGTGAAAAATGCGATAGCGCGTTTCAAGGGGCATCGGTTGCCGCTGAAACCGAGTTGGGGATTCTTTGACGAGAGCGATCCGCGGTGGGCGGCGCGCGAGATCGGGCTCGCGGCCGACCACGGCATTGATGTTTTTATCTTCGACTGGTATTGGTACAGTGGCGTGAAGCTGATGGAGGAGGCGCTGGAACGCGGCTTCCTTCAGGCGCCCAATCGCCGCCGGATGAAATTCGCGCTGATGTGGGCCAACCACACCTGGTCCGATTATTTTCCCGCGCCATTTGATCAACCGTGGAACTCGTGGCTGCCTATGCGCCACTCGCCCCGGGACCTATCGCGGGTGATAGACTACGCCAGCGCGCACTATTTCCGTCAGCCAAATTACTGGTGTGTTGAAGGGCGGCTGTTCTTCAGCCTGTTCCAGGCCGAGGAACTCATGCAGCAACTCGGCGGACCGGCGGCGACGCGGCGGAAATTTGCGCAAATCGACCGCCGCTTGCGCGCGGCCGGCCTGCCGCCGATGCACTGGAACGCCATGGTCTGGGACGCCAAGCCGGTCGCCGCGCTGAAGGAGGCCGGCTTCCACAGCACGACCACCTACAACATCACCTCAAGCGGGAAACCAAATGCCGGACTCGTCCAACCGTACGCTGACCTGGTGGAGGCGCATCCCCGCAAGTGGAAGGAACTGGCGGCCGCTGCGCTGCCGCATTGCCCCGTCGTAACCATGGGCTGGGACGTCACCATGCGCTGCGACCGGAAGCTCCCCTGGCCCTTCCCGCGCGCGAAACGCACCGGCCGGCATGACTATCCCTACTGTCACCTCGTGGTGGGCAACACCCCGCGGCGCTTCGGCGAACTCTGCCGTCGGGCCGCCGCGCACGTGCAGCAGGATCCGCAGCATCCCTTCGCGGTGTTTGTCAATGCGTGGAACGAGTGGACCGAGTACAGTTTCCTGCTTCCGGAAAAGCGCTACGGACTCGGTTACCTGCGGGAACTGAAAAAAGCGCTGGGTTGAGGTTTACGCCCTCACCCCGCAAAGCCGGACCAGCTTACTTCAACACTTGCTCGGTGGCGGCGTCAAAGAGGTGGGCGCTGTCCATGCGCAGAGTGACCTTGACCTTCTCGTTGACCTCAAAACGGTCGGTTGGCCGCACGCGGGCGATGAAGGAGTGGGCGCCGGTATCGAGGTAAAGATAGGTCTCGGCGCCCATCGGCTCCGAAACTTCGACCGTAACCTCGACCGTATGCGCGGGTTCCGGCGTGGTGAGGGTGAGTGAGTCGCGCACATCCTCCGGGCGGATGCCGAGCACCAGGGGCTTGTCGATGTAAGCCGCCGCCTTGGCGGCGAGCGCCTCGCCCAACTGCACGGTGATGGGCGTGCCCTTGGGATTGGTCTCGACGAAATCGAGGTGGTTGCCGGCGCGCTTGACGGTACCCTTGAAGAAATTCATCGGCGGGCTGCCGATGAAGCCGGCGACGAAAAGGTTCTGCGGGTGATTGTAGAGCTCCAGTGGTGCGGCGACCTGCATGATGTTGCCGTCCTTCATCACGCAGATGCGGTCACCCATCGTCATGGCCTCAATCTGGTCGTGCGTGACGTAGATCATCGTCGCGCCGAGCCGCGCGTGCAGCTTCGAGATCTCGGTGCGGGTGGAGACGCGCATCATCGCGTCGAGATTGGACAGCGGCTCGTCGAAGAGGAACACCTTGGGCTTGCGCACGATGGCACGGCCGACGGCGACGCGCTGGCGCTGGCCGCCGGAGAGGGCCTTGGGCTTGCGCTCGAGGTAGTCGGTCAGCCCGAGCATCGTGGCGGCCTCACGGACGCGGGCGTCGATCTCGGCCTTGGGAAATTTCCGCAGCTTCAGGCCGAAGGCCATGTTGTCGTACACCGACATGTGCGGGTAGAGCGCGTAATTCTGGAAAACCATCGCGATGTCGCGGTCCTTTGGCAGGACGTTATTCACCACCCGGCCATCAATCGTGATGCTGCCGCCGGAAATTTCCTCAAGGCCGGCGATCATGCGCAGGGTGGTGGACTTGCCGCAGCCCGACGGGCCGACCAGCACCATGAACTCCCGGTCCTCCACGGTCAGGTTGATGCTGTTAACCGCCCGGACTCCCGGGCCGTTTTTTTCCGCATACGTTTTGACGAGGTCTTCGATGATAACTTTGGCCATGGGGTAGGGAAGAAACTGATCGTGAAACTCTGGTAATCCCGCGCTGAGTCAATTTTTTATGCAGGCAAAATTTCGTTGCCCCACCTCTGACTCCCCGGCCAGATAGCGGCCGTTTTTGCGCGACTCGCGCCCTTCCGCCATGGCTTCCCGTACCAAGACTATTACCGCGCCGCTGACCTTCGACCTGCCTCTTGGGCTGATCGCAAAAATCAAGGCCGCGCGCAAAAGCCAAGGTCTGAAGACCGCCAGCGAGGTGGTCCGTCTGGCTATCGGGCAGTTCGATTTCGAGGCGTGCACGCCGAGCCGCGAGCCGCACCGCCAGATCTCGGTGCGCGTCGCCGCCGCGCAACGCGCCATGCTGAAGCGCTACGCGCGCAGCAAGGACACGAGCGTCGGCGATCTGCTGCGGCTCGCCCTTGAGGGCCTCGCCGTCAAGCCGGCCCGTGGCACAAGGCGCAGCTGACCCGCCGTCCGCCCCCGTGCAAATTCGAGCGCGGGGCTTGCCATCTCCCGCCGCGCCACTTTTTAGTGGCGGTCGCATCCATGACCACTGCACCGCGTCTGCTCTCCGCCTGGGCCCGTAACATCTCGCCTTCACCGACCCTCGCGGTGGACGCGAAAGCCAAGGCGATGCTGGCCGCCGGCGAGGACGTCTGCAGCTTTGCGGCTGGCGAGCCGGATTTCGACACGCCGGAACACATCAAGGAGGCCTGCATCGCCGCGCTCCGCGGCGGCAAGACCAAGTACGGCCCGACGGCGGGCATGGAGTCGCTCCGCGCGGCCATCGCCGAAAGCTACGCCACGAACTATGGGCTCAAGGTCACGCCGGCCCAGGTGATCGTGAGCCCCGGTGGCAAGTATTCCTGCTACCTCGCCATCCTGGCCACGTGCTCGCCCGGGGACGAGGTCATCATCTCCGCGCCTTACTGGGTCAGCTATCCCGAGATGGTTAAGCTCGCCGGCGCGACGCCGAAATTTGTGCTCACTTCCGACACCACCGGCTTCAAGCTCAGCCCGGCGCAGCTGGAGCAGGCCATCACGCCCCGGACGCGGATGGTCATCCTGAATTCCCCGTCCAATCCCACCGGCGCGGTGTACACGCGGGCTGAGCTGGCGGCGATTGTCGCCGTCGCGGTGAAGCACAACCTCTACATCCTCTCCGACGAGATGTACGAACACCTGGTCTATGACGGCGCCCAGCCGGTGTGTGTGGCGACGCTCAGCCCCGAGGCGGAGGCCCGCACCCTAATCGTGGCCGGTTTCTCCAAGACCTATTCGATGACGGGCTGGCGCCTAGGTATGCTCGTCGCACCGGCGCCCATCACCAAGGCCTGCGTGGAACTGCAGAGCCAGATGTCCTCCAACCCGACGTCGTTTGCCCAGTTCGGCGCCCTAGCCGCGCTCACCGAGAAGGAGAAGACCGCGGCCGCGCTGAAGGTCATGCTCACTGCCTTCGACCGGCGCCGCAAATTCCTGCACGCCGAGCTCAACAAGATTCCCGGGGTCACGTGCGTGCTGGCCGAGGGGGCGTTTTATCTCTTCCCGAACATCTCGAGCTTCGGGCTGACCAGTGTCGATTTCTGTGCGAAACTGCTCGAACAGGAAAAGGTGGCCGCGGTTCCCGGATCGGCGTTCGGCGCCGAGGGGTATCTCCGCCTCAGTTACGCCACGTCCGACGAGATCATCCGGAAGGGCGTGGAACGACTCGCGCGTTTCTGCGCGAGCCTGAAGCGATAATCCGGGCGCTTCCGGCCGGATTTCCGGCCGGAATCAGCCCGCCAAGGTTGGGTCCGGCGTCGTCACGGTGAGGGGCCGGCCCAGGATGCGCCGGCAGATCGTCTCCCCGCGGGTAAAATCGCGGCAGGTTTGCGGCCGTTCGGCGTAAATCGTGCAGAGCTGGGTCACCGGATCGAGGGCCACGCAGGCACCATCGCCCCGTTGGTCCATGCAGCGCGCCCCTTCGCGCTCAACGACAAATTCCTCCGGCACCACGTCGCCCGCGCGCAACTCGACCACCAAGTGACAGCAGCGGCCGCAGCCGGCGCAGGGTGGAAGATCAGGGTGCGAAGTGATGGCTGCCACGACGACACCGATGCCGGTGCTTGGCGACCCTTTGTTCAAAGTTTCGCCCGCGGTCGTTGCGCAATGCTTCCGCGCGCCGTTCTGCCGGTCACCCCGGCGATCGTCCTGGTCGCCTTGGATCTTCGGGCATGGTGAAGGGAAGCTTACATTGGGCCGTTCTCGCGCGGTAGGGGTCTTACCCGCTGAGAGTGGTGTTGTGGTGGAGTATACTTTTCGCAGACAGCCAAGCGTCCTTTCAGTTCGACCCACGGCCCCAGTTCCCAGGGGCGAAACCTGCCCGTTGCCGGAGCGTCTCAGGTCGTAATGAAACGCATGCTCCTCTTAATCGGTCTGGTCGGATGGACGATTCCTGCCTCCGCTACGCTCGTTTCGCGCGAGTGGGTCGTGGACGGAGTCAAACGCGAGGCACTGGTCAGCGTCCCGGCCGGAGCTGCTGCCGGAGCTCCGCTGCCGGTGGTGTTCGCCTTTCACGGCCATGGCGGATCTATGCGGCAGGCGTCACGCAGCTTTCCGATTCATGAAGCCTGGCCCGGCGCCATCGTGGTCTATCCCCAGGGCCTCCCCACGCCGAGTCGGTTGGTGGACCACGACGGTTCCCGCGCCGGTTGGCAGGGCGCCGCCGGAGACCAGGGTGACCGGGATCTCCGTTTTTTCGATGTCATGCTGGCGAGCCTTCGCGCGGACTATCACGTCGACAACAAGCGCGTCTATGCAACCGGCCACTCGAACGGCGGACTATTCACCTACCTGCTATGGGCGGAGCGCGGCGACACCTTCGCCGCCTTTGCCCCCTCAGCAGCGCTGCTGACACGGGGCCATGAAAAATTCCGTCCCAAACCCGTGCTGCACCTCGCCAGTCCGGAGGACCCGCTGGTGAAATTCGCCTGGCAGGCGAAGATGATCGATTACGTGCTCAAGCTCAATGGCTGCGGCCCGCGTCAGCCCGACACTCTGGGCTACCGCTCGTACGCTTCAGCGCAGGGCGCCGAGGTGGCCACTTTCCTGCACGCCGGCGGGCATCGCTATTCCCCGGAGGGCCCGCAGCTGGTCGTAAAATTCTTCCACGAGCACCCGCAGCCCTAGCGGAAAGTTCCCCGCGGTCCGCCGCCGCGCCTCAACCCCGGGTTTTGAAGACCGCCCGGCTCTGGAGGCTGAGTTCGGTCACCAGCAGAGGCACGGCCCAGCAGGCCCAGGCCAGGACTTTTGACCGCTCATCATCGGACAGAATCTGCAACCGATGCATCGCGTCGTCGCACAGCCGGAAGGTGACAAAGGCAAACGTGACCACATAGCTGCGGATCATCCATTGCCGGTGCTGCTCCACGTTCTTGCGGCGGATGGCGATGAAGGCCATCCCGGTCGTGGTCAGCCACGCTACCGCCAACCCGGCCAAGCCGAGGGCGTAGGCCGGGCCGCTGTCGATCTTCGCCGCCAACCCGAGGGCGGCGATGGCACCGACCAGCACGACGGTCACATAAGCCCGCCCGGCGATCCGGTGGAAGGCCAGGTGGTCGCGGCGCAGGCGCGGCCAGAATTGCAGCGGTCCGATCAGGATCGCCACCAGTCCGGCCGCCACATGCGGGACAACCCACGAGATGCGGGACCAGAAATAAGTGCCGTAGGACTGGGGAGTGAAAACGAAATAGTGCAGCGCATATTTCCAGACAAAATACGCCATCAGGGTGAGCACAGCGGTCCAGGCGAGCAGGAGCAGCAGGTTGGGCTTCCTGGCCACATCCGCGGGGTAGGCGGGCACGGGATTGCTCATGGCGCGCGAGACTGGCCACAGGCCCACGGCTGGCAAGATTTCACTCGCCGGTCTGACAGTTTTACCGACGCCGGCGACGCCGGACCGCACCCACCCAGCCAAGCAGACCACCACCGGTTGCGAGCAGGGCCCAGGTGGCCGGCTCGGGGACCACGAGAAAGGTGAAATTGCCGGGGTTGTTCAGGCCCGTGATGAAGGAGCCGTTCAGCAGCGAACCGCTCGAATTATACTCGGCGATCACGTTGCTGGCATTGAGACTCACGTAGATGTTGCCGCTGGCATCCACCGCGGTGAAGAAGGGGGCGGAGGCGAAGCTGATGAGCGAGGCGTTGAATGCGGCGCCGGTGCTGGAGTTATATTTGCCCACCTTGAGGCCCGTGGGATCGACCACGTAGAGATTGTCGCTGGCATCGATACCCAGGCCATAACAGCCGCCGCCGATGGTGATCAGGGAGGCATTAATCGCTGCTCCGGTGGTGGCGTCGTACTTGCCCACGGTGCCGGAGAAATAACTCGTGACGTAGAGGTTGCCGCTGCTGTCAAAGACCATGCCGCGCGTCCCGCCTGTCCCGGCGGTGAAGAGCGCCGCGTTGATCAAGGCACCGCCTGAGGTGTACTCGCCCACGACGCCTGAGTTGTCCGCAATGTAGATGTTGCCATTGCTGGCGACGGCGATGGCGGAGGCCGTGGGAATGCCCGTGATGAGGGCGGCATTCACGATGGTGCCGTTGGGCGAGTACTGACCGACGGTTCCGGCGGTTTGGTCGACCAGATAAAAATCACCGTTGCCCGCCGCGGCGGTGAAGAAGGGCGTTGAGAAACCCGCGAAGAGTGACGCGTTGATGGCCGAACCATTCGTCGCATACAGCCCGACATTGCCGCCACTGCCGTTGGGGACGACGATCTGGGCCTGCAACGCGCCCGCCATTAGTAGGGCGCCGCCGAGAACGAGCGCCCGCAGGAATTTCAGACCGGGGCCGGCAGCGGTGGAAACAGTAACAGGCAATTGGGTCGTCATGCGTGTCAGGGTGAGGCGTGCAGATCCGCGGGCCGGAGTTTCCCAAAACCGACCCTGAACGTCAAGGATGGCGAGGTCGCCCGGCACCCGGCAGCCAGCCTCACATGTAATTTACGGATGTCGGCACCCTGGCTTCGTCTGCAATTATCTTTAAGCCCGGCGCGGACCGCCTATCGGTGACGCATGGGTTCGTCCATTTCACCTGTATCGGCTTGCCGATCACGCTCAGCGTGCGCCGGTATTCATCTCCGCCGGAAAGCCAGGTGAAGGCATGAAGGCCCAGCTGTACGGCCGGATATTTTGCGGTCGCGCTTGGCTGGCGGCAGTAATCGCAGCCGTGACCCTCTTGACCTTGGGCTGCGTGGGCACCCACCGGGGTGTCCCGGCCACCGGCAGCCTCGCCAACTTCGGTCGCGTCAATGTCTCGCTCTATCGCGGTGCGCAGCCCGACGCGGCCGGTCTGGCGCAACTGCAGCGACTCGCCGTGGCGACCGTCATCAACCTCCGCATGCCCGATGACGTCCGGCCGGATGAAGCCAAGTCGGTCCGGAACCACGGCATGGTTTACCAGCAGGTGCCGTTGCATGGATTCCGTGCGCCCACCCCCGCTGAAGTGGAACGACTACTGGCCTTGATTGAATCGTCCCCTGCGCCCGTCTTCATCCACTGCGAGTACGGCGCGGACCGGACCGGCACGATCGTGGCCTGCTATCGGATCCGGCATGACGGATGGACGCCGGCGCACGCCCTTGCGGAAGCGAAGTTGTACGGCCTTTCCGGCTGGGAGTTCGGCATGAAGCGATTTGTGCTGGATTTTCCCTCCCAACCGGCGCCTGCAGTCGCGCCTGGGAGGTAAGACTGAGCGGACCCTCGAGGTCGCCGACCGGGCCTCAAAATCGCCTGCTTTGCGCTTTATCACTGCCACTTCCCCGGCAATTCTCCCCGCATGGGTACAAAGTATCTGCCAACCAATCAGGACCGGAAAAACGGCCAGCGCTTCCTCTCGCAGCAGCGGCCACTGCCTTTTTTCCAGAAACCGGCTGACAAGCTGACCGAGGACAAAGCCGCGGCGAAGAAGGCCAAAAAGAAGTAGGCGGTGGCGCAGCGTTACTCGAGCACGGCGAGAAACCTGATCAGGTTTGCGATGTGGTCGTCCACTGAAACGCCCAGGTGCTCGCAGCCCGTGAAGATCGTGGTGCGGTCCACCTTCGCGGCGAATGAGGGCTCCTTCACCTTCTTCCGGATCGAACTGGCTTTCATCTCACCGTAGCGCACCGGATTCAGCTTCCGGTAGGCGTAGAAGATTCCACAGAGCTCATCGGTCGCGAGTAGCGCCGCCGCCAGCTTCGTGCGGGGCAGGGTGGTGAAGCCGTTGTAACCGTAGGCGTGCGATTCGACGGCATGGATCAGGTCCTCGGGGTAGTCCCAGGCCTTGAACCACCCCAGCGACTCGCGCGGATGCGTCGCGGGGAATTGCTCGAAATCAATGTCATGGAGCAGGCCCGTGAGAGACCAGAGCACCGGGTCGCCCTGAAAGAGCGGCGCATAACCCTCCATTGCGGTCGCGACCATCCGCGCGTGATAACGCTGGTACTCGTCGCTGACGTGCTGTTCGAGGAGTTGGCGGGCGGCGTCCTTGGTCGGCAGGGGCATGGCATCGGCATGACAGCGCCTGACGTCGCGCGCCCGCTAAAAATTCCGCCCGGCGCTATTTCCGGGTATCGGGCACGCGCGGGGCCCGCGGGCTCATCCCATCCTGATCGAGCACGACCGCGATGACCGTGCCCGCTTCGTCGCGCTCAAAGGTGAGGGCAGCGGCGACAACGTCGTACACGAAATGGTCCGGCCGGTCGCAAAACACCGGCACGGCGACTTGGCCGGTGAGCTTGGCAAACAACTGGTAGCCGCGCGGTGCAATTTCAAAGACCACGTTCGGTGTCAGCTGGTAGGTGCCAGCGTACTCCAGCAGTTTCTTCGGCTCCGGGAAAATCACCATAGGCGCTGGCTCTCCCGTGCGGTGGGCCGGCACCTTGCGGCCGCGCTGCGAGAGCGTCAGCGTGTCGACCTGGCCTGACGCGTCGCGGGAAAATTGAAACTCCGCCGCGACTCTTTGGAGCGTGAACCGGTCCGACCCCAGATAAACCACGGCCCCAAAAGGCTGGCCCGTGAGGCGGATGCGCAGTCGCCCGGTTTCGTCCTGGATGACCGTGAAGCGCTGGGCATCTGTGATGGCGTAGACTCCGGTATACTCGGTGAGCTTGGTCGCCTCGATCGGAACTTCCTCGGCAGCATCCCCGGCCGCGGGCTTGGGGGTGAGTTTGCCGGTGAGATAGGGTGCGATCTGCAGCGAATCATTATTGAGCAACACGACGGTCACGCGGCGGGTGGCGGGCGCCAGTTCGAAATAGCTCCGGAAGCCGCCCGTGCCTCCGTCGTGAAAGTAAACCATCTCGCCGTTGCGGTTCTCGGCCAGGATGCCCAGGCCGATTTTCTGCTCACCCACAACCGTGACTCGCGTTTGGCGGATCAGGGCCCAAGCCGGATAGACCGGGCTATTCGGAGTCAACAGGGCCTGCCCGAACTTGATCAGGTCGGCCGCGGTGGAACGGATGGCACCGGCACCCTGGAGAGAGCCCATCTGCCAGGGTTTGACCGGCATGGTGCCGGAATGCGGCGTGGCAAAGCGCGTTTGTTGCTCCGGCGAGAGGGTGATGACCGTGTCCGGCAGGCCGAGCGGCCCAGTGATGCGCTCCGCGAGCAGTGTCGCGTACGGCCGGCCGTGGATCCGCTCGAGCAGATGACCCAACAGTCCGGCGCCGAGATTCGAATAGGCCATGGACTGA
Source organism: uncultured Opitutia bacterium (assembly GCA_903839035.1). GTDB lineage: Bacteria > Verrucomicrobiota > Verrucomicrobiia > Opitutales > Opitutaceae > Opi-474. Next base: position 57,202 of record CAIMAQ010000040.1, read on the forward strand.
GGGGGCGTCGCGGCGGGATGGTAACGACGGAGAAAATCCTCCAAGCGCCCGGTCGTGAAATTCGCATAAGGATCAAGCGGATCAGTGGCGCCGAGGTTGTCGGGCAGACGCGGCAGCCCCGAGGTATGCGTGGCCAGTTGCTCAAGCGTGATACCCGCGACCTTCGGATCCAGGTTCAACCCGGGTGGGAGGAATTTGGAAATTGGGTCGGTCAGCGCGGCTTTCCCTTCAATGACGGTCTGGGCCAGCAAGAGGCTGGTGAAGACCTTGGAGATGGAGCCGATTTCGAAAATCGCCTTCTCCGGAGCGAGGCCCTCGCGGGGCAACGGCGCGCCGATGGCGGCGTACTGGACCTTGCCCTCCACCGACTCGCCGGTGACAAACCCGCCGGCCTTCATGTCGGCGGCCGCCTTCTGCAAAGTCGCGGTCAACGGTGCCACGGGTGGTTCGACGGCGGCACCCAACGGTGAAACGATCAAGGCCAGCGCCAGACAGGGCAGGGGAACTCTCATGGCGGGAGTTTGGAAACCCGGCCCTGCCGCGCAATCCTCCAAGTTTAGTCCCGTGGTGCACACCTGGCCGCACCGGCGGAAGGCAGGACGATTGGCGGGGGATTGGCGTTTTCCCTGCGATAGGCAACTACCCTGCCCACGCCGCCCTGCCTGAGTGTTGCCACCCGCCATTTCACGACCAAAGCCGAGGCGCTCGGCGTCTCGCGCCAGACCATCAACGCCATCAAGGCCGAAAAAACGATTCCAGCCATCCGCTGGCGTTCGCCATTGCGAAGCTCTTCAAGCAACCCATTGAACAGATCTTTTCCGCCCCGGGCGGAAGTGATCCTGGGTTGCCTGACTGGCCCGGACTGCCCGCGCAGCCGGGCCCCAAGATCAGCCGGCGGACTCGGAAGTCGTCGGATCGATGATGCTCTTCACTTCGGACACGCGGTTGGCGGGAAAACCGCCCTGTTTCGCGTGCTCGCGCACCATCGCTTCGTTCGGAGCGATGTAGATGCAGTAGACCTTGTCGCCGGTGACATAGCTTTCGACCCAGTTGATGGAGGGTCCGAGTTTCTGCAGCACGCCGCAGGATTTTTGGGAGATGGCCTGGAGGTCGCTGGCGCTGAGCTTTCCCGCGCCGGGGATTTCGCGTTCGATCACGTATTTGGGCATGACTAGGGTGGTTGTGGGTTAAGGCGGAAATTCACCTCCGCCAATGGAAACACTGTAGCGAAAGTGCCCCCGGCCTTCTACGCCTCAATATGTAGTTACCGACTACATATTGTGTAGTGGCAATACCCCCGCATTTATTGTACTACTGGTCCAGACGATGAGCATCCGTTATGGCCAGTTCTGCCCTGTCTCCAAGGCGGCCGAAGTTCTCGGCGAACGCTGGACCATTCTGATCATCCGTGAGCTCCTGCTCGGTTGCACGCGCTTCAGTGACCTCCAGCGCGGGCTTTCGCAGATCTCACCGACCCTCCTCACGAAGCGACTGCAGCAATTGCAGGATTGCGGACTGATCATCCGGAAGCAGGTCCCGGAGCAACGGCGCACGGAGTACTTCCTCGCCCCCGCGGGCCGCGAACTTGAGCCGTTCATCCTGAACCTCGGCCAATGGGGCATGAAGTGGGCCCGGGGCCAGATGAGTGACGACGAACTCGACGTGGAGCTGCTCATGCATGATTTCCGCCGCCGCATTGACCGCTCTCAGCTGCCCGGCGGGCGCGCTGTCATCCAGTTCGTGTTTCCCGGCCTGGCGAAGTTCGAACACTGGTGGATCGTTTTCGACCGCGAGGAGGAGAGCGAACTGTGCACCAAGAACCCCGGCAAACCCGTGGACATCCAGTTGCGTACCAACCTGCGGACGATGACGGAAATCTGGGCGGGTGACACCCGGATCCGTGACGCCATCAAGGACGGACGGCTGCGAGTGACCGGTGATCCGTTCCTGATGCGGACGCTGTCCAACTGGCTGCGCATCGGCATGTTCGCCGCGGTCCGCCCGGACCCGCACCCGCTCACCGTCTGAGCCGCTCCCAGTGGCGTTTAGCGGCTGGGGGAGATCGCCGCGCCGCGCACCGCCCAGCGGAGTTTCGCGGACGTACTGCGCGGATTGGCCCGCCGTTCCTCCGGCCCGGCCCGGATGATCTCCTCGTTGGTTGAGGAAAAAATCCCCCTACGCACGCCGTCACGAAATACCTGCTTCACCCGCCGGTCCTCGCCGGAATGAAACGTCAGAATCGCCACACGGCCGCCGGGATTCAGGCAGTTGGGCAGCCGCTGCAGGAACAGGTCGAGGGCGCCGAATTCATCGTTCACCGCGATGCGGATGGCCTGAAATACTCGGCGCACACAGTCATCGTCCGTCGCCCGATCGTGGCTGGGCCGGTCCCGCCGGAGGATGTCGCGGATCGCGTCAGCGAGCTGCCGGGTGCGCGTGAGCGGCATCTGCCCGCGCCGCACGACCAGTTCCCGCGCCAGCAATCCGGCCTGGGGTTCGTCGGAATTATCGCTGAGTGCTGCAGACAGCATCCGCTCGGACACACGCGCGAGCCAGTCGGCAGCCGACGGCGCGCGGGACGGATTCAAGCGCAAGTCGAGCGGACTGTCGGTTTTGAACGTGAAACCCCGCGCCGGGTCGTCGAGCTGCATCGAGGAAACGCCGAGGTCCGCCAGAATGGCATCGGCGCCGGCCAGGCCGAGCTCCGCCAGGACCTTGGGGAGGCCGGCAAAGTTGGAGCGAACCGCGGTGAAGGCCCGGTCATTCCAGCCGGCGGCACGGAGGCGGGCGGTGGTCTTGGGATGTTCGACAGGGTCCACATCCAATCCGACGAGCCGCCCGCCCGGGGCGACGCGCGCGAGCAACTCCTGCGCGTGCCCGCCAAAGCCAAGCGTGCAATCCACGACGGTTTCACCCGGCCGGAGGGCGAGGACTTCGAGAATCTCGGCGACCAAGATGGGGCGGTGGCTGCCGGCGGGCGTCTTGCCGGACGCGAGAACCTTGGCGACATCGGCTGCGTAACGAGCGGGATTGTGTTCCTTGTACTTGTCCTCAAACCGCCGGGGATTCTTGCCCGCGTAACGCGGACGGCGCACATGCGGGACCGGTGGCGTGGCTTCGGGGTCGGGCATGGGGGCATTCAACGCTGAGGGCGGGCGGTAGGCGATAAGCTTTCGACGCCAAGGCCTGATCGCGAAACCGCGGAGAAGCGAACGCACGGAGCCAAGATTTCCGTTCTGCGAATGCGTTCTTCCGCGCCTCAGCGACCAGCTCGAGGGGTTCCAGCTCAGAATTGACTAATTTTGGCGTTTTTTTCCTCCTGCGTCATGGCAACTACCCCGACTACTGCGACCAAGACGCCTTGGCACCTCTGGGTGGTGGGCGGGATTTCCCTGCTCTGGAATCTCGTGGGGGCGCTGGATTTCTTCATGACGCAGACGAGGAACGCCGCCTACATGAAAAACTTCACTCCGGCGCAGTTGGATTTTTTCTACGGCTTCCCGTTCTGGGTGGTGGCCGCGTGGGGGATTGCGACGTGGGGTGGCGCGCTGGGCTCCCTCCTGCTGTTGCTCCGCAAGGGCGTGGCGGTGCCGGTTTTTCTGCTCTCGTTCCTCGGGATGATCCTCACGACGGTGCACAACTTCGGCCTGTCCAACGGCCTGAAGGTCATGGGCGGACTGGGGTCGCTGGCCTTCAGCGTCATCATCTTCGTCGTGGGCTACCTGCTCTTCGACTACGCCCGCGCCATGCGCGGGCGCGGCGTGCTGCGGTAGCTGCAAGCGGCCAGCACTCAGCCTGTAGCTGAGAGGAATCGACGTCCGGGGCTGACAGCTGAAAACTGACCGCTGAGAGCTCCCGCCTTACTTCCGCGCGGCCAGCAGCGCCGCGAGTTCCGCCTGATCCACCTCGCCCTTGATCGTGTTGAGGTGGCTGAGGACGACCAGGCGATCGCCGGGGCCGCAGGTGGAAATCTCGATCATCCAGTCCTCGGTCTTGGGTGCGGCGACGATCACCTCGTCAGCCCACGCGATCACTTCCGGGGCGTCCACTAAGCCCTGCGTGATGCCCTGGATGTAGTATTCCGCCTTGGTCCGGTAGTTCATCGCGAAACACTCCGGGCGGAGGGCGCGCATGCCAAGAGGGAAAACCATCCGTGGGCAGATATCAGGAAACGCCTCCGGGACACTGACCGCCGATGCCTTTCGCGCCACCGTGGCATTGAGATTCCTAATGACGTTGTCCGGCGGCGTCCTTGGGCTCACCGCCGGACAGGAAATCGGGCAGCGCAACGGCAACCCGCGCGTTTTTCGGTATAAAACTAATACCCACGGGCGTTTTCGCTTCGGTTTTTGACGCGGCCAAAACCGGAGCGAACATTCCGCGCCGTGCCGCTCCGGACCCTTGCCGTTGACTTCAATTCCTTCTTCGCCTCCTGCGAGCAGCAGGAGCACCCGGCACTGCGCGGCCGGGCGCTGGCGGTCGTCCCGGTGGTCGCTGAGACGACCTGCTGCATTGCCGTGAGCTATCCCGCCAAGGCCTTCGGGGTGAAGACCGGCATGGGCATCCCGGAGGCCCGCCAGCGCTGCCCGGGCATCACTCTTGTCGAGGCGCACCCCGAACTTTACGTGCGCTACCACCGCCGGCTGCTGGAGGCCATTGAGTCGTGTATCCACGTGACGGAGATCAAGTCCATTGACGAGGTGGAGTGCGACCTGACGGCCACCTACGCTCCGCGCGAGGAGGCGCTCGGCGTCGCGCACCGCATCAAGGCCGCGGTCAAACGGCACATCGGTCCAGCCCTGACCAGCTCCATCGGCATCGCGCCCAACTGGCTGCTGGCGAAGATGGCCACGGACATGCAGAAGCCGGACGGGCTGGTCGTGCTCGAGGAGGCTGACCTCCCGCAGAAGGTGCTCGGACTGGAACTGCAGGATTTCCTCGGCATCGGCGAGCGCATGGCCGCCCGTCTGCGGTCGCACGGCATTGATAGCGTGGAAAAGCTTTACGCGGCCACCAAGGGCCAGCTGCGCGGCGTGTGGGGCGGAGTCGAGGGCGAGCGCATGCACGCGCGCATCCGCGGCGACCGCATCCCGCTGGAGATGGACAAGCACAAGAGTCTCGGCCACTCGCACGTGCTGCCGCCGGCCCTGCGCTCCGAGGCCAAGTCCTTCGCCGTGCTGCACCGGCTGCTGCAGAAGGCGGCGATGCGGCTCCGCGGCATCGGGCACTATGCGGGGGAGTTGTCCGTGTATGTCGGCTACCGTGATGGCGCGAAGTGGGGCGACGAGATCCGGTTCACCGAGACGCAGGACACGTTGGTGCTGACCCGCGCGCTGAACCAGGTCTGGGCGCGCCGGACCGCGGCGCTGCGCCGGAAGACCCCGTTTCAAGTGGGGCTGGTGCTGAACCGGCTGCTGGCCATGAGCGGGCACACCTCGAGCCTGTTCGAGCCGGAGCGGGAGGAAGCGCGCGAACGGCTGCACCACGCCGTCGACCAGCTCAACCAGACCTTCGGCAACGGCTCGGTGTACTTCGGCGGCGCGTTCGGGGTAACGGCCAATGCGCCCATGCGCATCGCGTTCACCCGCATCCCCGCGCCCGAGCAGGAGGAGATCGACCCCGCGCGCGAGCGCCGCGTGCGACCGAAGAAACTTCCGCCCGTGCCGCCGGAGGAGAACTGAGGGCGGAAAGCTGCCCCGGTCGATGGAACGTTGAGCGGACCGAAGCAGGACCTAGTTCGGTCCCGGCGTCTTTTCAGGCGAGCCGGCTCGGAGCATGGGGCCCGCCGGCGGCGGCCGACTGCCGCTCCCTTCGACGTGGCAACGCATGAGACAGTTGGCCTCGGAGGTCACAGCCAGGTTTTGCAGCACGGCGAGACCGGCCGGGGCGGAGTCCGACTTGTGGCAGGCGGCCACAACGACACCGATATAGTTTTCGGGTGTCACTTCCGTCTTGTCCGGTTCCGCCCGGCTCAGCCCCTGCGTGACCCAGGCCGCGCCATTGCGGGTCTTGAGCACATGCGCGACGAGCATCAGGGGGGTGATGTCCGGCTTGTAGTAAACGACGGTCATCCCAGCGCGCAGATGCTCCCATTGCAGCGGCTGGATCACGATGACGGTTCCGCTGGGATAAAGGGGCAGCATGCTGGAGCCGTGCCCAACCATCAGCATGCCCCGGGGCACCTTGGCCCCGATCAATCCCGCTTCGGCCCACGCGCTATCGCTGACGATCGCCAGAGGCGGGGACAACTTTGGTTCGGGCGGCGCCGAGGTGCAGGCCACCAGCCCGATTAATATCGCGCCCCAAGCTCCAACCAGTCCGAAGACCATCGGTTGCCACCTGTCACCACGCCATTTGCACCGAAAATTTATCCCCGAGGTTACCAACGCGTTTCCAGGTATCCAAGTGGATTTATGACCAACCCCGGATGCCAGCTCCGGCCGGTAGTGATCCACGCGTGGGTGGAGGTGACCCGCGCGGCGCGATCAACGCAGCCCCGGCGAAGTTCCGTTGCCAAGGGTCGAAACCACGCTTCATTTTTTACTCGTGCACCTCTCCGTCCTTGCCGCCTTCGCCGTCGCCCTGGCCATTGCCGTCGCCGTGCCGGGGCCGGGCATTTTTGCCGTGGTGTCCTGCGCCATCGGCCGGGGCTTCCGCGAGTCCCTCGCCCTGATCGGCGGCATGGTCATCGGGGATTTGATCTATTTCACCCTCGCGGTGCTGGGCCTGGCGGCGCTGGCGCACACGATGGGAGAGTTCTTCATCGTCGTGAAGCTGGCCGGCGCCGGCTATCTCCTCTGGCTCGGGGTGAAACTCTGGCGGTCACCGCCGGCGGCCATGGCCGCGACTGAGGGCGAGATCGCGCCGCCCCGCGGCTTCCAGCGCAGCCTCCTGGGCGGGCTGATGGTCACCATCGGCAACCCCAAGGCGATCGGCTTCTACGCCGGCCTGCTGCCGACGTTCATCAACCTCGGCCAACTCTCCGTCAGCGAGTCTGTGACGATGGGCGGGATCGTGGTCCTGATGGTGGGTGGCATCCCGGCGATCTATGCCTATGCCGCGGCGAGCAGCCGGCGTTTCTTCCACCGTCCCGCACGCATGAAAGTCCTCCAGCGCACCGCCGGCACGATGTTGATCGGCGCGGGCGTGACCGTCGCGGTGAAGTAGCATTTGGCCTTCAGCTCTCAGCGGTCAGCTTGAGGCACTCAGTTCGGCGGGCACGCCGCCAGTCCGCAGTGGGCACGAAAAACGCCGGGCCTTGCGGCCCGGCGTCGAACACATCCTACGGTTGGCCGGTTGCCCGGTCAGAAGTCGTAACGCAGGCCGACGGCGTACAACCACGGGTCGAGCTGAGCCGTGGTCAGACGCGTGCTACCGGCGTAGACATCAGAGCTCAGGGACGCGTGCTTCAGGTCAACATTCACGGACCAGTTGTTGCCCAGGTTCCAGTCGACACCCGCCTGCGCGGCAAAGCCGATGCTGTGGTGATCCAGATGCAGCGGAATACCGGCAACGGAGAGACTGTTGTCCCAGATCAGGGTGTAGTTGAAGCCGGCGCCGACGTACGGTCGGAACGCACCGGCCGGATTGAATCGATAGCCGAGGAGGAAGCACGGAGGGAGATGTTTGAACGTACCGAGTTTGCCCACCCCCGCGAGGGTCACATCCTGCGTCTGCGGGATGGTCAGCACGACCTCGCCGTAAATCGTGTCGGTAAACGCGTAGTCGATGTCGATTTCGGGGATGAGCTTGTCGTTCACCGAGATCGCATCCTTGGGAAAATTGATGCTGAGCGCCGTGAAGGCGTCCGATTGGTCGGCCGTCTGCAGATACGTGGCCCGCACGCGGACGGACCACGGATTGGCCGCGGAGAGCGCGACGGCGGACAGCACGAGCAGCGCGCCGCAAATCAGGATGGAGGTGAGGTATTTCATGTTAGTCGGGTGCTGCCGCGCAGGGGAGGATTCCCCTGGAGCAGGGCGTCAGCATAGGCCGCCAGCGTCCCCGTGACTCACCATGGCTTGCCAAACACTGTGTGCGGATTGGCGAGCGCGGTGGGCGAGTCTTAGCGGTCAGCTCTCCGTATCCCTTCCGCAGCTTACCGCTGATCGTTGAAGGTGACCGCAGGAACCTCGCCCTCTTTCTACTTCTTCGCAGACGGCACGAGTCCTTCGAACAGGTGGCTGCTTTGCTCAAAACTCTGCCCGGCGTAGCGCATGAGGTAGTAACGCACGGCCAAGGGCGGGTCGTTGCGGGTGAGCCGCGCCAGCGGCCGCCAGTCGCCCGTGGCCCGGCCGTGCTCGGCGGCTTCCAGGCGCGCGACCTGGAACTCGTCGCGGGCTGTAGGCGGATAGATGACGAAATAGTATCGGAGGAAGCCCACCGCAAAGGCGGCCGCCACCAGCGCGCCGGCCGGGAGGACCCACGGCCAGCGGTCCTCCGCCCGCGTCAGGCTGAAGCCCGTGAGCAGAACGAGAAAAGGCCAGCACTCGGAGGCGCGGACCGCATGGGGCACGCCTTCTCAGGTGAGCGCAGCGGGAAAGATCCCGATGATAAACCCGGCGCCGCAGAGCACCATGAAACGATTGACGGGTAGTCGCTGGCTCTGGACGACGGTCAACCCGAGAAGGGCGACGCCCATGATCAGGGCAAACGTGTCCAGCCAGCTGAACTCGCCCGTGAACTGCGTGGAGTGCCGGAAGTTGGCGTCGCCGCTGATGAACAAATAATCCGGCGCGAGGTGCAGCCGGAGGTTGTACAAAAATTCCCCAACCGTCGCCAGCGGGCCTCCGCCCTGGAGATGAGCCGGGAAAAATATTCCGACCACGGCATAGCGGGACAGCAGCGTGCCCCGCAGGGTGCCAATGAGAAGCGGGGCGCAGAGGAGCACACCCGTGACGGCAAAGGCGGCCAGATACCGCAAGGTCACCTTACGGTCAGGCTGCTTTACCCAGAGCAGCAGTGGAAACAGCAGGGGCAGCGTCACCCGCGCCGAGCCATAGGCATAGACCGCCACGGAAAAGCAGAGCGCGGCGATGATGGCGTCGGCCCACGCGGCCGAGCGCAGGAAGAAATACAGGCCCCACACCAGCCCGCAAAGACTGAGCATGGGATCTTCGACCGCCATCCGCGAGTACTGGAAGATCCAGGGTGAAAGACAGCCGGCCAGCAGGACCAGGACTGCGGCCCGCGTGCCCAGCCGGGAGCGGGCGAGAAAAAACAGTCCGGCGAGCAGCAGCGTGGCCTCCAGTCCCGCATAGGCTCGGAGGGCAGGGATGGAGTAGCCTGCCAGTGCGATCCAGAGCGCCTTCGGGTAGAGGTGGGCGGCCGAAACGTTTCCACCCGCGGTCATCGGCGTGAAGAGTTCGCGCTCGTGATGGGAATCGTAGCCCGTCTGCACGAGGGCAATCGCCTCGGCGGCGACCACCGCCTCATCGGCGTAAAGGCCGGGCGGGGACTTATCGAGCCCAACAAACCGCACGACCGAGTAGACCCCGATCAACAACAGGATAGTCACCCAGGCCGCTTTATGGGCTCCGCTCCCGTTTAACACCATGGCGGGATGGTTTCGGGTGAGTAAATCCTCGGCAAGTTGTTTCAGTCCGCACCACCGTGTGCGCCGGGGCTGGCGTCACTTGCGCCGCAGGACCCGCAGGCGTTCCCGGCCTTCGCGGCCATTGAACGCCACGTCGGGGACATAGTCGGCCACGATCTCGTAACCGTCGGCAAACAGCGCGGTCAGGTCGGGAACACGGAACGGGAAGGGTGGTCCCTCTTCGCCGGGCGCGAGGTTGGGGTTGATGTACCACACCCCGATCAGGAGGCCGCCGTGACGCAGGGTCAGGTCGATACCGTGACGGTAACTCGCCCGCAGTGCCGGAGGCAGGCCGCTCATGCAGGTGTGCTCCAGCACGAGGTCAAAGGCTCCGCGCAACTCCGGCGCCGGGTTGAACAGGTCGCCAACGATCAGCCGGCCGGCAATCGCCGGGTACAGGGCCCGCGCCTCGGCGATGGCCGTCGGCGCGATGTCCAGTCCGGTCGCGTCCAGCCCGTGGGCCACGGCCAGTACCACTTCATGCGCATGGCCACAGCCGGGCACCAGCGCTCGGCCGCGGACAGGATGGCGGTCGAGGTACTGCTTCATCACCGGCGACGGCGCACCTTTGTCCCAGAACACCTCGCCTTTTTGGTATGCCTCATCCCAGTCCATGCCCGAAGTCAGGGCACGGATTGGGCGAAGTCAACGCGCCGGCCAGTGGGATGGCAGCCTAGGCGAAAGGCGGCCGGCCGGCCTCGGGGTCGAGGTCCACGACGACTTCGCCGAGGGTGGGGATTTCCTCGGGGGCGAACTCGAGTTTATCCGGGGGCAGGCCGCCAGCATCGCCGAACCGGCTGAGACGCACGATCCGAGCGCGGCGTACGCCGGGTGTACCTAGGGCCGCGAGCAGGACCTCGCTCTGCCAGACCGTATTGCCCGGCGCGAGCAGCCCGAAGAAGTGCGGAAGCGCGTCCTTGGTCAGATGTTCCGCCACCGCCTCAAACCGGTACGAGGATACCGGACGGATCAGCAGAATGAGATCAAGCGGGACTTTGGACATGACGGCAGGCGAACGTCGCAGCATAGTCGGCGAGCGTCCGGCTCGGCAAGCCAGGTCTGATCTGCGGAGAAATAGGTCGCATGGGGCTCGTGGGACTTATCGCGCGGCGTTGCGCCGCGCTACTTCAAAGGGCCGCCAGAATGTCGTTCAGCGTCTTGCTCGGGCGGAGCGCGGCGAAGGCCTTGGCGTCATCCGGCTGGTAGTAGCCGCCGACGTCGCAGGGCTTCCCTTGCACGGCGATGAGCTCGGCGGCGATCGTCTTTTCGTTCGCGGTGAGTTTCTCGGCGATGGGGGCGAAGAGTTTCTGGAGCTCGGCGTCCGCTGTCTGCTTTGCCAGAGCCTGCGCCCAGTACAGCGCGAGGTAGAAGTGGCTGCCGCGGTTGTCGGTCGTGCCGAGCTTGCGGCCCGGGGAGCGGTCGTTCTCGAGGAACTTGCCGGTGGCTTCGTCGAGGGTGTCGGCGAGGACTTTCGCCTTCGCGTTCTTGAACGTCTGGCTGAGGTGCTCGAACGACGCCGCCAGGGCGAAGAACTCGCCGAGGCTGTCCCAGCGCAGGTAATTCTCCTGCAGGAACTGCTCGACGTGCTTCGGGGCGGAGCCACCGGCGCCGGTTTCGAACAGGCCGCCACCGTTCATCAGCGGGACGATCGAGAGCATCTTGGCGCTGGTGCCGACCTCGAGGATCGGGAAGAGGTCGGTGAGGTAGTCGCGGAGGACGTTGCCCGTGACGGAGATCGTGTCCTGGCCGACCTTGAGCCGCTCGAGGGTGAACAGCGTGGCGGCGGCGGGGGCGAGGATGCGGAGGTCGAGACCGGAGGTGTCGAGGGTCGCGAGCGCGGCCTTCACCTTGAGGATGACCTGCGCGTCGTGGGCGCGCTTCTCGTCGAGCCAGAAGACGGCGGGCGTGGCGGACAGGCGGGCGCGGGAGACGGCGAGCTTCACCCAGTTCTGGATGGCGGCGTCCTTGGCCTGGCAGGCGCGCCAGACGTCGCCGGACTCGACGGCGTGCTCGAGCAGCACCGAACCGGCGGCGTCCACGACGCGGATCGTGCCGTTGCCGGGCGCGATAAAGGTCTTGTTGTGCGAACCGTATTCCTCGGCGGCCTGGGCCATGAGGCCGACGTTGGGGACGGTGCCCATCGTCTTCGGGTCAAAGGCGCCATGCTGCTTGCAGAAGTTGATCGTGGTCTCGTAGACGCCGGCGTAGCAGCTGTCCGGGATGACGCAGAGCGCGTCCTGCGGCATGCCCGCGCGGTCGTACATCTTGCCGCCGGCGCGGATCATCGCGGGCATGGAGGCGTCGATGATGACGTCGCTGGGGACGTTGAGGTTGGTGATGCCCTGGTCGGAGTTGACCATGGCGACCTCGGGACGCGAGGCGTAGACCGCGGCGATGTCGGCCTCGATGGCGGCCTTCTGGTCGGCGGGCAGCGTGGCGATCTTGGCGAGCAGGTCGCCGAAGCCGTTGTTCAGGTCGACATTGAGCGCGGCGAGGGTGGCGGCGTGCTTTTGGAAGACCGGGGCGAAGAAGATGCGGACGGCGAGGCCGAAGAGGACGGGGTCGGAGACCTTCATCATCGTGGCCTTAAGGTGCAGGGAGAAGAGTACGCCGGTCTTCTTGGCGGCGGCGATCTGCTGGGCGTAGAACGCGCCGAGGGCCTTCTTGCTCATGAAGGTCGCGTCGAGGATCTCGCCGGCGAGGAGGGAGGTCTTTTCCTTGAGGATGACGGTCTGCGCGGCCTTGGCCACGACCTCGGGCGCGGCACCCGCGGGGGCCGGAGCCGGGACAAATTCGATGCGGACGCTCGCGGGCGCCGAAAGTGTCACGGACTTCTCGTTGGAGAAAAAGTCATCGTGGCCGAGGGTGGCGACGGAGGTCTTCGACGTGGACGCCCAGGCGCCCATGGAGTGCGGGTGCTTGCGGGCGTATTCCTTGACGGCCTTGGGGGCGCGGCGGTCGGAGTTGCCCTCGCGGAGGACGGGATTGACGGCGCTGCCGAGGACCTTGGCGTAGCGGCCGCGGATCTCCTTCTCGGCGTCGGTCTTCGGGTCGGCGGGGAAACTGGGAATCTTGCAACCCTTGGCCTGAAGCTCGGCGACGGCTTCGACGAGCTGCGGGACGGAGGCGCTGACGTTGGGCAGCTTGATGATGTTGGCCTCGGGTTTGAGGGTGAGGGCGCCGAGCTCGGCGAGGTCATCGGGGACGCGCTGGGCGGGCGTCAGGTTCTCCGGGAAGGCGGTGAGGATGCGCCCGGCGAGCGAGATGTCGCGCGTTTCCACAGCGATCCCCGAGTGCTTGGTGAAAGCTTGGATGATCGGCAGGAGGGAATAGGTGGCGAGCGCCGGGGCCTCGTCGGTCTTGGTGTAGATAATAGTGGGTTTCACGGGCAAGGGGGGATTGAGGTGGGAGATGATGGGTCAGGAGTGATCGGCCATTCGCACGGATTGGGAATCAGTAGGAATGCGGGATTTTGGCGAAATAGGAAATGCGAAATTGGGGCGGCCGCTAATATCTGACGACGCGCGCGGATGAGTAGCGCTGATGAGTCCACCCGTTTCCCGGGCGGGAGTGTCACCTATTGGGTTACAAACTTCCATCCAGCCGCAGCGAATTCGTGCGGGAAATAATCAGGGGTATGTCACCCAATAGGTGACAAACCGGGGAGCGATTGCGCGAGAGGAACCGGCAAGCCAGTCGGGCCGGTGGGTCGTTTACACAAACAGGTAAACGTAGACGGCGAACGCGAAGGCGAAGACACCGGCGGCGGCGGCAATCGCCCAGAGGGCGTTGCGCTTCTGGACAGCCATGGAGAGTGTCGAGATGATCACCGCCAGCTGCGCCGCGAGCATGCCGTAGAAAAAGAAGCCGCTGCGCGCGTGGTGGCGCTCGGCGGAGGTGTTGCTCTGACGGACCTGGAGCTCGAGGAGCTGGGCGATGACCTGGTTTTGGCGGGATTCGGCGTCGTAGCGCTTGGCGGAATAGTTTAGGCGAGCGGCGGTGAACGAAGGCACGATCATCGGTGAAATATGCTTTTCCAGCGCATCGATGTCGGAGGTAACGGGCTTCAGTGCGGCATCAAAGGCCCGGACATGGGCGGACGCGGCGGCCAAGGCGCTGGAGATGGCCGCTTTTTTGACTGACTTGAGGAGTCGGGAAATGTCCTCGTCGGACTGGCCTGATTCTACCGCCGCAAGGACCGCGGCGATCGGCTCCGCGAGCACCGGCTCCGGGCTGGTCGACGGCAAGGTCCCGTTGGCGAGGGAATCAAGCGCCAGTTGGCTGGCAGAGGAGGGTTCGAAAAGTTTAGCGTCCAGCGGGTACACCTTCGCCGTGGAGCGGATAACATCCAGGGTGCTGCGCTGCAGGGCGGCACGCAGGCGCTTGGCCTGGAAGTAGCCCCATTGATCGCCGGCCTTGGACTGCTCCTGCGCAGCGAGCGAACGGTCGTACTGGGCGCGGATCATTTCGCCCGAGGACAGACCCGCGAGTAGCGTGGCGATGACCGTCATGACGACCGGCGTGGTGGCGAGAACCTTGCCCCACTTGGTCTGCGGGAGGTCGGCTTTGAGGGCGTCGGGGATGGTGGCTTTGGCGGTCATGGAGGTGCGGCGTGTTAGGTTTTAGGTGTTATGTGTTACGTGCAGGATTTGCGAGCATGGCTTGCCTAACACCTAAAACTTAACACCTAACACGTATACCAATGAGCAAGGCCTTTACCCGTGAGGATGATACCCCCGACGAGCCGGTGCTGCCGGCGCCGGTATCGTTGCTGCCACCCGGGGTGAAGAACTACCTTACGGCAGGCGGCGCAGAGCGGCTGCGCGGCGAGTTGGTGCGGCTCAACGACGAGCGGTCGGGACTGCTTGCGCGCGCGGCGGTGGACCCGGAGGTGAAGCGCGCGGTCGCGCAACTCGACCAGCGGATCCGTTACCTGCAAACCAGCCTAGCCACGGCGTCGATCGTGGATCCGCCGGGCGCCAAGGCGGGCAAGGTGCAGTTTGGCTCGAGCGTCACGGTGCGGGACGCCCGCTCGGGCGAGGTGTCGGTTTACCGCATCGTCGGCGTGGATGAGACAGACTTTGAGCGTAACGAGATCAGCTGGTTGTCGCCCATCGCGAAGGCGCTGATGAACGCAAAGGTCGGGCAGAAGGTGCCGTTCAAGTTCCCCAAGGGCGCGACCGAGCTGGAAGTCGTCCGGATTTCCTAGTCGAGTTCGGGACCACATTGGGCTCGCGCCCATTGCAATGGGCAAAGAGTGGTTAGGACAATGTCAGAGGCGGTGGTCGCTTTTGAGTAGCCGAGCATCCACTCCCAGCGTAATCAATGCCGCGGTTCGGGCACCCATCGCCCATGACCTAATGCCCATTACCCCAACCCCATGTCCCTATTCATCGGCATCGATTCCGGCACCCAGAGCGTCAAGGCGGTCGTTCTCGACCTGAACACCCGCCAGGTCATTGCCGAGGCCTGGGCGCAGCACACCCTTATCGCCGGGCTGCCCGTGGGGCACATGGAGCAGCATCCGCAGGAGTGGACCGCAGCGCTCGACACCGTCCTGGGCGAGGTGGCGCGGCAGATTGACGGCCGCCGTGTGCGCGGCATCGGCGTATCGGGACAGCAGCACGGCTTTGTGCCGCTCGACGCCAAGGGCCATGTGATCCGCCCGGCCAAGCTCTGGTGCGACACGAGCACCACGGCGGAATGCTCGCTCATCACGAAAAAACTTGGCGGCCCGAAGGCGGCGATCCGCAAGACGGGCAATCTCATCCTGCCGGGTTTCACGGCCCCGAAAATTCTCTGGCTGAAACGGCACGAGCCGAGGAATTACCAGAAGCTGCGGCATGTGCTGCTGCCTCATGACTACCTCAATTTCTGGCTGACGGGGAATTACTTCATGGAGTTCGGCGATGCGTCCGGCACCGCGCTGATGGATGTGCGGAAGCGCGCGTGGTCGAGGGATGTGATCAACGCGATCGACCAGAAACTCGCGGCGTGGCTCCCGGTATTGTCGGAGTCGCACCAGGCGGCCGGTGTGCTCAAACCCGGCCTGGCCCAAAAATACGGCTTCACGGGCGACGTCGTCGTGAGTGCCGGTGGCGGCGACAACATGATGGGCGCCATCGGCACGGGGAACGTCGCGCCGGGCGTGGTGACGGCGAGCTTCGGCACCAGCGGGACTATCTACGCCTACGCGGCAAAGCCGGTGGTGGATCCGCAGGGGGAGATCGCGGCGTTCTGCTCGTCGAGCGGCGGCTGGCTGCCGCTCTTGTGCACGATGAACGTGACGACGGTGACGGAGCAGGTGAGGGCCCTTTTCAACCAGGATCACGCCGCACTCGAGGCCGCGGTGCGCGGCACGCCGGCCGGCGCGGGCGGGCTCGTGCTGCTGCCGTACCTGGCGGGCGAGCGGACGCCGAATGTCCCGGACGGATCGGGCGTGCTGCTCGGGTTGAATCAGAAGACGTTCACCAGCGCCCATCTCGCCCGGGCGGCGATGGAAGGGGCCACCATGGGCATGAACTACGGACTGCGCCGGCTGGCCGCACTGGGGGTGACGGCGAAGGAGATCCGCGTGACGGGCGGCGGCGCGAAGTCGCCGGTGTGGCGCCAGCTGATGGCGGACATTTTCGGCGTGCCGGTGGTGGCCATGGTCGAGGACGAAGGCGCGGCGCTGGGCGGTGCGCTGCAGGCCGCGTGGTGTGTCGCGCGGCGCGAAGGCCGGCCCCAGGCGAAGCTCGGCGATTTCACGTCCGGCGTGGTGGCGATCAAGGAGCAGACGCGCTGCTGGCCGAACACGGCGAATGTCGCGCGCTACCGGACGCTGCAGGCGCTGCAGGACCAGCTGAGCCTCGCGCTCCGGCCGGTGTTCGCCGCGCAGCGGAAGCTCGCGGAGTGAGTCACCTCCGAGCGAACATTCATCACTGCGCACTTGCCTAACGAAGGCGGCGCAGGATTTAGTCGCCCGCCTCGTTTCCCAATCCCTTCCAACCTTACCGTGAGCACCAAACACAAACAAATCGGCCACGCCGACCACACCAAGGATGCCGCCGCGCGCGGCCTGGCCGGCAATCTCCTCCGTCCCATCAAGATCACCATGCTCGGCGCGGGCAGCGCGTTCACGCCCCGGCTGATGAATGACATCCTGCGGATCCCTGGCGACCAGGGCGGCACGATTGCGCTGGTGGACATCGACCGCGAGCGGCTCGACACGATGGTCAAGTTGATCACGCGGCTGACGCAGCAGATTGGGAAGACCAACTGGAAGGTCATCGGATCGGCCGACCGCCGGAAGGTGCTGGGCGGATCGCACTACATTGTGAACTGCATCGAGGTGAGTGGCACGGCCTGCGTACGCTTCGACAACGACATTCCCGCGAAGTACGGCATTGACCAGTGCATCGGCGACACGATCGGGCCTGGCGGTCTGTTCAAGTCCATGCGCACCATCCCGGTTTTCCTGCAGGTGCTGAAGGACGCGGAGGAGCTTTGCCCCGACGCGATCGTACTCAACTACACAAACCCGATGGCGATGATGTGCCTCGCGGCCGGCCGTTCGTCCACCATGCAGATCGTCGGCCTGTGCCATTCGGTACAGGGCACGAGCCACCTGCTGGCCGACCGCGCCGGCGTGCCGGTGAGCGAGATGGACTGGGAATGCGCCGGCATCAATCACATGGCGTGGTTCACCAAGCTCGAGCACAACGGCAGGGACCTTTACCCGCTGCTGAAGCGCAAGGCGGCGGCGGAAGTCGCCCGCGCGCTCAAGGACGGCCGCGCGAAGAACCCGAAGAAGCTCAACCACCACGAGTGGGAAGCGCCGCTCTGGCACAAGGATATCGTCCGCAAGGACATGATGCTGCACTTCGGCGCGTTCATCACCGAGTCCAGCGGCCACCTCTCGGAATACCTGCCGTACTACCGGAAGCGGAAGGACCTGATCTCGCGCTACAGCCGCGAAGGCTACGACGGCGGCACGAGTTTCTACGCGAACAACTGGCCGACCTGGCGCAAGAACGCCGACCAGCAGCGCGCGCGCATGCTCGCCGGCAAGGAGGCGATGGAGTGGGAGCGCAGCTGGGAATACGCCAGCTGGATCATCGAGGCCCGCGAGAAGGACACGCCCTACCGCATTCACGGCAACGTGATGAACAACGTCGCCGGCGCCGGCCAGCTGATCACCAATCTGCCCGCCGACGGCTGCGTCGAGGTCGCCTGCATGGTGGACCGCAATGGCATCAATCCCACGCGCTACGGCGCGCTGCCGCGCCAGATGGCGGCGCTCTGCGACTCGAACATGCGGATGTTCGACCTCGGCGCGCAGGCCTGCATCGAGCGCAGCAAGGAACTCGCGATCTACGCGCTGATGATGGACCCGCTCACCGCCGCCGTGTGCAGCCCCGAGGAGATCAAAAAGATGACCCTCGAGATGTTCGCCGCGGAGAAGGCGTACCTGCCGGGGTATCGTTGAGCGCGGGGCGCCCAGCGATTAGGGATAAGTTTTAAGGTTTAAGCGAAGGACAGCAGCCAAGGTGGGCGGGCACGTCCCGTGCCCGCATTTGCTGCGCTCAGAAATGCTGCGACAGAGACGGCGCCGCCCACCTCAGACGCGCTTGCCGAGGATGATCAGGTCGCGCTCGGTGTCGTCGAGTTTCGCCACGCGCGGCAGGTGTGCCCAGCGCTCGAAGCCGGAGGCGGCGAAGAGCCGCAAGCTCGGCTCGTTGTGGGCGAAGATGTAGCCGAGTACGGTGTGCACCCCGAGGGTCGGCGCGTGGGTCAGGGCGCGGGTCAGCAGCTGCTTGCCGAGACCAGCCCGGCGGTGTTTCTCCGCGACGTACAGCGCGATCATGATCGTGCCATCGTAGGCGGCGCGGGGGAAAAACGTGTCGAAGCTGAGCCAGGCGAGAATCTCGCCGTTTTCCTCGGCCACCCAGATCGGGCGCTTGGCCGGGTCGTGCGCCTGGAGCCAGGGCAGCCGGCTGGCGACGGTCACCGGCTCGAGGTCCGCCGTGACCATGCGGCTGGGGATGATCGAGTTGTAGATGGCAACAATGGTCGGCAGGTCGGCCTCGACGGCGTTACGGATGGTCATCGCCAGTTATTTCCTGATGAAGCGCAGCAGCCAGAGGAAGAGCAACGAACCCACCACGGCACAGATGAGCTGCCCGAGGAAATTGTGAGCGCCCAAGCCCAGGAGGTTAAAGCAAAAGCCGCCCAGGAACGCGCCAATGATGCCAACGATCATGTTGCCCAGAAGCCCGAATCCCTTGCCCTTGGTGATGAGGCCGCTGATCCAGCCGGCCAGCGCACCGACAATCAGGAAGACAACGAAGCTTTGAATCGTCATGTCGCCAGTCTGGCGGGGCGCTTCGGAGGCGCGAGTGAAATTCCGCCGGGGATCAGGAATCCGTGGCTGGCCGGGCGAACTCCATCTTCTTCAGGATGTCGGCCAGCCGCAGCCGGAGAATCTCGTCCTCCTCGGCGGTGGTTTTCCGGTACGAACTGCGCTCGATCTCACGCTCAGCGAGCTCGGTGCTGAAG
The DNA here is from genome assembly GCA_903839035.1 of uncultured Opitutia bacterium. Classification (GTDB taxonomy): domain Bacteria; phylum Verrucomicrobiota; class Verrucomicrobiia; order Opitutales; family Opitutaceae; genus Opi-474. Next base: position 76,337 of record CAIMAQ010000040.1, read on the forward strand.
ATGTAAATGGTGCCACGCCGGACGAAGACTAGATTACCGCGTTTCGCGACGACCGGCTTGTCATCGGCCCTGAGGAGGACGCGCTTGTCGCCAAACATCGATCCGCCCGGCAGGAGGGTGTAGGCGAGCAGGGCGCCGTTCATGATCTCAGGCTCGAAGCGCTCACTCTCGGTGCGGGCCTCGGGAAACAGGTTGCGGAAGTCCGACATCACGAACGCTTCGAAAAAATACGCGAGGTAGTCCTTCAGTCCGCGGGTGGAGAGCTCCCAGCGCTGGGTCGCATCGAGGGGAAAGGCGGCGATGCTGACGTGCAGGTTGAAGCGGTCCTGGAAGGTGACGACGTTGGGGGTGTCAATGATAGTGCCGCCGAGTTCCGGCAGGACCGGGATCGCGATGCGAAAGGTGCCACCCGGAGCAATGTAGGTCTTGTCCTCCACGCGTCCCGACAGTCCCGGTTTCAAGCCCGGCCCGGGCTGGGCCAGCAACGGCCCGGCGGCGAGTAACAGGGCAATGGGAATGAAGCGCAGCATGGATGTGACAACTAAGCGAAAAACCGCGGCCATTCAAGCCGGGCCTCACCCGTCATACCGCCAGCTTGCGCCAAAGTTCCACCGGAATGGCCTCCGCCCGGGTTTGGCCGGACAGCCCGGCGGCGGTGAGTTGCGCCACCCAGGCGGCGCCTTCGTCGGGCAACAGCCCGCGCAGAAGTCCGCCCACCTGTTTACGGCGTTGCTGGAAACAGGCGCGGATCAGGGTCTTCACCGCGGTCGGGAAAACGTGGGGCGCCGGTTTCCTCACGAGGACGAGCAGGTACGACTCGATGTCGGGCTTCGGGTAAAAGCAGGCCGAGTCCACCTTGTGGCCGGGCGCGACATCATAGGCCGCCTGGAGAAAAACGGAGATGGCACCGAACTGCTTGCCCCCGGGCGCGGCGGCGTAGCGCTGCGCGGCTTCCTGCTGGAGCATAAGAACCATGCGATCCGGCAACGGACCGGAAAGGACGGCGTCCATCCAGGGCGTCGAGATGGCGTAGGGCAGGTTGGCGACGACCTTGAAGCCGGCGGCTGCGCGCGCGGCTGGGAGTCCGGCGAGCGGTTCCTCGACAGCGTCACCCTCGAGCAGATGCAGTCGGTTGGCGGCGAGAGGGAGGACGGATTCCTCGAGATGCAGGTGCAGGTTGCGGTCCTTCTCGACGGCCCAGACCTCGGCGCCGGCGGCGAGCAGGGCGCTGGTCAGCGTGCCGAGGCCGGGACCAACCTCAACGACGGTGTCCCCGGGGGCGATGGCGGCGAGCTCGAGGGATTTGCGGACGATGTTGCCGTCCACGAGGAAATTCTGCCCGAGGAAACGCTTCGGCTGGTGGCCAAGCTTGGCGAGCAACTCGCGCGTGGTCGTGAACGAGAGCGGTGGCATCAGGCGGACCGCAGCTGCGCGGCAAGGACGGCGGGATCGGGGGCGCGCATCAGGGCCTCGCCCACCAGCACGCCATGGGCGCCGGCGGCGCGGACGCGGGCGGCATCGGCCGCGGAGTGAATTCCGCTCTCGCTGATGGCAATGACGTCGCGCGGGAATTGCGGAATGAGCCGTTCGCTCAGGGCGAGGTCGGTCTTGAAGATGGCGAGGTCCCGGTTGTTCACGCCGATGATCTTCGCGCCGTGCCGGATCGCGCGGGCCAGGTCGGCCTCGTGGTGGATCTCGAACAAGGCATCGAGCCCGGCGGACTGCGCGGCGGCGGCCAGGGGCTTGATTTCCTCGTCGGTTAGCGCGCGCACAATGATCAGGATCGCGCTGGCCCCGGCCTCGCAGGCCTGCACGACCTGGATCGGATGGACCATGAAGTCCTTGCGCAGGCAGGGGATGGCGGGCGGATTCGAACGAAAATGGCCGGTGACGCCGCGGAGGTCGTCGAGTGAGCCGCCGAAGAATTTGTCGTCGGTCAGGACCGAAAGCGCATCCGCGCCGGCCGCCTGGTAGCGCTTGGCCTGATCGGTGGCATTGGCGCCGGCCTTGATGTCACCGGCGGACGGCGAGCGACGCTTGATCTCGGCGATGATGGCGAGTTTGCCGTCGGCCCGGCGCAGGCCGGTGGCAAAGGACGGCGGGCGGTTGGCGGAGTACTGGGCGAGCTCGGTTTCGGACACGGGACGGACGAGCGGGGCGATTTCGCGCCGCTTCCAGGCCATGATCTCGGTGAGCTTGTCGGACATCAGGCCCACGGAACACCCGGAACACCCGGAAGACAAAGCCGAAAAATTTCCGTGTATTCCGGGTGTTCCGCGGGCAACTTCCGTCCATGAGCGCGATTGACGATCTTCGGCAGACCATGGCCCGGCTGCGGGCGCCCGACGGGTGTCCGTGGGACCAGGAGCAGACCCACGCCTCGCTGGTGCGCTGCCTGATTGACGAGGTGAGCGAGCTGATTGACACGATCGACCGCAACGACCTGCCGCACATGCGCGAGGAACTCGGCGACGTGCTCATCCAAGTGGTGTTTCACGCCCAGCTGGCGCAGGAAGCCGGGCTGTTCAACTTCGACGATGTCGCCCACGATATTAACGAGAAGCTCGTGCGGCGGCACCCCCATGTGTTCGGCGCCGACAAGCTGCAGACTTCGGAGCAGGTGCTCGTCCAGTGGGATGTGATCAAGGCCACGGAGAAGAAACTCGGGCCCAAGCCGTCGTCCGTGTTCAAGAACCTGCCGCCGCGGCTGCCGGCGCTGATGTACGCCGAGGCCGTGTGGAAGCAGATCGCGAAGAACAAGCTGCCGGTGAACAAGTCGGTGGACTCCGCCCAGGTGACCGCACTCAGCCCGCATCTCACGGAGGAGCAGCTTGGCCGGATGCTGTTTGAGCTCACGGCAGCAGCGCAGGCGAAGGGACTCGATCCCGAGGACGCGCTGCGCAAGCACGCGAACAAGGTCATGCGCGATGTCGAAGCCCGCCTCCAGCCCACCACCGCCTGAGCTGCCGCCGGAAGTGGTGGCCGAATGGTGGCTGCCGTTCGCGGACTACCTCGCGAAGGAGCGGCGCTACTCGCCCTACACGCTGCGCAACTACCGGCAGGCGTTTGAGGACTTTTACCGCTGGCGCACCCAGGCGGGCGGGTCGGCGATGGACTTTGACGGGCTGGGTCCGCGGGAGGTGCGCGACTTTGTGATCGAGGCACAGCGGCGGTTTGGCCGGCGGACGCTACACAACCACGTGTCAGGACTAAGGGCGTTTTTCAAATTCTGGCTCTCGCGGGAAAAGGTGAAACGTAATCCCTTCACTGGCGTGCCGCTGCCGAAGCTTGAGCGGCGCCTGCCGAAGTTCCTCACGGAGGAGCAGATGGTGAAGCTGCTCGGTGGACCCCAGCGGCTGCTGGCGAATGGGAGCATCGATGCGTTCACCGCCTGCCGCGACCGGCTGGTGATGGAGCTGCTCTACGGTGGCGGACTCCGCGTGAGCGAGCTTGTGGGGCTGAATTACGGCGCGATCGACTTCGATTCGGGCGTGGCGCGAGTGCTCGGCAAGGGACGCAAGGAACGGCTGTGTCCGCTCGGTAAAGTGGCCACGGCGCTGCTCACGCGGTTCAGGACAGAGTTCGCCGGCGAGGTGCGCCCGAGCTCTGCCGTGGTGATTGACTCCCGGCATCACCGGTTGCCCGTGCGGCAGGTCCAGTTGATGCTGAAGCGCTATCTGGCGCTCGCGGAGCTGCCGATGGACCTGACGCCGCACAAGCTGCGGCACTCGTATGCGACGCACCTGCTGAATGCCGGCGCCGATTTGCGACTCGTGCAGGAATTGCTCGGTCACGCCCAGCTGGTGACGACGCAGGTGTACACGCATGTCAGCGTGGCGCGGCTGAAGGAAATCCACGCCCGGGCACACCCGCGGGGGTGATAACCGACCGTAGCGCGCTAGTCCAAACGCACCCGAGTCCAAGTAACCCAATAGGTTACTTGGACTTGGAGTCGCCTTGGTAACCGAAATCCGCTTCCCGCAATGTGTCACCTATTGGGTTACATTCCCCGGCGATCCAGGGATTCTCTGCCGCAAGGGCAGCAAGTGGCGAGGCCACCGACTCAGCTACAATCCCTTGATCGAGGCCGTGAAAACCTCGCAGGCGCGGTCGATGGCGGCGCCTTCGTGGGCGGTGCTGATGAAGCCGGCCTCGTAGGCGCTGGGTGCGAGGTAAACGCCGCCGTCGAGGCAGGCATGGAAAAAGCGGGAGAATATCTTCGCGTCTCCCTGCATGGCGGTGGTCAGGTCGCGGACGGGCGTCGGCGTGAAGAAGATGCTGAACATCGAGCCGCACTGCGGGACCTGGACCGGGATCCCCTTGGCCTTCGCGGCGGCGAGGACGGCGTCGCGCAGTTGGCGACCGAGAGTGTCGAGGCGCGCGTAGGGGTTCAGTTCCTCGAGGAGCTTGAGGCCAGCGATGCCGGCGGCCATGGCGAGCGGGTTGCCGCTGAGCGTGCCGGCCTGGTAAACCGGGCCGAGCGGGGCGAGGTAGTCCATGACATCGGCCCGACCGCCGAACGCACCGACGGGCAGGCCGCCGCCGATGATCTTGCCGAGGCAGGTGAGGTCAGGGGTGATCTTTTCGCGTTCCTGCACGCCGCCCTTGGCGATGCGGAAGCCGGTCATGACCTCGTCAAAAATAAGCAGCGCACCGTGTTTCGTGCAGGCCGCGCGGACGTGGGCGAGGTAGCCCGGGTCGGGCATGATGAAGCCGACATTGCCGCAGTACGCCTCGAGGATGACGCAGGCGATCTGGCCGGGATTGGCGGCAAAGCCGGCGTCGAGCGCGGCGGTGTCGTTGTAGGCCAGCACGACGGTCTCGCGGGCGAAAGACGCCGGGACGCCGGCACTGTCAGGATTGCCGTGGGTGAGGGCGCCGGAACCAGCCTTGATGAGGAGTGAGTCGGAGTGGCCGTGGTAGCAGCCGGCAAACTTGATGATCTTGTCCCGCTTGGTGAAACCGCGGGCGAGCCGGATGGCGGACATGGTCGCCTCGGTGCCGCTGTTGCACATGCGGACCTTCTGGATCGAGGGGACGAACTTCACGATGAGCTCGGCCATCTCGACTTCGTACGGATTAGGCGTGCCGAACGACGTGCCGTTCTCGAGCGCCGTGGCGATGGCGGCTTTGATTTTGGGATGGTTGTGTCCGTGGATCGCCGGACCCCACGTGCAGACAAAGTCGATCAGCTCGCGGTCATCCGCCGTCGTGAGGGTGGCGCCCTGAGCCTTCTTCACGAAGAACGGCGCGCCACCGACGGAGCGGAAGGCCCGGACGGGGGAGTTTACGCCGCCTGGTATGAGCTGGAGCGCGCGGGTGAAGAGGTCGTTGGAGGCTGACATATCGTAAGTCAATTTAGCCCATGTATTTCTGGACGATCGGGATACGGCGGCCGACGCCGAAGGCGAGGGGCGTGATCTTCAGGCCCGGTGCGGCCTGCTTTCGCTTGTATTCGTTGAGGTCCACCTTGCGGACGACGTCGCTGACGACGGCCTCGGGAAAGCCCTGGACAACGAGGTCGCGGCGGGAGAGACCTTCCTCGACGTAGCCGTGGAGGAGGGCGTCGAGCATATCGTAGGGCGGAAGGCTGTCCTGGTCGGTCTGACCGGGGCGCAGCTCGGCACTGGGGGCCTTGTCGATGGTGTTCCGCGGGATGATTTCCTTTTCCCGGTTGATCCAGCGGGAGAGGGCGTAGACCTGCGTCTTGAACACGTCGGAAATGACCGCAAGGCCGCCGCACATGTCGCCGTAGAGCGTGCAGTAGCCGACGGCCACTTCGCTCTTGTTGCCAGTCGTGAGGAGGAGGGAGCCGAACTTGTTCGAGAGCGCCATCATGAGGACGCCGCGGATGCGGGCCTGGATGTTCTCCTCGGCGACATCGCGCGGGCGGCCGGTGAAGAGCGGACCAAGCGAGTGTTCCGTGGCGGCGACAGCGTCGGCGATGGTGATTGTTTCGAAGCGGATACCGAGATTCTCCGCGAGAATGCGGGCGTCGTCGCGGGAGTGTTGCGAGGAAATCGTCGAGGGCAGGGAGACACCGACGATGTTTTCCTTGCCGAAGGCGTCGGCGGCGATGACGGCGACGAGCGCTGAGTCGATGCCACCGGAGAGTGCGACCAAGGCGCGTTGGAAGCCACTCTTGTGCGCGTAATCGCGCAGGCCGAGGACGAGGGCGGCGTACATGTCGGGCATCTCGGCTTGGTCAAAACTGGGCGCGAAGGCGCCGGCCTTGGGTGCAGCGGCAGTGTCCACGACGCGCAGCTCCTCGGCGAAAGAGGCCAGTCCGGCGATGAGCTTGCCGGTGGCGTCGCAGACATGGCTGCGGCCGTCGAAGATGAGCTCGTCGTTGCCGCCCACTGAGTTGACGTAGGCGACCGGGCAGCCGAGCGACTTGACGGCGTCGATGACGAGTTTCTGACGAAGGTTTTCCTTGTCGTGGTGCCACGGGCTGGCCGAGACGTTCAGCATCAGGTCGCACTTCTGTGCCGCGAGCTGCTCGAGCGGCATCTGGCCGCTGTAGAGCCGGCGGGTGCTGATCATCGGGTGCGTCCAGATGTCTTCGCAAATCGTGATGCCGATTCGCACGCCTTGGTGCACGACGACCGTGGGTGCGGTGGCGGGCTCGAAGTAGCGGTCCTCGTCAAAGACGTCGTAGGTCGGCAGGAGACACTTGCGGGCGGTGGCGGTGACCTTGCCGCGGTGGCAGAAGGCGGCGGAGTTGTAGAACGGGCGGCCCTGACCGGTCGGGTTGAGCTCGACCGTGCCAATCAGCGCCGGCACGTCGCCCACGGCGGCGGCGATCTGGGCGAGCGACTCGACGATGTCGGGCACGAAGCGGCGCTTGAAGAGCAGGTCGCGCGGCGGGTAGCCGCAGACGGCGAGTTCGGGAAAGACCACGAGCTCGGCCCCTTGCGCGACGAGGGAAGCGTAGGCTTCCAGAATGCGACGGCGGTTGCCGGCGAGGTCGCCAACGATCGGGTTAAGCTGGGCTAGGCCGAGACGCATGGTGGAAATTGGAACCGGAAAACGTGGACGTGTTTCCTCGTGCTGACAACTCGCAAGCTGACTGCGCCGGACATTTAACCGCGAAGGACGCTAAGCTCGCGAAGTTCTGCCCCGGCAGGGTCGACTCCGGACCTTGGCGTGTTTCGCGTCCTTTGCGGAGGACTAATCAGGCGATTGGGCCACTCGCGAGAACTCCGGGTGACTTCAACCTCCGACTTTCCCCTTTCAACTGCCGCGGGCCGTGGCTTTGCTGGCGGCCCTCATGGCCGACAAACTGATCCTCGCCTCCGCCTCGCCGCGCCGCCGCGAATTGCTCGCCCAGCTGGGCGTAAAGTTTGAGGTCGTGGTGGCGGACGTCACCGAGCACGAGGATCCGACCACCGAACCCCGGAAAATGGTCACGCACAACGCCGCGCTGAAGGCTGACTGGGTCGCTGCGCGACACCCGGAGGTATTCGTCCTCGGCGCGGACACGACGGTGTTCATTGACCAGACGGTCTTGAACAAGCCCCGTGACCTGACCGAGGCGCGGGCCATGCTCAAGCGACTGGCCGGGCGGACGCATACGGTGTTCACCGGCGTGGCGCTGCGCCGTCAGCGGGACGGAATCAAGGTGGATGAGGGCGTCACGAGCGAGGTGACCTTCCGGCCGCTGGATGACGCCACCATTGACGCTTATTTCCAGGTCGTGAACCCCCTCGACAAGGCGGGTGCCTACGGGATTCAGGAGGGCCGGGAGCTGATTATCGCCGGCTGGGAGGGGTCGTTTACGAATATTATGGGCCTGCCGATGGAAGCGACGAAACAAATTTTGACGAGTTGGGGTCTGGTGGGCTGACTGAGCCCTGTCCAGCGGTCGCAACCATGAGCCAAACCATTGTCACCCCTCCTCTTTCGCACACCGTGCGGCGCGCCCTCGCGCGCATGTGGGAGGAACCGGAGTCGCGCTCCATCCTGATTGGCATCGTGGGCACGATCCTGGTCCACCTGCTGCTGATGTTCATCGGTCCGGTCCTGCTGCGCAACGACCCGACCCAGGCGGTCGTCCGCCCGCACGCGCAGCCGCGACAGTTCAGCATCCAGCTCGCGCCGGAGATGTACAAGCCGCCGGCGAAGCCGCGGATACCCAAGCAGTTTGTCGAGACCAACCCCGACAAGCCGGAGGACGTGCCGGACAAGACCAACAATTTCGCCTCCCGCAACCAGCAGGTCGCGCAGGAGAAACCCACGCCCAACGGCAAGAGCGACCGCCCCGCGATGGAAGGGGAGAAGGACCTCCATTCCACGCAGATCGTTTCGGGCCAGCTCCAAAAGCCGATGGAACAGACCCCGGTGCCGCCGACCCCCGTGGCGCCGACCGAGTCCAAGTTGACCGCCCCCCGGCAGGAACAGACCCCGTTGAGCGGCTATGAAAAGAAAATCGGCGCCGCGGACGGCGGTTATGGCAGCAACATCGCGAATCCGTCCGATGCGCCCAAGGACATCCCCAACAAGATTGACGGCCTGAAAAACGTGCCGCTCATCGAAGGGGCGACCGACAGCCAGCAGGCAATTGACCCGCATCATCCGCGCGCCCGGCCGCAAATCGTGAAATCGATTCAGGCCCGCCCGGCGATTTTTGCCGAAAACAAGGTCGGCACCCAGAATACCGGCCTCATCGGCGTCAGTGCGGAGTTCAGCAATTACGGCGCGTACCTCCAGAAAATGGTGGAGATCGTGCAGGTGCAGTTTGACCGGCTGAACGACGAAAGCCGGATCTATCCGCCGTCCGGCAGCATCGTCATCGTGAAGTTCATCCTCAACGACCAGGGGCAGATCGCCCGCATCATCAGCGTCGAGAACAAGGCGACGGACGCCGCGGCCCGCCTCTGCACCAGCGCCATCACCATCCCGTCGCCCTACGGTCCGTGGACGGATGACATGAAGGCGATGCTCGGCAAGGAGCAGGAGCTGACCTACGAGTTTTTCTACCGGTGAGCGCAGCGCCGGAAAGCTTCTGGGCGGAACTGCCGCTCGGCCGTGGGGTGACACTGATCGCGCACGATGCCAATGGGCTGGCGGCGTTCGACAAGCCCGCGGGCGTGCTCTCGCATCCCAACGCCGGCGGGGATGAGCCCCGCTCGCTCCTGACCGTGCGCTACATGCTGGAGGGAGAGTTTTTCCAATGGGCGCCGGTGAAGGGTGGGCCCCTGCTGAAACTCTGGCTGCTCAACCGGCTCGACTCCGCCACCTCGGGCGTGGTGCTCGCCGCCGCGGACGAGAAACTGGCGCAGGAGATCCGGGCGCAGTTCAAGCGAAAGCAGGTGAAAAAAGTTTACCAGGCGCTGGTGTTTGGGGCGCCGCGACCGCCGGTCGAATTGTGGAAGGATACCCTGGCCGTGGTGAAGAAGGGTGGGCAGGTCCGGGCCGCGCTGGGCACGGGTCGTGTGCCGGCCGAGTGCAAGATGAGCCTGACCCGCACCGGCCGGGGTGAGCCGCGGGTGTCGCTCCTGCGCCTCGAGCCGCACACCGGCCGGAGCCACCAGCTCCGCGCGCAGTGCGCCAAGCGCGGCATGCCGATCGTGGGCGACCAGACGTACGGAAATTTTCCCCGCAACCGGGAGTACGCGAAGACGGTCAAGACGAAGCGGATGTTCCTCCATTCGCTCGAAACGGCGTTTGAGTATGAGTTCAACGGCAAGCCTTACCGCTTCGCCGCGTCGGCGCCGCTGCCGGCGGAGTTTACGGCGGTGCTGTAGGGTGGGCCGCGGGATTGACAAGGGCAGGGCCCGCAGGCACTGCTTCGGCCGTGAACCGCTTCAGCGCCTATTACTTTAGCTTCGCTTTCCGGGGGTATTTTACCCGGAAAAACCAAGGCGGCTGTCGCGAAAACTGAGTCCACCCCAATTTCGCAAAACAAGCCGCCCCCTCCCGGGCGGCTTTTTTGTTAACCTCGAAACGCCTCCGTCATGATCCTCCCCAAAACCAACCGTCTCACCGCTGAACAACTGACCGAAATCACCGCGATCGTCGGCGAGTTCGGCTGCAAGATCCAACCCATCATCGGGGCCGTGCGGACGATCTACGCGATCGTGGGCGACGAGCGCGACGAGCTGATGATCAACCGGCTCGAGGGTCTGGCCTATGTGGACCGCATCGACCGGATCCAGTCGCCGTTCAAGCTGATGGACAAACGCTCCGATCTCGCGAGCCACCGCCTCCAGCTCGGCGGCGTGACGCTGGGCGAGCAACTGCTGGTGATCGCGGGCGCGTGCACCATCGACCCGAAGAATCCCAACTATTTCTACGAGACCGCCGCAGCGGTGAAGGAAGCCGGCGCTCACGTGCTGCGCGGCGGCGTGTGGAAGCCGCGGACGAATCCGTACGCGTTCCAGGGCGACGTGAAGTCGCTGGACATCCTGATGGAGGCCTCGCGCCGCACGGGCCTGCCGGTGGACACCGAGGTCATGGAAGACAACCACATCAAGCTGGCGCTCGACGCCGGCGTGCACTCGCTGCAGGTCGGTGCGCGCAATGCGCTCAATTACTCGCTGCTGCGGTCCATCGGCCGGGCGATCGCGGAAAAGGACACCTGCGTCCTGCTCAAGCGCAGCATCCACATGGGGTCGCTGGCGGAGTTCATCTCGGCGGCGGAATACATCGCGGCGTTTGGCAACCCGAACGTCATCCTCTGTCCGCGCGGCACTTCGCCGACTCTCGACGGCTACCGCAACCATCCCGACGAAAGCATCACGCCGCTACTCAAGGAAAAGACCTGGGCGCCGGTCGTGATCGATCCGTCCCACTCGGTGGGCAAGGCCGTCTATGTTCCCGCCTGCGCGCTCGCGGCCGTGGCGTACGGCGCGGACGGACTCTGCATCGAGTCGCATGTCAGCCCGAGCCACGGCATTGGTGACGATCCGAAGCAGGCGGTGACACCCGACGTGCTGAAGGAGATCATCAAGCAGGCCAAGCAGCTGTGGACACTGCGCCACGGCACCGCGAACTGACCCTGGCAAGTGTGTTAGCCAGGGTCTGCCCCGAGCATATCGGGCGTAAAGCCCGACCCACAACGGTGCACTAGGCTACTGCTGGAGCAGCTCGCGCATCTTGGCGACGCCGGCGTCATCGGCGATAAAAGCGACTGCCTGGATCAGCAGCGGATCCGCCCGCTGGATCCGCATCGCCTCCAGCGCGGCATGGACCATCGCGCGACGCTGGATGCCCGGCAGGCGGAGGATATTCCTCAACTCCTCGCCGAATGAAGGGTCGGCCTTGGCCGCCAGCAGGAGCACGTTCGCGGGAGCACTGTCATCACCCGGCGGTGTCTGGGACGGGGAAGTCATGCACGCGTGGCGAACTACAGAAGATTGAGCTGCGAATCATCGGCTGGTACGACCGTGATTTTCTTCTTGGGCCGCGCCTGGGGCGAAGGCACGGACACACTCGTGTCGTCACTCTCCAGCTTGCCGAGGATGGTCTTGGCGCGGTCGATCACGCTGAGGGGCAGGCCCGCGAGGCGGGCGACCTGGATGCCGTAACTGCGGTCGGCGGCACCGGGGATGACGCGGCGGACGAAGACGATGTCGTCGTTCCATTCTTTCACGGCGACCGAGAAATTGCGCAGGCGCGGCAGGTGCTTTTCCAGCTGGGTGAGCTCCTGGTAATGCGTGGCGAAAAGCGTGCGCGGGCCGCCCTCGGCGTCGCGGTGCAAGTGCTCAACGACGGCCCAGGCGATGGAGAGGCCGTCGTAGGTGGACGTGCCCCGGCCGATTTCATCGAGGATGATGAGCGAGCGGCTGGTGGCGTTGTTGAGGATGTTGGCGGTCTCGTTCATCTCGACCATGAAGGTCGAGTTGCCGCGGGCGAGATCGTCGCTGGCGCCGACGCGGGAGAAGATGCGGTCCACCAGGCCAACCTGGCAGGCTTTGGCCGGGACCCAGGAGCCGACCTGCGCGAGGAGCGTGATCAGTGCGACCTGGCGGATGTAGGTGGATTTGCCGGCCATGTTGGGACCGGTGATGAGCGCGATCTGGGCGTCGTTGCAGGCGAGCAGCGTATCGTTGGGGACAAACGCCTGGCTGGTGCCGCGGGCGAGGGCGGCGTCGGGGGCCTTGAGCATCTGCTCAACCACGGGGTGACGGCCCTCGGTGATGGACAGGACATCGCTCTCGTCGAGGGTGGGCCGGCAGTAATTCCATTCGCGGGCGAGCACGGCCCAGCCGGCGAGCACGTCGAGCTCGGCCACGGCATCGGCGGTCTGGGCGAGGGCGATGGACTCGTCGAGGATGGCGGCGACGAGGGCGTTGAAGAGTTCCAGCTCGCGAGCGAGGGCGTTTTCCTCGGCGTGGAAGATCTCCTTCTCCTTGGCCTTGAGCGCCTCGGTGACGTAGCGCTCACCGCCGACCGTGGTCTGCCGGCGGATATAGTCGGCGGGGACGAGGTGCAGGTTGGCCTTGGTGATCTCGATGTAATACCCGAAATTATTCGTGAAGCGGACCTTCAGGCTGCGGATGCCGGTGCGCTCCTGCTCGGCGCGCTCGAGGTCGGAGAGCCACGTCTTGTTGCCGCTGGTGAGCGTGCGAAGCTCGTCGAGCCGCGGGTCGTAGCCGCTGCGGATGTAGTTGCCCTCGGCAAGGTCGTTGGGGAGCTCCTCCGCCAGACCGCGCGTGAGCAAGTCACGCAAGGCCGGCAGCTCGCTGAGCCGCGACTGGTAACCCGTCGCCAGTGTCCCGCCAAAGCCGGCCAGTTCAGCCTGCAGCGCGGGCATCTGCATGAGGGTGTCGCGCACGCCGCCGAGCTCCCGCGGGTTCCGCAGACGGTTCTGCAGGCGGCCGAGGATGCGCGGGATGTCGCGGACGCTCGCCAGCAGTTCGCGCAGGGCGGCGAGACGGGAAGGCTGGGCGAGAAGTTCGCCAACCAGAGATTGCCGGCGGTTGATCTCGGCGAGGTCGAGCGTCGGTGCGGCAAGCCAGCGCTCGAGCAGGCGCGCGCCCGGGGCGGACGTGGTGCGGTTGATGGCGCCGAGCAGGGACGCCTCGCGGGTGCCGCGGATGGAGGCAAAGATCTCGAGGTTGCGCAGCGTCGCCGGATCAAGGAGAAGGGTACGGGCGCTGCGGTATTCCTGCAGGCCGCGGAGATTCTCGGGCTTGGCGCAGAGATTTTCCGTGGCGTAGAACACCAGCGCCCCGGCCGGGCCGAGTGCGGGATGGGAATGGACGAGACCGAAGCCCTGCAGGTTCAGCACACCGAGGGTGTCCATCACGGTCTTGGCGCCGGTGGCGGTTTCGAAATGATAGCCCGACAGCTCCGTGACCAGCCGCGCGGTGCAGAAGGCATGGAGGGCGTGAACCTCAACCTGCTCGTGCGGCGAAGCCGCCCAGCGGGCGAGGGCGCCGTCAATGACGAGGAGCTCGGCGGGATCGAGCGCGGTGAGGACGGGCAACAGGTTCGCGATGTGGGTGTCGGTCGCGATGCGGAACTCGCCCGTTGACAAGTCGAGCCACGAGGCGTGCAGGCCGTGGGCATCCAGGGTGACGGCGCAGAGATAATGGTTGCGGGCGGCGTCGAGCTGGTTGGCGGCCAAGGTGGTGCCGGGCGAAAGGATGCGCGTGAGCTGGCGCTTCACGAGGCGGCCGGGCTGGGCGGTCTCGGCCTGGTCGCAGATGGCGACCTTCTTCCCAGCCGCGAGCAGCTTGGTGACATAATTGTCGCAGGAATGGGCCGGGATGCCTGCCATCGGGTGATCCTGGCGCTTCGTCAGGGTCAGCCCAAGGAGGCGCGACGCGACCACGGCGTCGTCGAAAAACATCTCGAAGAAATCACCGAGGCGGAAGAGCAGGATCGTGTCCCGCGGCAGCCCGCGTTTGACCTCGAAATACTGCTGCATCATCGGGGTGAGTTTCTCGGCCGGCATGAAGAACAGAGAGGAAACCACGATTTACCCGAAGCACACGAAAAATTTTCAGAACCTTGCCTGTGCAACGTTTTCGTGTGTTTCGTCTCCTGCGTGGTGTCTCTCTTTCATCGTGACCTCGGTGGCGCCGGCCTGCCGCCCCTGGTGATCCTGCACGGGATGCTGGGATCGTCGCGCAACTGGCAGACCACCGGCTGGGACCTGGCGGGCAGGTACCACGTGCTGGCGCTCGACCTGCGCAACCACGGAGACTCGTCCCAGGCCGACGCGATGACCTATACGGCCATGATGGAAGATGTCGTGGCCTGGATGGACAGCCAGGGGCTCGCCCGGGTCACGCTGCTCGGCCACAGCATGGGGGGAAAGGTGGCCATGTTGCTCGCCTGCCGGCATCCGGCGCGGGTGGCGGGCCTGATCGTGGTGGATATTGCGCCCAAGGGTTACCACTGGGTCGCCCGCCGGCAGGAATTTGCAGCGATGAACGAACTCGACCTGGCCCAACTGACCTCGCGGGCGGCGGCGGAGCAGGCGTTCGAGAGCAAGGTGAGCGAGTGGGCGATGCGAAAATTCCTGCTCACAAACCTGCACCGCAGCGAGGACGGCACCTGGCAGTGGGGCGTCAACCTGCCTGTGCTTACCGCCGCGCTGCCGGTGCTGGAGGCCGATGCCCTTGGCACGGCGGAGTCGTATGCCGGGCCGACCCTGTTCATTGCCGGCGGCAAGTCCCGCTACATCGAGACGGGCGACCAGGCGGCGATCCGCGCGCATTTTCCGGCGGCGCGCATCGATTCGATTCCGGGCGCGGGGCACAATCCCCACATCGAGGCCCGCGAGGCGTTCGTGGCACTCGTCCTGTCCGCCAACCCCTAAATTTTACTCCCATGGAAATGCTCCAAACCGGCCTGCTCAAAACCTGGCAATCCCCCGAAACGCTGTCGCTGAACCGCCTGCCGGCGCGGGCGACGCTGTATCCGTATCCCACCGCCAGTGCGGCGCAGACTAACGACCGCAGCCAGTCACCGTGGTGGCGTTCGCTGAACGGGACGTGGGATTTCCGCCTGGTCGCCCGGCCCGAGGAGGTGCCGGCGGAGTTTGTACGCCCCGGATTTTCCCCAGGCGACGGCTGGTCCAAGCTGCCCGTGCCGAGCAACTGGACGATGCACGGCCACGACCGGCCGCATTACACGAACGTCATCATGCCGTTTTCCAACCCGCCGCCGTCGGTGCCGGAGCAGAACCCCACGGGACTCTACCGCACCACGCTGACCGTGCCCGCGGACTGGTCGGGCCGGCGGGTCATACTGCATGTCGGCGGCGCCGAGAGCGTGCTGTACGTCTGGCTCGACGGCCTGCCGGTGGGCCTGGCCAAGGACACGCGGCTCCCGTCGGAGTTTGACCTCACTCCCTATGTAAAGACGGGGGGCACGCATGTGCTCGCGGCGGCGGTCGTGAAGTGGTCCGACGCGAGTTTCGTGGAGGACCAGGACCAGTGGTGGATGGGCGGCATCCATCGTGAGGTGTATCTCTACACGCAGGCGGAGCACTACCTGGAGGACATTTTTGTGCGCGGCGACCTTGAGGACAACCTCCGGGACGGGCGTCTTCGTGTCTCAGTGCGCCTCGGTGCGCCGGATCTCGAGGCGAAAGGCTGCCAGGTGCGCGTTCAACTCTTCGACGCCAAGGGCAAGGCCGTGCTGCGCAAGCCGGCGATCGGTCTGCCCGCCGACACGGATGTGTGGCGCAACCCGCGCAAGCTCGTGGAATTCGACCTACCCGTGAGCCGGCCGAAACTCTGGTCGGCGGAGGAACCCACGCTCTACACCGTGGTGACCACGCTGGTCGCACCCGATGGCCGGGAAGAGGAGCACACGTCGAACCGGGTGGGCTTCCGCCGCGTCGAAGTGCGCAACCGCCAGATGCTCGTCAACGGCGCCCCGGTGCGCATCACCGGCGTCAACCGCCACGAACACGACGACACCCACGGCAAGGCCGTCACCCGCGAGGGAATGCTGCGCGATGTGCTCACGATGAAGCGATTCAACGTGAATGCCGTCCGCACGTCGCATTATCCAAATGACACCCACTGGTACGACCTGTGCGACCAGTACGGGCTCTACGTGTTCGACGAAGCGGATGTGGAGTCGCATGCGTTTTACCAGGAAGTCTGCCGCGACAACCGCTATGCGCCGACGTTTCTCGACCGCGGGCTGCGGATGGTGGAGCGCGACAAGAACCATCCCTGCATCCTCGCCTGGTCGCTCGGCAACGAGAGCGGCTATGGCGCGCACCATGATGCGATGGCCGGCTGGATCCGCTTCCGCGACCCGAGCCGACTGATCCATTACGAGGGCGCCATCACCTGGGACTGGCAGACCGGCCAGGCCGCGACCGACCTCGTCTGTCCGATGTATCCGCAAATCGATAAGATGGTGAAGTGGGCGAAGGACCGGAAGGCGCCGGATCAACGGCGGCCGCTTATCATGTGTGAATTCTCGCACGCGATGGGCAACAGCAACGGCAGCCTGGGCGACTACTTCGACGCGTTTGACCGCTACCCGGGCCTGCAGGGCGGTTTCATCTGGGAGTGGGTGGATCACGGCCTCAAGCGGCGCGATGCCGCCGGCCGCGACTATTGGGCCTACGGCGGTGATTTCGGGGACGAACCCAACGACAGGAATTTCGTCTGCGATGGCCTCGTCTGGCCCGACCGCACGCCCCATCCGGGGCTGTTCGAGTACAAGCACCTCGCCCAACCGGTGCGCGTCGAGG
Organism: uncultured Opitutia bacterium; assembly: GCA_903839035.1. Taxonomy (GTDB): domain Bacteria; phylum Verrucomicrobiota; class Verrucomicrobiia; order Opitutales; family Opitutaceae; genus Opi-474. Next base: position 93,009 of record CAIMAQ010000040.1, read on the forward strand.
CACTCGATGCCCGGCGCGGAAAATTCCGGGTGCATAATCGCCGCTGGTTCAAGTCCCTCTCCGACCTGGGCGGCACCTGGGAGCTAATCGTGAATGGTGCGCCCGTGAAGACCGGCCGACTCCCGAAACTCACCGCCGCAGCCCAGTCCGCCCAAGTCGTCGGGCTCGTGTGGCCGCAACTTGAGCTCGCGGCGAGCGACGAAGTGTGGGTGACCTTTCGTTTCCAGGTCCGTGAGGCGAGCCCCTGGTGCGCCGCGGGTCATGAAGTGGCGTGGACCCAACTGGGCGTGCCGATCACAGCGTTCGCTCGCGCAAAGCGAGCGGCAAAACCCGCGGGTGCCTTCGCCCCGGTGGCCATTGAAACCACCGGCGAGGGCTGGCTGGTGCGGGCGGCGGAAACGGAATTTACACTGAACCGGACGGGCGGGGTGCTGGAGCGGTTACGCGTCAACGGCCGCGAGCTGATCACCCGCGGGCCACTGCTGAACGTTTGGCGGGCACCGACGGATAACGACGGCTTGAAGCTCTTCGCCGTGGTGAACTGGGGCGGCGCCCGGATGCTCACCGACAGCCTCTCGGCGGGTTACGACCGCATGGAACTCGTCGAGACCAAGTGCGATCTGGAGACGCCGCGGAATGGTCTGCCCCGCTTCCACATCCGCCAGCGCTGGCTGTGCCCGGGCGCCAAGCGCTTTATCCTCCATACCCACACCTACGAGGTGCGGACCGATGGCTCGATCGGAGTGGGCAACCGGTTCGACGTGGACAAGCGGCTGCCCGAACTGCCGCGGGTCGGTGTTTCCCTCGTGCTGCCGGCGGGTCTCGAGCAACTCGAGTGGTACGGCAACGGGCCCCTGGAGAATTATTCGGACCGCAACCGCGGTTCCGTCCTCGCGCGGCATCGCAGCACGGTCACCGGGCAATATGTGCCGTACATCCTCCCGCAGGAACACGGGAATCACACCGGCACCCGCTGGCTGGGCCTGTCCGACGCCCGCGGCGCAGGCATCCGCTTCTCCGCGGCGAAGCCCATGGAGGCGTCGGCCAGCCACTTCACGGCGCAGGACCTCTATCAGGCGAAGCATACCACCGACTTGACACCTCGGTCCGAAGTCCACGTGAACCTCGACTACGGCCAGCGCGGGCTGGGGACGGCGAGCTGCGGACCCGACACGCTGCCGAAGTACCGCATCCAGCCGGGGCGCTACTTACTCAACTTCACCGCTGCGTCCACAGGCGTAGCGAGCTGAGCAGAAAGTCCTCGAGCGCGGCGGCCTCGTTCAGGTTCAACCTGAGCAGGCCGACGTTGTGCTCGAGTTTCTCAATGGCGGCGGCGTAGGCGCGGCGCGACCGACCGTCGGCGGTGGCGAGTCGCGGGAGGGCGAAGTTCCGCGTGGCGGCCTCGATCTCGGCAAAGAGGCGGGCGCGGAGGCCGTTGGCGATGCCGGTCTCGATGGCGACCTGCTCGTCGTCCTCGAGGTCGGGCGGGAGTTTTTCCTTCTGCAGCTTCCAGACCTCACCCGTGGCGAAATCCAGTACCGCACTGAAGCGCGCGACGAGGCCGTAGAGCGTGAAAACCTGGTCGGCGATGGCGGTCTTGCCGCTGACGCCCTCGCTGAGACGGGCGAGCCAGGCCTGGTAGTCGGCCAGCCAGGGTGCCCAGCCATCCGCGGCGACCACAGTGGCGGCCGCGGGAAAGCGGAAATGCAGCACGCGGCTGCGGATCGTCGGCAGCAGGGCGTAAGGCCGCGTCGTGAGGAGGAGGAGCGTCGTGTTCGCCGGCGGCTCCTCGAGGGTCTTCAGGAAGACATTCGCCGCGGCGGTGTTCATGCGGTCCACCTCGTGGAGGATGGCGACCTTGCGCGGGGCGACCGCGGGCGAGACCTGGACCTTGTTGATCAGCTCGCGCGTGGCGTCGGCGGAAATCTGCCGCATCTTGCCCGCGGGCCGCAGCATGAAGCAGTCCGGATGCTGCTCCGGCGGAAACGCGGCGGACGCGCCCTTTACGTTGAGCAGCCGGTCGGCGATCGCGAGCGCCACGGCCACCAGCGTGTCCGGGTCGTCGCCGTGTAGCAGGAGGCTGTGGGACAGGCGCTGCTTCGCAATGGCCTGCTCAATGACGGAGACCGCCGGGGAGCCGGCGAGGGCGGCGGGCCAAGGAGTCGCGGCGGTCATTGGGACAGTTGAAAGTTGAAGGTTGTAAGTTGAAAGGCCGGAAAATTTAGAGCAGGAGGAATCGGGGCGTCGGTGATTTAGTTTTCAAACGTCCGCTTGCAACTTTCCGCCGCGCGCACCGCGCCCATCAGCCCAGCCGTTCTTTCACGAGGGCCCAGATTTTTTTCTCGATGACGTCCTGACTGAGGGTGCCGTCGATCACGACCACGCGGTCCGGCATGCCCGACGCGAGCAGCAGGTAGCCTTCCCGAATTTTTTTGTAGAAATCGATGTTCTCGCGCTCCATGCGGTCGGGCAGGTCGGAGGCGCGCTGGCGGATGCGCGCGAGGCCGACCTCGGTGGGCACATCAATCACGATGGTCAGGTCGGGCATGACATTGCCCACGGCGAAGTGGTTGATGCGGGAAACCGGATCCGCGGCGAGGTTGCGGCCGATGCCCTGATAGACCGTGGAGGAGTCGAGAAAGCGGTCGCTCAGGACGACAGCGCCGCGGACGAGGGCCGGGGCGATGACCTCGCGCACGACCTGCGCGCGGGCGGCGGTGAACAGGAGCAGCTCGGTTTCGGCGCACATCTCGTCGCCCTTGGAATTATGGACGATGATATTGCGGATCTGCTCGCCGATCTCGGTGCCGCCGGGCTCGCGCGTCGAGATGACCTCGCGGCCGGTCTGCTGGAGGCGGGCGGCGAGGCGGGAAATCTGGGTGGACTTGCCACTGCCTTCGGAGCCCTCGAAGGAGATGAGTTTGCCGGTGGGTTTGGATTTCAGGGGCATGGCGGGAGAATGCGCGGATTATTTCCAGTTCGCGAGGAAGGTTTCGAGATCGGCCAGTGACGGGCTCTTGGCCGTGCGGACGTAATGGCCGCTGGTGCAGACGCCGAGGCCGAGGGCCGCCTCAGGCGTCAGGCCCATGAGTTGGGCGGCGACGAAGCCGGCGTTGAAATGGTCGCCCGCACCCGTGGTGATGAGCGGCTTGGCGGAGTAGGGGCCGGGTACCCACGACGTGCCCTCGCGGGTGGCGCAGGCGGCGGATTCCTTGGGGTGGACAACGACGGTGGTGAGGTCGAGGCGATCGCGGATCTTCTGGGCCATGGCGCGCAGGCCGCTCTCGGTTTCCGTCTCGGAGCCGAAGCCCAGCGCGGTGAACACCTGCTGTGCCTCCTTCAGGTTGAGTCCCAGCGTGACGCGGCCGAACTGCTCGAACTGGCCAATCGTAGCGAGCGCGTAGGCGAGGTCGGCAGATGAGCGCTTTTCCGGATCGGCGAGGTCGAAGAAGAAGATGCGGCCGGGCTTGGCCGGCACCCGCGGTAGGACGCGCGTGACCAGATCGGTGAACACCGACGTCAGGTTCGGGATCATCGTCCAGTTCACCAGGCCGACGAGGTCCGCGGCGCCGAGGGCGGCGCGGTAGGCGTCGTCGCCCATGACTTCCGTGATCTGGGCGGGCGTGATCTCATCCAGGCTGCGCATCATGCCGAGCATGAGCTTGCCGTCGGTGAACTCGACCGCGGTGGTCGCGGCCGGATCGCACAGTGACACCACTTTGGCCCGCTGGGCGAAATCCGCGAAGGCCGGGTGGATCGTGGTCCGTCCGAGCGCACCGATGTAGGTCACCTGGGCGCCGTGGGCGAGGAGGGCGTTGGCCATGATCGGGCCGTTGCCCCCGAGCTTGTCCATGCGCGGGTAGAACTCGAGGTTCGTGCTCTTGCCGGCGGCCCCGATGATGCGCTGGCCAAACTCGGCGATCGTGGTGATGGGCGTGAAGTTATCACCCTGGCCGGCGCGCAGGGCGACCGGGGTCACGATGGTGTCGACGAAGCCGTCGAAGCCGAGGAGCGCTTGCTTGGAGGCGAGGGTGCCGCGGCGGGCGCGCAGTTCCTGCAGGGTGCGGGTTTTGAAGTCCATAGTGGGCGGCAGAGGTCAGGAAAAAATCCCGCGCCGTGCGCGGCAAACAGAATCGCCGGCGCCGGGCGGATATTCGGGCCGGAATTACCGTTGAATGCGTCCCGCAAACCCTCCAACTCTTTGGCGCGATGTCCGCCCTCCACCTTTTTTCACCCGTCCTCGCGACGACCAATCTCATTGAAGTCTTCGCCCGGTGCGACGCCGTCGGCCAGGTGATCACCGGCGGACTGGGCGTCGTCAGCATCTTCGCCTGGTCGGTCATGATCGGAAAACATTTCGAGCTGAAGCGGCTTCGCGAGCTGAACCACGCGTTCGAGTCACACCTTCATGACCAGCGCGCCGTGCTCGACCTGCCGGAGTCGTTTCGCAACAAGCGCTCGATTCCGTACGCCGACCTGTTTTCCGACGCCGTGGAAAGCTACTGGCGTTCCGCCGCCATCGAGAAGGAGAAGGGCCAGACCGACACGCGCGCCCGCCTTGAACACACGGAGAACGCGCTGCAGCGCGCGCTCTCGCGCCAGACGCTGCGCTACGAATCGAGCATGATTTTCCTCGCCACCATCGTCACCGGCGCGCCGTTCCTCGGCATGCTCGGGACCGTGTGGGGCGTCATGGAGGCGTTCAGCGCCGTCGCCGTGCAGGAGTCCGCGAGCATCAAGACTCTCGCCCCCGGCGTCTCGGCCGCGCTGCTCACCACCATCGCCGGCCTGCTGGTCGCCATTCCGTCGGTTTTTGGCTACAACTTCCTCCTCGGCAAGTCCAAGCAGCTCATCACCGAGCTGGAGAACTTCGCCAGCGAACTCGCCGACCGCATCGAGCTGGAGAGCAAATAGGACCCGCCATGGCACGGACCTTTCGCCGGAGACAGACCGCGGCCCCGATCTCGGAGCTCAACGTCACCAACCTGATCGACCTCGGCTTCACGCTGCTGATCATCTTCATGATCGCGACGCCGCTGATCCAGCAGGAGCAGACGATCCCGGTGAACCTGCCGAGCGAGTCCCACAGCCCGCAGCAGAAACCGGACAAGGACGCGCGCTTTGTTGCCATCTCGATTGATGCGTATGGCAACTACTACCTCGACAACAGCACCACCGCCGTGCCGTACGCCGACCTCAAGATCCGCCTGCGTGGCTACGCGGCCGAGTCGAAGCCGCCGGTCATGCGCATCCGCGGCGACGCCAAGCTGCCCTACGAGAAGGTCATCCAGCTCATGGACGAGCTGAAGAAGAGCAATCTATTGAAGTTCACCTTCGACACGCAGTCGCCGAACTAAGCTTTCGCCGCCCCGTCCGTCTTTCCGGTGCCGCCATGACCGCCCGTTCGCCCAGTGCCCTCTTTCTCTCCGCCAGCCTGCACGGGCTGGTCGTCGCGCTCGTGGTTTCCCTCGCCTACCTGGCCCAGACCCACGTCAAGGAAACGCCCAAGATCCTGGAATTAGTGGCCGGGGCGGGCGATGACTATGGTGCCACGGCGGCCCCGGCGCTGGGCACGCCCGGCGGCATCAAAATCGCGATCCCTGAGCCGCCGGCCCCCGCGCCAGAACCCGTCAAGCTGGCCGCTCCCGCCCCCGTGGCCCCGGAGCCCGAACCCGTCATGACCAAGGCCCCGGTCGAGAAGGCCGTCACGCCGCCGAAGACCAAGGAGACCAAGACCCCGAATTTTTCCAACCAGATCAAACGGAAAATCATCCGCGCAGAATCGAAGGCGAAGGCAGAGATCAAGAAGGAGCGCGAGGCGGAGCAAAAGCGCCTGACCAAGGCCGAGTTCGACCGGCAGAACCGGGCCAACAAGGTCTCCGGCGCCGGCAATCCCAAGGTCAAGCATGTGGACTCCGAGGGTATTTCCGGCGGGGTGGTGGGCGGCTCAACCGCCAGCAAGGCCGGCGCCGGCGGGAAGGCGCTGACCCGCGAGGAAGGCGACCTGCTCGACGCGTATTTCGCAATCGTGAAGCAACGGCTCCAAGATGGACTCGAGAAACCGCCTGGGCTGGGTGACGCGGTGTTCGCCATCGCCGAGTTCCGGCTCAACCCCGACGGCTCGATCTCGAGCGCGCGCATCACCCGCGGCTCCGGGAGCGAAGAATTTGACCGGGCGGTGATGGACGACATCCGGCGCTACCGGCGCGTCAGCCCGCCCAGTGCCTGGAAAGGCGACACCGTCAGCCTGACCTTCCGGATGAAGGAAGAAGACAGCGGTTAAAAAACTCCTTGCGTTCGCCCGCGGAACTTTGATTTTCCTCACCCCTCGTAAGTGGGAAAGGGCTCTTAGCTCAGTTGGTAGAGCGCCTCAATGGCATTGAGGAGGTCAGCGGTTCGAACCCGCTAGGGTCCACCACTTTAGAATAGCGCCACGGACTGGTCCGAAGGCGCTTTTTTGTGCCCCTGCGCGGCGGTCACGGCCCCAGCAGGGGAGGCTCGTCGATCACCGGGGGCGTGGGATACAGCCGGTTCGCCATGGCGCGCCAGCGCGCATCCTCGAGGTCACGGCGCTGCACCGCGCGATATTCAGCGGCACCAGCGGCGTAAATGAACGCGAACAGAAATGCCGTGAGGTAGTTGTGGAAGTAAAACGCCGCGATCAAACCGGCGATCACGGCCAGCACCTTGCCCACCGTCGCGGCCCAGAATGTGGCGCGCAGGTAAGGCAGCCGGGTGGCGAGCAGCGCCCGCAGGATGCGTCCGCCGTCCATCGGGAAAACCGGGAGCAGGTTGAAGCAGCCCATGAGCAGGTTGGCATGGAGCAGCAGCTGGCCAAAGCCCACGGCGTTGGCCGGATAGTCGTCGTCCGCCACCCCCACCACAGCCCACAGGAGGGCCGCGAGGGCGAAGTTCACCGCCGGCCCGGCGAGCGTGATGAGCAGCTCGCGCGAGGGTTGCCGGGGAATGCCGTCAAACTCCGCCATGCCCCCGATGGGCATCAGCAGGATCCGCCGCACCCCAACACCGAAGTGCATCGCCGTGAACGAGTGCCCGAGTTCGTGGAGCACCACGCAGGCGAAAAACGCCAGCAAGATACCCACGCTCCAAAGGAGCTGCTCCCAGCCGCCGGCCTGCCAGCCCTCGTAGGCGGCATACGCCAGCAGCAGGAAGAAGCTCGCGTGCACGGCGAGCTGGATACCCCGGATGCGGAACAAGTTGATTGACCAGCCAAACATGTGAACTAATCAAAGCCGCCCGGACGAAAGCGCCAGCGCTCTTTTGCCACTGGGCTGACCTTTCCCTGCTCATGCCCGAAACCTCCGCCAAGCCCTCGTCCATCCTCATCATCGATGATGACACCGAGATCCGCTACTCGCTCACGCGGGTGTTCTCGTCGCGCGGTTACAAGGTCACCGAGGCGGCCAGCGGCGAGGCGGGTCTGGCACTTGTCAAAAAAGGACCGGCCCCCGACTTGGTCTTTCTCGACGTGCGCATGGGCGGCATGGGCGGGATCGAGACACTCCGGTTGATCCGTTCCGCCAACCCGCGCCAGCTCGTGGTGCTGATGACCGCGTTCGGCACGGCGCAGACCGCCATCGAGGCGATGAAATACGGCGCCTTCGACTATGTGATGAAACCCTTCGACCCGCCGAAGGTGCTCGCGCTGGCGGAAGCCGCGTTGAAGACCCACGCCGACCTGCAGGCGGCAGGGGACTACAAGCCCGCCATCAACACCGAGGATTACAAGGAGGGCATCGTCGGCAGCTCCCCGGTCATGCAGGAGGTGTTTAAGATCATCGGCCAGGTCACCGCCAGCGACGTCACCGTGATGATCACGGGCGAGAGCGGCACCGGCAAGGAACTGGTCGCGCGCTCCATCTGGAAGCACAGCCATCGCGCTGGTAAGCCGTTCATTGCGGTCAATTGCGCGGCGATCCCGGACAACCTGATTGAGAGCGAGCTCTTCGGCCACGAGCGCGGCTCGTTCACCGGCGCCACCGGACAGCGGCTGGGCAAATTCGAACTCTGTGACGGCGGAACGATCTTTCTCGACGAAATCGGCGATATGGCGCCGGCGACGCAGACCAAGATTCTCCGCGTCCTGCAGGCCGGTGAAATCCAGCGCGTCGGTGGCACCGACACGATCAAGGTCGACGTGCGCGTCATCGCCGCCACCAACAAGGATCTCGAGGCCATGGTGAAGGCGAAGTCCTTCCGCGAGGACCTCTATTATCGGCTCAACGTCGTGCGGATCAAGATGCCGGCCCTGCGTGAGCGATCCCGGGATATCCCGCCGATCATCGATTTTTTCCTGCAGAATCTCGCCAAGCAGCGCAAAACCCGCGTCACGAAAGTCTCCGCCGAGGCGCTCGGCGTGCTCGGGCGCTATCCCTGGCCCGGCAATGTGCGCGAGCTGGAGAACGTGGTCTACCGCAGCGCGATTATCGCGCAGGGCGACGCCATCCTCGTCCACGACCTGCCGGTGGAGATCCGCAGCGCCACGAGTACCGAGGCGACGCTCATCGCCCCGACGGATGGTAGCGACTCACCCTTTGACGCGATCCGGACGGCCAATGCCGAGAACGTCGCCCTCGCCAGTGCCAAGATCGCTGCGGAAAGCATCGCCGCTGGCGAACCCGCGCTGACTCCTGAGCGCGCCCTCGATTTTCTCCATGCCAACCTGCGTCACGGCCAGCCGCCGCTGCTCGCGCGTCTGGAGTCGGAAATGATCCAGCGCACGCTGGCCGCGGTGGGGGGCGACCTCACGGCCGCCGCCGCCGAACTGGGGCTGACCCAGGCGGCGCTGAAGAAGAAGCTCAAAGGGTAGGGCGGGGTCTTTGACCCGCCCTTGCCGCGATGCCGAACTCCGGAACAGGCGCAGTCATCGAAACCGGCTAGTCAGGTCCACCATTTCGAGCCAGGGCGGGTCGAAGACCCGCCCTACACCCGTCACTTCCCGTACCCGCCGGGATGCGCCGCGTGCCACTTCCAGGCCGTGGCGACGATGGAATCGATGTCGGGGAACTTGGGCTTCCAGCCGAGCTCGCGCTGTGCCTTGGATGAATCGGCGTAAAGCGCGGCCGGGTCACCCAGGCGACGCGGCGCCTCGACGACCTTGATTTTCCGGCCGGTGACTTTTTCCACCGCCCGGATGACTTCGCGATTCGAAGTCGGGCGGCCGGTACCGAGATTGTAGAACAACGCGGCACCCGGCTTGGCCAGTTGCCCGAAGACGGCGATATGGGCGCGACTGAGATCGTCCACATGCACGTAATCACGCTGGCAGGTGCCGTCGGGGGTGGGGTAATCCGTGCCGAAAATCTCGATCTGCGCCCGGCGGCCTGTGGCGGCGTCGAAGGCGAGCGGAATCAGGTGCGTCTCGGGCGTATGATCCTCCCCGATGCTCCCATCCTCGGCGGCGCCGGCGGCGTTGAAGTAGCGAAACGCGGCGAAGCTCAGGCCGTGGGCCACCGCGAGGGCCTTGAGGGCGTTTTCGACGTCGAGTTTCGTCTGGCCGTAGGGATTGATCGGCGCCTGGGGCATCGTCTCGACGATGGGCAGCGTCGTGGGCGTGCCATAGGTCGCGCAGGTCGAGGAGAACACGAATTTCTTCACGCCGGCCGCCAGCATCGCGCGCAACAGCTGCAGCGTGCCGACCTCATTGTTGAAGTAATATTTGAGCGGATCCGTCACCGACTCGCCCACGTAGCAGTAGGCGGCGAAATGCATCACCAGCTCGATCGCCTCGTCGCGGAGCAGCTTTCCGACCGCCGGTTCGTCCGCGAGATTGACCTGGTGCAGGGCCACGCCGGGCGCCACCGCGGCCCGGTGGCCGTAGACAAGGTTGTCCAGCACCACCGGACGATGCCCGGCGGCAATGAGCTGGCGGACGCAATGGCTGCCGATGTACCCGGCGCCCCCGACAACAAGCACGTTCATGCAGTGAGGCTTGTATTGCTTTCGGGCCGGGGTTGGCTAGCGATTTCCTTTCCCAACGAATGAAGCCTTCCCGCATCGTCATCACCGGAGTCGGTTTGACTGCCCCCAACGGCAATTCCCTCGCGGAGTTCCGCGCGAACCTGCTCAACGGCGTCGCGGGCATCGAGCGCATGGAAATCCGGTACATGGGCTCGCAACTTGCCGGCGTATGCCACTACGACGCCCTCCGCCACCAGACCAAAAAGGAGGTCCGCGTCGGTACCCGCGCCGGCAGCATCAGCGTGTACTGCGCCCGTGAAGCCCTGGCCGACAGCAAGATCGACTGGGCGGCCCAGGCGAAGGACCGCGTGGGCATCTACATCGGCTGCACCGAGCACGGTAATGTCGAAACCGAGAACGAAATCTACAACATCTCGAAGTTTAACTACGACACGAAGTTCTGGTCGCATTACCACAATCCCCGCACCGTCGCCAACAACCCGGCGGGCGAGGCCTCGCTCAATCTCGGCGTCACCGGGCCCGCCTACACCATTGGCGCCGCCTGCGCCGCCGGCAACCTGGGCCTGATCCACGCCGCGCAGATGCTGCGCCTTGGCGAAGTGGACCTGGCCATCTGCGGAGGCATCAGCGAAAGCATCCACACCTTCGGCATATTCGCCGGTTTCAAAAGCCAGAACGCCCTCGCCACCCACGCCGACCCGGCCAAGGCCAGCCGTCCCTTCGACAAGGCCCGCAATGGCATCGTCGTTTCGGAGGGTGGCTGTTTGTACACGCTCGAACGACTCGAGGACGCCCAGGCGCGCGGAGCCAAAATCTACGCCGAAATCGCAGGGTATCATGTCAACTCCGACGCCAGTGACTACGTGCTGCCCAATCCCGTGCGGCAGGCCGAGTGTGTGCGCGCGTCCATCCGCCGCGCCGGGCTCACCCCAGCGGATATTCACATCGTCAACACCCACGCCACCGCCACGCCCCTCGGCGATATCCAGGAGTGCGAAGCCATCCGTGCGGTATTCGGCGAGGGCTGCCCCGAAACCCACATCAACAACACCAAGAGCTACATCGGCCACTGTATGGGTGCGGCCGGCGCGCTGGAGCTGGCCGGCAACCTGCCGGCCTTCGATGACCTGATCGTGCACCCGACGATCAACGTAGACGACCTCGACCCTGCGTGCGCGCTGCCCGGGCTGGTCTTAAATCAGCCGCGGAAGGTTGCGAAAGTGGACACCATCCTCAATAACTCCTTCGGGATGCTGGGGATAAATTCCACGTTGATTGTTAAACGCTTTGCCCCCTAAGTCCCACGCTTCCGCCCATATATGACCAAAGACGAATGCAAGAAGGTGGTGCTCGACATCATTGCCGACATCGCGCCCGACGAGGACCTGACCAACGTCAAGTCCGACGTGCGCCTGCGCGACCAACTCCAGCTCGATTCGATGGATTTCCTCGATATCGTGATGGAACTGCGCAAGCGCCACAGCATCGAGGTCCCGGAGGCGGACTACATCCAGCTCGCTTCGCTCGACAGCTGCGCGGAGTACCTGACGCCGAAGTTCAACGCGCTCAGCGCCAAGAGCTGAGCGGATAGAATGTAGGGGCGCAGTCTTGCTGCGCCCTTTCTTTTTTGCCGGTATCGAATCCATGCTCAAGTTGAGGGCGCCGCAAGTCTGCGCCCCTACATTCGACTACCAGGCCTCATGACCAGCCGCTCCCACTACGATGTCGCCATCATCGGCGCCGGCATGTCCGGACTCGCCGCCGGCATCCGGCTGGCCCATTTCGGCAAGCGCGTCTGCATCTTCGAGCGGCACAACACCGTCGGCGGACTGAACAGCTTCTACAGCATCGGCGGGCGCAAATTCGACGTCGGCCTGCATGCGATGACCAATTTCGTCCGTCCCGGGGTCAAGGGCACGCCCCTGACCAAGCTCCTCCGCCAGCTGCGCATCACCCGTGAGGAGTTTGCGCTCTGCGAGCAAAAGCAGACGCGCATCGCATTCGGCCCGCACGGCGAGACCTCGCTTCGGTTCACCAATGACTTTGCGGTGCTGGAGGGCGAGGTCGCGGAAAAGTTTCCTGCGCAAATCGACGGCTTCCGCCGGCTGACCGCCGCGGTGAGGGCCTACGATGATGTGTCACTCGACGCTCAGCCCGTCTCAGCGCGGACCCTTGTCCGCCAGCATATCACCGACCCGCTGCTGGAGCACATGCTGTTCTGCCCCTTGATGTATTACGGCAGTTCGTCCGAGCACGACATGGAGTTCGGCCAGTTCGTGATCATGTTCAAGGCGCTCTTCCTCGAAGGCTTCGCGCGGCCCTTCGACGGCGTGCGGGTCATTCTCCGCGTCCTGCTCGACAAGTACCGCACCGCCGGCGGCGAGCGCCGCATGAAGTGCGGCGTGAAGCATATCGTCGCCCGCGACGGCCGCGCCGCGGCCCTCCTGCTCGACAATGGAGACGAGATCACCGCCGACCATGTCATCTCATCCATCGGAGCGCCCGAAACCGCGCGCCTCGTGCAATCGGGTCACCGCCTGCAACCCGCCCCGGTGCCCGGGCGTCTGTCCTTTGTGGAAACAATCACGATCCTCGACCGGCAGCCGGCGGACCTCGGGTGGGGGAGTGACACCATCGTGTTTTTCAACGACTCGGCGAAATTCGACTACGCGTGCCCGGAGGCCCAGGTGGACCCGCGCAGCGGCGTGATCTGCATCCCCAATAATTTCGACTACGGACCCGACCAGCAGCTCGCCGAGGGCATCTTCCGCTGCACCTGCCTCGCCAACTACGATCGCTGGGCCCATCTTCCCGAGGAAATCTACCGCGCCGACAAGTTGCGCTGGTACGCCACCCTACAGAAAAGCGCCCAGCGTTTCCTGCCGAAGCTACCGGCGCCCGAAGCGCTGACCCGCGCCACCGTGAGCACCGACATGTTCACTCCCCGCACCATCACCAAGTTCACCGGCCACCTCGGCGGCGCCATCTACGGGGCGGCGGAAAAGAACCGGCAGGGCCGCACCGATCTCGCCAATCTCTACCTGTGCGGCACGGACCAGGGTTTTCTCGGTATCGTCGGGGCCATGCTCAGCGGCATCTCCATGGCCAATTACCACATCCTCGCGAAAGCTTAGCTTTTACCGGCACAAAGAGTTACCCCTTTTGTCTCAGTTCACCCAGTGCAGGAGCACTTCCTGCCCCCATGAAACTCTCCACTGTTCCCGTCCTGAGCTTACTCCTTGGCCTCACACTGCTCGTCGCCAGCACCGCTCGCGCCGAGGAAATTGACGTCAACGCGCCACTGAACCCGCAGCAGGTCGACCAGCTGCTCGGTCCCATCGCGCTTTATCCCGATGCGCTGGTTGCGATCATCCTGCCAGCCGCGGCCAGTCCCGCCGACATCGTGCTGGCCCAGCGCTATCTAAGCACCGGCGGTGACCCGGACACGATCGACGACCAGCCGTGGAACGAGAGTGTCCGGGCCCTCGCGCGCTACCCGATGTTGATCAAGTGGATGGACGAAAACCTGACCTGGACGCAGCAACTCGGCGCCACGTTCCTCTACCAACCCGATGAGGTGATGAACTCCGTGCAGCGCCTGCGCGTTCGCGCGAAGGCCAACGGCACCCTCACGAGCACGCCGCAGCAGAAGCTCCTGCTGGATGGCGACGACATCCAGATCGTGCCGGCCCAGCCGGACGTCATCTACGTGCCGTATTACGACCCAAATCTGGTCTACGGCCAGGCCAGCTATTACGGCGGCCCGCCCTATGTGACGTTTGGGCTGGGCCTGCCGGTCGGCTTCTGGCTGAGCTACGATTTCAACTGGCGCACCCGCGTCATCATCGTCGGTGACCGCCATCACAACTGGTCCGAGCACCGTGATTGGGACCGCCGCCCGGGCCCCGGCGGGAGACCGAATTATGGTAATAACTGGCGCCCGTGGACTCCTCCAACCACGCGTCCGCCTTTCACGCGCCCTGACAATCATCGCTCCAATCCGGATATTATCCGCCCCCGGCCTTTCCCCAGTTCACCGTCGTATCCGTCGCGCGACGTGCACCCGGAACGCCCTCGGACGGACAATAGTTTCAGGGACAACGATCACAGCCGTCAGCCGGTGCCGACAAGTAATCCCAACTGGAACCAAGACAATCGCGACCATCGCGCGCCCCCGGCCCCCGGCCCACGGCCCGAGACTAATGCCTCGGTCAACAATCCCCGGCCTTCCGATTCGTCCAACCAACCGACGCCGCGCCCCGCCAACAACCCCAACTGGAATCAGAACAACCGCGACCGTACGCCCGCCACGCCGCCACCCGCTCCCCGGCCTGAGACCAACGCCCCGCGCCCGACCGGCCAGTTCACCCATCAGCCGCCGCCCGCTCCGAACCATCAGCCGGCCGCCCGGCCGCCCGAGGTCCGTCAGGTTAATCCTCCTCCGCCGCCGCGTCCCACGCCGCAGCCGAAGGATAATCCCCGCGACCAGCTGCCGGAGCCTCAGCGCTGAGGGGCCGCCAGGCCTGGTTTCGGGATGAATCCGAGGGCAGGGGCACAAACCCCTTGCCCTCGCTCCGGCAGCGCGTTCACTCATCGGTTTCCATGGCTTACGACTGGCTCAAAGGGGTGGCCGACGAGTATGACGTGATCGTCATCGGCAGCGGTCTGGGCGGCTTGACCGGCGCAAATGTGCTGGCGAAAGCCGGGCACAAGGTGCTGCTCCTTGAGCACCACTACCAGTTTGGCGGTCTCGCCACCTGGTTCACCCGCAAGGGCGGACACATCTTCGACATTTCCCTGCACGGCTTCCCCGTCGGGATGATCAAGTCGTGCCGCAAGTACTGGACCAAGGAGATCTCCGACGCGATCGCGCAGCTGAAGGACATCCGCTTCGTCAACCCGCAGATGGACGTCTGGACGACCTTCACCCGCGAGGATTACACCCGCGTCCTGGTGGAGCAGTTCCACCTCGAGCCCGCCCACGTCGAGAAGTTCTACGACTACCTGCGGGGGATGAACTACTACGACAACAACCCCGAGACCACGGGCCAGATGCTCGAGCGCTTCTTCCCGGGCCGCGATGATGTGAAACGCCTGCTGATGGAGCCGATCGCCTACGCCAACGGCTCCACGCTCAACGATCCCGCCATCACCTACGGCATCGTGTTTTCCAACTTCATGGGATCGGGCGTCTACACCTTCCGTGGTGGCTCGGACGTGCTCATCGAAAAGATGATCGCCGAGCTGAAGCACAACGGTGTCGAGGTGCGGAAAAAGGTGCTCGTGGACAAGATCCTGGTCGAGGAGATCGATGGCCGGAAGGTCGCCTGCGGCATCGTCGCCAGCAGCGGCCGCGTCATTCGCGCCAAGGCTGTCCTTTCCAACGCGAGTATCAAGAACACCATCTTCCGCCTCGCGGGCGAAGCGAGTTTCCCGGCGGACTATGTCGCCGACGCCCAGGCCGTGCGCATCAACTCGAGCTCCTGCCAGGTCTACCTCGGCATCCGCAAGGGCGAGACGATCCCACACATCGGCGATCTCGTCTTCACCTCGGGCAACCCGAAGTTCAGCAGCGAGGAACTGACCGATTTTCACACCACGAGCCGCACGTTTTCGATGTATTACCCCGACACGCGGCCCGGCTCCGACCGCTACACCGTGGTCGTCTCGCTCAACGGCCGTTACGGCGACTGGCAAAAGCTGGGCGACGAGGAATACGAGCGGGAGAAAAACCGGCTCATCGAGGAGGCCATTGTCACGCTGGAGAAGTTCATTCCCGGCGTCCGGGGAAAGATCGACTGGAAGGAAGCCGCCACGCCGCGGACGATTGAGCGCTACACGACGCACGTGGGCGGCACGGCCTTTGGCACCAAGTTTGAGGGCCTGAAGGTCTCGATGGACCTGCCCGAAAAACTCCCCGGCCTGTACCACGCCGGCTCGGTGGGCATCATCATGTCGGGCTGGCTCGGCACCATCAATTATGGTGTGATCGTCGCGAACAAGATCGACCAGGCCCTCTTCCGCCATCGCCAGCCTGCCACCACCGCCGCCAAACCATGAGCGCCAGCCCCGACGTCCTCGCCCTGATTCCACACCGGCCGCCGTTCTTGTTCGTGGACGAGATCGTCTCCGAGAGTGCGGACGGCCTGGTGGCCAAGCGGACCCTGCGTGCCGACGAGGACTTTTACTCGGGGCATTATCCCGGCGCGCCGATCACCCCGGGCGTGCTGCTGTGCGAGGCGGTGTTCCAGACCGGCGCGCTCTACATGGCGCGCAGCATGGCCGGGCAGGGTGGGCCGGCCGGCGGCGTGCCGCTGCTCGCGAAGATCAACGACGTGCGCTTCCGTAATCCGGTCTATCCCGGCGAGACCATTGTGATCGAGGTGAAGAAAAAGGAAACCCTGGGCGGTTTCACGATGATGAGCGGCAGCATCAAAAGCGGTGACAAGCGCGTGCTCTCCGTGGATTTTTCCGTGGCGTGGAAGGTTCCCGCCGCCACCCCTGTGTCATGACCAATTTCCTCCAGCTCTCCGGCAAGACCGTCCTCGTCTTCGGCGTGGCCAACCGCAAGAGCGTGGCCTGGTTCACGGCCCAGTCGCTCGAGGAAGCCGGCGCCAGGGTGCTTTACAGCGTGCGCTCCGAGGCTCGCAAAAAGTCCCTCGAGACGCAGCTCGCCGGCAAGCCGGTCTTCATCTGCGACGTCGAGCAGGAGGGCGCGCCCGCCCGGCTCGCCGCCGAGATCGCCGCCGCCGACCACCCGGTGCTGCATGGCGTGGTGCATTCCATCGCGTTCGCCAACTACAGCGAGGGCTTCAAGCCGTTCCATGAGACCAAGCGCGCGGATTTTCTGCAGGCCATGGCCGTGTCGGCATTCTCGCTCGTGGAGGTCGCCCGCGCCCTCAAGCCGCTGCTCGCGAAGAACGCCTCCGTCGTGACCATCGGCATCTCCTCGCTGCTCGTGACGCCGGACAACTACGGTTACATGGGCCCGATCAAGGCCGCCCTCGAGTCCGGCGTGCGCTTTCTCGCCAAGTCCTTCAGCGCCGACACCGCCGTACGCTTCAACGCCGTTGGTGCCGGGCCGCTCAAGACCAGCGCGTCGGCCGGCATCCCAGGCTATGTCGAAAGCTACCTCTACGCCGCCAAGCTCACGTTCCGCAAACGGAACCTCGAGACCCAGGAAGTCGCCAACACCGTGCTGTTCCTGCTGAGCGAGCGCAGTAGCGGGGTGAATGGCACGACGCTTGTCGTGGACGCGGGGCTCGGCTCGAATTACTTCGACCAGGAAATCATCCGGCTCGCCATGCGGCCCGAGAAGTAAGGCGCGCATGAGGTTCGCTCACGTCTGCATCGAGTCCCTCGCGGTCGCACTCCCGGGAGAAATCTGGACCTCCGCCGAGATCGAGGAACGCCTGCGCCCACTGTACGAACGCCTCAAGCTGCCCGCGGGCCGCCTCGAGCTGATGACCGGCATCCGCGAGCGCCGGATGTGGCCCGCCGGGACGCGTCCGTCCGACGCCAGCGCCGCCGCCGGCAAGGCCGTGCTGGCAAAGTCGCAGCTCTCCGCCGCGCAGGTTGAACTTTTCATCCACTCCGCCGTCAGCCGCGACATGCTCGAGCCCGCCACCGCGTCGTTCGCCCACCGCAAGATCGGCCTGCCGGGGACCGCGCAGATCTTCGACGTCTCCAACGCCTGTCTCGGTTTCCTTAACTCGCTCACCGTGGCCGCCGGCTTGATCGAGTCGGGCCAGATCAAGTGCGCCCTCGTCGTCGCCGGTGAGAACGGCCGGCCGCTCGTGGAACAGACACTTTCAACCTTGCTCGACCGACCGCTGAACCGGAATGAGATCAAACCCTATTTTGCCAATCTGACCATCGGGTCGGGCGCGGTCGCTGCCGTGGTCTGCCATTCCTCGCTCGTCGCGGGCCGCGCCCACCGGCTGCTCGGCGGCTGCGCCCGCGCCGCCACGCAGCACAGCGACCTTTGCCAGGGTGACACCCACGGTGCCGACGCGCTCGCGATGCAGACCGACTCGGAGCAACTGCTCATCGCCGGGGTCGCGCTCGCGCAGGAAACGTGGCGCGAGTTTACCAGCGCGGCCGGTTGGGCGGGGGAGTCCTTCAACCGCTTTATCTGCCATCAGGTCGGCAGCACCCACCGCCGCCTGCTGTACGAAAAGCTCGGCCTTGATCTGGCGAAGGATTTTTCGACGTTCGAAACCCTCGGTAACACCGGCTCGGTCGCGCTACCCGCGACCCTCGCCGCCGCCCTCGACGCCGGCGCCATCCGCGAGGGTCAGCGGGTGGGACTGCTCGGCATCGGAAGTGGACTCAATTGTCTGATGCTCGCCCTCGAATGGTAAACCCCACGCAATTGCCCGGCTGGCTGGTCCGCCAGTATCCCTTCAAGCCCGCCTCGTTTATCACGTCGCTCGGCGCCCGGATGAGCTACGTCGACGATGGCCCGCGGAAGGATGAGGCCGTGCTGCTGCTCCACGGCAACCCGACGTGGTCATTTTACTACCGCGAGCTGATCCGGGAGCTCTCCGCCGCGGGCCTGCGCTGCATCGCCCCGGATCACATCGGCATGGGCCTGTCCGAGCAGCCCGAGGATTACCCGTACACGCTGGAGACCCGCATCGCCGACATCGAGGCGCTGGTGGCGTCACTGGGCCTCAAGCGCGTGCACCTGGTCGTCCACGACTGGGGTGGGGCGATCGGCTTTGGTTTTGCGGGACGCCATCCCCAGATGATCGGGCGCCTGGTCATCCTCAACACGGCCGCGTTTGCGGCGAACCACATCCCGTTTCGCATCGCGGTTTGCGGCTGGCCCCTGATCGGCCCGCTGCTGGTGCGCGGCTTGAACGGTTTCGCCAGGCCGGCCACCCGCATGGCCATGCAGCGGAGGAGTCTCTCCGAGGACGAGAAGCGCGGTTACCTCTTTCCCTACGATTCGTGGGCTCATCGCGTGGCGGTCAGCGCCTTCGTGCGCGACATCCCGATGAATTCATCCCATCCGAGCTGGGATACCCTGGCGGCCGTCGAGCAAAGGCTGGGGCAGTTCCGCAACCATCCGGCGCTGATCGTGTGGGGCGGCCTGGATTTCTGCTTTGATGACCAGTTTCTGGCCCGCTGGCAGGGAATGCTGGCGAACCTGCAGTGCGAGCGCATCAGCGATGCCGGGCATTACGTGCTCGAGGATGCCGGCCCGCAGGTGGTCCCGATGATCAAGGCGCACCTGCTGAAAGCCTAGCTGGCGCGGGCCGCGCTGAATCAGCGCCGGTACAGCGCGGCGAGTTCGCGGAAGTAGGGACCGGAACGGGCGAGCAGGGTGGCCAGCTGTTCGGTGCGGAACCGCCACGACCAGTTGCCCTCGGCTTTGCCGGGGCTGTTGAAGCGGGCGGTCGAGCCCAGGCCGAGCAGGTCCTGCAGGGGAATGATGGCCAGGGCGCAGACCGAGGCGTAGGCCGTGCGCAGGAAATCCCCGGAAATATCCTGGCCGCTCACGCGCAGGTAGCGGCGCACATGGTCGCGGGTCTTTTCATCCGCCGTCGCATACCAGCCGGCCGTCGTGTCGTTGTCGTGGGTGCCGGGGTAGACGACGCAGTTGGCGCGCTGGTTGTGCGGCAAATAAAAATTATCCGCGCCGCCGCCGAAGGCGAATTGCAGCACCGCCATGCCGGGCAGGCCGGTGGCTTCCCGCAAGGCGACCACCTCGGGCGTGAGCGTGCCGAGATCCTCGGCGATGAGCTTGGCCTCCGGCAGGGCGGTCCGCACCGCGCGAAAGAAATCCAATCCCGGACCTGGAACCCAGTGGCCGGGCTTCGCCGTCGCAGAGCCGGCGGGAATGGACCAATAGGCCTCGAATCCGCGGAAGTGATCGATCCGCACAACGTCAAAGAGGGTGAAATTCGCCCGCAGACGGGCGAGCCACCACGCGTAGCCATCGGCGGCGTGCGCCGGCCAGTCATAGAGCGGGTTGCCCCAGAGCTGGCCGTCAGCCGAAAAATAATCGGGCGGGCAGCCGGCGACGGCGATGGGACGCGAGGTCGTGGGATCCAGTTGGAAATACTGCGGGTGGGCCCACACATCCGCGCTGTCGAGCGCGGCGAAGATCGGGGTGTCGCCGATGATGGTGATGCCCAGCTTGGCCGCGCGGGCACGCAACTGGGCCCATTGGCCGAAAAACAGGTACTGGATAAACTCGAAGGCCTCGCTGCGCTCAGCGAGCGCGGCCGGTGCAGGGTTTTTACGCGAACCGGCCGCAGTCCGGACCTCGGCAGGCCATTCCCACCAGGGGCGGCCCTTGAAATGCACCTTCAAGGCCGAGAAGCGCGCATAGTCGGGGAGCCAGGTGGCGTGCGTGCGACGGAACGCCGCAAAGTCGCCGTAAGGCTGGAGCTTCCGCTTGCTCGCGACAAATGCGCCGTAGGTCTTGAACAGGATTGGCCACTTGAGCTGATAAAGCTGGCCGAAATCCACGCGGTCCGCGCTGAGCATCTGGAGCGGGCGGATATCCTCAGCCGTCAGCAATCCGACCCGCACCAGAGCCGCGACATCAACGAGGTAGGGATTCCCGGCGAAGGCCGAAAAGCACTGGTAGGGTGAATCACCATAACCGGTGGGTCCAAGCGGGCAGATTTGCCAGGATTTGAAGCCTGCGGAGGCGAGGAACTCCAGGAAGGCGACGGCATTCTCATCCATCGTGCCAATGCCCTGGGACCCAGGCAGGGACGTTGGGTGCAAGAGCACGCCGGCGCTACGGTCCTTCAGCCACTTAAACAGGGGCTCATTCATGCACAATAATAGTTAACATAATATATATTGTGCGTATACTACCTATGGGATTTCTACCGCGACGGACCCCATCGTTTACTGAACGGGAAATAGATGAACAAGGGCCGGCCAACGACCTCTTTGCCCGGGACAAAGCCCCAATACCGTCCGTCGAAGCTATTGTTGGAATTGTCGCCCATGGCGAAAAACGAGTCCAGCGGAACGTTGATCGTGTCACCGGGAGCCAGCAGATGCTCGGCGCGGCCCTCGGGGCCAAAAACGTAGCCCTGGAAGTGATCCGCGCGCTGGGCATTTTTTTCGAAGGCAAGGGCGCCGGTAATCGGCTGGCCGTTGCGCCAAAGGACGGGCGGCTTGATTTCCAGCGTGTCACCCGGCGTGCCAACGAGGCGTTTGATGTAATACTGCTCGCCCATGACCCTGGCAATGCCGGGAATGTTGCCGGTGAAGAACACGAACCCCTGCCCTACCTTGGGCCGGACGAAGTGGTAGCTCATGCGGTCCACAAAGAGCTGGTCGCCGGTGATGACATCAAAGGAGAGCAACGCCTTGCCCGCCTCCGCCCGCCGCGCGAGCGTGACCCAGCCGAAATTGCCCTGCCGCTTGGGGGTGGATTCGGCCATGACGGCCAGTTGCGCCTGGGTGAGGCCGAACGCCTCCTGGAAAGCCCAGTCGAAATCGAAATCCTGGGGAACCTGCAGTTTCACCGGCGTCTCGTTGACGTAGATGACGTACTCCCGGCTGGTTGAGGGAAAGACCAGCCACGACTTTGCCGGCACGGTGCCATAAAGCAATTTTCCGCCACCGTCTGAGATCCGCGCGATGCCGACCGGAACCGTGATCGTGCCGGACTCGGGGGCGGTGACTTCCTGATGCCGGGCCCCAAACAGGACGAATCTCGCCGCCCGGCTCAGCACCCCGGGCACGTCCTCGGGCCGGTGATAAACATCCGGCGTCATCCCATAATAACTCGGCCACATCGAGTTGGTGGGAATCTTAAACGGCTGCACGAAATAGGAACGTACCCCGATGATCACGATCGCCGCGACGAGGAAAAATTCCACGTTCTCGACCAGCGCGGTCTTGGGATAAATGGCGCCGCCGTTGCGCTTCAGCACGGGTTCCAGCGCATCCATGCTTTGCTTCACCTGGGCGCTGTCCGCCCGATTCCGGTACTTCTCGCGCAGGTCCTCCGTGCGGGTGCGCAGTTCGGCGGCCTCACGCTCCGGCAGGACGTCCCGGCGGAACGCCCAGACCTTGTCCGCCAACTCGAGCCAGTTTTCGGCGTGGGTCCGGGCCTTGCCCTCGGCGCCACCGAGGCCCACCCATTCGCGCAGCCGCTTGCCGCCACGGTTGAGCAATTGGGCTACGGTCGGCATGGGGACGCGGGATCAGTCGTTCTGGAGCACCTTGATGAAGGCATCTGGTGGGATGGAAACCTTGCCGATTTGTTTCATCTTCTTTTTGCCCTCCTTCTGCTTGTCGAGGAGCTTCCGCTTGCGGCTGATGTCGCCGCCATAGCACTTCGAGGTCACGTCCTTGCGCATCTCGCGCACGTTGTCGCGGGCGATGATCTTGCCGCCAATGGCGGCCTGGATCGCGACCTTGAACATCTGCGGCGGGATGATCTTGGCGAGTTTTTCGCAAAGCTGGCGGCCTTTGGCGTCGGCTTTCTCGCGGTGGACGATGCACGAAAACGCGTCCACCGGGTCGCCGTTGATCATGATATCCATCTTCACGAGGTCTGACGCCACATAGTCGCCCAGCTCATAATCCATCGAGCCATAGCCGTGAGTGATGCTCTTCAGGCGGTCGTTGAAATCGACGAGGATTTCGTTGAGCGGGAGGTTCGCCTTCAACAGTACGCGGTTCATGTCGAGCGTGTCGGTGTGCTCCACCTGTCCGCGCTTTTCCATGATCAGCGCGAGGATGTCGCCCATCGATTCGTTCGGCAGGATGATCGAGGCCTTGATGGTCGGTTCCTGGATTTCGAGGATCGTGCCCGGGTCCGGCATGTTGACCGGGTTGTCGACGTCGATCGCTTCGCCGCCGTGCTTGATCACGTGATAAATCACGCTCGGATACGTCGAGATGATCTCCACATCGTGCTCCCGGCGGATGCGTTCCTGGATGATCTCCATGTGCAGCAGGCCGAGAAAGCCGCAGCGGAAACCGAAGCCCAGCGCGAGCGAGCTCTCCGAGGAATACACGAAGGCCGCGTCGTTCAGCCGCAGCCGGCCGAGCGCCGCCTTGAGCTTCTCGTAGTCGTCGCTCTCCAGCGGATAAAGTCCGCAGAACACCATCGGGCGGACTTCCTTGTAACCCGGCAGCATCTCCGTCGCCGGCCGCGCAGCCAGCGTGATGGTGTCGCCGGTCTTCACGTCGGAGGTGTTCTTGATGCTGGAAACAATGTAGCCGACGTCCCCCGCGCCGAGCGACGCGATCTTCGTCATTTTCGGCATGAACACCCCGACCTCCTTCACCTCGGCCTTCTGGCCGTTGCTCATCAGCATCATCGTGTCGTTGGCCTTGATCGTGCCGGAAAACACGCGGACGTACGCGATGCAGCCGCGGTACGAGTCGTAAAGCGAATCGAACACCAGCGCCCGCAGTTGCGGAT
Source organism: uncultured Opitutia bacterium (assembly GCA_903839035.1). Taxonomy (GTDB): domain Bacteria; phylum Verrucomicrobiota; class Verrucomicrobiia; order Opitutales; family Opitutaceae; genus Opi-474. Next base: position 116,365 of record CAIMAQ010000040.1, read on the forward strand.
ACGTTGCCCAGCGCGGCGGCGGGACCCGCGTCACGACGGCCTCAAGGATGTCCTCGATGCCGATGCCGGACTTGCCGCTGGCGAGGATCGCCTCCTCGGCAGGAATCGACAGGATGTCCTCCAACTGGCGGGTGCAGAGCTCGAGGTTCGCGCTCGGCAGGTCGATCTTGTTGATGACCGGGATGACCTTGAGTTTCTGGCCAAACGCGAGGTGCGCATTCGCCACCGTCTGCGCCTCGACGCCCTGGGCCGCGTCAATCAGCAGCACCGCGCCCTCACAGGCGGCCAGGCTGCGCGAGACCTCGTAGGAAAAATCCACGTGGCCGGGCGTGTCCATCAGGTTGAGCTTGTAGTCGTGCCCGTCCTTCGCGCGGTACGTCATCGTCACCGGGTGCGACTTGATCGTGATGCCACGCTCCTTCTCGAGATCCATCGAGTCGAGATGCTGGTCCGTCATCACGCGCATCGCGACGGTGTTGGTGTGCTCGAGGATGCGGTCGGAGAGCGTGGTCTTGCCGTGATCGACGTGGGCGATGATGCAAAAATTGCGGGTGTATTTGGTCAGGGGCATCGTCAGGCGGTCACATCGGCATATTCCGCAAAGCTTTTCACCACCCAGCTCTTCTCCGTGCGCCGCGCGAGGCCCGCGAGCACCCCGCCCGGCCCGAGCTCCCAGAATTCCGTGGCCCCGGCCGCGGCGGCGCTGCGCATGCAGTCCTCCCAGAGCACCGACGACACCACCTGTTTCACCAGCGCGGCCTTGATCGCCTCCGGCGTGCCCACGGCCTGGCCGGTGGTGTTGGTGAAGACGGTGAACTTGGGGGCGGCAAATGTCACCCCGTCGAGAAACGCCGCAAACGCCACGCGCGCCGGCTCCATCAGCCGCGAGTGGTACGCACCGGCGACATTGAGCGGGATGATTTTCTTGATGCCGCGCTCCTTGCCGGCTGCGACGGCGGCGTCGATTTTCGCCTTTTCGCCCGAAACGATGATCTGGCCCGGGGCGTTGAAGTTCGCCGCCTCGATGTCGAACTCGCGGCAAAGCTCCTGCACCTTCGCGCGTTCCTCGCCCATGATGGCCGCCATGCCGCCGGTGGTCTGCTCGCACGCCAGCTGCATGAGCCGGCCGCGCTCCGCGACCACGCGCAGTCCCGTCGCAAAATCGACCACGCCCGCAGCGCAGTATGCCGTGACTTCGCCGAGGCTGAGCCCCAGCGCGTACTGCGGCTCACCCGCCGGAACCTTGCCCGACTCGCGCAGTGCCGCCCGCAGCGCCAACCCGTGGACAAACAACGCCGGCTGGCAGACCTTGGTCTGCGTCAGCTCCGTCTCGGGCCCCTCGAAGCAGATCTTGGCCAGATCCCAGCCCAGCACGGAATTTGCCTCAGCGTAGAGGGCGCGCGCCGCCGGGGACTGCTCGGCGAGCGACTTTCCCATGCCGACCTTTTGGGCACCCTGTCCGGAAAAAATTAATGCCAATGCCATGGTTGAACCGGCTAGAAAATCGCCCGCCCCCCTAAAAACCAAGCCCTAAAAACGCTTTAGCTGGGGGAAATATTTCGCGTCGCCCTGCGACTTGAGCATCTCGACGGGCGGCCCCGGGGGTTTGGCCGGCGTCGCGTCGTTATTGACGGCCAGCGAGGCGGGTGCGGGCAAGGTGGCCGCGGGGATCCCGGGCGGGGCCTTGCCGTCGACCGGGGCAGCCGGCGCGGGCCCGGGCAGATAGGGATTGGCCGGCGCACCCGCGGTCAGACCGCCGCGCGTCTTCGAACTCCGGACCGAGGCACCTGCCAAGCCGTTTGGGTTGGTGGCCGACTCCTTGAGTTTCAGCACTTCCAGGTCATGCGGAGTCATCCACGTTGCGAGGTAGGCCGACAGGGGGTTCACCACCCCTTGCTCCAGCCGGGAGCCGGTCGGTGCGGTCGCTGCCGCCGCCACGCTGACACCTGATTGGGTCCCTTGCGCCGACGCGCCGCGCGTCGCGGTGGCTTTTACGTCCATGGCGTCCACCAGCCAGTTGCCGGTTTTGACGGGTGCGTCCGCGGATTTTTCCTCTGCCCGCAGCCCGGTGGCCAGGACCACCAGCAGCAGGCAGCGGAGGTGGCGCGGGCCGGCCATGCGGCGATCAGGACTTCATGAAGATGCCCTTGAGGTTCATCTCCAGCGCCTGCGGGTTCGGCGAGAAGCGCAGCCCCTCGGCCTTGCTGATCTTGCCCGACTTGATGAGGCGGAAAATATCCTTGTTGAACGAGAAGCTGCTGGAGTCACCGGTGCCCTCGAGGATGCCCTGGATTTTCTCGAACTGGCCCTCGAGGATCAGGTTGCGGACGACGGTGTCGGCATTGAGCACCTCGTTGGCCGGGATGCGGCCGCCACCCTCGAGCGCGGGAATGAGCTTCTGGCAGATGAAGCCGCGCAGCGAACCGGAGATGGCGCGGCGCGCCTGCAGCTGCTCCTCAGGCGGGAAAAACTCAAAGAGGCGCGTGAGCGACTGCGCCACGGTCGCGGCGTGCATGGTGGAGAACACCAGGTGACCCGTTTCAGCCGCGGAGATGGCGGTCTCAAACGTTTCGCGGTCGCGCATTTCACCGATGAGGATGATGTCGGGGTTTTGCCGGAGCACGGCGCGGATCGCCAGTTGGAAGCTGCCCACATCGAGACCGATTTCCCGCTGCTGAAACAGGGATTTCTCATCCTGGAAGGTGTACTCGATCGGGTCCTCGATCGTGACAATGTGCTTGTCCATGTTCTGGTTGATCCAGTTGAGCATGGCGGCCATCGTGGAGCTCTTACCGGAGCCGGTGGCGCCGCAGATCAGCAGGATGCCGTCCTTGGCCTGGGCCAGCTTGAGCATGGGCTCGGGGGTGATGTTCAGATCCGCAAACGTGGGCACGCGGCTTTTGATGTGCCGGAGCACGATGCTCACGAGGCCGCGCTGGTGGAAGGCATTGACGCGGAAGCGGCCCACGCCCTCGGCGGAGTAGGCGAAGTCGATCTGGCCCTCCTCCTCCCACTTGGCCTTGAACACCTTCGGCACGTGCTCGTCCACGAACGCCTGGGCCTCCGGGCACGAAATCGGGTCCATCTCCACGGGCTTGAGGCGCCCCGACAGGCGCACGTAACCCGGTTTGTTCGATTTCACGACGATGTCGCTCGCGCCGCTTTCGACGGCGAGTTTGAGCAGGTCGTTGAGCATTTCCGTGTGCGGAGTCATAGGAATGGCCATGGGTAAAAAAGCGTTGCGGATTCTCTATTTCACCATGCCCTGTACCGCAAGGCAACATTGCCTGTCTCCATGAAACTCCGCCCGCTCACCGGCACGCTCACGGCGCTCGTCACGCCTTTCAAGAATCACGAGGTCGCTTACCGCGATCTCGAGAAACTCGTTGAGCACCAGATCAAGGGCGGAATCAACGGCCTGGTCCCCGTCGGCACCACCGGCGAATCTCCCACCGTCAGCCACGAGGAGCACCTGGATGTCATCCGGGCGGTCATCGGCACGGTAAATGGACGGGTCCCGGTCATCGCCGGCACCGGCTCCAATTCCACGCACGAGGCGGTCGAGCTCACCCAGGCGGCCCACGCCGCGGGTGCGGACGGCATGCTCGTCGTCACGCCCTACTACAACAAGCCGAGCCAGGAGGGCCTGTTCCGCCACTACTGCGCCGTGGCCGACGCCACGGACAAGCCGATCATCCTTTATTCCGTGCCCAGCCGCTGCGGGATTGAGATCAGCGTGCCCGTCGTCGAGCGCCTCCGCGCGAAGTACCGCCACGTCCGCTGGATCAAGGAAGCCGGCGGCAGCGTCGACCGCGTCGACCAGCTCAAGACCGCCCTGGGCTCTGACATCACCGTGCTCTGCGGCGATGACTCCCTCACCCTGCCCTTCATCGCAAACGGCGCCGAGGGGGTCATCAGCGTCGCCTCCAACCTCTTCGTCACGGAGGTCGGCCAACTGGTGCGTTTGGCCCTGGCCAACGATTTCGTGAAGGCCGGCCAGATCCACCGCCGCCTCTACCCGATGTTCAAGGCGATCTTCATCGAGCCCAATCCCGTGCCGATCAAAGTCGCCCTCGCCCGCGCCGGCATCATCAGCTCGGCCGCGGTCCGCCTCCCGTTGTGCGAGATGAGCCCGGCCAACCTCGCCGTGTTGGTGAAGGCCCTCGCCGCCGCCCGCCGCTGATTCCCATGGCTTCCCGCATTCTCATCAATGGTGCCAAGGGCCGCATGGGGCACGCACTCACCTCGGCCGCGGCCGACCTCGGTCTCACCGTCGGCGCCGCGGTCGATGCCGGTGACGACCTCTCGGCCGGCATGAAAAACGCGGACGTGGTAGTCGACTTCAGTTCGCACAGCGCGACGCAGACCGTGCTGGAGCTGGCCATTGCACAGCGCAAGCCGGTCGTGATCGGCACCACCGGCCATTCCGCCGAGGCGAAGAAGAAGCTGCTGGTCCTCGCAGCCCAGGTGCCGTGCGTCTGGGCGGGTAATTTCTCCGTCGGCGTAAACCTCCTTTTTGCCCTCACCCGGCACGCCGCCAGCATCCTCGGATCCGACTACGACGCCGAGGTGATCGAGATGCATCACCGCTTCAAGCAGGACGCCCCCAGTGGCACCGCCGCCCGCCTGCTCGAGATCATCCTCGAGGAGCGCAAGCTCACCGCCGCGGCGCTCCGCCACGGCCGCAGCGGCATCCCCGGCGCCCGCACGTCCACCGAGGTCGGCGTCCATGCGCTGCGCGGTGGCGATGTCGTCGGCGACCACACCGTGATGTTTGCCGGACTCGGCGAACGCATCGAACTCACCCACAAGGCCAGCGACCGCGCAATCTTCGCCCGCGGCGCCCTCCGCGCCGCGCAGTGGGTCGTCACCCAGCAGCCCGGCGTGTACGACATGCAGGACGTGCTGGGGTTGAAGTGATATGATCACCTCGATCCAGGGCACGCTCAGCTCCGCCACGCCCCTGCACGCGATTATTGAACTCAACGGCTTCGGCTATGAGCTCAACATCCCGGTCACGACCGCGGAAAAGCTCCCCGCGCCCGGCGCGACGGTGAAATTGCACACCCTCGTGATTTACCGCGAGGACTCGCAGACGCTCTACGGTTTCGCCAGCCCGGCGGAGCGGGACTTTTTCCGACTGATGATCGAGAACGTCACCGGGGTCGGCCCGAAGGTCGCGCTCAGCATCATGAGCCGGCTCTCGCTGCCGCTGCTGGAGGATGCCATCCGCATCGGTGACATCGCCACGCTCGCGAAATGCCCGGGCATCGGCAAAAAGACCGCCGAACGCCTCGTCGTTGAATTGAAGTCCAAGGTCGGTGCGACCCACTCCGCCGGCCCGGCCGCGGAGGGCGGGACTGCCGGCGAGGTTCCCGCGGGCGGCCCGCATCGGGACGCCGTCGCCGCCTTGGTGGCGCTCGGTTACAAGCCCGCGGATGCCGACCAGGCGGTCCGCCGGGCGGCGCTCACGCTCGGGCCCAAGGCCACGACCGAGGGCCTCATCAAGAAAGCCCTCAGCTGATTCCGCCCCCGGGCGGGATTACTTCTGGAAAGTGAAGGCGGTCCACTCGACCTTGCCCTGAATCGGCCGCCCCGCGCGATAAGTCCGCACGTCCGGCTGCAGCGTGCCATGGGCATCGAAGCGGAGATCATCCGCCGAGGCGCCGGGCATCGTGGAGAGCTGAATGTTGTTCATCCATTCCGCAAAGGCCGCCGAATCCGCGGACGACTCGGCCAGCTCGGCATTTTGGGCGCGAAGCGAGAGCACCTTCGGGCCAAAGACGGGTTGCAGGGCCGGCCGCGCCACCGGGGCCTCGGCCACCGCCGGCGCCACGGCGGCGAGCGGCGCGGACTGCCTGGTCCGCAGAGTGAACAGCACGGTCACGCAGGCCGCCACGGCCACGAGACTGCCAACGTAGGCGATGGCCCCCAGCGGCAGACGACGGGGCTGAAACTCCACGATCTTCGGGTCGCCGGCGGGCGCCTCGGTGCGGAAATTTTCGGCCAGGACGGCGCAGGCCTTCTGCATCTGACAATACTCGCGGTAGACGCGGCGGCGCTCAGGGTCGCCCTTCACCTCGGCCTCCAGCTGCTCGGCCTCGGCCGGGCTGATCTGGTGGTCGACGTAGAGGTTCAGCAGTTCGATGAACTTGGAGTCTTTCATGGCGGTGTTGGGTCAGGGTTGGGCGCAGGGTCAAGCTGCGGCCGGGTAATCAGAGTTTGTGCTTAAAATCCTCGCCGAGCTTCGAGCGCAGGCTTTCGCGGGCGCGGGCGATGCGGCTTTTCACGGTGCCGACGGAGATCGAGAGGATGTCGGCGATTTCCTCGTAGGACAGGTTCTTGATGTTACGCAGGGTCAGGATCTCCCGGTGCTTCGCGCTGAGCTTTTCCATCCCTTGCGCGATCCGGTCGATAAACTCCTGGGTTACGGTAATGTCATCCGGGGTTTCCGTCTCGGCGGGGATCAGGTCGGCCAGGGTGGTCGCGTTATCGGCACTCACCGGGGCGTCGAAGGACACGGACTTGTCCCGCTTCCGCCGCCACCAGTACCAGTAACGGTTCCGGGCCAGGTTGGTGGCAATCTGGTAAAGCCAGGTGGAAAAGGCGGAGTCGCCCCGGAAATTGGCCAGGCCGCGGTGGGCGCGGATGAAGGCGTCCTGCGTGACCTCCTCGGCGTCCTGGGAGTTGCGCAGGAGCTGGTTGACCATGCCGTAGATGCGGTCCCAGTAGCGTGACACCATCTCGTCAAAGGCCGCCTGGTCGCCGCCTTTGAAGCGGTTCACGAGTTCCTGATCAAAAGCCACTTCCTGAGCTTTGGTAGACATGCGTTCTGCCTCGCTCTGATGGGTATATTTTTGAATTGTTCCCAAAATCGTAGGGGTGAAGGGCTGGCTTAGGGCCTCGAATCTTTGCGGTCAATGCCGCGGCCGCAACCCTCCCGGGCGAAATTACTTGCCAAAGTTTGACGCCGGAACCTATTTCTCGCTTTTACTTTGCCCGGGGGCTGGTAGCTCAATGGTAGAGCAGCATCCTTTTAAGTTGTTGGTTCTGGGTTCGAATCCCAGCCAGCCCACCACTCTTTGATTGTATCCCTTACCCATTCATTCCACGCTTCATAACCCATGAAGCGGCTCGTCATTATTGAAGATCAGACTGCGATCCGCGAGATGCTGGTCGAGATTCTGCGGCTGGATATCAATTATCAGCTCGTAGGAGAAAGCGGTGACGGCCAAAGCGCCCTCACCCTTTGCCTGGACGTCAAACCCGACCTCCTCGTCCTCGACGCCAAGCTGCCCGGCCTGAACGGCGTGGATATCCTCCGCCGCATCAGCAAGAAGCTCCCCAACATGCGGGTGCTGGTCTTTTCGGGCCACGAGAACCCTGTGCTAGTCCGCGAGATGCTGGAGGCGGGCGCCCATGGCTTCGTGGAAAAAACCGCCGGTTTGTTCGAATTCAAGAAGGGCCTCGAGACCGTCGCCAATGGCGGTACCTACTTCGGCCCGGCCGTCGCCGCCATGCTCCGCGATGTCGTGGCCAACCCTGACGCGAGCAGCGCCTCGGATTTCCTCACCGACCGCGAGCGCGAGATCCTCCAGCTGGTCGCTGAAAGCCACAGCACGCGCGAAATCGCCGCCAAGCTCGGCATCAGCATCAAGACGGTGGATAACCACCGCACCAACCTGATGCGGAAACTCAACCTCCACGACGTCGCCAGCCTCACCCGTTACGCCCTGGAGGTCGGCCTCATCGAGCAGAAAAAAGCGCAGTAAAACCTTGCGGGCGCTGGGGGGTTCCCCCAGAAAATTTTCCCCACGACCTATCCTGACCACTTCCATGAACACCGCTTCGAAGAAACTTTGCCTCCTGATCGCCAGCGCCGCGTTTATTTTTGCCGGCTGCTCCAAAAAGCCGAAACGGCCTGACCCGAGCTCCACGGTCCTCGGTCCGACCGGCGGCGGCGCCCTCAATCCGGACACGCTGACCCCGGCGGTGGACCCAAACGCGCAGGCCTTGGAACAGCGTGACCCGAACATCATCGAGACGGCCGACATGATCAAGGGCCTCCTCGGCGCGGTCTACTTCGACTTCGACAAGTCCAGCATCAAGGAGCCTGAGCGCGCCAAGATCCAGGCCGCCAAGGACTACCTCGCCAAGAATCCCACCTACCGCATCCTCTTCGAAGGCCACGCCGACTGGCGCGGAACCGACGAGTACAATCTGAGCCTCGGTGACCGCCGCGCCACCGCCGCCAAAAAGTACCTGATCTCGCTCGGCGTTCCCGCCGACAAGGTCGAGGCCAACTCCAAGGGCAGCCTCGAGGCCGCCAAGAACGCCGATGACGCCACGATGACGAAAGACCGTCGAGCGGAGATCATCGTGCTCAAGAAGTAATCTTCCCCCTTCAGCAAAAGCCCCGGTGCAAACCGGGGCTTTTTTATTGGCGGAATTTGCCGGGCGACACCGCCCGGCGTTTACGGCTGCGCAATCGCCGACAGGATCCGCCGCGAGGTTTCGATGCCCTTCTTCATGACGTCGAGATTGAAGCTCTCATTCGGCGCATGGAGGTTATCCTCCGGCAGGAACAGGCCCATCATCACCGAGTCGAGCCCGAGCACGCGCTTGATCTCGCCGATGATCGGCACACTGCCGCCCTCGCGGAGATAAAGCGGCGCCTTGCCCCAGATTTCCGTGACCGCGGTTTCGGTCGCGCGAAACGCGCGCGCCAGCACCAGCGACTGGTTCTTCGGCGTGTTGGAGCGGTCTGGCGGAACGACGACGTAGGGCAGCCCGGTGTGGCCGTCGGTGATGGTCAGTTTCACGCCCTTGGGCGCGCGTTCCTTGATCGTCTTGTACAGGAGGGCCTTGATCTTCTCCGGGTTCTGGTTCGCCACGAGCCGGCAGCTGATTTTCACGAACGCCCGGCTCGGGATGACGGTCTTGCCGCCCTCCCCCTGGTAGCCTCCGCCAAAGCCATTGAACTCCAGCGTCGGGTAAAATCGCACCGCCTCGAACGGCGTGATGCCCGGCGGCGTGTGAAACGCCTCGATGCCGAGGAACTTCAGGTACTCCGACTCCTTCGGGCCCAGCTTTTCCAGCTCTTCACGCTCCCACGGCTCCACCTCGAGTACCTCGTCGTAGTACCCCGGGATGTTTACGCGCCCGTCCGGCGTGTGCAGCGAAGCGCAGAGGTCCACCAGCGCCTGGATCGGATTCAGCAGCACGCCGCCGTGCAGGCCGGAATGCAGGTCGCTCTTCGGTCCGACGGCCTCGATTTCAAACGTCACCAGCCCGCGCAGTCCGGCCGTGATCACCATCTGGGTTTCATTGGGAATGCCGGTGTCCGAGAGAAAAACAAAGTCCGCCTTCTTCAGGGTGTCTTTGTAGCGCTCCAAGAAGGGCAGGAAGCTTGGGCTGCCCATCTCTTCCTCGCCCTCGACGAGAAACGTGATCCGCAACGGCAGGTTCGGGTTCTGCTCCAGCAGGTGCCCGACGGCCGTGATGTGCGTCAGCAGCGGACCCTTGTTGTCCGCTGCACCGCGCCCGTAGATCCGGTTGCCGCGGATTGTCGGCTCGAAGGCTGGTGACGTCCACAGGTTGAGCGGATCCGCCGGCTGCACGTCGTAATGCCCGTAAATGATCACGTGCGGCCAGGAGGCGTCGCCGCCGCGATGGGCCAGGATGATCGGGTGCAGGTCGGTCTTCACGACTTCGACGGAAAAGCCCATCGAACCGAGCAGGCCGGCGACGAACTCCTGGGCGCCCCGCATGCCGTCCTTGAACTTCGAGTCGGCCGAGATGCTCTGGTGGCGGATGAATTCCTTCAGTTTTTCGACATGGTCAAACATGGCGCAACCGTGGCGCAAAATTCTTCACGGCGCCAACCGGAAAAGTCGGAGCTTGTGGTAGGGCGGGGCTTTGACCCGCCTTCGAGGCGCACAGCAAGGGCAGGCAAAGACCCGCCCTACCCTCAATCGCCAGCCAGCCGGCCGCGGCTCAGTGCTTAAAATGCCGAATGCCGGTGAAGACCATCGTCATCCCACGCGCGTCGGCCGCCCTGATCACTTCCTCGTCCCGGACCGAACCACCAGGCTGGATCGCCGCCGTCGCGCCCGCTTCCGCCGCGGCAATCAGCCCATCGGCAAAGGGAAACAGCGCCTCGCTGGCGACGACCGACCCTTTCAGGCTGAGTCCGGCCTCGCCCGCCTTCCAGACCGCGATGCGGGAACTGTCCACGCGCGCCATCTGGCCCGCGCCGACGCCGAGTGTCTGCTCACCCCGGCAGTAAACGATGGAGTTCGACTTCACGTGCTTGCCGATTTTCCAGCCAAACATCATCCCGGCCCACTCTTCGGGCGTCGGCTGGCGCTTCGTCACCACCTTGAACTCCGCCACATTGCCGAGGGTCTTGTCGCGGTCCTGCACGAGCACGCCGCCGATGACCGAGCGTACCTCGCGCAGCGCGTCCGCGCCCGGGCCCGCCTTGGCGATCATGAGCCGGAGATTCTTTTTTTTGCCAAGGATCGCGAGGGCTTCGTCACTGTACCGCGGCGCGATGATCACCTCGGTGAAAATCTCCGCGATCGTCTTCGCCAGGCCTGCATCGAGCGTCCGGTTCACGACGATGATTCCGCCAAACGGCGCCTGCTTGTCCGTCGCGTAGGCCAGTTCCCACGCCGCCTCAAGCGTGTCCGCGCTGGCCACGCCACAGGGATTGGTGTGCTTCAGGATCGCCACGGTCGGCCGCTCAAACTCCCCGATGAGAAACGTCGCCGACGTGATATCCAGGATGTTGTTGTAGCTGAGCTCCTTGCCCTGCAGCTGCTGAAAGTGCTCGTTGAAGGTGCCGTAGAGCGCCGCGCGCTGGTGCGGATTCTCGCCGTAGCGCAGGCTCTGCGCCTTCTGAAAAGTCAGGTTCAGCGTCGCGGGAAATCCCGCCAGTGCCGCCAAGTCCGGCTCCGCCGCCTGCGACTCAAGATACTTCGCGATCGCCGTGTCGTAGCTGCCCGTGCGCTGAAATACCTTCAGCGCCAGGCGGCGCCGCAACGCGTGCAGTTCCTTCGGGTCAGCCATCGCCGCCAGCACCGTCGGGTAATCCGCCGGGTCACAGACCACTGTCACACTCTCGTGGTTTTTGGCGGCGCTCCGCAGCATGGACGGCCCGCCAATGTCGATGTTCTCCACCGCGTCCTCGAAGGTCACATTCGGCTTTGCGACGGTTTCCTCAAACGCGTACAGGTTCACCACCACGAGGTCGATGAGTGCGATCCCGGCCGCCGCCGCCTGCGCGAGATGCTCGGGCTTGTCACGCCGCGCCAACAGGCCGCCGTGAATCTTCGGGTGCAGTGTCTTCACGCGGCCATCCATCATCTCGGGAAATCCCGTGTGCGCCCCCACCTCCGTGACCGGAAGTCCCGCCGCCCCCAGCTGCTTCGCCGTGCCGCCGGTGGACAGCAGGGTGTAACCGTGCGACCGGACGAGCAGCGTGGCAAATTCGACCAAGCCGCGTTTGTCAGTGACGGAGAGCAGGGCGAATTTGGCCATAAAGTGCGCAGTGTGTGCGGGTGACTAAATCCGCAGCAAGTCGAAAGCCGTCTTGCGACCGCCCCGTTCCCGGCAATCTTGTTGCCCGTGTCCAGCTCCACCGAACTGCCCGGCCTCACCGCCCGCCTCGACAAACTCCACTACCACCATGGTGGGGCCACCCTGCCCGCGGACCAGCCGCATGCGTTCGTGTATTTCATCACCATCACCAACGGCTCCGAGCACACCGTCACCCTGCTCGGGCGCAAATGGGTCGTGGATCACGACGATGGCAGCCACCTCGTGATCGAGGGCGACAAGATCGTTGGCGAGACCCCGCGACTCGCACCGGGCGAGCAGTTCTCGTACAACAGTTACCATGTGACCGGCTGCAACGCCACGGCGCAGGGCTCCTTCCATGGCGTCGACGAACTCGGCCGCCGCGTGCATGTGCTCCTGCCGGCTTTCACGATGAACATCCCGGTGGCGTGAGAAAAACAACCTCGTGCCCGGTCGTTTTCTCGTATTGGGTGTCCGATTCCTTAAATGAAGCTTATTGATTTGAACCGTGATGGCGGCATCGGCGCCAACTCCCATTTTGTCCAGTTTGGCGACCTTCTCGTCCTCATCGACTGCGGCCTGAACCCGAAGAAAACCGGCCGCGCCGCGATCCCGGACCTGGCCCAGCTCCGCGGCAAGTCGCTCGACCTTATCATCATCACTCACTGCCACTTGGACCACATTGGCGGCCTGCCGGTGGCGATGCGCGAGCACCCCAACACGCCGGTGATCATGACGACCTCCAGTCGCATGTTGATCGAGCGCATGCTGCACAACTCGGCCAACGTGATGCTCCGCCAAAAGGAGGAGAAAAACATCCCCGACTACCCCCTTTTCACCCACGACGAAATCGACCGTTGCGCCGGCCGCATGCACGGCCTGCCGTTTGGCCACGCCAAGAAATTCCGCGGCACCAAGGACGAGATCGAGGTCATCTTCCACCACGCCGGCCACGTCGCCGGCGCCGCCGCCCTCGAGATCCATTACAAGCACCGCCAGATCCTCTTCACGGGTGACGTGCTCTTCGACAACCAGCGCACCCTGGCCGGCGCCAAGTTCCCCGCCGGGCACTTCGACACCCTGGTGATGGAAACCACCCGCGGCACCACCGAGCGCCCCGTCGGCAAGGAGCGCGTCCATGAGATCGCCCGACTCATCGAGAGCATCAACGACACCATCAAGCGCGGCGGCACGTTCCTCATCCCGGTGTTCGCCCTCGGCCGCATGCAGGAAGTCCTCGCCGTCATCCACGACGCCCGGAAGTTCGGTCGCCTCGTCGAGTGCCCCATCTACGCGTCTGGCCTTGGCATGGATCTCGCGGACTACTTTGACGAAATCAGCCGCAAGACCCGGCACGTGAATTTCAACCGCGGCATCATCAAGGAGCTCAAGATCAAGCCCACCCCGCGCAAGCTCACGCCTGGCGAGGACCCGCAGACCAACGGCCTCTACATCATCAGTTCCGGCATGCTCGTGGAGCGGACGCCGAGCTACACGCTCGCCTCCGGCCTCGTCGGCCACGCCCGCAACACCATCGGCTTTGTCGGCTACTGCGACCCCGACACCCCCGGCGGCAAGCTGCTCGCCGCCAAGACGGGCGACACCTTCCTCTTCGAGACCGCCCACGTGAAGGCCAAGATCAAGGCCCGCGTCGAACGCTTTGAGCTGAGCGGCCACGCGGACCGCGAGGAACTGCTCGAGTTCGCCATCCAGACCGACGCCCGCGTCGTGATCCTCACCCACGGCGATCCCGCCGCGCGGGAATGGTTCGCCACCCAGCTCGCCCTGAAGGCCCCGAAGATCAAGGTCCTCGATCCCGTCCCGCTGAAGCCGTACCAAATTTAAGCGTCGGCCCGGGGCCGGCCTCAGGGTTCACCGGACCAGCGAGATGCCCGCGCGCAGCTGCGAGGATTTTTTGTCGTAGTCGCGCAGGCTCTCTCCGTAGCCGTCGAAATACTGCACGAGGAAGTACGACGCGAAATCGAGTAGCTTGATCCGCATCGGGATGGTCAGGTCCAGCTGCGTGGTGAAATGAGTGAAGTCCCGGCCGGCATGGCCCGTGTAGGCGAGCGCCGCGCCACCGTTCTTGCCGAGCACCAGCAGCAATTCACCGTTGCCGCGGTAGTCCCTCAGCTTCGGGTTATTGGACAGGTCGCCGACATACGCCCAGACCCGGGGCGCCATGATCAAATGCCAGTCTTCCGGCGCGCCGATGATAAAGGCGGTGCGCAGGAACAGGGTGTTCTGGCTGCGCGAGGCCGTGAGCCCCTGCCCGTTCGACTCATGTTGGTAGCCGGCCTGGTAGCCGACCCACGTAAACGGCCCGAAGCGGTTGTCCGCGGTCTGCGACGCGAGTGACTCGTAGAATAGGGCCGGCATGTAGCTCGTGTCGTAAAAAGGACTGGAATCGCCCGTGATGTCCCACAGCGAGCGCTGGGTGTAGCCGAACTGCATAGTACGCTGCGCGGTCGACCCGGAGCTGCCCCTAAAATCGAACAGCCGGTATTTGAAACTAAATTGGAATTTCGCCCCTGGTGCCGTGGTGCCGTAGGTGAAGTAAACCGGTTCATGGGGGCCGAAATGTCCGATGAAGCTGCGCTGCAACTGGGCCAGTGCCGGCGTCGCGGCATCGAGCGTGCTGAGCGGCGTCGCCGGGGGTTGGCTCGCAGGAACTGCCCGGTTTGCACTGACCATCAGCACGCCCCGGAGCGGCTGATACTCGCCCTCGGTTATTTCCAGGACGAGCTGCCCGCTCACCCCGGGCGGCAGAGCCAGGGTGTAGCCGCGATAAGCAAAGGCCCCGGGCTCCACCGAAACCATCCCCGGACGGGTGGACGCCAGCTCAACGGGCCACGATTTCACCCCGGCCACTAGCGTCCCATGCAGAATCGTCGGAGCTTCAAAGGGCGCCGCAGACAGCGCGGGATTTACCGCCAGCAGATCCAGTTTGACCGTCGTGGCCGGGACGAGGTCCTGGGTCGGCAGTACCAAACTGACGACGAGGTTCTGCGCGGCGAGTGAAACGGTACCGGCGAGCAGTCCAGCCGTGAGGAGCGCGGGAAGTTTCAGCGCCTTCATCGTCGGTCCTGGCCCTGCAAGATCGTGCACAGCCGCGCACACATCGCCGGGCTGCCCGCCACGTAAATGATCCCCTTCATCCTGAGGTCGAACTGGCGCACGGGGAGTTGCGCGCCGTTGAGGAAATGCACCTCCCCGCCCGCCGCGCGCACCAGGGGGATCGCCGCTGCGAGGTCCCAGATCTTGACGTTAAAATCCACGCAGCCGTCGAACATGCCCGTGGCAACGTAGGCGAGGTGCAGCGTCGCACTGCCGAGTCCGCGGACTTTAAACTGAGACAGCACCCCGCTGGCCAGCGGGACGAGGGTTTTGTCATTCGGGCTGTGCAGCCCGATGATCGACTCCTTGTGGGGGACCGCCGCGCTGACGCGTGCCGCGCGCGTGCCGTCAAACACCCCGAAGCCCGGGCCCCCATGCATCAGTGTGCGCCGGCTCTGGTCGTAGATGACCCCGTAAACCGGTTCGCCCTGCTGGCACAATCCGAGGGAGATCGCGCACGCCGGCAGCCCCAGCGCGAAATTATTCGTGCCGTCAATCGGATCGAGCACCCAGGCAAACTCCGCGGTGACCGGGAGGGGCGCACCCGTTTCCGCCAGTTCCTCGCTCAGGAACTGGTCCTCGGGAAACTGGGCGCGCAGTTCCCGGAAGATGTTTTCTGAAATCGCAATGTCCACCGCCGTCACGCGCGTGCCATCGCTCTTCCATTTGCTTTCTGCGCGCCCGAATTCGCGGTGCATCAGCTCGGTCTGGCCGAGGACGGCGCGCTGGGCGGCGGCGATGCGGGAGGTAAGGTCGGGCGCGAACATCGCCCACTAGTTCGCGGCAATCACCGGGGCGTCACAAGCGCATAACGCGTCACCCACCCGACTCGTCCTTGCGACCACCCAGCTGGTGCCCGTGTCGCACCACCGTCGTCTTCCCGTGGTTGTTCAATTGGTCGAGGACGCCCGCCAGCCGGCGGCGTTTCTCCTCAACCTGGCCAAACATTTCCAGCTGGGCCGCGGCTTCCTCCACGTTGGAAAACCGCACGCTCACCAGCCGCAGCGGCCGGCGCAGTTTCCATGCCGCCTTCAACAGGGGCGCCACCAGCGGGTAAAAAGGAGCCTCCAGGTCGGTCGCGGACTCCAGGCTGCGGCCATGCGACGCCTGCATGAAATCCGGATAGCGGATTTTCACCGTCATCGTCCGCACCCGTTTTCCATCCTCGCGGATCTTCGGCAGGAGCTCGTCCACCATCCGCTTCGCCACGCGCTCGATCTCGGCAAACTCCGCGATGTCGGCCGCAAACGTTTCCTGCTGCGAATAGCTCTTCGCGTCATCGTGCTCCGTCTCCACCGGCCGGTCATCCTCGCCCCGCGCCGTCGCCCGCATGTTCCGCCAGCCTGCACCAAAGATCGCCTCGAGCTGGCTCTCGTTCCGGGCCGTGATGTCGCGCACGAACTTCAGGCCGTGCCGCTCCGTCAGCGTCGCCTCCGTTTTGGCGCCGATGCCCGGCAGCTTGCCAATCGGCAGCGGCGCCAGAAATTCCTCCTCCTGGCCCGGTGGCACCACGACAAACCCGCGCGGTTTCCGCAGCTTCGACGCGATCTGGGCGACGAGCTTGTTCGCCGCGATGCCGAACGAGACGGGAAGCTGGAGTTCGTCCCACAGCCGCCGCTGGAGCGCGCGGATCCGCGTCTCGATCTCCGCGGCTGTCTGAAAGCCACAAGGGCCCAGGTCGAGGTAGCCTTCATCCACGGAATTGCGCTGCACGAGGGGCGTGAGTGTTTCGCAGAGATCAAACATCTGCCGGGAAACCTTTCCATACAGCCCCGAAGTGTGGGGGAGCAAAATCAGGTCCGGACAGACTTTCAGCGCGCGCTGGGTCGGCATCGGCGTGTAGACGCCGCACGCCCGGGCCTCATAACTCGCCGACGAGATGATCCCCCGCTCGCGTCCCCCCACCGCGCACTTGGTTCCACGCAGTTCCGGCTTGAGCGCCAGCTCGCACGACACAAAAAACGCGTCGGCGTCGAGGTGGACAATCGTGGGCAGCGGCATGACGGATTCAGCGGTCGGAGACGGTGGTCAAATCTTTGCGAATGACTGGCAGTTTGGATTATTTGCTGGCCAAGGGAAGCTTCCCGCTAATTGTCCCCATTGTTCGGTCTGTTACCTGCCCCCACCCCACCCCGACAGCGTCCATCACCCCATGGCTCTGATCACTATCTTCACAGTCATCATTTTGCTGATGTCGTGGCTCTGCCACAGCAGCAATTGCGACTCCTGAAGATTATTCCCCGCCTTGGCCGGTCTGCGGTGGCCTTATTTCTCCCAGCGGAGCAGCGCCTGCCCGGTCAGCGACGGTGCACACGACTCGATTCCCGCGCGCGGCCCCGCGTAGATCAGTTCGCCGCCATGCCGACCCCCGCCCGGTCCGAGGTCGATGATCCAGTCAGCGAGGTGGATGACATCCAGGTTGTGCTCGATCACGATCACGGTGTGGCCCTGGTCGCGCAGCTTAAAGAGCAGGTCCATAAGTTTCTGGATGTCCACCCAGTGCAGCCCCGTGGTCGGCTCATCGAGAATGTACAGGGTGCTGCCTTGGGTGCGCTTGCTCAGTTCGAGTGAAAGCTTGAGCCGCTGCGCTTCACCGCCCGAGAGCGTCGTCGCGGACTGACCGAGCTTCAGGTAGCCCAGCCCGACCGCGTCCAGGGTCGCCAGCTTGTCGATCACCCGCGGGATGTTCCGGAACAGCGTGATCGCCTCGCGTACCGTGAGGTCAAGCACGTCCGCGATGGACTTGCCGTGGAACAGGATCTCGAGCGTCTCGCGGTTGTAGCGCTTTCCCTCGCAGCTCGGGCACGGCGCATAGGCGTCGGCCATGAACTGCATGTCGAGCTTGATGGCGCCGTCCCCTTGGCAGCGCTCGCAGCGTCCGCCGCGGACATTGAAGGAGAAGCGGCTGGCCTTGTAGCCGCGAACCTTTGCCAGCGGCACTGACGCGTACAGGTCGCGCAGCAGGGTCATCAGGTCGACGAACGTCGCGGGATTCGAGCGTGGACTGCGCCCAATCGGCTCCTGGTCCACCTGCACCAGTTTCTCAAAGAAATCCAGGTTCTCGATCGACCGGTGCTTGCCCGGCAGCGTCTTGGCGCCGTTCAGCTTCCGCCCCGCGGCCGCGGCCAGCACGTCGTTCACGAGCGTGCTCTTGCCCGAGCCGCTGACGCCGGTGACCACCGTCAGCAGGCCGACGGGGAACTTGGCGTCGATCCCCCGCAGGTTGTTCGCCCGGGCCTCGCGCACGGTCAGCCACGCGCCGTCCGGGACTTTGGTCTTGGCGTCTTTCATCACGCGCATGGTCCCGGCGAGATAGGGACCGGTGCGCGAAATCTTCGCGGGCAGCAGCGCACACTGGGCGGGCGTGCCCTGAAACAGGAGCTGGCCGCCTTCGACGCCGGCCTCGGGCCCGAGTTCGATGAGCTCGTCGGCCAGCCGCATCGTGTCCTCGTCATGCTCGACCACGAGCACGGTGTTCCCGCGGTCCCGCAGCCCCACGAGCGTGTCGAGCAGCTTCTGGTTGTCATGCGGGTGCAGGCCGATGCTCGGCTCGTCGAGCACGTAGATGACGCCCATCAGACCCATGCCGAGCTGCGTCGCCAGCCGCACACGCTGCGCCTCTCCGCCGGACAGCGTCGCATAGTCGCGCTCGAGTGTCAGGTAGCCCAGCCCGGTCTCGAGCAGGAAATACATCCGCTGCTCGATGCCGGTCACCACGTCCCGGACCGCATCGTTGCCGGCGAAAGTCGTGACGAGATCGCGCGCAAACCCGTGGGCCGTCTCCACGTCCAGCTGCATGAACTGCGGAAAGGTCTTCCCGCCAAGCAGCACCGCCCCGCTGCGGGCGTTGAGTCGCGTGCCATGACACTCCGGACACTCACCGGCCACCATGAAGGTAATGAGCCGGGCCTGAAAGCCCTCGCTGCCGGTGTGGCGGAAGCTGTCCTCCAGATCCGCGATGACCCCCGCGAACGGCATTGCCTTGGGCTCGCGCATGCGGCGCAGCTTGAAGGCAAACAACCGCTCGCCCGCGCCATGCAGGATCGTGTGCCGCGTCGCCTCCGGCAGTTTGTTCCACGACACGTCGGCATCGAAAGGCAGCTGTTCGGCCAGCTGTTTCAGCAGGGCGTTGTGCTTGATGATAAGGTTTTTTCCGCCGATGCGCCAGGGCTTGAGCGCGCCCTCGCGCACGGATTTCCCGGGATCGGCCACGATCAGCTCGGGGACAAAGCGCAGCTTGCGGCCCAGGCCGTCGCAGGTCGGGCAGGCTCCTTCCCGGTGGCTGAAGGAGAAATGGCGCGGCGTGAGCTTTTCGAAGACGTCACCGCAAACCGCACATGACAGCGACTGGCTGAGCGCCAGTTCGTGCCACGGCGACTCGGCGTTTTTCTGCGCCAGCACCACGACCCGGTCCTTGCCCTCGCGAAACGCCAGCTCGAGCGAGTCCGCCAGCCGCGACCGCTGGTCGGCGTTCGCCACCAGCCGGTCGATGACAATCTCGACCGTGATCTCCTTCGTCCCCGCGCCGGCGGGGATCAGGTTCGCCTCGTCGAGGCTCCGGACCTCCCCGTTGAGCCGCACGCGCTGGAAGCCCCGCTGCCGCAGCCGGGGCAGTTCGTCGCGGAGCACGCTCGGCTTTGCCCGCATGAAGGCCGCCAGCAACAGGACGCGTTCGCCGGCACATTCCGTGAGCACGCGCCGGACGTTGTCATCCAGGGAGCGCTGCACCACGCGGCCGCCGTCCTTCGGGCAGCGCTGTTCGCCGCAGACGGCCCACAGCAGCTGCGCGTAGTCCGCGATCTCCGTCGCGGTGGCGATCGTGCTGCGCGGACCGCCACCGCCGGTGCGCTGTTCTATCGCGAGGACCGGCGACAGGCCGTGGATGAAATCGACCTCGGGTCGGTGCAGTTGCTCGAGCACCTGCCGCGCCTGCGTCGAGAGCGACTCCATGTATTTCCGGTAGCCCTCTGCGTAGATCGTGTCGAAGGCCAGCGAGGATTTGCCCGAACCGCTCGGGCCCGTGATGACCACCAGTTTGCCGCGCGGGATGCGCAGCTCGAGGTTCTTGAGGTTGTGCTCGCGCGCGCCTTTGACGTGGATGTGGGTCGCAGCCTGCATGGTTCGAACGCGCACCTTACGCATATTTTGGCCATGTCAAAGTGCGAACCGCGATTAACCTAAATTGGGACTTGAATCGGGTCCGGATACTTCGTTTGGTGCGCCCAATTCCCTTAGGCGGTCAGGCCGCCCATCCTTAACCCCGACAGGAAAGTACCCCCGTGCGAGTCCTTTCCACCACTGAGACCCGCTATGAAAAAATCCTCCCGTGTGTCGTTGAACCTGACACGCCCCGCCTTGGCTTTTGCCCTCGGCGCGCTGCTCCTGATCCCACCCGCGCATGCCTTCCCGTTCACCGACGGTGACCTGACCGGCAGCTTCGATAGCACATTCTCCTTCGGCGGACTCTACCGCCTCGGCGCTCCCAGCCCGCAGTTCTACGGCACGACCAACTCCTACCAGGGCATCGCCGGCCAGCAGAACTCGGTCAATTCCGACGATGGCAACCTCAACTATGGGAAGGGCTGGGTCTCGGAACTGTTCAAGGGCACCCACGAACTCGAGCTCAACTACCATGATTTCGGCCTGTTTGCCCGGGGCTACTATTTCAAGGATTTGCTGACCGACAGCACCCTGCGTACTTCCCTCACGGGCGAGGCCAAGGCCAAGGTGACCGACGGGGGCGAGTGGCTCGACCTCTACGTGAAGGCCAAGTTCAAGATCGGCCAGGACATGCCGGTGGAACTGCGCTTCGGCCGCCAGGTGCTCAGCCTCGGCGAGAGCACCTTTCTCCCCAACGGCATCAACGTCGTTAACCCGGTGGATCTGTCCAAGCTCCGCGGCCCGGGCAACGAGCTCAAGGAGGCCTTCCTGCCGGTCACCATGCTGACCGCCTCGATCGGGCTGACCAAGAACCTCACCTTCGAGCCGTTCTGGCTGCTGGAGTACCGGTCCAACCGCCTTGAGCCGGCCGGCACTTATTTCTCGACCAATGACTTCGCCAGCCCCGGTGGCTCCAACGTTTTTCTGGGCTTCGGCACCCTGCCGGACACCGGGACGCTCGGCGCTATCCCGCGCGGCGACACCCGCAGTGGCAAAGGTTCCAGCCAGTATGGCGCCGCCCTGCGCCTCCTCACGCCGGCCCTGAATGATACCGAATTTGGCCTCTACTTCGCCAACTATCACAGCCGCTCGCCGCTCATCAGCGCCTTCACTCCTACGCGGCCGATCGACACGGCCTTCGTGCAATCGTACGCCGTCAGCCTCGCCACCACCAATCTCGTGCCGGCGATGATCGCCAACGGCTACCCACCGGCCGGCATTCCCGCCGCGCTCAACACCCTGCTGGGCGCCGCCTTCACCAACGTGCCGATCGGCGCGCTGCCCGGCAGCCTCCAGCCGTTTTATCCGGCCGCCCAGAGCATTGCCGCTGGCGCCGGCAAGGTCGGCCTGCTGCAGGCTGCCGCCACCGGCCGCTACTTTACCGAGTATCCCGAGGACATCCGCGTGGTGGGGGTGAGCTTTAACACCTCCCTCGGCAACTCCGGTATCTCCTGGCAGGGCGAGGCCTCGCTCAAGAACAATGTCCCGCTCCAGATTGACGACGTCGAACTGCTCTTTGCCACCCTCTCCTCGCTGAATCCCGTGTTCGGCGCCAACAATCAGGTTGGCAATTACCTCGGCCAGCTGAACACCGAGATCTCCGGTTACCGCCGTCACCGCGTGTGGACGGCGCAGAGCACCCTGACCAAGGTCTTCGGCCCCATGCTCGGCGCGCAGCAGTTCACGCTCCTCGGGGAAGCCGGCGGCGTCTGGGTCAACCTCCCAAGCAAGGATGTTCTCCGCTACGATGCCCCCGGCACCTTCACCAGCGGCAACGCTGCCGCGATGGTCAACACCGGTTTCGGCACCATCCCACCCACGCCCGCCAGCGCCTTTGCCGACTCGTTCTCGTGGGGTTACCAGGTCCTCGCGAAGCTCGACTACAACAGTCTCTTCTCGGGCGTGAACGTGTCGCCGTCCGTCGCCTTTTCCCACGACGTCACCGGTAACACACCGCTCCCGCTCGGCAACTATGTCGCCGGCCGCAAGAGCCTGAACTTCTCGGCCGAGTTCACCTTCCAGAACGCGTGGGCGGTTGAGCTCCGCTACGTCAATTTCTTCGGCGCCAGCCGCTATAATCTGCTGGGCGACCGCGACTACGTCTCGACCACGCTGAAGTATTCCTTCTAACCCCGCTGGACCCCACCGCCATGAAAAGACTCTTCTTCCCGTTCCTTCTCGTCATCACCGCCGCCGCCCTGCCGGCCGCCATCAGCGATACCGCCGCAGCCCGACTCGGCGCGGACCTCACTCCGCTCGGCGGCGAAAAGGCCGGCAATGCCGACGGCTCCATCCCCGCGTGGACCGGTGGCATCACCACCCCGCCCGCCGGCTACACGGTGGGCGACCACCATGCCGATCCGTTTGCCGGTGAGCAGCCGCTCTACACGGTGTCCGCCGCCAACGCCGAGCACTACAAGGACCGCCTCACCGAGGGTTACCGGGCGCTCCTTCAGGCCTACCCCGACTACAAGCTCCTCGTCTACCCGACCCACCGCAGTGCCGCCAACCCCCAGCGCATCTACGACGCCACCCTGAAGAACGCCACGGTCGCCAAGCTCAACGAGACAGGTAACGGCATCACCGGCTCGGTCATCGGCATCCCGTTCCCGATTCCCGCCAGCGGCCTCGAGGTGATCTGGAACCACCTCACGCGCTACCGCGGCGTCGCCGCCACGCGCCACATCGGCCAGGCCGCCGTGCAACGCAGCGGCAGCTACAATCTGGTGCAGTTCGATGACGAGTTCCTCTTCAATTACGTCCGCGATGGCATCACCGAGGCTGAACTCGACAACACCATGATCTTCTTCAAACAGGCGGTCATCGCCCCGGCCCGCCTCGCCGGCACCATCCTCCTTGCCCACGAGACCATGGACCAGGTCAAGGAGCCGCGCCGCGCCTGGGTCTACAACGCCGGCCGCCGCCGCGTCACCCGCGCCCCGAACGTCGCCTACGACAACCCCGGCACCGCCGCCGACGGCCAGCGCACCAGCGACCAGTTCGACATGTTCAACGGCGCACCCGACCGCTACACTTGGAATCTGGTCGGCAAAAAGGAAATGCTCGTCCCGTACAATTCCTACGCGCTGCACAGCGACAAGGTGAAGTATGCCGACATCCTCAAGCCCCTGCACATCAACCAGGACCTCGCCCGTTACGAGCTGCACCGGGTCTGGGTCGTGGATGCCACCCTCAAGCCGGGCACGTCCCACCTCTACTCGCGCCGCACGTTCTACGTAGACGAGGACAGCTGGCAGGTTCTCGCCGTGGACCAGTACGATTCACGGGGCGTCCTCTGGCGCGTCTCCGAGGCGCATTGCATCAATTACTATGACGCCCTCACGTTCTGGAGCACCCTCGAGGTGCACACCGATCTCCAGAACGGCCGCTATCTCGCCATCGGCCTCGATAACGAGGGCAAGATGTACGACTTCAGCCTCAAGCGCAGCCCGGCCGACTA
>CAIMAQ010000041.1 GCA_903839035.1 uncultured Opitutia bacterium
CCATCACCGCGACCGGGACGGGATCCAACATCTACCTGACGAATATCGTCAACCTCGGCACACTCTACGCCCAGCTCAGCGGCGTGCTGAATTTCCAGGGGACCAGCAACACCCCCGCCAACCTCGGCAACGTCTCCCTCTCTGGCGGCGGCCGTGCCCTGCTCAGCGGCACCTTCAACAACACCAGCACCACCATCAACGCCCCCAGTGGCGGCGCGTTTGAACTCTTCGGCGGCACGATCAATAATGGCACCATCGCCGCGGGCGCCCTCTCGTTCACCGGCTCCGGCGGCACGCTCAGCAACGCCAGCTATACCGGCGGCCTCACCCTGCCAGCCAGCACCAGTGTGACTTTCACCAACGGCACCCTCTTCACCGGGGCCACCGCCACGCTCGGCAACTATTCCACGCTGAACTGGAACCAAAACGGTACCCTTGTCGGCAAAACCTTCACCTTCGGCACCGGGGCAAATTACGCCTATATCAACGTCGGCACCAACAACTCCCTCACCCTCGACAGCGCCACCACGCTCAACGGCGACATTTATCTCTATAACGGCAACAACGGCGGCACGATTCTCAACCAGGGTGCGATCAACCAGAACGCCGGCACCGGCTATCTGTATGCCCCCACCTTCACCAACTCCGGCACCATCACCGCCAACGCCGGCACTTCACTATATGTCGGTTATTACGACACCGATCTCGTCACCAACGCCGCCGGCGGCACCATCACGGCCACCGGAGCCAGCACCTACGTCTACCTGACCAACATCGTCAACCTCGGCACGCTCTACGCCCAGCTCAACGGCGTGCTTAATTTCCAGGGGACCAGCAACACCCCCGCCAACCTCGGCAGCGTCTCCCTCTCTGGCGGCGGCCGCGCCCTGCTCAGCGGCACCTTCAACAACACCAGCACCACCATCAACGCCCCCAGCGGCGGCGTGTACGAGCTCTACGGCGGTACCATCAACAACGGCACCATCGCGGCCGGCGCCCTCTCCTTTACCGGCTCCGGCGGCAGCCTGAGCAACGTCAGCTATACCGGCGATTTGACCCTGCCGGCCAGCACGACCGTCACCTTCAAGAACGGCACGCTGTTCACCGGCAGCAATGCCACCCTGGGCAACTATTCCACTCTGAACTGGAATCAAAACGGCACCCTCGCGGGCAAAACCTTCACCTTCGGCACCGGGGCAAATTACGCCTACATCAATGTCGGCGCCAACAACTCCCTCACGCTCGGGAGTGCCACCACGCTCAACGGCGACATCTACGTCTCTAACGGCAACAACGGCGGCACGATCCTCAACCAGGGCTCGATCAACCATACGGCCGGCACCGGCTATGTTTACGCTCCCACCTTCACCAACTCCGGCGCCATCACCGCGAGCGGCGCCAGTTCGCTGTACCTCGGTTATTACGGCACCGACTCGACCACCAACGCCGTCGGCGGCACCATCACGGCCACCGGCGCCAGCACCTACGTCTACCTGACGAATATCGTCAACCTGGGCACACTCTACGCCCAGCTCAACGGCGTGCTGATTTTCCAGGGCGCCAGCAACACCCCCGCCAACCTCGGCAGCGTCTCCCTCGCCAGCGGCGGCCGCGCCTGGCTCAACGGCACCTTCAACAACACCAGCACCACCATCAACGCCCCCAGCGGTGGCGTGTACGAGCTCTACGGCGGCACCATCAACAACGGCACCGTTGCCGCCGGCGCCCTCACGTTCACCGGTTCCGGCGGCACGTTGAGCAATGTCAGCTACACCGGCGACCTCACCCTCCCCGCCAGCACCTCCGTCACGTTCACCAACGGCACCCTCTTCACCGGCGCCAATGCCAACCTCGGCAACTATTCCTCGCTCACCTGGAACCAGAACGGCACCCTCGCCGGTAAGTCGCTAACGTTCGGGTCGGCGGGAAATTACGCCTATCTCAACGTCGGCACCGGCCAGACCCTCACGCTCGACAGCGCCACCACGCTCAGCGGCGACATCTACGTCTATAATAGCAACTCGGGAGGCACGATCCTCAACCAGGGCGTGATCAACCACAACTCCGGCACCGGTTATCTCTACGCGCCCATCTTCACCAACTCCGGCAGCATCACGGCCAACTCCGGCACCTCGCTGTATGTCGGCTATTACGGCACCGACGTGACCACCAATGCCGCCGGCGGCACCATCACCGCCACCGGCACCGGTGCGAACGCCTACCTCCAGAACATCCACAATCTGGGTACGATCTCGGCCCAGCTAAATGGCGCGCTGTACTTCCAGGGTTCCGCCAACACCACCGCCCAGCTGGGCAATGTCACCCTCGCCAGCGGTGGACGCGCCCTGCTCTACGGTACCTTGGACAATACCAGCGCCACCCTCAACGCACCGACCGGCGGCCTCTACGAGCTCTATGCCGGCACCATCAACAACGGCACCATCGCCAGTGGCGCCCTCTCATTCACCGGTTCCGGCGGCACGTTGAGCAACGTGATCTACAACGGTGATTTCACCCTGCCGGCCGGCGCTGCCGTCACTTTCTCCAACGGCACCTCCTTCACCGGCGCCAACGGCACCCTCGGCAACTACTCCACCTACTATTGGTACCAGAACGGCACGCTCGCCGGTAAGACGATCACCTCTGGCTCCGCCGGCAACTACTCCAATCTCGCGATCGGCACCAACAACACGCTCACCCTCGACAGCGCCACCACGCTCAATGGCACGCTATATCTGTCCGGTAACAGCGGCGCCACGCTCATCAACCAGGGCACCATCAACCAGACCTCCGGCACCGGCTACCTGTACGTGCCCACGTTCACCAACGCCGGCATCCTCAACTCCCAGTCGGGCTTCCTGTATATCAGCGGCGCCCTGACCAACACCGCGGGTGGCACCGTCACGGGTCCCGGCGGCTTCAGCGGCAATATCACCTTCGCGGGCGGCACGCTCGCCCCGGGTCTGACCCTCGGCAACCTCACCTTCGCCAACGGCAGCTTCGCCGTCACCGGCCCCACCGCCCTCAACGTCGACTTGGGCGGCGCCGTGTCGGACCAGGTAATTTTCCAGAATCCCACCGGCGCCGTGAACCTCGGCGCCAGCCTGCTGACGCTCAACCTCAACCTGGTAAGCGCCCCGACGCTCAACACGACGTTTGACCTGCTGCACATTTCCTCCGGCGGGGCGGGCTTCTCCGGCACCTTTGTGGGCCTGCCGCTAACCGGCGACACCATCGTCGCCTCCTACGCCGCCACCCCGTACACCTTTTACATCAATTATCTGCCCAACGACATCACCCTCGTCTACGGCGTGCCCGAACCTTCGACGTGGGCCCTCCTGGGCGCCGGCCTTTCGCTACTGGCCTTCCGGCGGCGCCGCGGGCGCCACGGCTAATCAGATCACGTCCAGATCCGCCCGCGCCGCCGCGGACAGCCGGTCCAGGCCCACCTGCACCCGCACACTCGTCGGTCCCTCCACCAGCAGGCGCAACTTGGGTTCGGTGCCGGAATAGCGGACCAGCACCCGGCCCTGCTGTCCCAGTTCCTCCTCCAGGGCCACGCACGCCGCGGACAGGTTGGGCAGTTTCTCGAGTGGAAGCTTCTCCCTCACCGTCAACGCCGCAGTGAGTTGGGGGAATTTTTTCAGCGCCTGGCGCAACACCGAGAGCGGCTTGCCGGTCGCCCGCATGATCTCGATGACCTTGATCGCCGCGACCAGGCCGTCGCCCGTCGGGGAAATTTCCGAGCAGATGATGTGGCCGCTCGACTCGCCGCCCAGGGTCGCCTGCTGGGCCAGCATGCCTTCGGTGACGTAGCGGTCGCCCACCGCGGTCCGGTGCACGCGCCCACCCGCCGCCTTGATCGCGGCATCCACTCCGAGATTGCTTTGGACCGTGATCACCAACGTCCGGTTGACGAGCGCGCCGCGCGCGAGCGCCTGCGTCGCCAGCAGCGTAAGGATCTCATCCCCGTCGAGCACGCCGCCCATTTCGTCACAGAGCACGCACCGGTCGCCGTCCCCGTCGTGCGCAATTCCGAGCCGCGCCCCGGTCGCCTTCACCCGCGCCGCCAGCAGCTTGGGATGTTCGCTGCCGACTCCCGCATTGATGTTCGACCCGTCCGGCGCATCGCCGAGTCCGATCACCTCTGCGCCGAGTGCACGCAACACCACCGGGCTGGTGCCGCAACTCGCCCCGTTGGCCGTGTCGAGCACGATGCGCCAGCCGGTCAGGGCATTCGGCGGCAGTAATTTTTCCGCCGCGGCAATGTACGGGGCGCAGGCATCACTCACCGGCAGGGCCACCGGGACCGTCACCACCGACACCGGCAGCAGCTGTTCAATGGCCAGCTCCTCTGCGTCGGTCAGCTTCACCCCGACAGGTCCGAAAAACTTGATGCCGTTGTCCGCCGCCGCGTTGTGCGACGCCGTGATGACCACGCCCAGCGCCGCATGCTCCATCCGCACGGCCCGGGCCACCGCGGGCGTCGGCGCCACTCCCAGCGAGACCGGTTCCGCGCCGCCCGCCTGCAGTCCACGCGCCACCGCTGCCTCAAGTGCCTGGCCCGACTCGCGGGTATCGCGACCGATCAGCACGCGCCCTTTTTTACCCAGCCTCACCGCGGCGGCATAACCCAGCCGCTCGGCAAAGGCCTCATTCACGACCGGCCCGCCATACGGGCCGCGGATGCCATCGGTGCCGAAATATTTCCGGGTCATGGGCGGTAGAATTCGCGCGTCGCTGCGATTTTTTTGGCCACCGCCCCCCCAAGGAGCAGCTCGCGGGCCGGCGCAATACCCTCGCGCACCTGCGCGATGCGGCCCGTGATCCAGAGGCCCAGCGCGGCGTTGAGCACAATGGTGTCCGTCAATCCCACCGGGCCCCGACCCGCCAGCACGGCTTCGGTCAGGGCAAGATTTGTGGCCAGGTCTCCGCCGGTCAGATCCGAGAACGGTGCCGTCGGCAGCCCGAAATCCGCCGAGCGCCATTCCGCTGCCAGTGGGCGCAGCCGGCCGGTGCCACGCACCAGGTTCACCGTCGCAGTGGTCAATTCGTCGATGCCGCGCTCCGGGGTGATAACGCCATGCACCGTGAGCCCGGCTTGGCCGCCCAGCTGGTCCAGCGCGCCGGCCATTTTTTCCAGCAACGGCATCGAGGCGACCCCCAGCAGCGTGTGAGCCGGCCGGCCGGGATTCACCAGCGGACCCAGCAGGTTGAAAATCGTACGCTGGCCCCGGGCTGCGAGCGCCTTGCGCGGTCCCGCCACGGCCTTGAACGCCGGGTGCCAAGCCGGCGCGAAGAAAAAGACGAACCCCAGCTGGTCCAGCGCCCGGCGAAGTTGCTCCGGCGACGAATCGAGGTTGACGCCGAGGCCGGCGAGCAGGTCTGCGCTGCCGCACTTGGAGGTGATACCGCGGTTGCCGTGCTTCATCACCACCACCCCCGCGCTCGCGAGAACCAGGGTGACCAGGCTGGAAATATTAAACCCGCCGGCATGGTCCCCGCCGGTGCCGACGACATCAATCGCCTGACCGGCCCACGCCCCGACTCCGGGATCCAGTGCGCGCTTCCGGAACGCCGCCGCAAACGCCGCCAGTTCCTCCGCCGTCTCACCCTTGGCCGCGAGGGCCGCGAGGAACGCCTCCTTGGCCGGATCAGCCGCCTCCGCTCCCGCCAGCGCCCCGACCGCAAGCTCCACGTCCGCCGGCGAAAGGTTTCGCCCGGCGGCAAGTTGGGTGGTCAGGTTGGTTAGCACGGGCATCACCGGCTAGCGTTACGCCGCCGCGACGCGCCGCAAATAAAATTGCTTCGCCGCGCGCCTTCTGGGAGCAAAAGCAGATGCGCCGTCTCCTGCTGGGTGTTGTTGGTCTTGCCCTCGCCGGCCTCCCGGCCCGCGGCGCCATGGCCCCGACCGAAACCGCCAGCGGGCTCAGCGTGCGCGATGCCTGCATCCTAGGCTTGGTCGAAGGCGTGACGGAGTATCTGCCGGTCTCTTCCACGGGGCACTTGGTCGTAGCCACGCACCTGCTCGGCCTGGAGTCGAATCAGCCCCTGACCGACCACAACGGCCAGCCGCTCTGGCATCAACAGCCCTCGGCGAGACATCCGGCCGGCGTGCCGCTCACCCCGACGCTCGCCGCGGACACATTCACCATTGTCATCCAATTCGGCGCGATTGCCGCCGTCGCCCTGCTCTACTGGCGGCAGCTTCTCTCGATGCTCAAGGGCCTGCGCGGCCGCGACCCGGCCGGCCTGCGGCTCCTGCGCAACCTCATCATTGCCGTTGCACCCTCCGGCGTCCTCGGCCTCGCCCTTGGCGCCTGGATCAGCGCGCATCTGTTTTCGATCGGCGCCGTCGTCGCCGCCCAGGTGGTGGGTGCGGTTTTCATCCTCTGGGCCGAACGCTACCGCCGGCGCCGCGCCGCCCAGGCTCCGGTTGCCGAACATGGCGCCGAACTCACACCCCGCCAGGCCCTGAATATCGGCCTGCTGCAATGTGTGGCCCTTTGGCCGGGTACAAGCCGCTCGATGATGACCATCGTGGGTGGCTACCTGGCGGGGCTGGATCCCCGGCAGTCGGCCGAGTTCAGCTTCCTCCTTGGTCTTGCCACCCTCACCGCCGCAACCGCCCTGAAGAGCTATGAAAGCGGCGCGGCGATGATCCAGGTTTACGGCTGGTCCCATATCCTGCTCGGCTGCGTGGTGGCCGCAGTTACCGCTGCCCTGGCGATCCGTTTTCTCGTCACCTGGCTGTCGCGGCACGGCATGGCGGTGTTTGCCTGGTACCGGCTCGCATTTGCCGCGGTTCTGGCGGCCCTCACGTGGTTGTAAAAGCCCGCCGATTATGACGCTTGACGCGCCAAAACCCGGCTCTTTAATCCGACCCTTTCACCCTTCCTTTCCGGCGTTTTAAGCGACGCCCTTCACATCCAAATCCCTTCCTCCCATGGCAAATCCGAAACGCAAACAGTCCAAACGCCGCAGCGCCAACCGTCGCGCCGCCAACGCCTTTCAGGCCCCCGAGTTTGCCAAGGATCCCACTGATGGCAGCGCGTTCCGCCCGCACCGGGTGAACCCCAAGAACGGCATGTATCGCGGTCGTCAGGTCCTCAACGTCGAGGTCTGATCCCCGCGATTTCGCACTCTCCGCCATCCTCGCGATGGGCACTTCTTCCGGCGATACCGGGCGCATAGCGGTCGACGCCATGGGCGGCGACATGGGCCCCGCCGAGGTCGTTGAGGCCGTCAAACTCGCCTTGCGGCAGTACCCGGCGCTCAATCCCGTGACCTTGGTCGGGGATGAGGCTGTCCTCCGTCCCCTGATCCACGCCGCCGGCCTCAACCGCCGCCACCACGTCACCGTTCATCACGCGTCCGAGGTCGTCACGATGGACGACAAGCCGCTGATGGCCCTCAAGCGCAAGAAGGACTCCTCGATGGTCCGCGCCATCGAGCTCGTCCGCGACGGCCACGCCAGTGTCGTCGTCAGCTGCGGCAACACCGGCGCCCTCATGGCTGGCGGCACCCTGCGCCTGCGCACCATGGAGGGCATCGCCCGCCCCGCCCTCGCCGCCATCGTGCCGCGCGAAAACGGCCACTTTGTCCTGATCGACGCCGGCGCCAATCCCGAGTCCAAGCCCGAGCACCTCGTGCACAACGCCATTCTCGGCAGCCACTATTGCCGGGTCATGCTCGGCATCGAGTCGCCCCGCGTCGGCCTCATGAACATCGGCACCGAGGAGGGCAAGGGCAGCGCCCTGATCACCGAAACCAACGAGCTGCTCCGCCGCATCGACGGCCTGATCAACTACTCTGGTCCCATCGAGGGTTTCCAGGTGTTCGCCGAGCACGTCGATGTGGTCATCTGCGACGGCTTTGTCGGCAACATCATGCTTAAGAGCTGGGAGTCGCTGGTGAAATTCTTCTCCTCCATGTTGCGCGAGGAGCTTCAGGCCAACCCGATGCGCGCCACCGGCGCCCTGCTGGCCAAGTCCGCCTTCAGCGCCCTCAAGGAGCGCATCAACCCCGAACGTTACGGCGGCGCCCCGCTGCTCGGCCTGCGCGGCAACATCCTCAAAGCCCACGGTTCCTCCAACCGTCACGCCATCAAGAGCGCCATCCATGCCGCCAGCCAGATCATCAAGGCCGACATGAACCAACGCATCGAGGCGGACATCGCCCTCGTCAACGAGCGTCTCGCCCAGCCCTCCAGCGCCGCCTGAGCGGCACCGGTCCACCCCCCCCTATTTTCATGGCCTCCGTCTCCACTGTCATCCTCGGCACCGGCTCCTATGCCCCCGCGCGCATCCTGACCAACGCCGAGCTCACGAAAATGGTCGACACCTCCGACGAGTGGATCGTCAGCCGCAGCGGCATCCGCGAGCGCCATATCGCCGCCCCGGATGAGGCCACGTCCGACATGGCGGTCGCCGCCGCCAGGGCCGCCCTGGCCGACGCCCACCTCACCGCCGCGGACATTGACCTGCTCATCGTCGCCACCGTCACGCCCGACATGCCGGTGCCCGCGGTCTCCTGCATCATCCAAGCCAAGCTCGGCCTCCGCACCAACGTCGCGTGCTTCGACCTCAACGCCGCCTGCTCCGGTTTTGTCTACGCGCTCGACACCGCCTCCGCCATGCTGACCTCGGGTCGCTACCGCCGCGCCCTCGTCATCGGCGCCGAAAAACTTTCCGCCATCACCGACTGGAAGGACCGCACCACCTGCGTGCTGTTCGGCGACGGCGCCGGTGCCGTGGTGCTCGGCGTGAGCCATGAGCCCGGGGTCGGCGTGATCGGCACCCAACTCGGTGCGTACGGCGATAGCACCGACCTCCTGTGCGTGCCAAAGGGCGGAAGCAGTTTCCCCGCCACGGCCGAATCCATCGCGGCCGGTGACCATTTCCTGAAGATGAAGGGCAAGGAGGTCTTCAAGATTGCCGTGCGGGCCATGGAAGAGGCCGCCCGCGATATCTTGGAACATCATCACCTGCGTGCTGATCAGATTGAGCTCGTGATCCCCCATCAGGCCAATCTTCGCATCATCGAGGCAATTTCCCAGTACCTCAAGGTTCCCATGGAGCGCTTCTACGTGAACGTCGATCGCTTCGGCAACACCTCCTCCGCTTCCATTCCCATCGCCCTCGACGAGGCCCGCCGCCTCGGTCGCATCAAACGCGGCGACTACACCCTGCTCGTCGCATTTGGGGCGGGCTTGACCTACGGTTCCGCGCTGATTCGCTGGTAAATCCCTTTCCCATGCTATCTTCCCTGATTCGCCGCCTGCTTCCTGCGCTCCTTTTTGCGGCTGTCCTGTCCTGCCTCCCCGGCCGGCTCACCGCCGACCTCGTGTGGAGCCGGGCCACCGGCTGGCGCGTCGAGGGCGGCGTGATGTCAGGCATCAGTGGATCCGAGGGCCGCAAGGCCGTCGAAACCATGAACAAGGCCCGACTCGCCGAGGAGCGCCATAGCGAGGGCTCCGCCATCAGCAGCTACGAGAAGGTCGTCAAAAAATATCCCAATTCCGTCTACGCCCCCGAGGCGCTCTACCGCGTCGGCAAGCTTCGCCTGATCCGCCGGCAGTATTACGACGCCTTCGACGCATTCCAGCGGCTCATCGGCCGCTACCCCAACACCAAGCGCTTCAACGAAGTCGTCGGCATCCAGTACCGCATCGCCAGCGATCTGCTCGACGGCAAGCGCCCCTACATCTGGGGCCTGTTCCCCGGCCCGACCGGCCGCTCCACCGCCATCGGCTACTTTGAGGTCGTCCTCGCCGACGCGCCCTACAGCGACTACGCCCCACTTTGCCTGATGAACATCTCCCGCGGCCACCAGCTGCGGAAGGAAACCGACGAGGCCATCGACGCCCTCGATCGCCTGATCAACGCCTACCCGCAGAGTCTGCTGACCGCCGACGCGTATTTCAAACTCGCCCAGTCCCATGCCTCGCTCGTGGACGGGCCCTACTACGACCAGGCCTCGACCAAGGAAGCCGTCACCTACTACGAGGATTTCATGATCCTCTTCCCTAACGACGTGAACCTCAGCAAGGCCGCCAAGGGGCTCGACGAGATGAAAAAGATGCTCGCCGAGAGCAAGGTGAAGATGGCCGATTTCTATTTCTACAAGCGGGACAATTACGTCGCAGCGAAGGTGTTCTACAACGAGGCCATCACGGCCTACCCCGACTCCGATGTCGCGAAGCACGCCAAGGTGATGCTCGCCCAGGTCGAGGCCAAGGCCGCGGGCCAGCCCGCGCCCGCCAGCCCGGCCACGCCCGCGCCGAAGAAGAAAAAGCACTTCCTGTTTTTCTAGGCGCCATGCCGCCTGCTTTGGGTTTGTCATTTCGGCCGAAGAGCCGATTTCTGGCTGCACTCGCATGACTCCCCGCCTCCCCGTTTTTGGCCTGCTCGCCCTCGTCCTCGGCCTCGCGGGCTGCGCCCACTACCAGCTCGGCACGGATGCGAAACTGGGGTTCACCACGCTCTACGTTGAACCCGTCGCGAACAAGACCCTCCTGCCCCAGGCCCGGGCCGTCGTCACCACGCAGCTGCGCGAGGCCTTCATCCACGACGCCCGGGTCACCCTGGTGAACTCTGCCGCCGAGGCCGACGCCACCCTCAGCGTCACGATCACCGACTACCACCGGGAAATGACCGCCGCCCGCGAGGATGACACCGGCCTGGCGCGCAAATTCGCCCTGACCCTCGGCACCACGTGCACCCTGCGCGACAACCGTCACGACCAGGTGCTGTTTGCCAAGCGGAGCGTGGCCGTGACGCGCGATGCCTTCACCGACAGCGGCCAGCTGCAGGCCGAATACCAGATGCTCCCGATCCTCGCCGAGGCCCTCGCCCGGAAGATCTCGCACACGGTGCTCGACGTCTGGTGACCGCCATGCACGCCCCGCTTCTCTCTCCTTCCCTGCTGGCCGGCGACCACGCCCGTCTCGCCGACAGTGTCCGGGTGGTGGAGGATCTCGGGCTCGCCCGCATCCACCTCGACATCATGGACGGGCACTTCGTCCCCAACCTGTCCTTTGGCTCGCAGACCGTCGCCGCCCTGCGCCCCGGCTCGAAGTTGTTTTTTGAGACGCACCTGATGCTCGATGAGCCCCACCGCTACATCGAACCGTTCATCAAGGCCGGCTCGGATCTCGTCTGCATCCATATCGAGCCTGCCTATGACCATGCCGGCGCCCTCGCCCGGATCCGCGCCCTCGGCTGCCAGTGCGGCATCGTGGTCAACCCCGGCACCCCGGCCGACGCCATCTCCGCCCTCCTGCCCTCCGTTGACCTAGTCCTGGTCATGACGGTGCAGCCTGGTTTTGGCGGGCAGGCTTTCCGCGCCGACATGCTCCCGAAGCTCCGGCAGCTTGCCGCGTGGCGCCGCGAGCGCGGCCTGAAGTTCCGCCTCGAGGTGGACGGCGGGATTGACCTGACCAACGCCGCCGATTGTCACGCGGCGGGTGCGGACACCTTTGTCGCGGGCACCTCGTTTTATCGCGCCGCCGACCGGGCGGCCTTTGCCGCCGCGTTCGCCCGTCTCACCTGAGCGTCATGCAGGTTGCGCACGGCGACTATCTCATTTCCGACGACCCGGCCCGGCTCGATGTGTCGGCCATTCACGCCTATCTGGGGCGTAGCTACTGGGCGGAAGGCATCCCACTCGAGACCGTCACCCGGGCCCTGCAGGGCTCGCTTTGCCTCGGTCTTTACGCCGTGGACGGCGCCCAGGTGGGTCTGGTGCGGATCATTTCGGATTACGCCACCTTCGCCTATGTCTGCGACGTTTACGTGCTGGAAGCCCACCGCGGCCGCGGCCTGGCCCAGGCAGGGATGAAAGCCGCTCTGGACCATCCCAAGCTCCAAGGTCTTCGCCGCCTCAACCTCGTGACCCGCGATGCGCACGGCCTCTATGGCCGCTTCGGCTTTACTTCGGTCGCCCGGCCCGAGCGCTACATGGAAAAACTGACGCCGAACGCCTATCGGAAACCAGTCGTCGGGGCCTGATTACTTTCCCGCCCGCGCCAATTCCGCTGCCTCACGGTACTGCTTGCGGAAAGCGCCGCCGATTTCGTTGGCGATGCGCAGCTCGTCGACCTTGTCCTTCGAATTGAAGGCCTGCCGGATCACTCCGGTCGTGCGGTCATAGCTGATCACCGACATGTCGCCCATGCGGGCCAGCGCCTGCGGCGGCATCCCGGCGGCGATGATTTCCCGCCAAGCCGTCACCAGTTCGTCATGGGTGTCGAGGCTCATGGCCCCGATGACGAAGGCCATTTCCCGAAAAATGCTCCCTGTCCACTCCGGATGGGAAATCAGGTGCTCCTCGTCCGCGTAGGGCGCGGCATCCGGATCGCTGCGGTAACCGTCCCACTCGCGGTGCGCATAGAAGTCCTGCCGGATCGGCAGCCGGCGCAGGGCAAAGCGCACCGGCCCACCGGGCGTGCCGGGTTTTAAATTCCACAGCTTCTGACCCTCCATCGAGAGCGTGTACTCGATGAAGGCCTCGGCCACTTCGCGGTTGGGCGCACCCCGCAGCAGCGCAATGGGATCGACCGAACTCACCGTGCCGCCCCGTGGCGTGACAAACCCCAGCCGCACCGTGCCATCGCCGCGGTGCTCCGTCACCTCCGCCTGCGCCCGGCCGTAAAAATCAATCGAGATACCTGCCGCACAATCGCCCTGTGACACATCGATCGGCGGCTTCTGCGAGCTGTCGGTGAAATAGCGCGCATTGGCCCCGATCCGCTGGATGATCTGCAAGCCCGCCGCCCAGCCTTCCCGCACCGCCTGCGCCTCCAGAGCCGGCGTTTTTTCCCCTCCGGCTGCGGCCAACAGCACCGCGAGCCGCCGCTGGATGTTTTGCTGGAGCACGTTCTCAAACGCCTTCGCCATCGAGCTGCTCTTCGTCGGATCAGAGAGCGCGATCTCGCCGCGGTACTTCGGATCAGTAAGGTCGTCCCATTGACTCGGCGGCTGCGTAATGCCCAGCCGAGCCAGGGCATCCTTGTTGTACAGGATGCCATAGGTGCTGAGCACATTGCCGAACCACCGGCCCTTGGTGTCCCAGTAGGTCTCGCCGGCAAATTTCTGCGGGATCACCGCGTCGGTGAACCAGTCGGCGTGCGTTTGCAGCAGCGGCGTCGCCACCAGCCGGCCCGCCTGTGCCTGCCGGATGAAGTCGAAGCTGCCGCCGCCATAAAACAGGTCGATGCCGCAACTCACGCTCGACTCGAGGAACGCCTTCCGCGCCTCCTGCACGACCGCCGGCGCATCCGCCTTCAGCTTGGGGTTGGTGAAACCGGTTTGGATTTCCGCGTTCCAGGCTCGGCCCAGCTTGCCCGACCAGTAATTTTTAAACGCCGCAATATACTCCGCCTCGAGAAACCGCGTAATGTCGCTCGTCCCGCCAATTACGCGCCATTCCAGCAGCACGGTCTTGCCCGTCCGCTGCCGGTACCAGTTGCGGAAGCCCCGGCCATACTCCGAGCGGATCGCCTCGTTGTGCGGGGTGATGACGACCAGCGTGACATCGCTTTTTTCCAGCGCCGGCTGCTTCGGGCGCAGGATAAACGGCAGCGCAATGATCGCCACCAGCGCCCCGATGATAATCGTCCGCTTGCCCATGGCGCGCTCAGGCCACCAGCACCACGACGTCCTCCGACTCCACGCTCGCCCACAGCTCACCGCGGGCCGCCTGATCCACAAAGCGCGGGTTAAGCTCGAAAATTTTCAGCCGGTCGCCCGCCGTGACAAAGCCGTACTGTGCGACCTCGCCGAGGTACACGCACTCGCCGATCCGGCCCTTCACCGCGTTGCGGCCCGGGGCCTCCCGGCTGAGCGTCCAGCACTCCGGTCGAATTGAGACCGTCACCGCCGCCCCCACAGCCGGCGCCGCCTGCGGGTCGCCGAGCACGCCCTCCAGCTTCCCGATGGGCGTTTCCACGGTGACCTGGCCACCCGTCAGCCCCAAGACCGTGCCAGCAAGGAAATCCGTCTCCCCGATGAAGTTTGCCACCGTCCGGCACGCGGGCCGGCGGTACATTTCCCGGGGCGTGCCCACCTGCAGGATGTGCCCGCTGTCCATCATCGCGATGCGGTCGGAAATGGACAACGCCTCCTTCTGGTCATGCGTCACGTAGACCGTCGTCAGCTTGAACTCCTTGCAGACCCGGCGAATTTCCGCGCGCATCTCGAGCCGGAGCTTGGCGTCCAGGTTCGACAGCGGCTCGTCGAGCAGCAGGCAGCGCGGCCGGATCACCAGCGCCCGGGCGAGCGCCACGCGCTGCTGCTGGCCGCCGGAAAGTTCGTTGGGCTTGCGCCCGGCATACTCACCCATGCGGACCGACTCGAGCGCCTCGCCCACGCGCTTCCGGATGTCGTCCTTGGACACCTTTCGTTGCTCGAGACCAAAGGCCACGTTCTCCGCCACCGTCATGTGCGGCCAGAGCGCGTAGCTCTGGAACATCATCCCGGTGTTGCGCTTGTGGGGCGCGAGACGTGTGACGTCCTCGTCCCCAAAGAAGATTCTGCCCTCATCCGGGATGTAAAACCCCGCCAGGCAGCGCAGCAGCGTGGTTTTGCCGCAGCCGCTCGGGCCCAGCAGGAAAAACAGCTCGCCGCCCCCGATGGTGAGATCGAGCTGCTGCACCGCCGTCACCGCGCCAAACCGCTTGGTGAGATTCTGAATGCGAATGGAGATCATGTTTACCGCGCTGAAGTCTTGGCAAAGGCAGGCCGCATGCGAGTTGGGCCGAAGCAAGATTTCGCCGTAGGCTGAGTCAAAGGAATAAACCCCCGCAGGAATCGCCGTTGCCACGGCCACCAGCCCTTGTCTGGCTCGGGTCCGCCCATGGCCTCACCGACCGCCCCCCTGCATCCCGATGTCGAAAGCGTCCTCGTCACCGAGTCCGCCATCCACCAGCGCGTCGAGGCCCTCGGCCGCGACCTGAAGCGCCTGTACGGCAACGAGGAGATCACCGTCATCGCCATCATGAACGGCGCGATTCTCTTCACCGCCGATCTCCTGCGCCAGGTGGATAACGCCGTCCGCCTCGACTGCATCCGCACCACCAGCTACGGCAGCGCCACGGAATCCCACGGCACCCCCAAGATGGTCCATGGCCTGACCCTCGATGTCGCCGGCCGCCATGTGCTGATCGTGGACGACATCCTCGACACCGGCAAAACCCTCTCGCTCATCTCCTCCATGATCCGCGGCCTGAACCCCGCCAGCATACGCGTCTGCGTGCTGCTCGATAAAAAAGGCCGCCGCCAGGTGCCGTTCGAGGCTGATCTGGTCGGCTTCCAGATCCCCGACAAGTTCGTCGTCGGCTACGGGTTGGATTTCGCCGAGCGCTACCGCAACCTGCCCTACATCGGCGTGCTGAAGCCCCAGCCCTGATCTCTCTGCGCGCAACCGCCCGCTTCGCTTTAATCCAATCCCTAAATGAAGATCCTCCCTACCCTGCTGCGCTCCTTGATTGTCGGAGCCCTCGTCACCCTCCTGTTGGCGGCCTGCGCCAGCGAACGGGTCAAAGCCGAGGCCAAGAAGGCCAAGGAGAACAAGGACGATTACGTCGATTATTACCCGGTCGGGAGCAACCTCCCAATCAGGATTCCCAAGGACCAGGCCAAGGCCAGCGAGAAGGAAACGGAGGCCACCCAGGAAGCCATGCGGATCGCCCAGCGGAACGGCGTCAGCCAACCCAAGGGCAACTGACCCGACCGGGTGCGCTGATCACTTCCCGCCCGCCACCATTTTTTTCGCGCCGGCTACCCCCGCCGGCGCTTTTTATTGGCCGGATACGCCGCGGCCTTCGCGCCGCGTTTGTAGTCGCCACTCTTCAAGGCATTGATCTGGTCGCGCATCACCGCCGCCCGCTCGAACTCCAAACGTCCCGCCGCCTCCTGCATTTCGTCCTCCAGTTCGGCGATCACCGCCGCCACATCGTCCACGGCCTCCGCGACCGCCGGCTCCGCCGTCTCGCCCGTGCCGTCGTAAGAGTGCAGGCTCGCCTGCACGCCGCGTTTCACGCTCCGCGGTGTAATGCCGTGCTCGAGGTTGTAGGCGATTTGCTTTTCCCGCCGGTGCGCCACCGTCGCCATCGTCCGCTTGATGGATTCCGTCTGCCGGTCGGCATAGAAAATCACCCGGCCCTTCTCGTGCCGCGCCGCCCGGCCCGCCGTCTGGATCAGGCTCGTCTCACTGCGCAGAAAGCCCTCCTTGTCCGCGTCGAGGATCGCCACCAGCGCTACCTCCGGCAGGTCCAGACCTTCGCGCAGGAGATTGATCCCGATCAGCACGTCGAAGTTGCCCAGTCGGAGGTTGCGCAGGATCTCCACCCGCTCGATCGCATCGATGTCTGAGTGCAGGTACTCGACGCGGATCTTCGCCTCGCGCAGGTAGGTCGTCAGGTCCTCCGACAGGCGTTTTGTGAGCGTGGTCACGAGCACCCGCTCCCCGAGGGCCGTCGCCAGGCGGATTTCCCCGATGAGGTCCTCCACCTGGTTCTTCGTCGGACGCAGCGTGATCTCGGGGTCGAGCAAGCCGGTCGGCCTGATCAGCTGCTCAGCCACGACCGTGGACCGGCTCATCTCGAATTCCGCCGGCGTCGCCGACACATAGAGGGTCTGTCCCGTGATCTGCCGGAATTCCTCAAACGTCTGCGGCCGGTTGTCCAGGGCCGAGGGTAGCCGGAAGCCGAAGTTGACCAGGGTCGTCTTGCGCGCCCGGTCGCCGTTGGACATGCCGCCGACTTGAGAAACCGTCGCATGACTCTCGTCGATCATCAGGAGAAAATCCTTCGGAAAGAAATCGATCAGGCAGAAAGGCCGGTCGCCCGGCTTCCGGGCGGTCAGGTGACGCGAGTAATTTTCAATGCCGCTGCAAAACCCCATTTCCTGCAGCATCTCGAGGTCGTAGTTGGTCCGCATCCGGATGCGCTGGGCCTCGAGGAACTGCTCGTTTTTTTCAAAAAACGCCACCCGCTCATCCAGCTCCGCCTTGATGGCGGAGATTGCCGGCGTGAGCTTGCCCCGGCTGGTAACATACTGGTTCGCCGGATAGAGATCGAACTGGTCGAGCTTCCGCAGCACCTCGCCCGTCAATGGGTCGAACTCGCTCAGCGCCTCCACCTCGTCGCCGAAAAACTCCACCCGGAGCCCGTGCTCCAGGTATGCCGGCATGATGTCCACCACGTCGCCCCGCACGCGGAACCGCCCGGGCTTCAGCTCGATGTCGTTGCGCTCGTAAATATTGTCCACGAGGCCTTCCAGCAGCTTGTGCCGGCCATACGCCTCGCCCCGCCGGAGCGGGATGCGCATCGCCGTGAACTCCTCGGGCGAGCCGAGGCCGTAGATGCAGGACACGCTCGCCACCACAATCACGTCGCGCCGTGAAACGAGGGAACTCGTCGTCGAGATGCGCAGCCGCTCAATCTCCTCGTTGATCGACGAATCCTTCTCAATGAAGGTGTCGCTGGAAGGAACGTAGGCCTCGGGCTGGTAGTAATCGTAGTAGCTGACGAAATACTCGACCGCCGCCTCAGGAAAGAAGGCCTTGAACTCCGAGTAAAGCTGCGCTGCCAGCGTCTTGTTGTGGGAAATGATGAGCGTCGGCCGGTCGCACTGTTGGATCACATTCGCCATCGTGAACGTCTTCCCCGAGCCGGTGACGCCCAGCAACGTCTGGTCGCGGTTCCCGGCGCGCACCGATGCGACCAACTGCTTGATCGCCTCTGGCTGGTCGCCCTTGGGCTCGTACTCGGAATGCAGTTTGAACAGGGAGGCCATGAACCTTGGAAGCAATCGGCTATACGCGCGAAGGCAAATCAGGTTCGACGCGTTTCGACCGGCGAGCTTCCCGACCACTGGAGCACCGCTGGACCAAAAAAGACAGGCCCATCACCAGAATCATCCACCCTTTCAGTTTCATCCCGCCGAGCCGGTGATTCCAGGCCTGGCCCAGGTAGTAACGCGCCTTGGACTGGTTCAATTCCGCTGTCCGTAGTCGCGCATCGAGCTTGCTGAGTTCGATCTCCAGCCCGTCCCGTTCCCAACCCGTCCGCCGGTAGTCCGCCTGCCACGTTCTGACGCGGTCTGCCGACTCTACCCGTTGCCTTTCCAGCTTCTCCCGTCGCTCACTGTTGGCCTTTTGCTGGGCATCGCCCGTGAGCCTGTCCCAGCTGCTGTCGAGGCTCTTGAGCTGGGTAATGATACCGTCCGACTGTTCGATGCGCGCCTCCTCCGTCGCGATGTCCGCCGTGAGCTTTGCCATTCGCTGATGCACGTCGATCAACGCCGCTTGCACCTTGGCCCGCTCGCTATTGAT
Organism: uncultured Opitutia bacterium; assembly: GCA_903839035.1. Classification (GTDB taxonomy): domain Bacteria; phylum Verrucomicrobiota; class Verrucomicrobiia; order Opitutales; family Opitutaceae; genus Opi-474. The sequence goes on from CAIMAQ010000041.1 coordinate 18,337, forward strand.
CGAGCGTATCGTCTCCGCTTGTCGGGCATCGTAATCGCCTTGGTACAGCAGACCCAGCCACAGCGCTCCCGCTGACAGCACCAGCCCGAGAATCAGGCCGGTCGCGACGACTTTGATCCCAATCCAGCGGCGAAATTCCGTAAAAAAGCCCATGTATCATGCCCCGTTTACAGGGCGATTAGTCAGGGTATTCAAGGTCCGGGCCAGCCCGAAGCCAATTGCTAAACCCGCTGATTCCAACCATGTTTGCATCATTCGAAACGGCACCCCTCCGTCATCAACCACTTAGTTCCATGTCCAAAGCTATCATCTCCTCCCTGTACAGCTCCGACGTCTTCACCATGGCCTGCCGCCAGTTCGACCAGGCCGCCGACGCCATCAGCCTGCCCGAGGCCATTCGCGACCGTACCAAGTACCCTCGTCGCTGCCTCGCCGTCAGCCTGCCCGTCCGCCGTCTCGACGGCAGCGTGACTGTCTTCGAGGGCTACCGCGTCCAGCACAACCTCTCCACCGGCCCGTCCAAGGGCGGCATCCGTTTCCACCAGGACGTCACCATCGGCGAGGTCGCCGCCCTTGCCATGTGGATGAGCTGGAAGTGCTCCCTCGTTGGCCTGCCCTACGGCGGCGCCAAAGGCGGCGTCATCGTTGATCCGAAGCAGCTTTCCGAGGGTGAACTCGAGCATCTTTCCCGCCGCTACATGCAGGAAATGGTCAACTTCCTCGGGCCGCACACCGACGTCCCCGCGCCCGATGTCGGCACCAACGAGAAGATCATGGGCTGGATGATGGACACCTACTCCACCCACGTCGGCCACCTCTCCCCGGCTGTCGTCACCGGCAAGCCCATCGCCCTCGGCGGCTCGCAGGGCCGCCGCGAGGCCACCGGTGCCGGCGTCGCCTACCTGATTAAGAAGTACCTCGAGGACATGAAGATCCCGATCAACAAGGCCACCGCCGTCATCCAGGGTTTTGGCAACGTCGGCAGCGAGACCGCCCTCGCGCTGGACGCTTACGGAGCGAAGATCATCGCAATCTCTGACTACACCGGCGGCGTCTACAACGCCAAGGGGATCAACATCAAGAAGGCCCTCGCCTACATCGCCTACGCCAAGACCCTGAAAGACTTCGACGGCGCCGAGCCCATCTCCAATGAGAAGCTCCTCGAGCTGAAGTGCACCGTCCTTGTTCCCGCCGCTCTCGAGCGCGTGATCACCGACAAGAACGCCAAGAAGCTCCAGTGCCGCCTCCTCGCCGAAGCCGCCAACGGCCCGACGACCAACGCCGCCGACAAGATCATTGAGGACCGCGGCGACATCGAGCTCATCCCCGACGTGCTCTGCAATTCCGGCGGCGTGATCGTGTCGTACTTTGAGTGGCTGCAGAATCTCTCGAGTTTCTACTGGAGCCGCGACGAGGTCATGCAGAAGCTCTACGTGATGCTCGACAAGGCAAAGGATTCCGTCGACGCCCAGAAGCGGAAATTCAAGTTCAGCCGCCGCCTCGCCGCCCTCACCCTCGGCATCGGCCGCGTCGCCGAGGCCAAGGCTGCGCGCGGACTGTTCCCCTAATCAACAAGCCGCACTGGCGTCGGCAATCCATGCGAACGCCTCGCTTTCTCTTTGCCGGCATTCTTGCCGTTCTGATCACTTGCACTGGCTGCTCCAATCCGATCATTAAGCCCCGGACCGCCCGCCTGACATCGTCCAAAGAGAGAGGATTTCCCTACATGCTGCGCATTGAGTTAGTTCAGAAGATGCGATTCAATGTTCACCAGTTTAGGCCAGCGAACGCGGATATCCCGATGGAATGCTTCGTAATGCTTCGTCGAGATAGCGGCACACTAACCACGGGAGACTTTTACGTCGGTTCCTTGGGCAGCACGAGTCCGATGCCTACGCGAGGCACCGTGGTATTTAGCGGAAATCGAGTCCAGATCACCGCTGAGCTAGCCCGAGACGCCGATCCCACCAAGGGCTGGGAAGCTTTGCTCGCAAATGGCGATTACCTGTTAACAAAAGAATGAAGTAAAGGCCGGACCCGAGTGGTCACACCTGGACTCTTGTTAGTTGCGACTGACGAACGGGCCAGGAAGGTCCTCCCTCAAATTCGCGGACAGCTTGGCCATGGCTCCGTCCGGATCTTGAACGCCGAGCGTTTTTCGCGCACACTTTCACCCCAATGAACCTCACGGAAAATCCCCGTCCACCCTTGCCCCCGTTTGACGCCGAGACGGCCGCCCGGAAGGTCCGTATGGCGGAAGACGCCTGGAACACCCGCAGCCCGGAGAAGGTTTCACTCGCCTACACCCCGACCAGCACCTGGCGCAACCGCTCGGAGTTTCTCACCGGTCGCGTGGCCATCGTCGAGTTTCTGACCCGCAAGTGGAGCAAGGAACTCGAGTATCGCCTGATCAAGGAACTTTGGGCCTTCCACGGCAACCGCATCGCCGTGCGCTTCGCCTACGAGTGGCACGACAGCACGGGCCACTGGTTTCGTTCCTACGGCAATGAGAACTGGGAGTTCGACGCCCACGGCTTTATGCAGCGGCGCATTGCCAGCATCAACGACCTCCCGATCCAGGAGAGCGACCGGAAGTATCATTGGCCGCTGGGCCGCCGCCCCGACGATCATCCGTCTCTTTCTGATCTTGGTCTGTGACTCAATTCGTCTGGGAGCCTCGCAGGAGCTAGGCCTTAACATGACAGAAACGCGCTTCCAAAGCGCCTGTTCCCATGGTGAAATCCTCCAACGCCTTTGATTTGCCGGTTCCCCGAACTGCGCAAACATTACAATGAGCCTCCCGGTTAACGACCACGACTTCGCCGGCGCGATTCCCCAGATATACGAGTCGCACCTTGTGCCGCTCATCTTCGATCCCTACGCGGCCGACTTGGCCATGCGGCTGGCTGCGCGGAGGCCCCAGCGGGTGCTCGAACTGGCTGCTGGAACCGGGGCGGTCACACGGGCGCTGGCCGCCGCTCTGCCTGCCAGTGTCCCTCTTGTCGCCACGGATTTAAACTCCGCGATGCTGGATCAGGCCCGGGCCCGCGGAACGACACGTCCGGTCGAATGGCGGCAGGCTGACGCGATGCAGCTGCCGTTTCCCGATGCTGCGTTTGATGCGGTCGTATGCCAGTTCGGCATCATGTTTTTTCCGGACAAGGCCAGGGCGCATGCGGAAGTGCGGCGTGTGCTGCGCCCAGGCGGGGTGTACCTGTTCAACGTTTGGGACCAAATCAGGGAAAACGAGTTTGCCGACGTCATCAGTCAGGCCCTCGCGACCCTGTTCCCGAAAAATCCCCCGCGTTTCATGGCCCGCACGCCCCACGGCTACTTCGACCACGCGGTCATTGCGGCAGACCTAGAGAAAGGTGGTTTTGCCACGACCCCTAGGATCGAAACCGTCGCACTGCGCAGCCGGGCGGAATCAGTCCGCATCCCCGCTGTTGCCTACTGTCAGGGCACGCTGCTCCGCTCGGAAATTGAAGCGGTGGACCGCACCCGTCTGGGCGAAGCGACCGATGTCGCCACGCGCGCGCTCACCGAGCGCTTCGGCCCCGGCCCGGTCGAAGGCAAGATACAAGCCCACGTCATCACCATCGAACGCTGACCCTCTCATTCCCCCTCTTGCAGGTCCATGCCTCCATTGCGTCAACCGGAAGGCTCGACCGGGCTGGCCGGTTACCTTTTCTCTCTTATTCATGCCAGCTCCTCTACTTCCCGAAGCCGTCGTCCAACGTCAGCTCGACGCCTACAACGCCCGCGACCTTGACGCCCTGCTCGCGATCTACAGCGACGACGCCGAGATGTTCGAGCATCCTTCGAAACTCGTGGCCCGCGGCTCAGCCGAACTGCGCCAGCGGTTCACGTTCCGCTTTCAAGAGGCCAACCTCCACGCCGTTTTGCTGAATCGCATCGTCTGCGGCTCCACCGTGATCGACCGTGAGCGCGTCACCCGCACTTTCCCAGAGGGTCCCGGTGAGATCGAATTGGTGATGATCTACGAGGTAAACGCCGGCCGCATCACCCGCGCCTGGACCATTGCCGGCGAGAAAAAGTTCTTCGCCTGAAACGTCAGGCAGCCCCCGCGCTGGCCGGCGGCAACCCTCGATTGGCCCGAAGCCGCAGCACGATCGGCAGCATGAGTGCCGGGGCCAGCGCCGAGACCGCCAGACCCCAGTGCAGATCCCGCCGGTCCGCCACCCAGCCCACGATCCATGGCATGCAGATGCCGCCCGCATTCCCGAACGCCGCCAACCCGCCATACATGCTCGCGCCGCCCTCCGGGTAACGATCGGCTGTCACCGCCAGCATCGTCGGCCAAAGGCAGCTACCCGTGAATCCGACGGCGATGCAGAGGCTCAGCGCCAGCAACGGCACCGGAAGAAAGGCCCCGCCCACGAACAGCAGCACCGAAAAACCGCAGCTCCAGGCCATCACGCGATAGGAATCCAGCCGCGCCCCCGCGGCGCCCACCGCCATCCGGCTGACCGCCATCGCCACGGAAAAAAACAGCAGCGCCACCCCGCCGACCCATGCCGGGAAACCGAGTGAGATTTCCGCATAGGCCGGCAGCCACTGCACCATCCCGGCTTCCGTGGCGCCGCCCAGAAAGATCGCGGCCAGCGCCGCCCAAAACCAGCCGCGCCGCAGCAGGGTACGCAGCGGCATCCGCCCGCCCTCCACCGACAGGCCCGGGAACGTCAGCGGCAAAAAAGCCAGGAACAAGCCGGCCGGAAGCGGCAGGAACACCACGCAGGTGGCCCGCCAACCGAGGCCGGCCCCCAACATCAGCGTGCCGGCCAGAATGGTCACCACCGCCCCCACACAATAAAAGGAGTGCAACCAGTTCAGCGCGGCCGACCGGCGCGTGGGATTGAGCGCGGCAACGACCGGACTTAACACCATATCCAGGAGACCCGCCCCGAGCCCGAGGAAAAAGACCGCCGCACCCAGCAGGACATAATTGCTGGCAAGCGCGGCCGCAACCAGGCCCAGCGCAATGAGCAGGTTGCCCAGCAGGGCGAAGGGCTTGGCCCCCCATCGGTCCGCCAACGGGCCGGTTACCAGAATGCCGGCCACGAGGCCGGCAAAGGTCCAGGCCCCAAGCCGGCCGAGCTGCTCCTGCGTCAGCCCGCTCGCGCCGCCAAAGGTGTGGCTGATCGTGGTGAGGAAGACCGGGAGCAGATTCAGCCCGATCGCGATACACATCATCGCCCCATAACAAAGCAGCGTGAGCACGGACAATGGAGCGCGAGCAGACGCGGACATTCGGTCAGCCGAAGACAGGCGCCCGGCAAGCGCAACGCCCAAGCACGCGAACCGGGAAAAAGCTTGTTTACCGCACGCCCACCTTGGCTGTGACCGGCATGAATTCGCGTCTATTCGCGTCCCTTCGCGGTTCAACCAGGATGTCGTGAATCACAGCCACCAGAAGCACGCTGCCATCACCAGCGTCGGTGCCAGCGCGCCGAGCAGCAGGCCCACGGGCGAGACGCCCTCGGGAAAGAACTTGCTGAGAATCGCCTGACCGGCCGGGTTGGGGGCATTCGCGATGACCGTCAGGCCACCGCCGGTCACGGCCCCGGCCACCACGGCGTACTTGAGGGCCTCGGAAAAACTGGGCACCAGCGTCGCGAGATAGGTAATCGCGGCATTGTCGTTGAAGGCCGTCAGCGCCGTCGCCCCGAGGAACAGGCTGGGCTCATTCAGGCTCTGCAGCACCGGCGAGATCCACCAGCCCTGCAGTCCGCCGTGCACCACGAGCCCCGCGAGAAAAAAGCCGACCAGCATCGGCGGGGCCAGGTCGATCTCCGTCTGGTGGTGCGCCGTGGCCTGCGTGAACGCCAGGAAGAACAGGAATGCCCCGATGAACAGCGCCGGATAGTGCGCCGCCCACACTGCAAATCCCAGGAAGGCCAGGTGGGTAAGAGTGATCCAGAGCGGCACGGGCTCCTCCGCCTCGTCTGCGGCCGACTTGGTCGCCGGCTGCATCGCGGCAAACTCCGCTCGAAATATTAAAAAGTAGAGCACGGTCGCCCCGACAATGCCCACCCCGGCTTTCCAGCCGAAATACTGCACCATGAACAGCAGGTCCCACTTCCAGGTCGCCGCCACCATTAGCACCGGCGGCGCCGCAAAATGCGTGAATGTCCCGCCCACCGAGATGTTCACGAACAGCAGCCCGATCGTGGCGTATTTCAGCCGCGGACTCGGCTTCAAACCATAGAAATGCTTCGCCAGCAGCAGTGCCGCGATGGTCATGGCCGCCGGCTCCGTGATGAACGAGCCCAGGATGGGCGCGACGATCAGCGTCGAGAGCCACCATGCCGCCGGCGAACCCTTCCCCAGCGAGGCCACCGCGCTCATCGTCCGCTCCGCCAGGAGCACCACTGGCCGCGTCGCCGCCATCGCCATCACCACGACGACGAACATCGGCTCCGTGTAATTCACCGTGGAACCGAGGTAATGGACCGCCGTGTCCACACCCTTGAACGCCACGATCGCCACCCCCAGCGCGACCGCCCAGATACCAAAGATGGCCTCGATCTCCCCGAAAAAATGGAGCCCCTGCGCCAGAAAACTGACCTCGCCCGGCCGGCCGTCTTCGCCCGACCTACCCGTGCGGCCGGCCTTGGCCAGGCGCGCCTGATGCCGCTCTTCCACCACGTGCGACCAGTGACGGATTCTCCCCGCCATGAACGTGTGCACAATCGCCAGCGCGAAAATCAGTGTCGCCACCAGGTTGAACGGCTCCGCCTGGATGCGCGCGGTTAGCAGCTGGACCAACCCCGCGCCCGGGGCATCGGCGTAGGACTCGAGCGGATGAGGGAAAAGTGCGGGAGGTTGGGCCGTCATATGATTTCCAGGATTTGGTCGAGCGCCTGCACAAAAAAACGGGCTTCCGTCTTCACCCTGGGCCGCGTGAGGTAGCGGCCAAAGCCCACGAAAACATCCACGACCGGCTTGGTTTCCAAGTCGCTCACGCCGTCTCCCACCATCACCACCTTCTCCGGCTGGTACTCCCGCCGGAGTTGCTCAATCACTCCGACCTTGCCGCCGGTGCGCGAGGTCGGCGCCGACTGGTCAAAGCCGTCGTAGCGGCCGTCGGCCGTGAAGTTCAGCTCCACCGCCACGATCCGCGCCACGCCCAGGAAATCCGCGAGCGGCTGAATGGCCTGCGTGAATCCACCGCTCACGATGACAGGCGTCCAACCCCGCGCCACCAGTGCCGTGATCGTCTCCCGCGCCGTCGGCTCGACCGTCTCGACATACCGGCGGCCCACCGTTGCGAGATCCTCGCGCCGCGGCTCGATGATTTCCAGCCGGCGACCAAACACACTCTCGACCGACACGCGGCCCTCCATCGCATCGTTCGTCATCGCCTCCACCCGGCCCAGCACCGCCAGCCCACGCAGTCGCGCCAGCTCATCGATGCCCTCGATGGCGCTCAGCGTGCTGTCACAGTCCAGGCAGATCAGTTTGGTCGCAGGCACCGCACCACACAGGCAGCGCCGGGAAGTGTCCGCCAACAAAAAAAGCCCTCCGTTCCGGAGGGCTTGAAAGGGTCGGAAGGGCCGGCAGCGGCTTACTTCTTCGTGACGCGCTTGAACTTCGAGGTGAACTTCTCGACGCGGCCGGCGGTGTCGACGAGGCGCTTCTCACCGGTGTAGGCGGGATGCGAGTCCATCGTCACGTCGCGTGCGACGACGAAATATTCCACGCCATCGATCTGCTCCTTGCGGGCGGACTTCATGGTGGAACGGGTGAGGAAACGGCGGCCGGTACCGATATCGAGGTAGCAGACGTTGTTGAGGATGGGATGGCCTTCGGCTTTCACGGGAATAGGTGGTTTAATCAGCCCTGCCGTGCTTTGTAGCGCGGCTCGACTTTGTTGATGACGTAGATCTTGCCCTTGCGACGCACGACCTGGCAGGCCGGGTGACGCTTCTTGGCGGATTTAATGGAGGAAACGACTTTCATAAAAGGGGTCAAAACAGAGCGCGTTCCCACCCCTGTCAACCGAAATGTCCGCCGGGTGCACTCACCCCGGTGCGGGTCGGGGGCAGGCAGGTCTGCGACCCGCCCTACTCCTTCACGGCCAGCCACATGGCCGGGCCGGGCCAATGTCCTTACAGTCCCTTGTGCGGGGGCGGCAGGGGCGACCACGAAACCGGCACGCCCCAGCGTTCGAACGGGCTGTGGCTCCAGCCAGCGCGGGCCGAATCCCAATAGCCAATCTCGATAATGTCATCGTCCATCTTCACCAGGACGTGTTCGCCGGGCTCCGGAAACCGGGCGACCAGGGCGATCCAGGTGCGGGGGGCCTGACTGGCCTCCGCGAGTGCCTTCTCTGTCGCGCGATCTAATTTTTGTAGGAGCATGCTTCAGTCTAATCGACCGCGGCGGCGGCTCAGCAAATCCAATCCCAAGTCTTTGGACCCTACCCGGCGGTCCCACTCGGCCCTACTGCGTCCAGGACCCAAGGATCGAAACCTGAGTGCCCTTCGTGCCTTGCCTGCTTAACCGGGATCACCCGCGCATGGGGTCTCCCTCACTCCCTTAATTCCGGCTCGTGTCATCGGGCTCGTCCGCGAGCAGCCGCCATTCCTCGCCCAAATTGCCAAGCACTTTCCGCCAGAGTGATCCGTCCTGCGGCTGTTCCAGCAGGTCGCCCGGGATGTCGGTCACGATCCAGGTGTCATGCTTCAGCTCGTTTTCCAACTGGCCTTTCGACCAGCCGGAATAACCCAGGTACGCGCGCACCTGGGTGCCTTCCTCCCCCAACATCTGCCCGGCCTTCTCCGGCTCGATCCCGAAATGTAGCTGAAACCCATCCGCGCGATTCTGCCACGCCACCAGCAGCAGTTGCTTGGGCTGGACCGGTCCACCGGTGAACACCGGCACCCCGGCCAGCGCGCCGAGCGCAAACTCCCCGTTCCATTCCCCCAGCCGTTTGCCCAGCGGCCGGTTCATCACAATGCCCATCGCCCCGTCCGTCCCATGCGCGGACATCAGCACGACGGACCGGCGGAAATTCGGATCCTTCATCGCCGGGTGCGCGAGCAGCAACGAACCGGCAATGCTCTGCTGGGTGCTTTTGCGGCGCTCGCGCATGGATTCGTTGGGGGGTTAACCGTCGCGGGCTTAGAGCTGCAAAATCTTCACGCCCGCCTCCACCAGCAGCGGCGCCACCAGCGGGTCATTCGCGTAATCGAGCCGGTACCGCACCTCGGCGATGCCCGCGGCGGCGAGGATTTTTGCGCAGTTGATGCAGGGGTAATGCGTCACGTAGGCCACGCAGCCCTCCACCGCGCTGCCGCGTCGCGCGGCATCCGCCACGGCGTTCTGCTCGGCGTGCACCGTCGCCTGCTCATGGCCGTCGCGCACCTTCGTGACGTGCGGCGTGCCCGGCAGGTAGCCGTTGTAACCGGCCGCCACGAGGCGGTTCTTGCGCGCACCACCCGTCACGATGACGCAGCCGACATGCAGCCGCTCGCAGTTCGAGCGCGTGGACATCAGCATGGCCGTCGCCATGAAATACTCGTCCCACGAGGGACGGCCGGGAAATTTTTCCGTCGCCGCTGCAATCAGGTCGACCGGGCTGGTGGGTTCTGGGCTCATAAATCGCCCCGAACTCTGGACACCTGCCTGCGGTCGGGCAATCCTCCTCTCGACATGATGCCGCGCACGCTCGAACCCGAGCTTCTCGATTCACTTCCCCCGGACCACCCCGATGCCCTGCACAACCGGCGGGACCTGCGCCTGGTCAACCAGCTCATGGGCAACCACCGCTGGATTGCCCGCACGCTCCCGCCACGGCTGCACCCTGGCGAAACCGCGCTCGAACTCGGCGCCGGCACCGGCGAACTCGGCCTCCGCCTGATCGCCGCCGGCGTGCCGGTGGACGGGCTCGACCTCTGGCCCCGTCCCGCCGCCTGGCCCGCCCATCGAAACTGGCACTCGGCAAACCTCCTGACGTTTCCCGGCTACGCCGCCTACGCCGCAGTCATCGGCAACCTGATCTTCCACCAGTTCTCCGAAGTCGAACTGGCTGCCGTCGGCGCCGTTATCCGCCGTCACGCCCGGATCATTCTCGCCCGCGAGCCCGCCCGCTCGCGCCTCTCGCAATATTTCTATCGCGGGCTGGCCCCGTTGTTCGGCGCCAATCACGTCAGCCGGCACGACGGCTACGTCAGCATTGCCGCGGGTTTCGTCGGGGACGAACTCCCGCGGGCACTCGGGCTCGATCCAGCCGAGTGGGATTGCAAATGTGTCATCACCACGGTCTACGCCTATCAGATGGTTGCCATCCGGCGCCCATAAGCCCTCGCTGAACCGCTCCTTTGTTTCCGGGTCCTATTTAAATGTATCTCCATGCGCTCGCCACCGCCGTGCCCCCGGCTACCTCCACCCAGTCCGAGTGCTGGGAACTCGCGCAGCGCTCCCCGATCGGCGCCCGGCTCAAGCGGCGCTCGATGCTCATCCTGCAGACCATCCTGAAGGGGGATCATGGCATCGCCACGCGACACTTCGCCGCGCCGGACCTTGCCCAGGTGTTCGACCTGTCCGCCGATCAGCTCAACGCGATCTTCCGCGCCGAGGCCCCGAAACTCGCCGGCCGCGCCCTCACCGCCGCCCTCGCGCAGGCCGGCCTGCGGGCCGACCAGCTCGACGCCCTGCTCATCTGCACCTGCAGCGGTTACCTCTGCCCCGGCGTAACCAGCTACGTCGCCGAGCAACTCGGCCTGCGGACCAATGTGTTTCTCCAGGATCTCGTCGGACTCGGCTGCGGCGCCGCCATCCCGACCCTGCGCGCCGCGAGCCACGTGCTCGCCGCCAAACCCGACGCCATCGTCGCCTGCGTCGCGGTTGAGATCTGCTCCGCCGCGTTTTATCTCGATGATGATCCCGGCGTGCTCATCAGCGCGTGCCTGTTCAGCGACGGCGCCGCAGCCACGATCTGGCGCAACACCCCCGGCCCGACCGGCCTGCGCGCCTTCGACTTCGACACCTTGCACCTGCCGGCCGACCGCGATAAACTCCGCTTCGAGCAGCGCGACGGGAAGCTCCGCAACCTCCTCCACCGCTCCGTGCCCGAACTCGCCGCCGCAGCGGTCGGCCGGCTCTGGGCCGAGCGCGGGCCACGTCCCGTCGCGCGCGTCATCACGCATCCCGGCGGACGCGATGTACTCGAGGCCATCGGCCCCGTTGTCGCGCCCCACTCCCTCGAGGCCAGCACCCGCACTCTGTTCAATCACGGCAACATGAGCAGCCCGTCCGTGCTCTTTGCCCTTGAGGAAACCCTCCAATCCGCGCGCCCCGGCCCCGCCGGAGATTTTTGGCTCGTCAGTTTCGGCGCGGGCTTTAGCGCCCATAGTTGCCGTCTCGGTCCCAGCCAATGACCCAACTCTCCGATCTTGTCGCCTACTGCGACCGCCGCACCTCGCGCCCGGCCTTCACGGATTTTCCCGGCTCGTTCAACGGCCTGCAATTCGCGAACAACGGCCGGGTGACCAAGATCGGCGCCGCCGTGGACGCCGGCCTCATCCCCTTCCAAAAGGCCATCGCGGCCGGCGTGGACTTCCTGATTGTGCACCACGGCATGTTCTGGGACCTGCCGCATCCACCCAAGCGCCCGTTCCATCCCCGGATCCTGGTTCTCAAGCGCGGCAACTGCGCGCTCTACTCGAGCCACCTGCCGCTCGACGCCCATCCGTCGATCGGCAACAACGCCCTGCTCGCCCGCCAGCTCGGGCTCACGTCAAAACGCCGCTTCCTCCCGCTCGAGGGCCGCGCCATCGGCTGCATCGCGCCCAGCCGGCTGACGCGGGCCGCGCTGCGCCGGAAGCTCGCGGCGCTCTACCCGCGGATGATTGCCATCGAGTACGGCTCGGCATCCCCGCGCCAGATTGCCTTTTGCAGCGGCAGCGGCCGCAGCGCCATTCCGGAACTGCGCCCAGCCCGCGTGGACACCCTCGTGACCGGCGAGCTGCGCGAAGAGCACTTCAACCTCGCCCAGGAGCAGAAACTCAACCTCTACGTCTGCGGCCACTACGCGACCGAGGTCCACGCCGTGTCGGCGCTCGCCGCCGAGTTGGCCAGTAAATTCCGCCTGCCCTGGGAGTTTATTGCCACGGAAAATCCCTTCTAACCGGCCCGGAACTCATGCAGGCTCGGCCGGTCCCTGCCACCACTTTTCCAAATACCTCACCCCAATGAAGAAGATCGCCATTCTCCACGGTCCCAATCTCAACCGCCTCGGCAAGCGCGAGCCGGAGATCTATGGCACGGCCACGTTGCGCGATCTGGAAAAAATGATCCGCACCGAGTCCCGCGCGCTGGGTTTCACCCCAACCTTTTTCCAATCCAACCACGAGGGTGCGCTGATCGATGAGATCCACCGACTCGCCGACCGGGGGATCGGCGGCTTCATCGTCAATTTCGGGGCGTACTCCCACACCAGCATCGCCCTGCGCGACGCCCTGGCCAGCACCAGCCTGCCCGCCGTCGAGGTGCACATTTCCGACATCAAGAAACGCGAGCCCTTCCGGCGCCGTTCCATGACCGCCGGGGCCTGTATTGCGATGATCAGCGGCAAGGGATTTCCGGGGTACGTACTGGCACTTCGGCGCCTCGCCAAGGTCTGACCTGCATGGTTCAGCCGTCCCCCCAACTCGTCGAGACCGACCTCGCGGAACCGCGCTGGCTGGTCTGCCACACCCGGCCCCGGTGCGAAAAAAAGCTCGCCGCCCTGCTCGCGGCCGAGGAGCTGTCCCATTATCTGCCGCTGATCACCAGCGTGCGCCGCTACGGTGCGTCGACCAAAAAATTCACCAAGCCCCTCTTCGCCGGCTACGTCTTCGTGCAGGTTTCCGCCCTGCGGAAGGCGCGCATCTACCAGCAGGACCTCATCGCCCGGGCGATTGAGATCGAGGACGAGGCCCGCTTTCTCCGCCAGGTCGAGGAGGTCCGCGCCATCGTGGCCTCCGGTTATGAACTGAGCGTTCGCCCGCTGCTCACCCGCGGCCGCCGGGTGAAGATCGTCGGCGGACCGCTGCGCGGACTCGAGGGTTTCGTGGACGACCCCGCCAATCCCCAGGGCGTTGTGCTCGCCGTGGATGTGCTCCAGCAGGGACTGCTGGTGAAACTGCCGGCGGAAAACCTTCAGATTCTGCCCTGACCCGCCATGCACCTTCAACGCTACCTTCGATTTGCCGGACTGACTCTGGCCTTGGGTCTCATGGTTGTTACCGGCCAGGCGCAATCCACCGTGCCGTCCCAGGCGACCTCGCTTTCCAACCTGGGCGAACTGCTCGACCGTCTGCCGGATTTTTCCCGGTTCGGCCTGTCGAACTTCATGCCCCATGACATCTTTCAGTTCTACAGCAGCCCGCACTTCGGCGATCTGGTCCACAAGGATTACATGCGCGTCCCACTGGGCCTCCGGGCCAAAATCGACGTGGATTATCAGGCCCATGTGGAGGTGGAGGGCTATTTCACCCACGGCTTGGCCGGGTCGGCGGGCTACGGTTTCGACCGGCTGAATACCGGCATCAAATACGAGACCCCCAAGACTTCCCCCACTTCACCCGACCTGTCCTGGAGCACGGGCGTGGATTTCATCACCCCGCTCAGCCGTCCGCCGCGTGATCTGAGCGACGGCTACCAGCATACCGTGCCCTATGTCGCAGTTTCCAAACTTCTGATGCCTGACTTTGACCTAGTGGGTTACAGCACGCTGGGGATCGATCTGCTGAGCTCCACCAACCTCCCCGCGAATTTCGGCCGGAATCAGCTCCACTCCAACTCATCCACCCTCTCCGGCGGCCTCGCGCGGGATTGGAAGAAATTCCAGACCCTGCTGACCGCCAGCTACAGCTCCACCGCCCTGTTCAGCAATGAGAGCCACCAGGTCTTTGGCCTGCGGCCCGCGATTGTGTTTCCGCTAACCCGGTGGCAGGGCCGTCACACCCGGCTGACCGCGACCGTCGGCGGCTGGTCCATCTGGGGTCCGGATGGCCATGAGCTGGGCGCGAGCGGCAGTGTGCGGGTGGAGTTTAACTACAAAGCCAAACGCTAGGACGTGAAGCCGGCCCCCACTGACCCCTTGGCCAACTGGGACCGGCCGCGGCTTTTTGCGCAGGTCAAGTATCGCGTACTGGAGACGGTTGGTCCGGTTTCGTCCCTCCTCTTTGAACACGAGCCGTATGCGGGCCGGCCCACCGAGGTCTTCGCCTACATCGGCATCCCGCCGGGAAGCCCCGGCCGTGTCCCCGGCATGGTCTGTGTCCATGGCGGACTCGGCGCCGCATTCCGCAGCTGGGTCGAATTCTGGGTGCAGCGCGGTTACGCCGCGATCGCGATGGACCTCAACGGCTGCGGGGCGCATCGCAGCCCGCTCACCCGGCGGGGCCCGGCGATGGACGACACTGTCATTTTCGATCCCACAGCCACCTGGGCCGACTCGTGGACTTATCATGCGGTCGCCGCGGTCCTGCGCGCACATACCCTCCTGCGGGGTTTTGCCACGGTCGATCCCGCCCGCATCGGCATTACGGGTGTCAGTTGGGGTGGCTATCTGACCTGCATCGCCGCCAGCCTCGACTCGCGCCTGGCCTGTGCCATCCCCGTTTACGGCTGCGGCTATCTCCAGACCAACAGTGCATTGGTCTGGATGGACCGGTTTGCGGCGATGACTCCGGCCGAGCGTCTCACGTGGCACAAGCGGTGCGACCCGTCCGTTTATCTGCCCGCGGCCACGGTGCCCATGCTCTTCGTTTCCGGCGCCAACGATTTCGCCTACCCGCTGGACAGCGTGGCAAAGACCTACGCCCTGCCGCAATCTTCCGTCACGTTCTGCGTCCGTGTCGGGATGGAGCACAGCCAGGAACACGGCATCGCCCCCGGCGAGATTGCGGTCTTCGCCGACCAGCACCTGCGCGGCGGCGAACCGCTACCGGTCATCAGCCCAACCCAACTTGCCGGCCGCAGCCTCCGCGCCCGCTGGACCCACCACCGGCCGATCACTTCGGCCTCCCTGCATTATACGGCCGACGCGGGCCGCTGGCAGGAACGGCACTGGCTCAGCTCACCCGCCCGTCTCGAAGGCGGCCTGATCACCGCCGATCTCCCTGACGCCGTTACGGTCTGTTATCTCAGCGTGGAGGATGATCGCGGCGCGTTCGTCAGCTCACCGCACCTCGCAATCTCCTGACCGGCCCGCGCCTACCGCGCAAAGTGGACCCAGGCCAGCTTCGCGAGGTGCATCGTGGCACAGCTCGCGAGGGCCGCGGCCACATCGTCCACCACCACGCCCCAACCTCCTGGGAGGTCCTGGAGCTTGCGGATGCCAAGCGGTTTCAGGATGTCGAAGAACCGGAACAGCGCCAAACCCGAGAGGAAAATCGCCCACGGCGGCCACGGTCCCACGAGGAAATGCCAGCCCAGAAAGCACAGCGGCATCACGACAAATTCATCGAGGATCACCTCGCCGGGGTCCTTCCGCGCGAGCCGGAACTCCGCCTCGCCGCACAGCGCCACCGCCAGATAGCAGGCCAGCAGGCTCAAGAGCACCGTCGCCACGGTCCCGAGCGGATAAAAGAACACTGTGAAATACAGCAGGCCCGCCACCGAGCCCCAGGTGCCCGGAGCGGGCAACCGGGCGCCGATCGGCCCCAGCCGGGCGAGGTTCAGCACCACGTGCGTCGGCAGAAAGCGCGGCCAGATCGGCTGCTGCAGCTTCATTTGTCGGCGTCGGTGAACACCACGTCCTTGTACCGCACCACGTAGCGCCAGCCCGACCACACCGCCAGGAAGGTGCCGATAATGAAGATAACGAGCCCCGTCTTCGCCACGTATTCCACAAACTGCGTCAGGTTGAGCGACGGGAACAGGTGCGCCCAGTCGCGTCCGGCCATCGGCGCGCCGAGCAGAAAGCCCAGGGCGATCAGCTGCGTCACCGTCTTCGACTTGCCGCCGCCGTCGGCCGCCACGATCACGCCCTTCGACGCCGCCACCATGCGCATGCCGGTGATGAGGAATTCCCGGCACATCGTGATGAGCGCGAAAGCCACCGGGATCTCCTGCTTGTTCACCAGTGCGATCACGATGCCCACGACCATGATCTTGTCGGTGAGCGCATCCATCAGCTTGCCGAAGGTCGACACCATGTTCCGCTTGCGGGCGAGATAGCCGTCCAGCCAGTCGCCGATGGCGCAAAGGATGAAGATCCAGAACGCGGCCGAGGCCGCCCCCAGGTGGTCCCAATACATCAGCCCGACGATGACGAACATCAGTGGGATGCGGGACAGGGTGATGATGTTGGGGAGGTTCATTCGGCCAGAAACAGCGTTATGCACGGTCGGGGTTTCACAAGGCAATCACGGAACTGCACCGATGGGCCGCCATTCTCCGCTTTCCCCGCAGCGGGTTTCCTGCCTTGCTGCCGTCGCTCCCCATGCACCACTGCATTTACCCCGGCACCTTCGACCCCATCACCTACGGCCATCTCGACGTACTGGGCCGCGCCGCGAAGCTGTTTGACCGCGTCACCGTCGCCGTCGCCGACAACCCGGGCAAGGACCCGCTCTTCTCCCCGGAACAGCGCCTCGAGATGCTGCGGCCGAACGTGGCCAAGTTCCCCAATGTCACCCTCACGCCCTTTGGTGGCCTGCTGGTGGACTTCTGCATCGCCCATGAAGCTGACGCCATCATCCGTGGCCTCCGCGCCCTGACCGACTTCGAGTTCGAGTTCAACATGGCCCTGATGAACCGGCACCTGAAGCCCCAGATCGAAACCATCTTCGTGATGCCCAACGAGCAGTTCAGCTACACCAGCTCCTCGCTCGTGAAGCAGGTCGCCAAGTATGGCGGCGATGTCTCCCACTTCGTCCCGCCCAACGTCGCCGCCGCCCTGAAGATCGCGTACAAGCGCTAGATCGCCCTAGGGGCGGGCCTCACCGCACGCCGGCAGATTTCAGCGTCGCATCCAGGAAGGCGTCATAGTCGGCCTTCAGCTTCACGCGCGACTGCTTCTCGATATACATCATGTGGCCCGCCTCGTAGTAGGTGAGCGTGATGTGATCCCGGATCGCCGGATCCAGTCCCATGTGTTCCACCGTGTACTTCGTCGCGAAGTACGGTGTGGCGAGATCGTAATGGCCGTTCGCAATCCAGACCTTGAGGAACGGGTTCTTCGTCATGGCCTTCTTCAGCGTCTCCGCGACGTTGAGATACTCGTTCTCCACATTGCTGTAGCTCCAAGGCTGCACCGCGCCCGTGAGAATCTCGTACGGCAGGTCGTTCTCATACTTCAGCTCCCGCCGCATGTAGTCGTTCAACGCCGTCGTGTAACCGCCGTTGATCGCCTCGAGACTCGGGTCAAAGAAACCGTCCACGCTGTCCGTGATGCCTACGAACCGGCTGTCCAGCCGCCCGATTGTGCGGTGCTCGCTGCGACGCAATTGCGTCACAAAGTCGAAGATATCGATCCGGAGGTTCTTCTCCTCCACGTGTTCCAGCGGCAGGCCCGTGAATGCGGCCAGCGCCTCCGCGATCCGCTGGTGCTCCGCGGCGGGCAGCGCGTCACCCTGCATCAACGCGAGGGTGTAATCCTTCCGCACGAACTCCTCGACGCGGGCGAGGGTCTTCGGCAGGTCCTGCGCGAGCTCGCCCTTCAGCTTGCCGTGATAAAACGCCGCCGCCGTGTACGTCGGCAGGAACAGCTCGTATGGCAGGTCGTTGCCCGGCGCGAACCGCGCCGTCTGGAAGTTCATGATCGAGGAGATCAGGCAGATTCCGTTGAGGTAAAAATCATACTTCCGCTGCAGGTAGTCGGACAGGCCGGCCGCGCGCGTCGTGCCGTAGCTTTCACCCACGAGGAATTTCGGCGAGGCCCAGCGCTGGTTGCGCGTGGTCCACAGCCGGATGAACTCGCCCACCGACTCGATGTCGCCCGTGAACCCGTGGAACTGCTTCGCGTCCACGTCCTTCGCCGCGCGGCTGTAGCCGGTCGAGACCGGGTCGATGAACACCAGGTCCGTCTGGTCGAGCCACGAATACTCGTTGTCCACCCACTTGTACGGCGGCGGCAGCGACTCGCCCTTGTCCGTCATGACGACGCGCTTCGGCCCGAGCATGCCGAGGTGCAGCCAGACCGAGGAGGAACCCGGACCCCCGTTGAATGAGAAGGTCAGCGGCCGCTTGGCCGGGTCGGACTCGCCGAGCTTGGTGTAGGCAGTGAAGAAAATATTCGCGCGCGGCTTGTCCTTGGCGTCCTTCAGCACGAGGTAGCCCGCCGTCGCCCGGTACTTGATCAGCTTTCCGCCGATCGTGATTTCATGCTCGGTAACAGAAAGCACCGGCTCCTTCTCCTTGGCCTCGATCTTTTTGTCGGAGCCGGGAGCCTCGATCTTCTCTAACTTGGCGTCCGGCTTGTCCTCCTCGGCGCGAACCGGCGTGAGGAGCAACAGGGCGGGGAGCAGGGCGAACCAGCGGGGAAGGATTTTCATGGTCGGGTGGACTGCAACCAAGTTTCCGCCTCCCGCACTGGCAACAAGATTTCCCGCCGCCCCAGCCAGCCGTAACCAGCCGGCGCAGAGCCGCGTCATTCTCCATGCTCAGGCAGTCTCCGGTTCCTCCTTCATCGGAGGGTTAGGGTTGCCATGTTTCACTCCGGGTATTCTATCTCTAATTTCCATGGCTAAATCGAAGAATTCTGGCGGTCTGATCGTCCTGCTGGTCATTGTCGCCGCCGTGGCGGCTGGTGGCTGGTATTTCTGGCAGCAGTCGGCCGAAAAGGCCCCCGAGTTCACCACCACGCCCGTCACGCGGGGCGACGTCATCCAGACCGTCTCCGCCACCGGCACCCTGCAGGCCGTCACCACCGTGGACGTCAGCAGCCAGATTTCCGGCAACGTCGCCAAGCTCTATGTGGACTGGAATTCCCCGGTCAAAAAGGGCCAGGTCCTCGCGGAAATCGACCCGTCCAACTATCAGACCGCCCTCAAGCAGGCCGAGGGCCAGCTCGCCAACGCCAAGGCCAACTACGCGCTGATGAAGGCCAACGCGGACCGCGCCGCGACCCTCTTCAAGCAGAACCTCATTCCGCAGAGCGACCTCGACACCGCCGTCGCCCAGCTCGCACAGGCTGATGCCCAGGTGAAGATCCAGGGCGCCAACTTCGACACCGCCCAGGTCAACCTGAACCGCTGCACCATCTACTCACCAATCGATGGCAGCGTCATCTCGCGCAGCGTGGACGTCGGCAACACAGTCGCCGCCAGCCTCAGCGCCCCCGTGCTTTTCCAAATCGCGAACGACCTCACCACAATGCAGATCGACGCGGCAATTTCCGAGGCGGACATTGGCAACGTCCAGGAACAGCAGCGGGTCACATTTACCGTCGACGCCTTTCCCAACCGCACTTTCCGCGGCGTCGTGTCGCAGATCCGCAACTCGCCCAAAACCACCCAGAACGTGGTCGTCTACGACACCATGATCGATGTCCGGAACACCGACCTGAAACTCAAACCCGGCATGACCGCCACGGTGTCCATCACCATCGCCAACCATGTCGGTGCCCTCAAAATCCCCAACAGTGCCCTGCGCGCCCGGATTCCCGATTCCCTGATGCCCGCCAAGCCCGCCGACGCCGCGGCTCCCGGCGGCGCCGCCGTACCTGCACCCACGCCGCTGACCGACGAGGAACGCCGCGCCCAGTTCCAGCAGCTGATGCGCGACGCGGGCTTTGTCCGCGGCAACGGTCCGCCCACCCCCGAGGTCATCACTCGCATCAAGGAACTCGCCAAGGAACGCGGCATCGAGCTGCCCGCCGGTCGCTTCGGCGGCGGTGACAGCAACGCCCCCGTCACCCGCACGCTTTATACTCTGACCCGCTCGGACTCCGTCGCACCCAAGCTGGATGCCGCCACGGTCAAACTCGGCATCACCGACGGTACCTACACCGAGATTCTCGAGGGACTCAAGGAGGGCGATCAAGTCGTCACCTCCGCCATCATTCCCGGCGCCAAACCCGGCGTCCCGACGACCAATCCGTTCAGCGGCAGCCAGCAGCGCCGGTTCTAAGCTCCGCCGCGCCTCCGCATGCCCGCCGTCGTCAAACTTGAGGACATCCACCGCATCTACGATTCGGGCGAGGTGAAGGTGCACGCCGTCCGGGGCGTCACCCTCGAGCTGCACAAGGGCGAATTCATGGCCGTCATGGGCGCCAGTGGCTCCGGCAAATCCACGCTCATGAACACCCTCGGCTGCCTCGACCGGCCGACGTCGGGGCGCTACCTGCTCGACGGCGTGGACATCGCCGGCCTCGACCGCAACGAGCTCGCCGACCTCCGCAACGAGAAGCTCGGCTTCGTCTTCCAGGGTTTCAACCTGCTCTCCCGCACCACCGCGCTGGAAAATGTCGAGCTGCCCATGCTCTATGGCCGCCGCCGGATCTCCCACCACGATATGCAGGAACGCGCCGAACACTGCCTCGCGATCGTCGGCCTGGCCGACCGCGCCGACCATTTTCCCAGCCAGCTTTCCGGTGGCCAGCAGCAGCGCGTCGCGATCGCCCGCGCCCTCGTCAACAACCCGCAGGTCCTGCTCGCCGACGAACCCACCGGCAATCTCGACAGCAAGACCGCCATCGAGGTCATGGGGGTGTTCCAAAAGCTCAATGACCAGGGTATCACCATCGTCATGGTCACCCACGAGCTCGACATCGCCCGCTACTGCCGCCGCAACCTCATCATGCGCGACGGCAAGGTCGTCAGCGACGTCCAGGTCACCGACCGCCTCATCGCCGACACAGAACTCCGCAGGCTCCACGAAGCCGAGGCCGCGGCCAAGCTCACCGCCTGACTACTTCCGGCCCACAGCCCAGCACCCATTACCCGGCTTTCAGCCATGCGCCTCCGTTCCACCCTGACCGTTTCCTTCCGCGCCCTCCGTCGCAACGTGCTGCGCTCCCTGCTCACCGCGCTCGGCATCATCGTCGGTGTCGGCGCCGTCATCGCGATGGTCAGCATCGGCAACGGCGCGAAGTCCGTGGTCGAGGCCCAGATCGCCTCGCTCGGCGAAAATGTCCTCCTCGTGTTCTCCGGCAGCTTCAACCAGGGCGGCGCGCGCTCCGGCGCGTTCGGCGCCGGCACGCTGACGGTCGAGGACGCCGAGGCCATCAAGCGCGAGGTCACCACGATCATCGGCGTCAGCCCCGAGGTCCGCACCTCCGCGCAAATCCTGGCCAACGGCCTCAACTGGTCCACGCAGATCCTCGGCGAGGGTGCCGACTACCTCACCATCCGGGTGTGGCCGCTCTCCGACGGCGTCATGTTCTCCGAGGCCGATGTCCGCAGCGTCGGCAAGGTCTGCGTCATCGGCCAAACGATCGCCACCCAGCTGTTTCCCGATGGCTCCGCGGTCGGCCAGATCCTCCGTATCAAGGCTCAGCCGTTCAAGGTCGTGGGGATTCTCGCCGCCAAGGGTCTCTCCGTCCAGGGCCAGGACCAGGACGACCTCGTCATCGTCCCCTACACCAGCGCCATGCGCCGGGTGTCCAAGCAGACCATGCTGCGCTCCATCAGCGTGCAGGCGTCCTCACCCGACACGATGACCCTCGCCCAAAACGACATCGTCGCCCTGCTCCGCCAGCGTCACCGCACCGCGGAGGGCAGCGATGACTTCACCGTCCGCAGCCAAGTGGAAATTGCCCAGGCCGCCACCGCCACGGCCGACACCATGACCGGCCTGCTCGGCGCCGTGGCCGGCGTCTCCCTCATCGTCGGCGGCATCGGCATCATGAACATCATGCTCGTCTCCGTTACCGAGCGCACCCGTGAAATTGGCATCCGCCTCGCCGTCGGCGCCCATGGCCGGGAGATCCAGCTTCAGTTCCTCACCGAGTCCATCGTGCTCAGCGTCCTCGGCGGGAGCATCGGCATCCTGGCCGGGATCGGCGCGTCCGAATTGGTCTCCCACCTGAAGGGCTGGCCCACCCTCGTCTCGCCGACCGCCGTGGTCATCGCCTTTTTCTTCAGCGCCGCCGTCGGCATGATCTTCGGCTATTATCCCGCCCGGAAGGCCTCACTGCTCGATCCGATCGACGCCCTGCGTTACGAGTAACGGCTGCCCGCTCGCGGCGGTTTTTGTGTCGCCCCAGTAAACCTTTCCCAGCGATTCTGTCTCATCCCCATGAGCCCCCGCCTCCTTGTTATTTTCGCCGTCAGCGCCGCGCTGCTGCGGGCCGCGGCGCCCAGCGACGTCGCCGTCAGTCTCTACAAGTCCAAGCAGTACCCCGAGGCCCGCGCCGCCTTCGAGCAGATCACCGTGACCGATCCCGCCAACGCCGCGGCGCACTCCTACCTCGGCCTGCTCGCGATGAAGCGCAACGACATCGACGAGTCCATCAAGCAGCTCGAGCAGGCCACGATCCTCGCGCCAACCAACTCGGACTATTTCATGGATCTGGGCGACGCCTATGGGGCCGCCGCCGGGAAGGCCGGATTGTTTTCCCAGCTGGGCCTCGCGAAAAAATGTCAGGCCGCGCTGGAAAAAGCCGTGCAGCTCAACCCCGACAACCTCCTCGCCCGCAATGGGCTGGTGTCCTATTACCGGCAGGCACCGACCTTTGCCGGCGGCGGCATGAGCAAGGCCTATGAGCAAGCCGCGGAAATCAAGAAACGCGACCCGGTCATGGGCGCGGACGTCTATGGGGCGCTCTATGTCAAAGATAAGAAATTTGAGGACGCCTTCGCGGTCTTTGAGAACCTGCTCAGGACGCACCCCGACAATTACCTCGCGCTGTATTCCATCGGCCGGACTGCCGCCCAATCCGGCCTCCGCCTCGACCGCGGCGAACAGGCCCTCCGCCGCTGCCTCGACCTGACTCCCGCCAAGAACGAGCCCGGCCATGCCGCCGTCCACTGGCGCCTCGGCGTGATCGCGGAGAAACGTCAGGACTCCGCTGCCGCCCGCGTCGCCTACGAGACCTCGCTCAAGCTGGACCCGGAGTTCAAGCTGGCCGCGGACTCCCTCGCAAAACTGAAGTGAGCCTTGCCCGGCATAGACTTTGCGAAGGTGGGGGTTGCGCTCGGGCCGACCCCGCCTATGTTTCGCGCCCCAATGGCTGCGACGCCCCTCGTTGATCTCCACGACCTGACCAAGCGCTACGGCGAGGGTTCGGTCGTGCTCGACCGCATCAATCTCGCCGCCGCGCCGGGCGACTTCATCAGTCTCATCGGCCCCAGCGGCTGCGGCAAATCCACCCTGCTCCGCCTCATCGCGGGCCTGAGCCCCCTGACCGGCGGCTCCTTGCTCATAGACGGCCGGACGCCCGAGGAAGCCGCCGCCGAACTCGCCTTCGTTTTCCAGGAGCCGACCCTGCTGCCCTGGCTCACCGCCGCCCAGAATGTCGGCGTGCCGTTGAAACTGCGTGGGGTCCCGGCCGACCAGCGTCTCGCCACATGTGCGCGCGTCCTCGAGCTCGTCCGCCTGGCTGACCGGGCCCACGCCCATCCGCGCCAGCTTTCCGGCGGCCAGAAAATGCGCGTGTCCATCGCCCGCGCCCTGTCGCTCTCGCCCAAGCTGCTGTTGCTCGACGAGCCCTTCGGCGCCCTCGATGAGATGACCCGCGAGCACCTCAACGAGGAGCTGCTCGCCATCCGTGAAGCGCAGGCGTGGACCGCCTTCTTTGTGACCCATTCCGTCGCGGAGGCCGTGTTTCTTTCCAGCCGCATCCTCGTGATGTCCGCCAACCCCGGCCGCGTGCACACCGAGATCGCCGTGCCATTCGCCTACCCACGCACCGCGGCCACCCGGCTCTCCCGGGAATATCACGACCTCGTGACCGAGGTTTCCCGCCTCCTGCGCTCGGTCGAAACCGCCGACACCTGACCGCCGATGTCCAAGCGCCTCCTCAATCTCCTGCTCCCCGCCGCGACCGGCGTCCTCTTCATCGCCGTCTGGTATGCCGTGCGGTTTTCCCTGTCGGAGGACATGCAGTTCCTCCTGCCGTCACCCGGTGAAATCATCGGCGCCTTCCGCACCAACGGCGCCGACCTCGCCCACGCCGCGCTCAATACCGCCGAGGGGGCGCTGCTCGGCTTCGTCGGTGCCATCGCCATCAGCTCCCTGCTCGCCCTCGCCCTCTCGGTCTCCTCCCTCGTGCGCGTCAGCCTCTACCCCTACCTGATGATGCTGCAGATGATCCCCGTCATCATCTTCGCCCCCATCCTCATCCTCTGGGTCGGGCCGGGCCTGAAGAGCGTCGTCGTGATCACCTTTCTCATCTGCTTTTTCCCGCTCGTGGTGAACACCACCCAGGGACTCGTTTCCACCGACCGCAATATCGTCGAACTTTTCCGCATGTACCGCGCCACCCGTCCGCAGGAAATCTTCCTGCTTCGCGCGCCCGCGGCCCTGCCCTATTTCTTCACCGGCCTGCGCATCGCCGCCACGCTCGCCCCCATTGGCGCCCTGGTCGGCGACTACACCGCGGGCAGTTCCGCCGGCGACGGGGGCGGCCTCGGTTTCCAGGCCATCATCTACTCCAGCCAGGCGAAATACCCCGCGCTCTTCGCCACCGCCGCCGTCACCTGCGTGCTGGGCTTTGTCTTCGTCGCCGTCGTGGTGGGCCTCAGCTGGCTCGCCTTGCACCAGTGGCACGATTCTTATGAGCGCACCGATAACTGATTTTCCCATGAAAACCCGCCACCTGCTCACCTTCGCCCTCCTGCTCCCGGCCGCCGCCCTGGCCGCCGGCAAGAAGCCGCTCATCCCGATCACCGTCCAGCTCGACTGGGTCGCCGAACCCGAGCATGGCGGCTTTTACCAGGCCCAGGCCCGCGGCTTCTTCCGCGACGAGGGCCTCGACGTGACCATCATGCCCGGCGGACCCAACGCCTATGTCATGCCACGCATCGCCACCGGGCAAGCCGACATCGGGCAGGCCGACAGCACCAACACCCTTCTGCAGCAGGCCGAGGGCCTGCCCATCGTGCAGTTTGCCGCGGTGTTCCAGGACGACCCCTCCGGCCTGCTGGTCAATGCGGGCAGTCCCGTCCGCAAGTTCGAGGACCTCCAGGGCAAGGCCATCATCGCCCGTCCCGAATGGGCGTTCCTCAAGTTCCTCCAGAAAAAATACGGCCTCACCGTCTCGGTCGTCCCGCAGAATTTCTCCGTCGCCGCCTTCATGGGCAACAAGGAGGCCATCCAGCAGGGCTACTTCATCGCCGAGCCCTACCACATCGTCCAAGCCGGCGGCCAGATGCCGCGCTTCCTCTCCACGTGGGACGCCGGGTTCCGCGCCTACGCCGTGCTCATCACCAACAAGAAGTTTGCCCGCGAACATCCCGCCGAGCTCAAGGCCTTCCTCCGCGCCTATATCCGGGGCTGGCAGGACTACGTGACCGGCGACCCGACCCCCGCCCACTTGGCGCTGAAAAACGCCAACTCCAACAACACCGACGAGTTCATGGCCTTTTCCCGCAAGATGATCATCGACGAGAAACTCGTCACCGGCCGCGATGCGTCCGGCGGGCCGAAGCAAATCGGGCGGCTCGACCCCGCGCGCTTCACCACGCAGATCAAGCAGATGGAGGACCTCGACATGCTGCCGAAGGGCAAGCTCACCACCGCCACCGTCATGACCACCGAGTACCTCCCCTAACTTGAGCGCCACCCCGGATAATCGCGCCAAGTTTCTCGCCCTGCTCCACGCGGCCGTCGAGGAAGGCACCCTCCTCAAGCTCACGCTGGGCAAGCACCGCGGCGCCGACGCCACGCTGCAGAACCTTCTCGTGCGCCCGGTCGCGCTAAAAACCGGCTCGCACCTGGCCTTCGTCTGGCGCCACGCCACGCGCGACATCACGAAAAACCATCCGCCCGCCGGGGGTCTGGTGTTGATCGAGCCGCTCATTGGCGCCGCCTTCCTTGACGCCCACCTCTTCACCGCCACCCAAACCGCCCAGCTCGAATGCCAGCCCGACGGCTCCGCCCGCCTGCGCGTGAAGCAGTCCGCGGCCACGGCGGCGGCACCGGCGCCACATGATCGTGCCAAGGGCCACCTGATTCCCGCCACGGCGCCTTGGTTGAGTGGACTCGGCGTCACCAACAACCGCGGCCAGCCCCGCGACGGCATGGCCGACAAATTCCGCCAGATCCAGAAATTCACCGAGCTCCTCTGCCACCTCCTCATCGACGCCGGGCTCTACACCCCGTCACTCGTCCCGGGCGTGCCCCCCGTCGTCACGGCGAAGGAAGGACGACCGCTTCAGATCATCGATATGGGCTCGGGCAAAGGCTACCTCACCTTCGCGGTCGCCGCCCTCCTCGGCGACCAGACCGCGGTCCGCGGCATCGAAGCCCGCCCCGAGCTGGTGGACCTCTGCAACCGCGTCGCCCGCGAAAACAACCTCCCCAACCTCACGTTCACCGCCGGCCAGATCGATTCTTACCAAGTCGAAACTCGAAACTCGAAACTCAAAAATCCTCCCGACGTCCTCATCGCCCTGCACGCCTGCGACACCGCCACCGATGACGCACTTGCCCAGGGCATTGCCGCCGGCGCCACGCTCATCGTCGTCTCCCCCTGCTGCCAGAAGGAGCTGCGGCCCCAGCTCACCGCCCCGCCGGTGCTCACGGACGCGCTGCGCCACGGAATTTTTCAGGAGCGCCATACGGAATTTGTCACCGACGCCCTGCGCGCCCAACTGCTCGAGTGGGCCGGCTACCGCACCAAGGTCTTCGAGTTCATCTCCACTGAGCACACCGCCAAGAACCTGATGATTTCCGCCATCAAGGTCCGCCCGCCCGGCGAACCCGCCGCCGCCGCCCGCCTGCGTGCCTTCGCGGCCTTTTACGGCATCCACACCCAGCGTCTCGCCACCCACCTCGGGGTGAGCCTCGCCCCATGACCTCCGGGACTCATTGTCGTTTTCACTTAATAAGTGAAAACCTTCCGATGCCATGACGTGGGAAGATCTCGACTGGCCCGCCCTCGACCGGCTGCGTGCGGGGTTCCTCGAGGGAGCCCCGAATTCCGGGCCCTATTGGAAGTCCACCAGCGACCTCGCGAGCTACGACTTCACGTATGGTGCGCGGATCGGTTGGAAATGGGACCATGTCCTGCGCGAGCTGAAGCAACGCGGCTGGTCACCCACCTCGCGTTCCGTCTTTGACTGGGGCTGCGGCAGCGGGATCGCCGCCCGGCGCGTGATTTCATTCTTCGGGGCGGATCGCTTCGACTCCCTCCTCGTCTGGGACCACTCGCCTGTCGCCGGCGACTTCGCCGTCGAGGCCGCCACCCAGGCCTTTCCGGCTTTAAACGTCGCCCAGGCCACGCCCGGATTCCAGGCGTCCGAGGAACCCGTCGGCCTGCTCATCATCAGCCACGTGCTCAACGAGCTCCCACCCGAGGCCCTCGATGGCCTGCGCGCCCTGATCGCCCGCGCCGAGGCCGTCCTCTGGGTCGAACCCGGCACCCACGCCGTCAGCCGCTCGCTCGGGGTACTGCGGGAAGAATTCCGCCCTAACTTCACCGTGGTCGCACCCTGCACCCACCCGAACGCCTGTCCTGTCCTCGCCGCCGGCAACAAGCGCGACTGGTGCCACCACTTCGCTCCCGCGCCCAGCGAGATTTTCGCCAATTCCGACTGGGTGAAATTCGGCCAGCGCGCCGGTATCGACCTCCGCAGCCTGCCCTATTGCTTCCTCGCGCTCGACCGGTCTCCCGCCACGGCCGCTCCGGCCGGCCTATCCCGCATCATCGGCCGGCCGGAGCACTTCAAACCGTACGCCCGCATGCTCAACTGCGATGCCACCGGCCTCGCCGAGCTCACGCTCCTCAAGCGCTCCGACCCGGCGCTCTACAAGCAGCTCGACCGAACCAAGGAGCCGCTGGTCTACCGCTGGCGCCGCGAGGGAAATTCGATACTTGGACTGGAAACTTGACTCGCCCCGCCCCGCCCGGGATGCTGTTCCTTTCACTTCACACCACCATGGGCCAACAACTCAACAAGTACATCAAACGTAAACGTCGCGCTGCCTACCTGAAGCGCCGCAAAGCGCGCGTTAAGGCCGCCGCCCCCAAGAAGAAGTAACCGGCTGCGACCTACTTCCGTAATTTCCAACCGCGGCCCTGCGCCGCGGTTTTTTTCTTCCCCGGTCTCACCATGATCAAGGTCAGCCTCATCTCCCTCGGTTGCGCCAAGAACCTCGTCGATAGCGAGATCATGATCGGCCACCTCCATCAGGCGGGCATGGTCGTCATTCCCGAGGCCGAGAAGGCCGACGTCGTCATCGTCAACACCTGCTCCTTCATCGACTCGTCCAAGGAGGAGTCCATCGGCCACATCCTCGAGGTGCACCAGAACCGCGGCCTGAAGAAGCGCCGCAAGGAGCAGAAGCTCATTGTCGCCGGCTGCATGTCGCAGCGTTTTTCGAAGGACCTGTCCGGCGAGCTCGCCCACGAGGTGGACGCGTTCATCGGCCTCGACCAGATCACCAAGGTCGCCCCCATCATCGCGGGCCTCTACGCCAAGGAGCGCGGCGCCTCGTCCGTGCCGGACAACTTCGTCACGCCGCGTTCGACCTACATCCCGGACTACGACACGCCCCGCTTCCGGCTCACGCCGAAGCATTTCGCCTACATCAAGATCGCCGAGGGCTGCAACCACCCGTGCACGTTCTGCATCATCCCGCAGATCCGCGGCCGCCACCGCAGCCGCACCGTCGAGAGCGTCGTCGCCGAGGCCCGCCAGCTCGTGAAGGAGGGCGTGAAGGAGATTAATCTCATTTCCCAGGACACGACCTTCTTCGGCATGGACACCTGGGAGCAGCGTCCGAATCCGCGCACCCCCGTCGATTCCTCGCGCGGCACCGCCCTCACCACCCTGCTCCGCCAGCTCAACGCCCTCGAGGGCGACTTCTGGATCCGCCTGCTTTACACGCACCCCGCGCACTGGAGCGACGAGCTCATCAAGACCATCGCCGAGTGCCCGAAGGTCGCCCGCTACATTGACATCCCGCTGCAGCACATCAGCGACGCCATGCTGGAACGCATGCAGCGCGAGACCAGCGGCGATTACATCCGCGACCTCATCCGCCGCATCCGCGCCGGCATTCCCGGCATCGCCGTGCGCACCACCTTCATCGTCGGCTTCCCCGGCGAAACCGAGGCCGACTTGGACGAACTCTGCGAATTCATCCGCGAGACGAAGTTCGAGCGCCTGGGTGTGTTCCGGTACTCCCAGGAGGACGGCACCCGCGGCGCCAAGATGGAAAACCAGATTCCCGCCAAGGTGAAGGAAGCCCGCTGGCACAAGCTCATGGCCCTGCAGCAGCAAATCGCCGCCGAGGTCAGCAAGAGCCGCGTGGGCGACACCCTGAAGGTGCTCGTCGAGGAAGCCGGCGTCGCCCGCGGCGAGGCCGACGCTCCCGATATTGACGGTCGCGTCTACGTGTCGCGCGAGCTGCCCGTCGGCGAGTTCGTGGAGGTCGCCATCACCGGCTACCACGACTACGACCTGATCGCGTTGCCCAAGGGCCAGAAGCCCGCCGCGTACAAGGTCGCGAAGCAGGCGCAGTGAGTCCGCCGACCGGCCGGATCGTCCGTCCGGTTATTTCGCCGCCTCGACGAACTTCCCGATAATCCCGTCGAACGAGCCGTTGGTGAAAAAGATCACCACCTGCGGCTTGGCTTGGGGCTTGAGGACCGTCGCGGTCAGCTCGGCGAGCAGCATCGTGTTCGTGGCCGCCGTGTGCGCCTGCACGCCCTGCGTCTCGAGATGCTCCGTGACGGCCTCCACGTCGAACCGCTCGCTCTCCTTCAATTTGTCCGCCCGGCTGACCGCCCCGATGAACACCTCGTCTGCCGTGCCGAGCGCCCGAGTGAAACCCGCCTGCATGACCTTCGTCCGGGCGGTGTTGCTGCGCGGTTCAAACACCGCGGTCAGCAGCGCCTCGGGATAACGGTTCCGCAGCGAGTGCAGCGTCTCCGCCAGCGCCGTCGGGTGATGCCCGAAATCCTCGATCACCTTCAGTTGCGCGGTGTCGATCAGCAGCTCCTGCCGGCGTTTCACGCCGCGGAATTTCGTGAGTGCGGCCAACTTCAGGCGCGTGGGATCCTCGGGAAACAGCGCCAGACCCGCCGCCAGTGCGGCCATCGCGGCATTGCGGGCGTTGAACAGCCCCGGCTGGCTCCAGCTCACCTCGCCCCAGGTCCGGCCCTGCCAGACCAGCTTGAACGTGACCGTCGTACCCTTTTCGGTGAAATCCACGATGCGCAGGTCATTCCGCTCGCCCGTGCCGACGCGCGCCGTGTGGGTCCAGCCGAGCGGGCCCAGCGCCCGGAGGTTGTCGTCGTCGCCATTCAGCAGGATCCAGCCGTTCCGGGGCACGATGCGCGTCAGGTGGCTGAATGTCCGCTGCACGTCAGCGAGGTCGCGAAAGATGTCGGCGTGGTCAAACTCTAGGTTGTTCAGCACCGCGATGTGCGGCGCGTAGTGGATGAACTTGCTCCGCTTGTCGAAGAAAGCGCTGTCGTACTCGTCGCCCTCAATCACGAACGGCGCCGCCGCCGCGCCCAGGTGGTTGCCCGACGGCGGATCCAGCGGCACGCCACCGATCAGGTAGCCCGCCTCACTGCCGTTCGCGCCCAGCAGGTAGGCCGTCAGGGCGGTGGTGGTCGTTTTGCCATGCGTGCCGGCGATGACGATGTTCCGCCGGGCCTGGAGCACGAACTCGTGCAGCATCGCCGGCAGGGAGATGAAACGGATCTTCCGGGTGTCGAGCAGCCACTCAATCTCGGGATTGCCCCGCGAAAGGGCGTTGCCGATCACGACCAGGTCGGGCGCGAGCTGCTCCAACCGCGCTGCATCATAGCCCTCGTGCAACATGATCCCCGCCTCGGCCAGGACCGTGCTCATGGGCGGATAGACCCCGGTGTCGGAGCCCAGCACGTCATGTCCGGCCGCCCGCGCCAACAGCGCGGCGTTGCCCATGGCGGTTCCACAAATACCCATGAAGTAGAGCTTCATCCGGGTGTTTCTGGGGCGCGGTCGCCGGCGCCGCGAACAAAAAAGTCCCGCCATCCTCGGCGGGACCTGGGCCGCCTCACTTCTTGTTGGCGATCGTTCCCAGCAGCGTCAGCACCTGCCGCGCCCAGTCAATCAGCACCTTGTTCAGGTAGCCGATGAAGCAGCCCACCACCCCGCTGCAGAAGACCACGCTGCCCAAGGCAAATTTGTACCAGGCGATGGACTCCATGTCATGCGGCGTGCCGGCGACATTCAGCACATAGGTCGCACCGAGCACGAAGCCCGCCGCGGTCCACATGATCCAGTTGACCAGCGCGATGATCCGCATGCGCGCCACAATCGAGCGGGAAGCCGGGTCCAGCTCCGCTACCTGTTGCGGCATTTTCCACGGCGGAAAAGTGGGTCCCAAAAGAGCCATGGCGTAAGTTTGGGGCCCAGTCGTGAGGTGGCTACCGAAAACCACTACGTAAGTTTGCGCAGCCCCCACGGCCTACCCCAGGTTCACCGGGTCAATATCCAGCACCTGAGTGATGTCATCCGGCCAGGCAAACCCCGCCCGCAGCTTCGCCAGGTCGGGCACCACCTTCGTGACGGAATGCGTGAAATACCAGAGCTGCCAGCGGTACTCGTCCTTGATCTTTTCGATCGGCGACGGCGTCGGGCCGCGCAGTTCCACCCGGTTGCCCAGCGCCAGCTCCACCAGCTTCGCCCATTGCTCGGCGAAGAACTGCAGTTTCTCCGGGTTTTTCCCGCGGAAGAGATGGTGAATCAGGTGCCGGTACGGCGGATAATGAAAATCCTTCCGGAGTTTCAGCTCCTCCGCGGCAAACCCGGCGTAGTCGGCGTGACGCGAATACTGGATCGCTGACGCCTGCGGCGTGAACGTCTGCACGATCACCTCGCCCGCGCGGTCGCCGCGGCCCGCACGCCCGGCCACCTGCACGAGCAGTTGGAAGGTCCGCTCATTCGCCCGGAAATCCGGGATGTGCATCGAGATGTCGGCGTCAATCAGGCCCACCAGCGTGACATTCGGGAAGTCCAGCCCTTTCCCAATCATCTGCGTGCCCACGAGCACGTCGATCTTGCCGGCGCGGAACTGGGCGAGCACCTCCCGAAAACGGTTCTTTTTGCCCATCGTGTCACTGTCCATCCGCTCGATCCGCGCCCGCGGCACCAGCCGCCGGACGGCCTCCTCCACCCGCTGCGTCCCCAACCCGCGCCAGCGGATCTCCGGGGCGCCGCACTTCGGGCAGCGCAACGGGGCGTTCTTCTGCACGCCGCAGAGGTGGCAGCGGAGCGTCTCATCCGCCCGGTGGTACGTCAGTGCGATGCTGCAATGCGTACACTCCTCCACGTGACCGCACTTCGTGCACAGCATCGCGGAGGAATAGCCCCGGCGGTTGATGAACAAAATCGTCTGCTCCCGGCGCTCGAGCCGCGCGTGCATTGCGTCGACCAGTTTGCCCGACAACGACGGCAACGCCCGCTGCTTCATCGCCTCGATCCGCAGGTCCACAATGTCGATGTGCGGCAGCTTGCGGAAATCCACCCGCTCCTTCAGCTCCAGCAACTTGTACTTGCCCGCCTGCGCGTTCGCAAAACTCTCGAGCGATGGCGTCGCCGACCCGAGCAGGCAGACCGCCCGGTTGAGCTTCGCCCGCATCACCGCGACATCCCGCCCGTGATAGCGCGGGGTCTCGTCCTGCTTGTAGGCGGGCTCGTGCTCCTCATCCACGACGATCAGCCGCAGGTTCTGCACCGGGGCAAACACGGCCGACCGCGCCCCCACCACCACCCGCGCCTCGCCGGTCGCCAGGGCCAGCCAGCCGTCGAGCCGCTCGCCTTCCGACAAATGGCTGTGCCACACCACGCAGCGGTGGTCCGGCGCGATGGCCTCGAGCCGCGACCGCAGCCGGGCCACCGTCTGCGGGGTGAGCGCCACTTCGGGCACGAGGAAAATCACGCCGCCGCCCGCCGACAGCGCCTTCGCGATCGCGCGCAGGTAAACCTCCGTCTTGCCCGAGCCGGTGATGCCGTGCAGCAGCGACACCCCGAACTTCCCGCCCGCCAGTTCGCCGTCGAGCGCCGCGATCGCAGCGGCCTGCTCGGCGTTGGGGGCGTGCGGCTGTGACGCCACCAGTTCACCGCCGGCAAAATCATCGGTGTAGGCCACGCGTTCCACCCGGCGCGTCTCCTCGCTGAGCACGCCTCGCTTCACCAGCGCCGCCGCGACCGCCGCGGTAATGTCGAGCCGCGCCAGCACGAGGGACTTTTTTTGCGGCCGGAACTGCTGCACCAGGAACCGGTACAGCTTCGCCTGCTGCGGGGCGCGTTTCTCGATGGTCGCCAGCTCCTCCGGCGTGAGCTTGCGCACCACGGAGAGCAGCTTCTCCTGCTTCAGCCCCGCACCATTGCGCACCGCCGCCGGCAGCATCGTCTCGATGATGCTGTCGAGTCCGCAGGCGTAATAGCCCGCCATCCAGCGCGCCAGCTCCAGCAAGTCCGGCGGCAGTGCGGGAAACGGGTGGACGACCTGGGCCAGGGATTTCAGCCGCTCCACCGGAAAATCCTTCGGCGCCCCGATCTCCCCCACGATGCCCAGCCGCAGCGCGTTGAGGACCGGCACCCGCACCAGCGAGCCCATCGTAATGCCGTCGCACATCGCTTCCGGCACGCGGTAGTGCAGGAGCTTGTCAAAGCCCGCGAGTGGATGAACACCGACGATCATGTTCGGGAGGTGATGCCTGACGCTACCATTCCGCGCAAGCATGAGCCGGATTTTAAACTGCGAAAAACATGAAACCCCACGAAGTCCATCGGTCGGAGCCCTTCGCGCGTTTTTTGTCCTGCGTGGTGACCCTCCGTCTCCGCCCGCCGGCCACGAACGCATTGACACCCCCCGCCCCGGTTCAAACAGTCGCCTCCGTGAGCATCTCCGCAGCCCGTGACAAGTTCCGACGTTTTCTGGCCCAGAAGGGCCTGCGGGTGACGAACCAGCGGCTTGCGATCTTCGACGCCGCCTTCGCCCAGAAGGATCACTTCACCGCCGAACAGCTGCTGGATTACGCCCGTGTGATCGATGACTCCGTCTCCCGCGCCACGGTCTATCGCACCCTGCCCATCATGACCGAGAGCGCCCTGCTGCGCGAAGTGGACATCGGCTCCGGTGAGAAATTCTACCATCCCAACCGGGACGGCGGCAGCACCCAGGTCGCCCAGGTGGTCTGCCTCGACTGCGACCGTATCTTTGAGATCAGCGCGCCCTTCATGGAATGGTACGGCAACACCGTGTCCTCCAAGCTCGGCCTCACCCCCGTTTCCCAACGCCTGCAGGTCAGCGCCCGCTGCGACACCCTGCGGCTGACCGGCACGTGTCCGCGCCGCTCCTCCTGAAGCTGTCATGGCCAAGACCGACGATCCTGAGTTTGAGATGCGGTTTTTTGAGTCCGTCCTGAAGCGCGATGCGCAGTACACCGAGGTCGTCGAGCTGCTGGGCGGCCTCTACACCAAGCACGGCCGCATCGCCGACGGCCTGAAAATGGACCGCCGGCTGGTGAAACTCCTCCCGAATAACGCGACCGCCCATTACAACCTCGCCTGCAGCCTCGCCCTCCTGAAGCGCAAGTCCGCCGCGATCAAGTCGCTCCACCAGGCCGTGTCGCTCGGCTATACCGATTTCGACTGGATGCAGCAGGACCCCGACCTCGACGGCTTGAAAGCACTTCCCGCTTTCAACTCCCTCCTCGCGCAGCTCAAACCGCAGAGCTGACCGGCGGCCACTTCAGCGGACCCCAAACAGCTGCTGCAGGACAGTTTCCAGGTCCTTGCCCGTGACCCAGCCGTTCCGGCGTGAAACCGTCAGGCTCTTGCTTCGGGTGCGGCGCTCAAGTGCCGCGTCAACGTCCACGATCTTGGGCTGATTCGGGGCCAGCCCGATCGTCTCCATCACGGAAAGCGGCGTCCACGCATAGGGCATCCCCGTCCAGTTGAACTTGATCTCCCACCCCGCCACGTCGGCCGTCATCGGCTTGGTTAGCAGGGACGGATACCGTGTCACATAGTCCGGGATGCGCCGGGTCGCGATCCGCACCCGGACCGCCGGCTCCATCCGGGCAAAGTAATCCTGAAAAGTGTTCACCTTTCGCGCCCGCCACAGGTTGAGGAAATCCAGCGGGTCAAAGCCCGTCAGGTTCATCCCGTTCCACAGACCGTGGTCATTCGGGCTGCCGAATTTCTTCATGGCATACCACGAGGCAAAATCGCGCGTGACCATCACGCCCATCTCGAAGTGCAGGTGTGCGCGGTCGCGCGGAATCACATAGCCGCCCGAACTGTGGCCCATGGTGCCGAGGACCTGCCCGCGATTGATGCGGTCGCCCGCCGAGAGTCCGGGCGCAATGCGCGCGAGATGCGCGTAAAGCGTGTAGATTGCCGGGACCTGGTCGGGATGCTCCAGCACGATGTACCGCCCGTAACTGCTGTCACCGGCGCTTGTGCTGACGTGCCGAACCACGCCGTCCATCGCCGCAAAAACGCTGTCCGTCGGCTCACCGCGCCGATCCCGCGAGATGCACTTCAGGTCAAGTCCTTCGTGAAACTGCGACCCGCCGCTGCGCACCCCGCCAAAGCCGCCCGACTCGGGATCGCCGGATCCGGCATGCTGCAGAAAGTCGCTGATCGGCCGACCTTCCGCCCAGGCAGGATTGGGTGTCGGCCAGACCAGTTCGACCCGCTCCGCCGCGCGCGCGCCCGCGCCCGCGCCCGCCAGCAGCGCCAGGCTGAGCAGTATGCGCCCAGTGATTCTCATAACGCCGCCGGCGGATGCAGCGCCACGCAGGTTTCCTTCAGGGTCGCGACGAGTGCCGTCAGTGCCGTATCCGGCACCTCGAGAAACACGAAGATCGTGCCCTGGTCCAACGGCTCGCTCATGCGCCGCGCCCCGAAGGGCACGCCGCCCAGCACGAGCACCAGCCGGGAGCCCTGCTTGTCCAGAGTGAGCCGGTAAAGATCGCGCGTGGCCTCCGGGGTAAGCTGGATGGCCAGGCATTGACCCAGTTCCGCCTGCGCAATCTCCACGTTCACGATGTCATACTCGGTGAAGACCGGTTTGGGTTTGACCGAGATTTGCAGGCCGCTCTGGGGCAGCGTGAGCAACTCCGTCGGCTCCTCCCCCGACTCGAGGTAGAACCGGGCCTGTTCCGACGTGGATTTCACCGCCGGCGCCGACTGGCAGCCGGCGAGCAGGATGAGCATCACCCCCAAGACGTATGCCTTCATGGCTGCACCTTTTCCACGCGCACGCTCCACTCCGCGCCGCTCGCGATTTGGTGCTGCTTCGCAAAGTCCCCCATGTTCAGGGCTACCGACACGCACATCAGGCTATTGAGATAGAGCAGCGGCTTGCCCTCCGGCACATCGCCGAACGTGCGCACATACGGTAGCTCGCCCGTGTAGACCACCTTGCCGGCATGCGCGATGGACACGCGAAACCGGTCGCCGATCTTCGGCGCCAGCCGCCCAAACACCTTCTCGTCGAGATTCGTCCAGACATTGCCGTACTGGAAATCCAGCGCCGGAATCGTGCCCACCAACGCCGAGCCGTCGGCGCGCGGACGTTCGTACGGCAGCATCACCACCTTGGCCCCAAGGAGCGGCCCCACCTCGTCAAAGGTGATCGCGCCCGCCGCCAGCTTCGCCCCGATGTAGGCAAATACATCGCGTCCGTGGAACGTGTAGGATTCCTCCGAGCCCGCGCGCCGGTGCTTCGTCTCATCAATCTGCCGCACCGCCTCGACCCCGAGATCCTCGGCGACCAGCGTCCAGGTGCCGTTGTCCGGGCCGACAAAATAATGCCCGCTCTTCGTCTTCAGGACCACGGCCTTGCGCTCCGTGCCCACCCCCGGGTCGATCACCGAAACAAACACCGTGCCCGCCGGCCAGAACGGCGCGGTCTGCTTTAGCCGGTACGCACCCTCCCAGACGTCATAGGGCGTGTTTTCATGGCTCAGGTCATAGATCGCCAGTTTCGGGCTGACCCCAATCGCCACGCCCTTCATCGCCGCCACGGCACCGTCCTTGGTGCCAAAGTCGGTCTGGATTACCAGCGGATGCTCCCCAGCCATGGCCAGGCCCGTGAGCACCAGGAAAAACAGGAGTCGGGGGTAACGCTTCATGTCAGGATCGGGGTTTGAAAGGCTTCCATCATTTCCGCGCCCACCGAGTCCGCCAGCAAGCGTCCTCGCTCCGTCAGCCGCGCGCGTGAACCCTCGCGAACCGTCAGCCCTTCGGCCACGCAACGCTCCAGCAACGCCTCGACCGCCGCCCACGGCGCATCCGGAGCCCGCGCCTGCCAGACCGCCACGTCCACGCCGGCATTCATCCGCAGACCAAAAATCAGCGCATCCTCCGCCAGCTGCGCCGGCGTCAGCACCACCCGGTCCTCCGTCACCCGCTCGCCCCGAGCGACGTGGCCGAGCCATTTTTCCAGGTCGGCGACATTCGCCCCGCGCCAGCTGTCATACTGCGACGCCGCGGACGGCCCGAGCCCGACCCATTCCTGCATGCGCCAGGTGTTGAGATTGTGCCGGCAGGCGTGGCCCGGACGGGCAAAGTTGGCCACTTCATACTGCCCGTAACCCGCCACCGCGAGCTGCTCCCATGTCGCCTCGTACAGCCGTGCCTCGTTCTCAGGATCGAGTTTCACGCGGCCTTGGGAGAGCTTCACCCAGAGCGCCGTGTCCTCCTCAAAAGTCAGGCAGTAGGTCGAAAGATGATCCGGCGCCAGTCGCACCGCCTCGCTCACATCCGCCGCCCATTCCGCTTCGGTCTGGCCCGGCAGGGCGAACATCAGGTCGAGGTTAACACTCGGAAATCCCGCCGCCCGCACGTGGTCATAGGCCCGGTAAATCTGCGGCAGCGTGTGTTGCCGGCCGAGTCCGTCCAGCAGCGCCGGTTGGAAACTCTGCACGCCCATCGAGATGCGCGTGACCCCGGCCTCGCGCAGCGCCGCCAGCCGTTGCGGCGTGACCGACGCCGGGGCGAGTTCGACGGTCCATTCCTCGGGCACCCCGTGGCAGTGCGCGCGAACCGTCTCCGCCAGCCGGCCCAGATCCTTCGGTGAAAGCAGACCCGGCGTGCCGCCGCCCCAGAAAACCGTCGTCACCGGACGCGTCCATTTGACCAGTTTGGCCTCATCCGCGATGCCGGTAAGGAACCCACCCACCCCTTCTGCGGTCGGCTTCGTTTGGTAAAAGGCGCAGAAGTCGCAAGTGGAGGCGCAGAACGGCACATGCACATACAGTCCCAGCGGTAAAACCGGCGAAGCTTTGTCTTGCTCTGATGCGGGGTGGCTCATTACTAACACGTTTTAATCCGTCCGGTTACACACTCTAAAAAGACAATGCATACCAACCGAATTTCCCTCGCGAGAAAAATCCTCCTTGGACTCGGCGCGACCCTCGCCCTGGCCCTGGTCAGCGGCTGCGAGAGCGTCGTTCTGACCAACCTGACGCCGGCTTCCCTGCCGGAGAACCCCTCCCAGATTTACACGATCACCCTGCGCGTGACCCCCAAGATCCAGACGATCGTCCCGGGCAGCACCAAGGCCGCGATCATCATCGACGGCCAAAGCTACGCGATGAAACAGAGTGCCCTGGCCGACGGCCTGTACGAGTTTGACTACCAGCTGCCCGCCGGCCGCGACGAACTGGCCTACTATTTCCTCGTCAACTTCGAGACCGAGAACGCCAACACGCGCAACCCGCATGACGCGTACACCGAACTCACCCACGCCCGCATCGTCCACCGCTACGTGCTGGCCCTTGAGGTCAACCGCGGCCCCGTCGGCGCCCGCGTGAGCGTGCTCGGCCGCGGCTTCACCCCGCAGGACATCATCTACTTCGAAAACACCCCCACCCGCACGGTCTTCGAGTCGCCTAACGCCCTCAGCTTCTTCGTCCCGGCCCTCGACCCGAGCCGCAATTACTCGGTCATGCTGGGCAGCACCGCCGGCAACTCCCCCGTCGGCACGTTCCGCATCGACTCCAGCAGCCTGAACGTCTCGCCCTCCTCCCTCACCCTGCGCGCCGGCGAGAAGCAGACCCTGACCTTCACCGTCCCCAATGCCGCGCCCCCGGGAGGCCTGCTCCTCGACATCACCACCGACGTGCCTGAGAGCATCATCATGCCCGAGGTCGTCGTACCGGCGGGCCAGAACACCGTCACGGTCACCGTCGAGAGCGGCAAACCCGGCAACGGCAGCCTCTTCCTCAAGGGCTACGGCGCAGGCGAGCTCTCGATCCCCGTAACCGTCACCGCGAAGTAAGCCGCCGCGTTCATCGCGCCGATTTTCAAGGCGGGGCCCGGCGCCCCGCCTTTTTTGTACCCCGATTCCAGACATTGCCGCCTATGCCGCGCAGCTCCATGAGCTCAAACACTGTCGCCATCCGGGATTTTTCTGCTCACATCACCGGCGGATGAGTTTCCTCACCCAACACCCCGCCTTCTGGTTAGCCGTGGCGATCCTGGCCCTGCTCGCGGCCAATCTCTACGTCTTCCTCAAGCGCAACTGGGAGGAGTCGCTTTACCCGGTGGACTACGCCCGCCTCAACTACGCGCTGGATGTACCCACCATCCGCCAATGGAAAATCGAGGGCAGCCAGCAAGTGCGTCTCGAGGTGGCGTGGACGAAAAAACCCGCCACCTGGCAGCTCTACGTGGATGGTCAGCCCACGCTGATCCTGCCCGGCCGCGCGCTCAGCATTCCGCTCACCGGCGTTCAATACGACGGCTCAACCGACGCGCCCCTCGAGAAATTCGAGCACCGCTACAAACTCCGCCCGCTCCCTGAGGGCACCGGCCCGGATCTCGAGTTCACCATCGTTGCAATTACCGCCGATTACTACCGGACGCGCGGCATGCATTTACCCGCCGACGTCTGCCTGATCTACACGGACATCCCGGCCGGGAAATACCGGCGCCACCCCGTCAGCTACTGGGTGGACAATTACCGGTACCTCAGCGCTGCGACCCTCGCCGAAGCGGACCAGGTCGTGCGTAACGCGATCGGAGTGCGTGACACCGACGATACCTTCACCCGCATGGACAAGGTCATGCGTTACCAACGCACCCAGTTGGTCAACGCCGGTGGCGTACCCAAGGACGCCTTCCGCTGGATGAACCCGTGGGAGATGTTCCAGGAGATGGCCGCCGGTACCGGCAAGGGCTGGTGCACCCAGAACGCGCAGATCTTCACCTTCCTCGCCAACCGCGCCGGCATACCCACGCGCTTCGTCTTCGGGGCCAACACCGTGGACAACAAGCTGCTCTACAACGGCCACTCCTGGGCCGAGTGCTGGGTCAAGGAACAGGGCCGCTGGGCCCACGTGGATCCAACCCACACCCTTATCGCCATCCAGGACAAGCACGGCCAGGTGCTGAACACCGCCGACCTCATGCACCTCAACGAGCACGAGACCTACGAGGGTGTCACCGCCCGCATCATGAAGGACTGGCACTGGAAGGATCTTCCCGCCGCCGCCAGTGCCGGTCTCGGCGTGGCCGTCAACGTGCCCTATGGCCTCGTCAACGTCCTGCCCCGGACGCACCTCAACCGGCAGTCCATCATCAAATACCGCCGCCCGCCCAACGTGGAGGACACCCGCGACGTCTATTCCATGCTCCTGATGAGCCGCACGTTCACCTGGACGAACTTTAAGCGCTACCTCTACCAACCGACCCTCGCCTACTCCAAGCTCCCCACCAACGGCGTAAGCACCTACGTGCTGCGTCAGTCGCTCTTCCTCGGCCTGGTGGTCACGGCCGCTCTCTTCGTGGCGTCGCTTCGCTAGGCTGCGGCACGGTTTGTTCCAGCGTCACCGCAACCGGTCGGTGATCACTCGCTTCCCGCACTCCCGGGCCGTCGTAAATGTGCGCCATCCCGCCCTGCACCGCGGGTCTCAGCGCAGGCGAAACCAGGATATGGTCCACCCGGGAGTACGAATCCTCCTTGCGGTAGGCATGCGTCCACGATTCGCCGCGGGTGTCAGTCGCGCGCAGTAATTCGGCCACCTCGGTTTTGCCGCGCCGCAACAGCCGCTGCACGGCCTTGCTGTCCTTCGTGTCGTTGCAATCGCCGAGGATGAGGAATCGGGCCGTAGACGGGCCGCCTCCGCGCTGCAGCACACAGTCCCGCACCGCCGTCGCCTCGCCGATCCGCCGTTGCGCCGACATCGGGTCGTCCAGCCGGTCGGTGTAACGACTCTTCAAATGCACGCCAAAGATTGTCACGTCTCCCGCCGCCGTGCTGATCGTCACCTCCAGCAGCCCGCGCTTCACTCGCTCCTTGCCGCCGAAATACGCAAACTCCAGATCTGCGTGCGGGACGACCGCTTTGAACTGTCGCATGGATAATAGCGCCACATGACGGTCGGCATCAGCACTCTCCATCAGCACCGCAAACGGGTAGTCCGTCCCTTCGGCCTTCAGGTCGCGCCGCAGTTCATCGAGATAAGGTTGTCCACCCATCTCCTGCAGCACCAGCACGTCGGCCTTGAGCCCTTTGATCGCCACGCGCAGCGCCCGCTTCTCCGTCTCGGGCTTGGGATATTCCTGCCGGTAACCCGCCTCCGTCATCCGGTTAGCCGGTCCGTAGTTTTCGACGTTGTAGGTGGCGATCGTGAGCGTCTCAGCCCTCAACCCTAGAACCAAAATCGGGGTGCACAGGAGATAACCGAGGGAACGCAGGGCAAGACGGCGGCACTTCATCTCCGTTCCCTCCGTTTCCTCCTGTAAAACTATTTTGCCACCATCAGCGCCCGCTCCCGCTCCACCAGCGTCGGGTGCGAATAGAAAAACGTGCTGAACCAGGGATGCGGCGTGAGGTTGCTGAGGTTCTTCTGCGTGAGCTTGCGCAGCGCGCCGACCATCGGCGCCGTCCCACCCATCGCGTCGCGGGCAAACGCATCCGCCTCGTACTCGTACTTCCGCGTGAAGAAATACATCAGCGGCGAGAACCAGAACGTCACCAGCCCGCTCAGCAGCCCGAACAGCAGGAAGGTCGGGGCCAGCTCATCCGCCGGAAACCCAAAGGTGAGATTGAACCACGGACTCCGCGCCAGCCACGCGATCACGGCGAATCCCGCCAGCGTCGAGAGCGCCGACACCGCCACCAGCTTCGGAATGTGCCCCTTCCGATAATGCCCGATCTCGTGCGCCAGCACCGCCTCGAGCTCCTCGGCGGTGAGCTGGTTGATGAGGGTGTCGAACAGCACAATCCGCCGGAAGCGGCCGAAGCCGGTGAAAAATGCATTCGAGTGACCCGATCGCTTGCTGCCGTCCATGACCTGGATGGTCTTCGCCCGGAAGCCCGTGCGGTCGCCAAGGGCCAGGAGCCGCGTCCGTAGATCGCCCTCCGGCAGTGGCTCAAGCTTGTTGAACAGTGGCATGATCAGCTTCGGATACAGCACCATCATCAGCAGCTGGAAACCGAACACCAACGCGAAGCCCCAGATCCACCAGCTGTCGCCCACCCATTTCACGAGCGAAAGGAGCAGCCAGAGCAGCGGGTAGCCGATGCCCACGGCCAGCGCCATGCCCTTGAGCTTGTCGCTGACCCACAGCGCCGGCGTGCTTTTGTTGAAACCGAACTTCTGCTCGAGCCGGAACTGCGCCCACCACTCGAACGGCAGACTCGGGATCGCCAGCAGCCCGCCCGCGATGAGGATAAAAACGACATGGCTCCAGACCGCCCCGTGCGCCCCCCAGTCGGCAATGTGCGCAAACAGCCAGGGCAGCACGCCGCCAAATATCACCAGCGCCAGCACCAGGGCGTCGAAAATCCCGCTGACCGTGCCAAAATCCGACTTCGCCAGCGTGTAGGCGACCGATTTGGCGTAGGTCGGCCCATCCATGACCGCGGCCACCGCGGGAGGTGGACTCGCCGCGTGCCGCCGGACTTCCGCCCGGTTCAAGGCGGCGAGCACCAGCTCGCCCGCCAGCCGCAGGACCATCAGTGCCGCCACGATCCAAAGCACGAGACTCATGCCCCCAATCCACCCATAACCACCGCCTTCGCCAGCCCAAAGATGCCGAGGGGATGACGAACTTTCGTACCCACCATGCCCCGAGCTTTTGTTGACCACGGAACACACGGAACGACACGGAACCCTGCCCCATCCATCCAATACCTCCTGTTTCAGGTCTGTATGCTTCAGTGCGTTCTGTGTGTTCCGTGGGCAAAACATCCGAATCCCCCGATGGATGCCCGCCCAAAGATTGTTTGAAATACCCCGCCACCCACCCATGTTACGGGCCGTGGATTCCAAAGACGCCAAACTCTCGTTCGAGACCGCCCTGACCAAGCTTGAAACCATCGTCGAATCGATGGAATCCGGCGAAGTCCCGCTCGCCGAGTTGCTGGCCAAGTTCGAGGAGGGCAACAAGCTCCTCAAGCTCTGCGAGGCCCGCCTCAAGGAGGCCGAGTTGAAGATCGAGCAGCTCAAGAAATCGAAGGACGGCGTCACTTTTGCCAAGCTGGAGGCCGGCCGCGAAAGCTGAGCCGCAACGTTTCCGTCACCGCTGATGAACGACTCTCCCTCCGCCCCGCGGCTCCTCGACACGATCCACGGTCCCGCCGACGTCAAGGCCTTGGCCATCGGCCAACTCCCGCAGCTCGCCCAGGAAATCCGCGACACCCTCATCGCCGTCACCGCCCGGAACGGCGGTCATATCGGCCCGAACCTCGGCGTGGTCGAGCTCACCATCGCCCTGCACCGCGTCTTCAGCACCCCCGAGGACCAGTTTGTGTTCGACGTCTCCCACCAGGGCTACGTGCACAAGCTCCTCACCGGCCGCGGCGGCGAATTTTTCCGGAAACTCCGCCAGACCGACGGCGCGAGCGGCTTCCTCTACCGCGCCGAAAACCCGCAGGACTCCTGGGGCGCCGGCCACGCTGGCACCGCCCTCTCGGCCGCCCTCGGCATGGCCACCGCCCGCGACCTCCGCGGCTCCTCCGAGCACGTGGTGGCCGTCTGCGGTGACGCCGCCTTCACCTGCGGCATCACCCTCGAGGCGCTCAACAACGTCGTCAGCTCCACCAACCGTCTGATCGTCATCCTCAACGACAACGAGTGGTCCATCGCCAAGAACGTCGGCGCCATTTCGCAGTACCTCAACCGCATCAGCACCAACCCGACGTACAACAAGCTCCACCATGACGTGGAGGCGTTCTTCACGAGCTTCCCCGCCGGCGTCGAGATGAACCGGGTTTACCACAAGTGGAAACGCGAGACGAAGGACTTCTTCGTCGAGTCCTCCCTGTTCGAGAAATTCGGCCTGCGCTACCTCGGGCCGGTGGACGGCCACAACCTCGACGCCCTCGTGAAGAACCTCGAGTTCGCCAAGCACTGCGA
Source organism: uncultured Opitutia bacterium (assembly GCA_903839035.1). Classification (GTDB taxonomy): domain Bacteria; phylum Verrucomicrobiota; class Verrucomicrobiia; order Opitutales; family Opitutaceae; genus Opi-474. The sequence continues at coordinate 62,786 of CAIMAQ010000041.1, forward strand.
CGTGCCCGTGCTCATCCACGTGCTGACCAAGAAGGGCAAGGGCCTCGAGGCCGCGGTCAACTCGCCGGAGAAGTTCCACGGCGCCAGCCCCTACGATCCCGACACCGGCGAGAGCAAGAAGACCACGCCCGGCGCGCCGCCCAATTACCAGGACGTCTTCGGCCAGGCCCTGCTCCGGTTCGCCCAGGCCGATGCCAACATCGTCGGCATCACCGGCGCCATGCCGAGCGGCACCGGCCTCTCCTACCTCGCCGACGGGCTGCCGCGGCAGTTCTTTGACGTCGGCATCGCCGAGGAACACGCCGTCCTCTTCGCCGGCGGCCTCGCCACCAAGGGCATCAAGCCCGTCGTGGCGATCTACTCGACCTTCCTCCAGCGCGCCTACGACCCGATCATCCACGACATCGCACTCCAGAACCTGCCGGTCGTGTTCTGCATGGACCGCGCCGGCCTCTCGGCGAACGACGGCCCGACCCACCACGGCCTCTTCGACCTCGCCTACCTGCGGTGCGTCCCCAACGCGACGATCATGCAGCCACGGCACGAGGACGAACTCGTGGACATGCTGCACACCAGCCTGCAACTCGGCACCCCCGCCTTCGTACGCTACCCGCGCGGCGCCGGCACCGGCGTGAAGCTCAAGGAGCAGCCCGCCCTCCTCCCCATCGGCCACGCCGAGGTCCTGAAGGAAGGCTCCAACATCATGCTTTGGGCCCTCGGCAACATGGTGGCAGACGCGCTCAAACTCGCCGCGCGCCTCGAGGCCGAGGAAAACATTTCCGTCGGCGTGGTGAACGCTCGCTTCGTCAAGCCGCTCGACCGCACCCTGCTCCTTAGCCACGCCGCGTGCATTCCCCTGCTGGTCACCCTCGAGGACCACGTGATCACCGGCGGCTTCGGCAGCGCGGTGCTCGAGGTGTTGCAGGAGGCCGACTGCCCGGTCTCCCTGGAACGCATCGGCTGGCCCGACAAGTTCATCGAGCATGGCAGCAGCGTCGACATCCTCCGCGCCGCCCACGGCCTCGCGCCGGACGACATCTATCGCCGCGTTCTCGCCCGCTGGCGGAACCTCAGCACCGAGCGAGTCGCGGCCGACGTGTAGGTGACATTCGGACTTGGTCACCCTTCGTCCAGGTGGCGACCCCGAGTGCGCGACAGACGCCGGCATTCCGAACCCCATCACCTATCGCCTATCACCCATCGCCTCTGATCCGTGTCCCGCGCCACGTTCATCACCCTGTTCGCCTGCAAGCTTGTCGCCATCGCCCTCGCAGTCACCGCGGTGACCCTGCCGGATCGCCGCCTTTGGGTCGAAGCCTCGCTCCTGTTCTTTGGCGTCGATCTCTGGGTGCTCTACCATTTGTTCGTTCCGTCCGCCCAGGGCCTGTGCCGCAACTTCACCCGCTTCAAAACCACCCACCGGGAGCTCTGGCTGACAATCGATGACTCATCATAGTCAAAATTCATCATCGTCCGCCCCAGCGTCTGTAAAAACCCCTCGCCGCGGCAAGACCGGAGAACGTCTCCGGCCTTTTGCCCAACGATTCTCACTGGTCCTTCCAGCCGTCCATCACGCCCTTGTCAAAACCCACGATGCGATCGCAGGGCGCTCCCTTGGCGTCGCGACCGCGGCCGGGATATAGCCAGTACAGGTAGCTCGGCTGCCGCTCATCCGTGGCCGTGCGGGCCGGCGCGCCGATGGCCTGATAGACCTCGGCCTTCGTCATGCCCACCACCAGCTGGTGGGCTGCGATGCCGGCTTGAATCAGGGCTTTCAGGTCGTCCGCCGAGGGTTCGGTGGGCGGCGGTGCCAGACCGGAGCGTTGGGCGGCCTGGGCGGCGGCAATCCGGGCCTGGCGCGCGTAGACCTGCACCTTGTGCGCCTCGAAGGCCATCCGCTGCTCCGGGGAAATACTGTCCATTTTGACCAACACCTGCCCGCCCACGTACCTCACCGTCATCGCGTCGGCCTGCCAGCTGATCACCTTGGCCTGGTGCATGATAAATCCGTTGGTGAGCTTGATCTCGGTCGGCAGCTTGCCGGGATCAAAGGCTGGCTCCGCCCTGCTCGCGGTGGCGGGTGTCGTTGCAGGAGATGGGGCGGCGGCGGACCTGCCCGCCATAGGCTCGGCGGCGGTGGGTTTCGCCGGCGCTGCCACGACCAGGTCGGCGCGCAGGTCGTCGGGTAGCTGTCCCAGCGGGATGGAACCGCGCCCACCGTCCCACTTGCCCGTGATGGACGCGCCTCCCACCGACACAAACGTGACGGCGTGCAAAACCGTGCCGTCCTTCAGCTTCACTTCCGGGATCGGCTGGTGCAGCTGAAATTTTTCCGCCCGCACGCTTCCCGTCAAAAGTACCAGGATCGCCATCAAGAGTAACCCGCGCAGCGTGACCGGCCGACCGTAAGGCCCCGTGTTTTTCATGTCCGTTGGATGTCCGACGCTACCGCCGTCGGCAAATTCATTCGCCCGGTCACCGGGGTTGCACCCCGGGATCATTCCACCGCGACCCAATCCTCGGCGCGCGGCATGAGGCCGGACGGTGGGCTTCCCAGCGATGGTCGTCACTCGTGGTCAGCCGCACGATCACGTCGCCGCCCTCCCAGAGTTCGCGCCAGGGCGAATCGGCCGTGGGCGTCTGATAATAATTGCGCCCATCCGGGCCCGCGATCGCGCCACGCCCGAAACGACTGACGATCACCGGCGAGGCCAGGAGGGCGGCCAGCCGGTTTTGCGTCGAATGATAGACCGATTCCACGCGGCCATTCCGGCGAGATCCTGGCGGCCAACATCGGCGGGGATTACCCACCACCCGCAAGCAGATTCCGCCTTCGGGGCGGTCGGCTAGCGCCGGAATTTACGCCGGCTCTGGTAGTCCTGGACGAAGATGCTGACCGTGAGCCAGCAGGCGCCGATCACCGCGGCGATGAAGCAGAGGATTGCCAGTCCGGGAAAACCAAAGAGCTGAAAATGCGTGGGGACGCGCATCAGGAGCGAGGCGCCGACGAGCAGGCCGGCGAGGACGATGCCCATGGTGATGCGATTTGCGATTTCCTGCATGCCCACCAGCACCGTCTTCGCGTCGGTCGCCGTGACCTTGATTTCCAGTTCGGAATTGGTGACCGCATCCATGATCCGGTTGAGCCGGGACGGCAGGGCGGTCGTGAATTCCTTCATTTCCAGCAGCGTGCTGAAGGCATTCCCCCTCGTGAAATCATGGCCCAGCCGCCGCTTCATCATCTCGGCCACGTTGCGCCGGATCGAGGCGTAGGGATCGAAGGACGGATCCAGCAGCCGGCCGACTTCGTCCAGCTGCAACATGGTCTTGCCCAGCAGCACCAGAATGCTCGGCACGATCAAACCGCCATCCTGCGCGATCCCGCTGACGTCAAGCAGCGACCGGCCGATGTTGAGCTGGTCCAGCCCCTGGTCGCGCCGTAGCGCCACCAGCTGCGCGATCCGCCGGCGAAACTCCGGGGCGTTGAATTCCTTCAGCTTCTCACTCATCTGGATCGCCAGGTCCGCGACGACCTCGCCGTTACCCTCGCTCAGGGCCAGCAGGACCTTCAGCAGGTTTTCCTGCATCGCCGGCGAGGCATGGCCCACCATGCCGAGGTCGATCAGCGCCAGCCGGCCCGAGGTGGTGACAAAGACGTTGCCCGGGTGCGGGTCCGCATGAAACAGGCCGTCCACCAGCACCTGCTTGAGATAGCACTTGAATAGTTCCTCAGCGAGCGGCGCCCCCCGCAGTTCCAGCAGGTCGAGCGGACCCAGGGCGGTGATTTTTCGGCCGGACACGTGGTCCATGGTCAGCACCGAGCGCGTGACATAATCGAGCACCGGCTGGGGCACCTCAATCAGCGCAAATTCCTTCATGTTCGCGCCCAGCGTGACGAGGTTGTGGGCCTCGCGTTCGTAATTCAGCTCCTGCTGGATGGTTTGCCGGAACTCCTCGATGATCGAAACAAAGCGATGGCGCCGGCCGACCTCCGTGTGGCCGTCCATAAATGCGGCGATCTGCGCGAGCACCTCGAAATCTTCCGCGATCTGCTGGCGGATCCTCGGGCGCTGGACCTTGACCACGACCTCCCGGCCGTCGCGCAGCGCCGCGGCATGCACCTGGCCGAGCGAGGCGGCAGCCAGCGGCTCGGGATCAAACCGCGAAAACGCCTTGGAAATCCGGACTCCGAGCTCGGCCATCACGATCTCCTCCACTTCCGCATAAGGGAAGGGCTTCACCCGGTCCTGCAGCCGCTCCAGCGCCGCGAGATAATTCGAGGGCAGCAAGTCGGGCCGGCCCGCCAGCACCTGGCCTAGCTTGATGTACGTCGGGCCCATGGCCTCGAGGTCATCCGCCAGGTGCTCAGGAGTGGCCGCGTTGTTCTCCATGGGCGCGTCGGCCCCGGCGGGCGGCGCGTCGAGGCCAAAACCCTCCTCGGCACTCAGCTGCTTCGCCAGGTCGGACCGGCCATACTTCCACAGCAAGGCGGCGATTTCGCGGTAACGTTTCAGGTGGAGGGCGGAGAATTTCATATCACGGGGCCGCTGCGGCCAAATGGCACGCCGTTAACCGGCTTGCGCCCTAATGACATCCCTTTTGTCGCGTGGTGTCGAGGGAGGGATGCATTATTCGCCCCTCGGAATAGGCCGGAACCACCGGCGGCTTGCCCAGACTATCTTCCGGTGTCAGCTCCGTTAGTTGCCCCGGCTGCCCCGGGGCCATCCTCCTTTATGATCAACGCCATGAAAGACACGCTCACGAGCCAGGCCGCGCTGGCCTTCGTGAACAACAAGATCGGCCGCTACGGCACGGTGCAGGACCTCAAGATCGACACGCGCCGCAAGACGGTCGAGGCGAGTTGTCTCCTGCACGGCGAGCCCTTGCTCATCACCGTGAAGGTCGAGAGCTACATGGTGGAAACCGTCGGCGACAAAAAATTCCTCGCGATCACCGGCATCACCTGCTCGCGCCCCTGGCTGCACAACCTGCTCACCGATTTCGCCCAGAACCGCCGCATCGAACTGCCCGGCTGGGCCGCCGCCGCGCTGTAATTTCGGGCGGTTCAGAATGCGGGCGGAGGGAGTCGAACCCTCTTCTCATGCTTGGGAAGCACACATAATAGCCGGTATACTACGCCCGCGTGACTGAAGACCGGCTCCAGTGCTAGCCGCCGCCTTCCGACGGTCAAGCTCGCAACCGCCGCGCTGGCCTCCTCACCCCGCCCGCATCCACCTCTCGTCAGAAATGATTCAGCATTGCCTGTCCAGATGCTCCATTAGACTATCTAGGTAGAATGCAGTCCTGCCCCTTTTTCCGACTTACGCTCGTTTTTCTCGGGGGTCTCATCCTCGTCCGGGCGCCCCTCCCGGCCCAACAGTACGACAACCAGCTCAGCGTCGGCGTGCGCACGCAACTCGACCGCCAGAAGAGGGTCTGGGACGGCTTCCATTCCCACAAAATGGAGCACCCGCCCGAGCACGGAAAAGTTTACGCGATCCTGATGATCCAGCCGACGAACTCGATCCGGAAGCTCGTGAAGCCGGTCAGCGCAGTGGCCATCAAGGAGGAACTGATGCGTCAGCTCGCCGCGCAGGGCTACCATCATGTCGAGCCTGGCCAAAAGCCGGAGCTCCTGGTGAGCGTGACTTACGGACGGAGCAATCTGCCCAATCCCTATCTGACCAACACCATCGACGTCGACACCATGGGTCCGGAGTACGAAGCGCCCGTAAGGGATTACGAAACCGACAAAGGCATGCCTTCCGCGCCGCAAGGGATCGTGATTAACGACCCAAATCTGGCCGCGCGTTTGTCGATCCCGTCCGTCAGCCACAAGGCCACCAAGGCCTCCTACGAGAAACTCTTCCTCCTCGTCCGCGCCTTCAAATACCCGCCGCCCCCCGACCCAACGAAGAAGCCGGAGGTTCTCTGGGTCACTACCATGTTCGTGGACGACCCCGACCACCGAGACCTCAATGTCTTGGTCAAACAAATGCTCGAGGCCGGCGCGCCGTACTTCGACCGGGAAATCAAGGACGAGGAAGTTGAAATCATGAAATCGCTGCCCGAGGGCCACGTAAAGGTCGGCACTCCTGAAGTCGTCCAGCCCGCCAAACCGTCGTCGAATTAGCCGCCGCGCCGGGCACGTAACGCCGGCATTGTCACGGGCCGGCCGGGAACCCATGGTTGGCCACCGGCTGTTGCGCGAACTCCCATGCCCGCTCCCACCCCCAACACCGGCGGACGTCCCGCGGATCTCAAGCAATCGGACCTGCCCTGCAACCCGGCATGGCAAAGCGATTCCGGTGCGCGGCACCACATCTTCCTCTTTGACGGCACATGGAACGATGACACCGGCGTCAATCCCTCCGACTTCATCTGGGACCAGACCCGCCTGATCTGGGTCAGCCGTGCCGACCCGACCCAGGCTTTCCCACCCATCGTCTCGAACCTGGTCAAAACCAATCACGCCCTGGGTCCGGACAGCGCCACGCAGATCACCCATTACTTTCGCGGCGTCGGTAACGATGACGAAAACGACGCGGTGAACCAGGCGGCCGAGGGGGCGTTCGCGACGATGGAGGAGCACGTGCGCAATTCCGCCTACTGCATGTTCCTGCAGACCTACCGCCAGGGCGACCAGGTTTCCATTTTCGGCTTCAGCCGCGGCGCCGCCAGCGCCCGCCTGTTCGCCCGCGACCTCGCGGCCCGCGGTTTCGTGGACAAGGTCACCGTCGGCAGCCGCTACTGCCGCGTCCGCAACAGCGGCGATCTCCGCCTCGATGTCTGGGATCTCGTCCTGCGCTGGTCCACGACGCTCATCCCCGGCAACCAAATCCCCATCGCCTTCCTCGGCGTGTGGGACACGGTCCCGACCAACGTGCCCGCCAGACCCGCCGACTGGATGGTGCCGGCGAACGTCGCGCGTGCCGTGCATTGCATGGCGATCGATGAAAACCGGAATCTCTTCGTACCCACCATCCTGACGTACCCACCCGAGCGCCGCGCGGCGATCAAGGAGGTCTGGTTCCCCGGTGCGCACAGCGATGTTGGCGGCGGTTATTACCACGACGCGCTCAGCCGCGTGGCGCTCGCTTACCTCTGGAAAAACTGGGACAGCGCCCTTGCCGCGCAAAACCTCCCCGCCCTCACCTGGCGGGCCGACCTCGCGGCCCAGTACGTCTCGACCGCCGGGTTGCCCTGGCTGCGCCATCAGGCCTCCGGCCTCACGGCGGATCTCGGCGGGGTCTCGCCCCGCGTCCTCACGCCCTGCAACGGCGGGCGGCCGCGCGTGCACCCGAGCGTGGAGCAGTTTGTGCAGCACGGCGGCCTGCAGTTTTGCGTCGAGGGCGACGGCTTTCCCCCGGCCTGCACCATCTCCGCCCCCGTCTACCAACCGCTGGCCTATCCCGGTGCAGATCAAGTCGAACTCTACGACTCGACCGACTGGGCCTGAGGCGCAAAAAAAGCCCGTCTCACGACGGCCTGGAAATGAAACGGGGTCGGCGATCCGCGCCTTACATCTTCATGATCTTTCGTCCCGCGGGACGGCTCTTGTCCGGGCCCTTACCCCCCTTGGACATGGCGGCTCGGGCTTGGCTGCGGTCATCCGACGGCCTCTGCTTTACTTTGCCATAATGATTTACTGGGTTGCTGGGATTGCGGGTTTACTGGAGGCGACCGTGTGCGCCATCCCCCGCGGCTCCGCTATACGCTCTAACCATACTACGAGGCATCGCGTGTTAGGTGTTATGTTTTAGGTGTTAAGAAAGGCGGCCGAAATTTTCGATCTCAGCCTAACACGTAACACCTGATACGTAACACCCGTGAGCGCGCGTCTGCTGCGCTCACGAATACGACCGCCGGCCATCGAGCGCACTCTTCAGCGTAACCGAGTCGGCGTAGAGCACGCCGCCGCCGCTGGGCAGCCCGAATCCGATGCGCGTGACCTTCACGGCCCGGCCCGTGGCCGCCAGCTGTTCGGTGAGATAATGGCAGGTCGCCTCGCCCTCGACATCATTGGAGAGCGCCAGGATCAGCTCCGCCACCCCGTCGGCGGCCACGCGGGCCAGGAGGGAGGCGAAGTTCAAATCACCCGGCCCCACCCCATGGATCGGCGACAGCTTGCCATGCAGCACGTGGTAGACCCCGCGATAGGCGGCGCTGCGCTCAAGGGCCACGAGGTCGGGCACGTGTTCGACCACGCAGACGATGGAGGCGTCCCGGCGTTCATCGGAGCAGATGGAGCAGAGCTCGCTCTCGGCGAGATTCCCACAGCGCGAGCAACGCCGTACGGCGCGGGCCGCCTCCTCCAGCGCCGCGACGAGCGCGGGCAGCCGGTCGGGCTTTTCCACGAGCAGGTTCAGCGCAATGCGCTCCGAGGACCGGTAACCGAGGCCGGGCAGCTGCTTCAGGTGCTTCTGCAGCTTTTCAAACGCGGGAGTCATGGAATTTTACGATTTTCGATTCTCAATTTTCGATTTCGGATCGGCCTCGCGCCTGTACTGCTTTCGTAGGTCGGGGTTTATCCCCGATACTCCGCATGATATCGGGCATAAAGCCCGACCTACAGGAGTGGTTTCGCGCCTGGCCGCCAATCGAAAATCGCGAATTGGAAATCCAAAGTTATCAAAACATTCCCGGCGTCTGGAAGGCCGAGGTGATCTTCTGCATCTCGGCGTCGTTGTAGTCCTTCGCCTGCTTGGCCGCATCCTGCATCGCCACCAGCAGCGTGTCCGTGATGAGTTTCGCGTCCTCCTTCAGGAAATCCGGATCGAGCACCAGCGAGGTGAACTTCCCCGCGCCGTTGATCTTGAGCTTCACGGCCCCGCCACCACTCGTGACCTCGATCTCTTTTGCCTCGAGGGTGGTTTGGAGCGCCTCGATGGAACGCTGCATTTTCTGCGCCTGTTTGAGAAGTTTGCCTACGCCGGCCATGGGAATGAGGGGTTGAAGGTTGTGAGCCGAAAGTTGAGTGAGCCCCGGCAAGTTAACGCGACAACAAATTTGCGTAGCCCTCGCGATAGCTTGGCCAGATCGGCTTCCAGCCCAGGACGGATTTTAGCCGCGCAGCGGCAATGATCCGGTCCGGTACGGGCGCGCGGCCTCCTGCCGGGTCTCCGGTGAACCGCGGCACCGGCAACCCCAGCCGGGCCGCCAGCCAGGCCGTGATCTCGGCCTTGGTCGCCGCCCCGTCGTCCGCCACGTTGAACAGCCCGTCCTTCACCGTTGCCGGCGCATTCAGCGCGGCCCAGATCGCGGTGCAGGCATCGTCGCGATGGATCAGGTTCAGATGGTGCGTCCCCACCCCCGCCACCTCGCCCGCCTGCACCTGCTTCAGCAAATGCGTCCGACCCGGGCCGTAAATTCCCGCCAGCCGCAGCACCATCCAGCGCCGGACCGCGCTCGCGCGCAGCAACGCCTCGGTCTCCACCAGCACCGCCGTGCGTTCGTCCCGGCCGGCGGCGGGTGAGGTTTCATCCACGAGTGCGCCGCCATCCTGCGGATAAACCGAGGTACTACTGGTGTAGGCCAGCGTCTCCAGCGCCGGGTGCTTCCCGGCCCAGGCCAGCACCGACTTCATCCCTGCCAGATAACTGCGGCGGTAGGACTCGGCCCCGCCGCCGCCCGAGCTCACACAATTCAACGCGAGTTCCGCCGGGCCGACCGCCGCGTGCCACTCGTCGCCGGATAATTCGGCCACCACTGCCGCCACTCCGAGGGTTCGCAGGCCCGCGGCCTTTTCCGCGTTCCGCGTCAGCGCGGTCACCCGCAGTCCGCGACCGACCGCCTGCCGCGCGATTTCGCCGCCGATATACCCGCAACCAAATATGACTAAGTGTTTTCCGGCAATATTACCGTCGGCATCCGCGTTCATGCATGTTCAACTCACACCATGCCTTCCGTTCGCGCAATCCCTGCGGAGCGTTTTGTATCCGACTCCCTCATCAACGGGATTGCCAAGTTCAGCAGTGAGCGTTGGCCTTTATTATCAGGGGTTTAGCCCCCAACACCACCCTGCGATGGCTCTCCGCCCACTCGCCTGCCCGCCCGGTCATTTCGTCCCGGAAGTGACGGGGCGAAGCTTTCCCCGAAAACCCCCATGTGCGGCATAGCCGGTTTCATCAGCCCGCTTGATTCCGCCGATGCCCGCAGCGCGGCCGTCAGCCGGATGTGCGCGGCCATGCTGCATCGCGGCCCCGATGACGCCGGTCTTGAAACCCTGGGGATTGCAACCCTCGGCATGCGGCGGCTCGCGATCTTCGATCCGGCGCACGGCCACCAGCCGATGGCGACCCCCGATGGCCGGTTCCACCTCGTTTTCAACGGCGCGATCTACAACTTCCGCGCCTTGCGCGACGAGCTCCGTGCGGCGGGTTACCCGTTCAAGACCCAATGCGACACCGAGGTACTGCTCGCCGCCTACGCGCACTGGGGCGAGGCGGCCCTTGGCCGCCTGCGCGGCATGTACGCCTTCGCGATCTGGGATCAGCGCGAGCGCTCCCTTTTCCTCGCGCGCGACCCGTTCGGCATCAAGCCGCTCTACTACCGCCATGATGACCAGCGGCTGGTGTTTGCGTCCGAACTCAACGCCCTGATCAAGTCCGGCTCCGCGGCCGGGGCGATCGATCCGACGGCGGTCGCGGACTACCTCGGCTGGTTTGCGGTGCCGGCCCCGCGCACGATCTACCGCGAGATCTTCTGTCTCCGGCCCGGCGAGTGCGCCACCTTCCGCGCCGGCCGGATGGATGTCCGCTCCTATTGGAATTTCCGCTCGATCGCCCGGGACATTCCCGTCGCCGCCACCGCCGGCGATTTCACCCGCGAACTGCGCGCCCGCCTCGAGGAGAGCATTCGCGCCCATGTTGTGGCCGACGTGCCGGTAGGCGCGTTTCTCTCCGGCGGACTCGATTCGGCGGTCGTGGTGGGGCTCATGACGAAGGCCCGCGGCGCGCAGCTCCGCACGTTTTCGATCGGCTTCGACGAGGCGGGTTATTCCGAGGCCGACACGGCGGCGGCGACCGCGCGGCATTTCGGCACGGACCACCACGCCAGCGTGCTGAGTGGCAACCGCGTCGCCGCGGACATTGAAACCCTGCTGGCCGCGCTCGACCAGCCGACGGGCGATGGCATCAACACCTACTATGCCAGCCAGGCGGCGCGCGCGGGCGGCGTGACGGTTGCACTCTCCGGGCTGGGCGGCGACGAGCTGTTTGGCGGCTATCCGTCCTTCCGCACCATGCCGCGCCTCGCCCATTGGCTGCCGGTGTGGAACCTGCTCCCATCCGCCGCCCGCTCCCTTATCCTCTCCCGGCTGCAGCGGGGCTCGACCCGGGCGCGCAAACTCGCCGATTTTCTCCGGCATGGCCGGACGCTGCAGGAACTCGCCGCGCTGCAGCGCTCGGTGTTCTCCGAGACGACCCGCCGCTCGCTGCTGAGCCCCGACGTCCGGCAGTTCATCGGCCAGCGGTCGCCGCTGCACCCGGAGCTGGGCCTGCTGTCGGCCGATCTCGCGGGCTCGGGTGACTTCGATGTCATCAGCGCCTGGGAATTGCGCACCTACATGGCGGACGTGCTTCTCCGGGACAGCGACGTGATGAGCATGCGCCACTCGCTGGAACTGCGCGTGCCCTTTGTGGACCGCCCACTGGTCGAATGGCTGTGGCGGCAACCGGATCAGTTCAAGAAGGGGCGCGGCCCGGCCAAGTCGGCCCTGGCCGCCGCGATGTCCGACCTGCTCCCACCCGGCCTCGGCCAGCGCCGGAAACAGGGCTTCAGCCTGCCCTTCGCGGTGTGGATGCGCCGCGAGCTGCGGCCGTTTCTCGAGGAGACCTTCAGCGATGCCAGTCTGACCCAGAGCGGCCTGTTCGACCGCACGCCGGTGCAGAAATACTGGCGCGGCTTCCTCGCGGGCGACGATCCGCGCGAGTGGTCCCGCGTCTGGAGCCTAGCCGTGCTCGTCGCCTTCACCAACCGCCGCACCACCGGCGCCGTCTGCCGGACCGAGCCGCGCGCGGCGGCCGTTCATCTGAAGGCGGGTCACCCGGCAGCTCCCCCCCGGCCGGCCCGCCGGCGCGCCCGCCATGCCACGCTGCTGATCGCCCCGGAAATTTTCGCCTCGGAGGGCGGCATCCCGCGGATGCTGCAGCTCTACCTGAAGGCGCTGTGCGAACTCGCGGTGCCGGACGGCACGGTCCGGCTCGCGGCGCTGAATGACGGGATGCTCGACTCCGGCGACCTGCGCCGCAGCGCCAATGACCGGCTCGACGACTGGGAGGTCTGCCGGCGGAGCAAGGCGCGCTTTGTCCGCGCCACCCTGCGGATGAGCGGCGGCTGCGACCGCCTGATCTGCGGGCATGTCGCCCAACTCCCCGTCGCCGTGGCCGCCAAGCTGCTCCACCCGCGCCTGAAATATTACCTCGTTGCGCATGGCATCGAGGTGTGGCGGCCCTTCACCCTGGCCGAGCGGCTGGCGCTGCGCCGGGCGGAAAAGATCTTTTGCGTGAGCGACTTCACCCGGCGCGAACTCCTGAAGTACTGCCCGCTGCCCGACGGCAAGACCGTCGTGCTGTCCAATGCCCTCGACCCACACTTCCCGATTGCGTCCGTGCCGACCCGCAGCGGTCCGCCGGTCATCCTCGTCGTCTCGCGCCTCGCCCGCGGCGACGCCTACAAGGGCGTCGATCACCTCATCGAGGCGATGCCGGCCATCCGCGCCGAGCTGCCCAATGTCGTCCTGCGCATCGTCGGCCGCGGGGACGACGTGCCGCGTCTGCAAACCCTGCGCAACCGCCTCGGCCTGCGCACAGCCGTGGAGTTTCTCGGTTATGTCGACGACCGGCGCCTGACGATCGAGTTTCAAACCTGCAATCTCTTCGCCCTGCCCAGTGAGCGCGAAGGCTTCGGCCTGGTATTCCTCGAGGCCATGGCCAGCGGGAAACCGTGCCTCGGGGCGCGTGCCGGCGGCATCCCGGAGGTCATCACCCCGGACGTCGGCGTGCTGCCGGACTACGGCGACGTGCCGGGCATCGCGGCCGCGGCCCTCACGGCGCTGCGCCGGACGTGGGACCAGGAGGACATTCTCGCCCGCGCCCGGCATTTTTCCTATTCGCAATTCAAGGCGCACCTTGCCTCCCTCCTCTCCGCGTGACACCCCCCGACGCATCCGCCGCCCTGAGCGCACCTGAGCTGGTGATCGAGGCCGGCCGCGCCGAGGCGCACTACTGGCGCGACCTCTGGCGGTACCGCGAACTCCTCGGGTTTCTCGCCTGGCGCGACCTCCAGGTACGCTACAGGCAGACCGTGCTGGGCGCCGCATGGGCGCTTCTCCAGCCCGCGATCACGCTGGTGGTCTTCACCTTTGTCTTCGGGAAACTCGCGCACATGCCCTCCGGCGAGGTGCCGTACCCGCTGCTCGTCATGGCCGGCCTGCTGCCGTGGCAGCTTTTCGCCAATGCGCTCTCCAGCGCCAGCGGCAGCCTGGTGAGCAACACGCACCTGATCTCCAAGGTCTATTTCCCGCGACTCGTGGTCCCGCTCTCCGCGCTCGCCGTGGCCCTGGTTGATTTCCTGATCGTCGGCCTGCTCTACGTCGCGCTCTGCGCCTGGTGGAGCTTCTGGCCCGACTGGCGCGCGCTCCTCCTCCCGCTGTTCACGCTCCTCGGCCTGCTCGCCGCCCTCGGCGCGGGCCTCTGGCTCACCGCTCTCACGGTGCGCTTCCGAGACTTCCGCTTCATCGTGCCCTTCCTGCTGCAGCTCGGCGTGTTTCTTTCACCCGTTGGCTTCAGCACGACCACCGTCCCCAACTGGCGGGTGCTGTTCTCCCTCAACCCGATGGTGGCCGTGATCGACGGCTTCCGCTGGTGCCTCCTGCGCGGCCACCAGCCGTTCTACCTCCCGGGTTTCCTCATCGGCCTGGGTGTCACTGCCCTCCTCCTCGCCAGCGGACTCTGGTACTTCCGCCGCACCGAGCGGAGTTTTGCGGACGAAATCTGATCATGAGCGAACCGGTCATAACCGTCAGGGGTCTCGGCAAACGCTACGTGCTGAAGCACGCGCCGCGCTCCGACACCCTTCGCGACACGCTCACCGCCGGCGCCCGCGGGCTGTTCCGCCGTTTCACGGGTCAGGCGGATCCCTCCAGCGAGGAGTTCTGGGCCCTGCGCGAGGTGGACTTTGCCATCAACCGCGGCGAGGTCGTCGGTATCATCGGCCGCAACGGCGCCGGCAAATCCACGCTCCTCAAGATCCTCTCCCGCATCACGGAGCCCACCACCGGCCGCATCACGCTGCGTGGCCGCGTCGCGAGCCTGCTCGAGGTCGGCACCGGCTTCCATCCCGAGCTCTCCGGCCGGGAGAACATCTACCTCAACGGCGCGATCCTCGGCATGAGCCGCGCGGAGATCCGCCGGAAGTTCGACGAGATCGTGGCCTTTGCGGAGGTGGAGCGCTTCCTCGACACGCCCGTGAAGCACTACTCGAGCGGCATGTACGTCCGCCTCGCCTTCGCCGTCGCCGCCCACCTCGAGCCCGAGATCCTCATCGTGGACGAGGTCCTCGCCGTCGGCGACGCCGCCTTCCAGAAGAAGTGCCTGGGGAAGATGAATGAAGTCGCCCGCAATTCTGGCCGCACCGTGCTCTTCGTGAGCCACAACACCGCCGCGCTGCAGTCCATCTGCCGCACCGGCCTGTGGCTGCAGCAGGGCCGTGTGGTCCAGCGCGGACCGATCAACGAATGCCTCGCGGCCTATCTCGGCGCCGGAGTCGAAGCTGCCGTGTTTACCCCGGGCGATCCAGCCAGACCGCACCTCACCTCCGCCACCCTGGACCGCGCGGCTCTCGCCGCCGGCCGGCTCCGCGTCAGCGCCGGCTTTCATTCGCCTTTCCCGCTCGGTCGTCCGGTACTCGGCATCATCCTGTACAATCGCTTCGGTCTGCCCATCTCCGGCTCGAACGGCCGCATGCAGGGCACCAGCTGGGCCCCGCCGGCCGCCAGTGCCGGCACCATCACGGCCGAGCTCGCGCATCTGCCCCTGCACAGCGACACCTATCGCGTATCGCTTTTCCTCGGCGACGCCGTGCAGGACTACGACGAGAAGCGGGACGCGCTCGAATTCGATTTCGTTTCCCCACATTTTCACCCGGAAACCCCGCGATTGGATGTCATCGGGTCCGCTGATTTCCCGTGGCAATGGTCTTTCACTCCCAGTTCTCCCGCTGGAAATTGAGTTTCCAGCTGAACGCAGGCCAGGCGCGGCAATCCGGCGCCCTAGGCAGCGGTCTTTCCACCCCCGCGCCTGACCGGCACAATACCATCGGCGCCCTTCGCGTGCTGCTCGCGGTCTTGGTGATTTACACGCATGCGCATCTCCTCGGTGGTTTCGACCTAGAGTGGTTGTCCCACTGGAGCCGGGGCACCACCCAGGCGGGTACCGTCGCGGTCCAGTGCTTCTTTGCCTTGAGCGGTTGGCTCGTCACGACGAGCTGGCGGCGCCAGCCGGAGCTGGGGCGATTTCTCTGGCATCGCTTCCTCCAGCTCGCGCCTGCCCTGTGGGTTTGCCTGCTTCTCACGGCCTTCCTTTTCGCGCCACTGGTGTGGCTGACCACGCCGAATGCGCCACACCCATTCCTCTCCCTCGGGCCCTCGCCGGCGGGCTATGTCGGGCACAACCTACTACAACCCCGTACGCAAATCAGCATAGGCTCCTTGCTCAACGCGGTACCATGGCCAGCCGATTGGAACGGATCGCTCTGGACCCTCTTCTACGAGGGCGCCGCTTACCTGATGGTGGCCGCGCTCGGACTCGCCGGCCTGCTCACGCGCTGGCGCCGGGTCGGCACCGGCCTGATTGTGGCGTTGCTCGCTGGGAACGTGATCCTCGCCACGGCCCATCCCGGATGGCTCACCGGTGCCGTCCGTCTCTATGATACGCCCGGCAAACTGCTCACGCTCCATTTCCTGGTCGGCGCCACCTGGGCCTCGTGGCCAGATGAAACCGCCCGCGTTCTGCGCCGACCGTGGCTGGCCCTGTCCGCCGCCGTGCTGCTGGTGGCCAGCTGGCCGCTGCTGATCCATCCATGGCTGTCGCCGCTGGTCCTGCCCCTGGCCCTGCTCTGGCTGACGCGCCACGGGCCGCTGGTTGATTTCGAGCAAAAAGTCGGGGGCGACTACAGCTACGGCCTCTATATTTACGGCTATCCCGTGCAGCAGATCCTCGCCCATTTCCAGATTCAGCAGCTCGGCTTCACGGTGTATCTGGCCGCCGCCCTGCTCCTCGCGCTCGCCCTCGCGGTCGCGAGCTGGCATCTGGTCGAGAAACCCGCCCTCGCCCTCAAGTCTTTCCGCTGGACGCCGCGTCCCGCCCTCACTCCCGTTTGAACGACGGCCGCGCCACGGCCACAGTCTCCCATCCCTCCCTCCTGATTTGCCATGATCACCCAACTCGGCACCGCCCTGCGCAACATTCGACACTGGCTGATCTTAGCGGGTCTGCGGTTTCGCGGCATCGAGTTTGGTCCCGGCGCCACGATTGACCCGGGCTGCCGACTGCAGCGCGGCGCGGCCCGCAACCAGGCCGGCCAGATCAGCTCCGGCCCGCAGTTGCGCTGCAGCCAGGGAGTCATCCTCAACGCTCATGGCGGCTCGATCGCCCTCGGCACGCGGGTTTACCTTGGGCCCTACACGGTGATTTACGGCCATGGCGGCGTGTCCATCGGCGATAACTGTCTGATTGCGATGCATTGCTGCATTCTCTCCTCCAATCACACCGTCTCTCCGCCGGGCACACCCATCAACTCCCAGCCGGACGTCCTGTTGCCCACGAAAATCGGTGCCGATGTCTGGCTGGGCGCCAATGTCACCGTGATCGGCGGCGTGACCATCGGCGACGGCTGCGTCGTCGGCGCCGGTTCCGTTGTCACCAGTGATCTTCCGCCCAATTCCATCGCCGTGGGTGTCCCGGCGCGCGTAATACGGGAACGACGGTGACCGCCCCGGCGCGCCTCCCCTCGCCGGCTGAATCGATGGAGCTTTCCGTCATCCTTCCCACGCATAATCCGGATCCGGCGCGGCTGCAGCGTAGCCTGTCCGGTCTACGCGCGCAGACCCTGCCCACCGACCGCTGGGAAACCATCCTGGTCAACAACGCCTCCACGGATTTTCCCAGCGTCGGGTTCTTTTCCGAGAACGCCCCGACAAATTTTTCCGTCGTGGACGAACCGGCCCTCGGCCTGACCCCGGCGCGGCGGCGGGGATTCAACACCGCACGCGGCGCCGTGGCGGTGCTCGTGGACGACGACAATGAGCTGGCACCGGATTATCTCTCCCAGGTGCTCGCCCTCTTTGCCCGCCTGCCGAAGGTTGGCGTCGCCGGCGGAAAATCCCTGCCGGAATTCGAGCACGAACCCGCGGAGTGGGCCCGTGAGTTCCTGCCCCTGCTGGCCTTGCGCGACCTGGGTCCAGCCGAGATCATTTCCACCGGCCTGCAATCTGCGGACCAAACCCAGCACCTCTATCCCGCCTTCGCCCCCATCGGTGCTGGCATGGCGCTGCGGCGGGCCGCCTGGACGGCCTGGCTCAAGGTGCTGCAAGCGCCCGGAACGACATTGAGTGACCGGCGGGGTGCCGAACTGACCTCAGGCGGCGATAATGATATCGTGCTCAGCGCCCTGCGCGCCGGCTGGGAGGTCGGTTATTTCCCCGCGCTGGGTCTGACCCATCTCATCCCAGCCAGCCGCTTAGAATCCAATTATTTGGCCCGGCTCAACCGTGGCATTCAAAAATCATGGATGCAGGTACTCGCCCGCCACGACGCCAATCCCTGGTCACCGCTCACTCCTGCCGGCGCCGCGCTGCGCAAGGTCAAGGCTTGGATCACCTCCCGGGCATGGAGTTCACCCGCCGCCCACATCCGCTGGCAGGGCGCCTGCGGTCACTTCGACGGC
>CAIMAQ010000042.1 GCA_903839035.1 uncultured Opitutia bacterium
GATGTCGTTTTCACTTAATAAGTGAAAACGACATCAGGGGGAATCGGGCCTTGGTGCCGGCGCTTTTCTTTTCCCGCGAGGCCTGCTCCACTCCACCCACCCTGCTGGCCGCTTACAACTTAAGGCTTACCGCTTCCTCCCCATGCTCCTCCCCGACCGCGTCGCCCTCATCACCGGAGCCGCCTCCGGCATCGGCCGGGCCGCCGCCCGCCTCTTTGCCCGCGAGGGCGCCCGCGTAGTGATCGCTGACCTCGATGAGGCCGGCGGCCGTGCCGCCGTCGCCGAGATTACCGCCGTCGGGGGCACCGCGCTGTTTGTCGCGACGGATGTTTCCAAAACCACCGACGCCGCCCGGGCCGTGGACACCGCCGTCCGCGCCTGGGGCCGCCTCGACATTCTCTACAACAACGCCGCGCCCACCCGTCTCTGCAACGAGCGCGACCGGGCCATCCACGAACTCGATGAGGCGGTCTGGGACACGATGATCAACGTCGCTTTGAAGGGCGTGTTTCTCATGTCGAAGCACGCGCTGCCCGTGATGATGAAGCAAAAGCGCGGTGTCATCCTCAACACCGCGACGATCAACGCCCTCGTCGCCGAACCCGGCGTGGACAGCTACACCGCGGCCAAGGGCGGAGTGGTCGCGCTCACGCGCTCGATGGCGCTCAACTACGCCAAGTACGGCATCCGCGTGAACACCATCAGTCCCGGCTATGTCGTCACCGAGTGCCAGCAGGACTGGATCAAGGATCCCGCCGCCCGCGCCGCCGCCGAGGCGCTGCACCTCACGCGGCTCGGCAAACCCGAGGACATCGCCGGACTCGCGCTCTTTCTCGCCAGCGACCAGGGCGAGTTCATGACCGGCAGCAACGTCGTCATCGACGGCGGCTTCACCGCCTTCAAAGCCCCGCCCGCCACCGGCACGTTCTTCCGCCCGGAGGCGTAAGGCGGCGCGATCAATGTCGTTTTCACTTAATAAGTGAAAACGACGTGGGCGGCGCGGGATTTCCCGCCCAGCCCATTCGTTTTTGGCCCTAGCTTGCTCCCCGGCGCGGGGCCTGCTCTCTTCGCCGGCGTGTCCCGCCCTGCGTCCCCCGTTCCCGCCGATCCCACCGCGCCGGCGCGCCTCTGCCAGAACTGCGCGGCGCCGCTGACCGGCCCGTTCTGCGCCGCGTGCGGGCAGCACGACGTGGATTACCACCGGGGGTTCCACCACCTCTTCCACGACCTCCTCGAGAACCTCTTTCATTTTGAGGGGAAGTTTTTCGTGACCGTGGCTTGGCTGCTGGTGAAACCAGGCCGCATCACCCTCGAGTTCCTCGCCGGCCGCCGCGCCAGCCAGCTGAATCCGCTGCGGTTCTACATCTTTGTCAGCGTCCTGTTCTTTCTCGGCGTCTCACTGCTGAACCACGGCCACCTGATCGATCTCTCCCGCAAGAAGGTGGAGGACATCCAGCTCGATCTCACCCGGCAGGCGGGTCAGATCAAGACGGTGGCGGAAGGCCTGACGCCGGAGGAAAAGGCGGAACTCAGCCGGCGCATCGGCGAGGCGGCCGCCCGGAGCCAGGGCAAGTTTGATCGCCAGGCGCTCGCCGACGCCATCCGCGCGGCCCGTCCGGCCCCCAAGCCGGCGCCGGTGGACGAGGTCGTGGGCAAATCAGGGCACACCAAGGTCCGCATCGATCGCTCGACGAGCCTGGGGAACAGCCTAGTGCGTAAACTCGGCACGGGCGAACTGAGCCTCATGGATATCTGGGACGCCATCGAACACCGGGTGCCCTCACTGCTTTTTCTCGGGGTGCCGCTGTTCGCCCTCTTCCTGAAAATTTTCTACCTCCGGTCGGACAAGTTCTACGTCGAGCACCTCATCTTCTCGCTGCACCTGCACACTTGGTTCTTCCTCGTGATCATGGTGGGCAACGGCTACCTCAAGCTCGCCTCGCTCGGACCCAGCTGGCTCGACAACGTGTTCGGCTGGGCGATCAGCCTGTGGGGCATCTGGTATTTTTTCCGCTGCTTCCGCGTCGTGTACGGCCAAGGGCGGCTCAAGACCGCCGTGAAAATCGTGCTGCTGGGTTTCTGTCACTTTTTCGCGCTGCTCTTCCTGGCTTTCACGCTCGTGTCCGCGACGGTGGCCTGGCTCGCGTGGGAATAGGAAGGGAAGCGGGATCTCCGGCTCGATTTGGCATTGCGAGGCAGCCCTACGGGCTGATGGGGCAATCCATCCGATACGTTTGCGACGCCGGCATCCGGATGGCTTGCCACGTCGTCCCGCGAGCCGGGACTCCTCGCAATGACAATGCGGAGGGTCATCAATCAACTTCGCGGAACCTCCCCGCGGCCGGGTAGACTCATCCCTACGTCCATTGAGCCGTTATTATACGCGTAGTCTCCATCTTTTATCCGTGTCCGCCCGTATTTCCCTTTACGCCTAACTGGCTCACATGACTTACTGACCCTTTTCCCGCTTCCCACCTGCCATGCTCGTTCCCGTCATTGTTATCCTTCTCCTAACCGCTCTTGTGGCGTCGGAACCTGCATCCCCGGGTGACTGGGATGGCTAATTGTCTGGTATTGGATGAGTTAGGCGTGTTTTTGGCCCGGGACCTGCAGTCTGCCTCTTGCACTTGGGGGCGCTTTCTTTTCGCTGGAGCCGACCTGTGACTCCTCCCCATTTCCTGCGCGCCCTTTCGTCGCCCAATTACCGCCGGTATCTTTTCGGGCAGTGCGTTTCGTTGATGGGCAACTGGATGACGTCCACGGCGGCGCTCTGGCTCGTTTTTCAAATGTCGGGCGATCCGTGGCATGTCGGCCTGGTCGGATTTGCGAGCCAGATTCCCGTGCTCCTGTTCGCACCGTTTGCCGGCGTGCTGATTGACCGTCGCGATCCGCTGCAGCTCATGCGGCTCGCGCAGGTGCTCGCGATGCTGCAATCCGCCGCCCTCGCGACCCTCACGCTGACCGGCCACATGACCGTGCCGCGGCTCATCGGCCTCTGCCTCGTGCAGGGCGTGATCAACGCCCTCGACTGGCCTTCCCGCCAGGCGCTGACCTACCCGCTCGCCGGCGATCGCAAGCTGCTCGAGAACGTCATCGTCCTCAATTCCATCACCTTCAACCTCGCGCGCCTCATCGGCCCGGCCATCGCCGGCTTCATCATCGCCGCCGTCGGCCCGGGTTGGTGTTTCGCCATCGATGCGCTGAGCTATGTCGCTGTGCTGTTCGCCCTCGCGGGCGTGCACCTGCCCGCCCGCGTCGCGCGCCTGAATGCCGCGCATCCCCTCGCCGACCTGCGCGAGGGCGTACGCTACGCGATGAACCACCCGGCCATCCGGCGGATCCTGCTCATCGTGCCCGTCATCGGACTCGCCGGCTTCGCCCACAGCATCCTCGCCCCGGTGTTCGCGGAACAAATCTTCCACGGCGACGCGCGCACCCTCGGGTTCCTCATGTCCGCGACGGGCGTCGGCGCCCTGATCGCCGGTGGGAGCCTCTCGCTGCGGACCGCACCCACCGGGCTGGAGCGCGTGGTCACACTCGGTGCCGCCGTCGGCGGCGCGGGTCTGGTCGGCATCGCCTTCGCGCCGTCGTTCGCCTGGGCCTATCCCTGTTTCGCCGCCGCCGGTGCGGGCGGCGTGCTCGTCATGGCCTCCAGCAACACCCTCCTGCAATCCGCCGTGGACCACGACAAGCGCGGCCGGGTCATGAGCCTGTTTTCCATGGGCCAGAGCGTGTTCCCCCTCGGCTGCCTGCTCACCGGCGCCACGGCCTCCGCGTTTGGCGCCC
The DNA here is from genome assembly GCA_903839035.1 of uncultured Opitutia bacterium. Lineage (GTDB taxonomy): Bacteria > Verrucomicrobiota > Verrucomicrobiia > Opitutales > Opitutaceae > Opi-474. The sequence goes on from CAIMAQ010000042.1 coordinate 3,787, forward strand.
CGGTGGCCGTCGCGGCGAGCGGCATCGTCTGCCTCATCGCCGCCGGCGTGTTCGCGCGCGGCCAGTCGGGCGTGGCCGCCGCGGTGCATGCGGCCCATTGACCGGTGAATTTGCGCCGCCGCCGGCATCCCTCCTGCTAGGCTGCGCGTAATCATGGGAGAACCCCGGCAGGCCGCGCTAAACCTCGGCTTGCCCGGGCTCTGGAATATCCTCCTTCACGCCGCGCACCTGATGTCTTCCTCCCCCGCCACCCTCCCGCCCTTCCCCCGCGCGCTCGCGGCGCTAGTGCAATGGTTCGACTCCGATCATGCCCCCGGCGGCGCCGACCAGGTCCGTGCCGAGCCCGATCGCGTCGAATGGGTCCGCTGCATTCCCTTCATCATCCTGCATGCCGGCTGTTTCATCGTGCTGTGGGCCGGCGTGAGTCCGTTCGCGGTCGGGACCGCCGTCGCGCTTTATTTCCTGCGGATGTTTGCCGTCACCGGCATTTACCACCGCTACTTCTCCCACCGGACCTACCGCACGTCGCGTTTCGGCCAGTTTCTCCTCGCCCTCTGGGGCGCGACCACCGTCCAGCGCGGCGCCCTCTGGTGGGCCTACCACCACCGGAATCATCACCAGCATTCGGACGACCCCGCGGACGCCCATTCGCCCCACGTGCACGGTTTCTGGTGGTCGCACATCGGCTGGATCACCAGCCGGCGAAATTTTCCCACGGACTACTCGAAGCTCCGCGATTTCACTTCCTACCCCGAGCTCGTCTGGTTGAACCGCTTCGACACGGTCGTGCCCATCCTGTTCGCCACCGGGCTGTGGGGCCTCGGCTGGCTGCTTGAGCTCCACGCTCCCGGCCTGCACACCACGCGCTGGCAGATGCTCGGGTGGGGCTTCTTCGTCAGTACCACCGTGCTGTTCCACGGCACATCCTGCATCAACTCCCTCGCGCACCTGATGGGCCGGCGGCGGTTCCAGACCTCCGACCACTCGCGCAACAGCTGGATTCTCACGTTCATCACGCTCGGCGAGGGCTGGCACAACAACCACCACCGCTACATGAGCTGCACGCGCCAGGGTTTCTACTGGTGGGAATTCGACCCGACCTACTACGGCCTCAAGCTGCTCTCCTGGACCGGCTTCATCTGGGACCTGAAACCTGTGCCTGCGTCCGTGCTGGCCGAAGCCGCGGCCGCCGACCACGCCGGCACAATCGCCGCCGCCGAGCGCGCCGCGCTCACCCACCCGGAGTTTTCCTCGTTCAAGAAGGTCGTTCCCGCCGCCGCCGCGATGGCCATGGCCACCCTGCACGCCTCCCACGGGGTCGCCCCGCGCCGGTCCGACCCGCCGGCGATCCAACGCGACTTCACCGGGCTCGCCCAGTCACCCGAGGTGGCGCCGCCGGGCCCGTCCGCGTCGCAGAATTGAATCCATCCGCGCCGCCGGCGCGTAATAAGGTCGCACATGGCCAAACTCGCGATCATCGGCACCGGCATCGCCGGCCTCGGCTGCGCCCACTTCCTCCACCGGGAGCACGAGCTCACGCTGTTCGAGCAGAACTTCTACGCCGGCGGCCACACCAACACCGTCACCGTCAGCGAGCCCCACACCGGCCGGCCCGTCCCGATCGACACCGGGTTCATGGTGTTCAACCACGCCACCTACCCGCTGCTCACGCGGCTCTTTCGCGATCTGGCCGTGCCGACCAAGCCGACCCTGATGTCATTCAGCGTGCGCCATGCCGCCACCGGCCTCGAGTATGCCGGCTCGTCGCTCAACCACCTCTTCGCCCAGCGCCGGAACCTCTTCCGCCCGCGTTTCTACCGGATGCTCGCCGCCGTCAGCCGCTTCAACCGCGAGGCCATTGCGGCCCTCGATGATCCCGCGGTGCAAAACGAGACCCTGGGCGACTACGTGCAGCGCCGCGGCTACGGGGAGGATTTCTTCAACCTCTACCTCGTACCCATGAGCTCGGCCGTGTGGAGCACGCCGCCCGAGCTCATGCTGGGGTTTCCCGCGACCTCCCTGCTGCGCTTCTTCCACAACCACGGCTTCCTCGGTCTGAGCACCCAGCACCAATGGTGGACCGTCGAGGGCGGTGCGAAAACCTACGTCGAAAAAATCTCCGCCCCGTGGCGCGACCGTCTCCGCCTCGGGTCGGCCGCCACCCGCGTCATCCGCTCGCCGCGCGGCGTCACCGTGATGACCTCCACCGGCACCGCGCAACAGTTCGACCAGGTCATCCTCGCTTGCCACGGCGACGAGGCACTGAAGCTCCTTGACCACCCCACCGCCGGCGAGGCCCGCCTGCTGGCCGAGTTCAAGTACCAGCCGAACTTCGCCACACTGCACACCGACACGAGGGTCATGCCGCGCACGAAACTCGCCTGGTCCAGCTGGAACTACGAAATCAACCGGGACCCCGCCTCGGGAGGGGTTTCCACCGCCACCCATTACTGGATGAACTCGCTGCAGGGCGTCTCCAACCGCGAGAACTACTTCGTCACCATCAACCGGCCCGAGGCCATCGCCCCGGAAAAGGTGCTGCGGCGCATCGCCTACACGCACCCACTCTTCAGCCTCGGTGCCATCCGTGCCCAGGCCGAGCTTCCCGCCCTCAACGCCGCCGCCCGCGGCACCACCGGGACGTTTTTCGCCGGCGCCTGGCAGCGCTACGGTTTCCACGAGGACGGCCTGCTCAGCGCCTACAACCTCAGCGCCCAGCTCCTCGGCCGCGACCCCTGGCCGACGAAGGCCTGATTGTCATTGCGAGCCCGACGCAGGAGGGCGCGGCAATCCATTCGGATGGATTGCTTCGTCATCCCGCCGGCGGGCCTCCTCGCAATGACAATTGCGGCGTCCACGCACTGGCCTTGCCCGTACCATCTTTACCGCTATGCTGCCGTCTGCCCGCATGAATTCCTGCCTCTACGAGTGCCACATCATGCACGCGCGTTTTTCCCCGCGGCCGCACCGGTTTCTCTACCGGATCTTCCTGTTCGCGATCGACCTGGACGAACTCGACCTGCTCCACCGCCGCTTCGCCCTCTTTTCCGTCAACCGCCCCAATCTTTACTCCTTCCGCGAGCGCGACTTTCTCCCGACGAGCGAAACCCTTCACAATGGGCCGCCTGCGGCCCCCGCTCCCCTCGTTCGCTCGCCCGCCGAAGCTTTGCCTGCCCGCCATAGCCGCGGCGATGGCGGGGCGAAGGAGGGCCCTATCTCCCTCAAATCCCGCGTCGTGTCCTATCTCGCCGCCCGCGGCGTCGATCTCACCGGCGGACGCGTGATGTTGGTCACCCTCCCGCGCGTCCTCGGCTACCTCTTCAACCCCGTGTCGTTCTATTTCTGCTACGACCGGACTGGCGCCCCCGTCGCCGCCCTCGCCGAGGTCACCAACACGTTCAAGGAGATGAAGCCCTACTTCCTCGGCCCCGACACGCGCCCGGCACCGCTTTCAGCTCCCGTCAAAGCCGCAACCGCTGACTCCGACGGCACCTTCCGGCTCCGGACGCCCAAGAATTTCTACGTTTCCCCCTACACCGATGTGGATGTCGCCTTCGATTTCGCCCTGCGCGCACCCGCGGAAAAGCTCTCCATCCAGATTGACGACTACATCGGGACTGAGCGCACGCTCACCAGCACGCTCAGCGGGCCGCGCCGCGAGCTCACCGGCGCCCGCCTCGCCTGGTACCTGGTGAAATACCCGCTCATCACCCTCCGTATCATCGCCCTCATCCACTGGCACGCCTTCCGGCTCTGGCTGAAACGTGTCCCGTGGTTCGCCAAGTCCGCCCGGGCCGCTGACCAGCGCGGGCTCTATCGCCCGCACTCCTCCCTCGCCCCCTCCGCCCCTTCCAATTTTTGAACCAAACATCGCCACGCCTTCATTCCGCCCCAGCGGGACATCGGCGGGCCCAACCTGCATGAGCCAGCCCCCCACTCCTTCCACGCCCATCGTGGCCGACTACTCCCGCCAGCCCGGCGGCACGTTCATCTCGCGCGCCGTCCTCGACGCCTTCACCGCCATGCCCCGCGGTCACCTGCGCATGGTGCTGCCCAACGGCGACGCCCGCGAATTCGGCGCGCAGACCACCGAGGTCACCCTCCCGCTCGGCCTGCCCGCCCTCGCCACGATCCGCGTGCTCCGACCCGCGTTTTTCAACAAATGCTTCTGGTCGGGGGACATCGGTTTCGCCGAGTCCTTCATCGCCGGCGACTGGGAAACCCCCGACATCGCCGCCGTCATCGCCTGGTTCATCCTCAACCTCGAGCACGCCCCCACGCTCTCCGGCTCCCAGCGCGCCCGCTCGCTCGCGTTGAACCTCCTCCGCTTCGGCAACCGGGTCGGCCATCTCCTCCGGCCCAACTCCCGCACCACCGCCCGCCGCAACATCAGCGAGCACTACGATCTCTCCAACGACTTCTTCGCCCTCTTCCTCGACCCGTCTATGATGTACTCCGGCGCGCACTGGAAGCGCCCCGGCATGTCCCTCGCCGAGGCGCAGCGGGAGAAAAACGACGCCCTCTGCCGCAAGCTCCGCCTCGTGCCCACCGACCATGTCCTCGAGATCGGCAGCGGCTGGGGCGGCTGGTCCATGCACGCCGCCCGGACGTACGGCTGCCGCGTCACCACCGTCACCATCTCGCAACAGCAATTCGACCTCGCCACCGCGCGCGTCGCCGCCGCCGGGCTCACGGATCGCGTCGAGGTGAAATTCTGCGACTACCGCGACCTCACCGGCCGCTTCGACAAGATCGTCTCGATCGAGATGATGGAGGCCATCGGCCACCGCTACCTGCCGGCGTTCTGCGAGACCCTCAGCCGCGTCCTGAAACCCGACGGCCTGCTCGCCCTCCAGTTCATCACCTGCCCCGACGCCCGCTACGACCAGTTCCGCCGCGGTGTGGATTTCATCCAGAAGCACATCTTCCCGGGCTCGCTCCTGCTCTCGCTCAACCGCGTCAACGACCAGCTCACCCGTGCCGGCGGCTTCGTGCTCCACGGCGTCGAGGACTACGGCCACGACTACGTCTCGACGCTCCGCGCGTGGCATGAAAATTTCCGCGCCCGCCTCGCCGCGGTCCGCGCCCTCGGCTTCGACGAGCGCTTCATCCGCAAGTGGAGCTACTACCTCGGCTACTGCGAGGCCGCCTTCGCCCTGCGCAACATCTCCGTCGTCCAGACCCTGCATACCCGGGCCAACAATATTTCTTTCTGAGGTAGGGCGCGACCGCTGGGCGCGCCACAACCTCGGCGGGCCCAGCGGTCCCGCCCTACCCCCTCCAATCCCATGATCCTCTTCCTCCGCGCCCTCTTCCTCGTCATCATCGCCTCGATGCTGTGGGTCACGAGCTGGGCCAGCCTGCAGTGCCCGCTCTTCGCCATTCCGCGCGACGTCTTCACGCATCCGTGGTTCATCGCGACCCTCTTCGACGCCTACTGGGGCTTTGTCACCTTCTACGTCTGGGTCGCCTACAAGCAGACTTCATGGATCGCAAAGATCGCCTGGTTCTGCGCCATCATCCTGCTCGGCAATCTCGCCATGTCCGCCTACTGCCTCAGGGAACTCTTCCGCATACCCCGCGACGGCCGGATCGCCGGCGTGCTCACCACCCGGCGCGAGGGCCCCGGCTGGCTCGGTCCGATCCTCGCCGTCCTCGGCCTGACGGTCACCCTGCTGGGTTTGCCACGCAGCTGATGTAACCCACCTGGCGCGAACACGGCTTGTGCCGGCCGGAAGCGTCGTTTAGCTATTTGCGGTTGTGCCAGAAAAACCCTCCCACCCTCCGCCCGCCCTTCGGCGCAATTTCTGGCAGCGGCGGGTGCGCGATCCGATCGTCGCCCAGCTGACGCAAGGCATCACGCCGGAAAAAATCGCGCTCACCGTCGCCGTCGGCAGCGCGTTCGCCCTCTTTCCGGTCCTCGGCACCACCACGCTGATCTGCTTCCTGATCGCTTGGGCCCTGCGACTGAACCAGCCCATCGTCCAACTCATCAACCAGGCACTCTGGCCCGCGCATTTTCCGGCCATCTTCGGCTGCATCTGGATCGGCGAGGCCCTCTTCGGCGCACCCCATGTGCACATCAACATCCGGTACCTGCGGAAAATGTCCGACATCGTCTGGAACGACCCCAACCTGTTCTTCCGCCAGTTCGGCCTCACCGTGATGTACGCCGTCGTCGCGTGGGCCATCATCGCGCCGTTCTACATCGCCCTCGTCTACTACATCGCCCTGCCGATCACCCGCGAGGTCACCTATCTCAAGCACAAGGCGGAGAAAATCCCGCCCGTGGCCCCCCCGCCGGCCGCGTCATGAGCCCCCTCGCCCTGCTGCTGATCGCCCTCGCGGTTCTCTGCGCCGCCTTCGGCCTGCTCTACCTCGTCGCCCGCCGGATGGACAACTACGGCATCGTGGACATCGCGTGGTCGTATGCCTTTGGCGCCCTCGCGGCTTTCTACGCCCTCGCCGGCCCCGGCTGGCCGGTCCGCCGTGCGCTCATCGCCGCCATGGCCGTCCTCTGGAGCGCACGGCTCGGCACGCATCTCGCCATCCGTGTGATCGGGCACCATCCGGTGGAGGACGGACGCTACCAGCAGCTGCGCAAGGACTGGGCGGGAAACTTCACCACCAGGATGGCCGGCTTTTTCCAGATGCAGGCCGGGTCCGTCATCCTGCTCGGCGCCGCCTTCCTCATCGCCTGCCTCAATCCCGCCCCCGCCCTGCACCCGCTGGAACTCGCCGGCGCCGCCCTCTGGCTCATCGCCATCAGCGGCGAGGCCCTCGCCGACGCCCAGCTCGCCGCCTTCAAGCGTCAGGCCTCCAACAAGGGGAAGGTCTGCGACGTCGGCCTGTGGCACTACAGCCGGCACCCGAACTACTTTTTCGAGTGGCTCATCTGGATCGCCTATTTCGTCTTTGCCCTCGGCTCATCCTGGGGCTGGGTCGCGATTATCGGCCCGGCCAGCATCCTTTACCTGCTGTTGCGCGTAACAGGCATACCAATGACCGAAGAACAAAGCCTCCGCAGCCGCGGCGACGCCTACCGTCGCTACCAGTCGGCCACGAGTGCGTTCATTCCTTGGTTCCCACGGAAGAAATAGCGGGGAGAGGGTAGCGAGTCGCGAGCATCCGTCCTTCTTAACTCGCACCTGCGAACTGCCCTCTGAATCGCAAAAATCCCTACTCCCTACTCGCGACCCGCTACTTTCAGCCAGTCCCATGCTCGACTCCCTGCTCGAAAAAAACCTCCTGCCCGACTGGCTCGTCCGGATCGGCATCCGCCGGCTCCTCGCCCAGCGCCTCCGCGACGAGTCCGCGCGCTATAACCGCGACGCGTACGTCGTCGACCTGAAGACGCGCGCCCTCGCCGAGCAGACCGCCGCCGCCAACGAGCAGCACTACGAGGTCGCCACGCCGTTCTACCAGTTCTGTCTGGGCAGGCGCCTGAAATACTCCGGCTGCCTCTACCCCACCGGCACTGAGACGCTCGACCAGGCCGAGGAAGCCATGCTCGCCCTCTACGCCGAGCGCGCCCAACTGGCCGACGGCCAGAACATCCTCGAACTCGGCTGCGGCTGGGGCTCCCTCGCCCTCTACAACGCCGCGCGTTTCCCGCACTCGAAGATCACCGCAATCTCCAATTCCCGCACACAGAAGGAGTTCATCGACACCGAGGCGCGGAAACGCGGGCTCACCAACCTCCGCATCATCACCTGCGACATCAACGCCTTCGACATCGTCCCGGGCCAGTTCGACCGCGTGGTGTCCGTCGAGATGTTCGAGCACCTGAAGAACTACCAGCGGCTCTTCGCCCACATCGCCCGCTGGCTCAAGCCCGGCGGCCTGCTCTTCGTCCACATCTTCACCCATTCCCGCTTCTCCTACCACTTTGTCTCCGAGGGCCCCAGTGACTGGATGAGCCGCTATTTCTTCACCGGCGGTCAAATGCCGGCGCACGACCTGCTCCCGCAGTTCCAGGACGACCTGAAGCTCGTCTCCGACTGGCAGGTCAACGGCACCCATTACCAGAAAACCGCCGAGCACTGGCTCAAGAACATGGACGCCCACCGCGAGGAGATCTTCCCGCTGTTCATCGACACCTACGGCCGCGAGCACGCGACCAAGTGGTGGGCCTACTGGCGGGTGTTCTACCTGAGCTGCGCCGAACTCTGGGGCTACCGCGGCGGCCGCGAGTGGATCGTCAGCCACTACCTGTTCAAGAAGCCGGAGTAATCGCAAAAGCACGAAAGAGCGTAAGAGCGAAAATTGAAAACCAATCCCCCTGATCAGGATCGTTTTCGCGTTTTGGCCCTTTCGTGCATTTGCGATAAAATCGGGAGGTTCTCCCGCCTTAGCCTGTGGGTTTTATCCGCCTTCGCGATCATCTCAGTCGTAAACGCCGCCAACATAGACGACGTGTTGAAATCCGCGCTCGCCGCCGAGGCGCGCTGGGACACGCCAACCGCCCTGCAGCTGTTCCGGCAGGCCGACGCCCTGCACCCGAACGACGCGATGATCCTGCAAAAGGTCTCGAAGCAATACTCCGACGCGACCAGCGACACCACCAACCCCGTCGAAAAGCAAAAGCTCAGCGCCGAGGCCCTCGCCTACGCCCAGCGCGCCGTCGCCCTCGAGCCGAAGAACCCCGTCAACATTCTCTCCGTCGCCATCTGCTACGGCAAACTGGCCACGTTCTCCGACACTCGCACCAAGCTCGAATACTCGCGCCACGTGAAGGAGTACGCCGAGGAGGCCCTTGCGCTGAAACCCGACTACGACTACGCCCACCACATTCTCGGCCGCTGGCACTACGAGGTCGCCACACTCGGCGTGGGCCCGCGTTTCCTCGTGAAGATCATTTACGGCGGCCTGCCCGCCGCCTCAACCGCGGAGGCCGTCCACCAATTGCGCCGCGCCACCGAGCTCGCCCCCGAAAAGCCCGCCCACCGCGTGGAACTCGGCCTCGCCCTCCTTGCCGACGGTCAACGTGAACTCGCCCGCCAGACCCTCGAGCAGGCCCTCGCGATGCCCAAGTGCGAGAAATACGACAACGAAGCCTTCGCCCGCGCCCGCGCCGGTTTGGAGAAATTGCGGTAAACTCCACAACCATGCTTGCCCGCGAAACCGGATCGAAATCACTCCGGCAGTTTGAAATTCTCGAACTGCGTCTTCAGCTCCTGCAAAAACGCCGCCGTGCCCGCGCCATTCACCACGCGGTGGTCAAAGGTAACCGAGAGCGTGGCAACTTCCACGGGGTGGATTACGCCGCTGTCATTGATCATCCGCTCATGCGCCGTGCCGACAAAGAGCGTGCTCATCGCCGGTGGCACCACGATGGGCTGCGCCTTCTCGATGCCAAACGCCCCGAGGCTCGTCAGGTTCAGCGGCGCCTGCACCTCCTCGGGCTTGCCCGTCCGCGCCGACTCCAGCGCCTTGGCATACGCGGCGACAAACCCCGGCCAGTCGAACAAATTGCTCTTCCGGATCACCGCCGTCGCCAGCCGGTCGCCCTCGAGCGCCACCGCGATGCCCAGCTCGAAGTCCTTGTGCTCCAGGATCGCGCCGTCCTTGGCCACGATCCGGCGGAACGCGGCATGCTTCTCCATCGCGCGCACCACGCACCAGGCCATCATCACCGAGGGTGACGGCGCGGCCTTGCCTGATTTTTTCTTCGCCGCCTCGCGCGCCAGCCGGATCGCGCCGTAGCGGACGTCCATCTCCATGTTCGCGGGTACCACACTGTCCAGCCGCCGGGTGATCGCCGCCGGCAGCGCAGGCTCGCGCCGCTCGCCGGGTGGCGCGGACACGGCCGGAGCCGCGGGCCGCTGCTGAAGCTGCTGCAGACTCGCATGATCCGCCGGCGCACTCGGTGCCGCTCCCGCCGGGGCGTTATCCCCCGCCACCAGCGCGATTTCCTGGCCGATCTCGACCGTGTCATCCGCCTTGATTTTCCACGCCTTGAACGTGCCCGTGAAGGACGCCTCGATCGGGTAAACCGCCTTGTCGGTCTCGACCTCGCAGAGCACGTCGTCGTGGCTGACCTTGTCGCCAGGCCGCTTGTGCAGCGCGACCACGCGCGCCGAGCGCAGGCCCTCGCCCATGATCGGCACTTTCACGACAATGTCGCTGGAGACAGGCACGCCGGAATTTACGGGCGCCGCCGGCTGGCCGGAAGCAGAAACGCTGGGCGGTGCCGGGAGCGCTGCGCCGGAAACTGCAGCCTTGGGTGCACTGCCCGCCGGCCCTGAGCTGGTCGAAGGGATCGAGGTCGCGAGCGCCCGGCGCAGTGCCGCCGCAATGCGCTTCGCGTCGGGCAGCGCGGCGTATTCGTACACGGGGCTGTAGCCGATCATCACGTTGCCCTTCGACACCAATACCGGCGGGGCGACCATCCGGCTCCAGACGTCGGGCCGGCCCGCAATGTGCGAAATGATCATCTGGCCGACGGAGCAGTTCTCCGTGTCCTCCTGCACCACCACGAGCCGGCCGGTCTTGCGCACCGACTCCTCGATCATCTCGTGGTCCCACGGCACGATCGAGCGCAGGTCGATCAGCTCGACGCTGACCGCATCCCCGACGGCCGCGACGGCCTCGAGCGATTTCTCCATCGTGTTGCCCCACGCCACCAGCGTGACATCGCGACCCGGCTGGCGCAGGCGCGCATGCCCGATCGGCACCGCCATCGCGGGTTCGTCGATCTCGCGCTCGGCCCAGAGCATGTGTTTCGGCGCGAGGAAGATCACCGGGTCCTCCGAGTGCATCGCCGTCCAGAGCAGCCCGGCCGCGTCCTCCGGCGTGCTGGGAATCACCACCTTGAGCCCCGGAAAATGCGCGATCGCCGCCTCGTTCGCCTGCGAGTGCCAGAGCGAGCCGCCCGGCAGGTAGGCGCCGTACGGCGCGTAGATCACGACCGGGCACGACCACTTGCCATACGTGCGCCAGCGGAGCGTCGCGAGGTTCGTCACCAGCTGGTTCCAGCCCGGGTAAATAAAATCAATGAACTGCAGCTCGAACACCGGCCGCTTGCCGTAGCTCGCCAGCCCGCACGCGACGCCAAGGATCGTGCTCTCCGCCAGCGGCGAGTTGAACACCTGCTCCGGGAAATCCGTCGAAAGCTTCTGCGTGAGCCGGAACACCCCGCCCTTCGGGTCCTCGATGTCCTCGCCAAAGATCAACCGGCCCGGATCCGAGTCGAGCCCCGCGCGCAGCGTGAGGTTGATCACGTCACCCATCCGGTACTTGCCCGGCCGGAGCACCTGCTCGTCGAGCTGCGCGGGCTGCGACGACACGTTCATCTCCAGCTCGTTCGCAATGGGATTCTCCGCCAGTTCGGCCGCGGCGTAGTCGAGCCGCACGCGTTCCTTGATCTCCTTGTCGAGCGTCTCGTACTCCGCCTCGGTCAGCTCGCCCTCGGCGATGAGCTGGATTTTCAGCTGCAGCAGCGGGTCACGCTCCCCGAGCGTCGCCAGCTCCTCCTTGCTGCGGTAAATGGCCTGGTCGTCGGAACTCGTGTGGCTGGAGAGTCGCTCGAGCTTCAGCCACAGCAGCACCGGCCCGCCGCCCGCGCGGATCTCCGCCAGGGCGGTTTCCGTCGCGGTGTGGACCGCCTCGACGTCCCAGCCCTCGACCAGGCGCCACTGCTCCTCGTTGAGCACGCTGAGCGCGCGCGGCGTCGTGCGGCGCGTCGGCGTGCTGATGCCAAAGCCGTTGTCCTCGACGATGAACAGCACCGGCAGTTTCCGCTCCTGCGCAAAGCACACCGCCTCGTAGAAATCACCCTGTCGGGTGGCGGCGTCGCCCACCGTCGTAACCACCACGTTTTTCTTCCCGTCCAGCTGCATGCCCCACGCCATGCCGCAGGCCGGCAGCAGCTGCGCCGCCGTTGGCGTGGGCACGCTCCAGATGTTCAGTTCGCGATAGCTGTAATGGGACGGCATCTGCCGGCCGCCGGAGGACGACTCGCGCTTCGCCATGTAGTCGAGGGCGAGCTGCTTTGTCGTCACACCCCGCCCGAGCACGAGGCCGCGGTCGCGGTAATACGGCACAATGTAATCGTCGGGCTGCAGCTGCAGGCCCGCGGCGGCGAGTGCCTCGTGGCCGCGGCCGGACACATGGAAGTGCCCCTTGCCCTGGCGGTTGAGGTTTTCCTCGCGCAGGTCGCCGTGACGGCTTTCCAGGATGGTCGTCAGCAACCGGCGCTTGAGGGGCGTGGACAGGCGGGAGGCAACAGCAGGCATGAGACTCCTAAGGGGGGTCGGGAGTTGAGGTTTCTTATTGCTCCCAACCTCGCCCAAACCCCGCCCAAAGCAACGCGTTTCCCCTACTCCCTTCGGAGTAAAATGCATTTATCGCGGAAATGCGGCGGAACGGAGGCCGGGCAACACTCCTTCTGAACGTGAACGGATTCCGCGTTTCCGCTCCTCCGGGCTTCCGCGATAAATTCTGACGTCACACCGCCCCGATGCTCTTCGCGTAGCGCATCAGGCCGCCGCGGAATGCCGGAAACCCGGCGCCCATCAGCAGCGCAAAATCCGCGTCCTCCGGCGTCTTGAGCACGCCTTCGTCCAGCACCCGCTTCGTCTCGTCGATCATCACGCGGTTCAGCCGCTCCGTGATCGCCGCCGCGCTCAGTTCCGACTTCGCGCCGGAGGCCCATTGCGTCATCGCCGGGTTCAGCGCCTCCTTGCCGTCGGCATGGGTGTAGAACCCCGTGCTCGCCCCGTTCTTCCGGCCTTTCATTCCCGCCGCCAGCATCCGCCCGCACACCGTCGTGCATTTGAACCGCTGCGGGAAATAATGCGCCATCTCGCCAAAAATGAAATCCGTCACGTCCACCCCAACCTCGTCGATCAGCCGCATCGGGCCCATCGGCCAGCCCCAGCCGCGCAGCGCGCTGTCGAGCGTCGCCGTGGACACGCCCTGCTCCCACAACTGGCACGCCTCGTTGAGGTAGAAAAACAGCACGCGGGTCACCAGGAATCCCGGTGATGACTTGCAGATGACCGGGCTCTTCCCGAGCGCCTTCGCGAACGCCAGGGTCCGTTCCGCCGTGCCGCGGGCCGTGTGCGGGCTCAGCACCAGCTCGACCAGCGGCATCCGGCTCACCGGGTTGAAAAAATGCAGCCCAATCGTCCGCCCGGGCTCCGCCGCCGTGGCGGCGAGCTCGTCAATCGGCAGCGCCGACGTGTTCGACGCCAGCACGCAGTCCGGCCGCACCACCTTCGCCAGCTCGGCAAACAGCGCCTGCTTCGCCGCGACGTTCTCCACGATGGCCTCAATCACGAGGTCGCAGTCACCAAAGCCTTCCCACCCCGTGGTGGTCTTCACGCGCGCCAGCCCCGCCGCCGCGGCGTCGGGCTTCATTTTCTTCCGCGCCACCGCCTCGTCGAACACCCCGCGGATCACCGCCAGGCCGCGCTCAACGAATTCCGGCTTCACGTCGCGCAGCACGACGTCATGCCCGCGCGCCGCGCACCACTGCGCGATACCCGAACCCATCACGCCCGCGCCGACCACGCCGATTTTCCTGAACGGCGTAGGTGTTGCCGCTGCTGCCGCGGGAAACCAGGCGTCCACCGCGAGCTTCTTCACCGCGTCCTTCAGGAAAAAAACATAGATGAGGTTCTTGCAGACGTCCCCTGCGGTCATCTCGCCAAACGCCTGCGCCTCCACCTCCAGCGCCGCCTCGAGGGGCAGGCCGAGGTTTTGCTCGACCACGTCGATCACTTTCCCCGGCGCGGGCTCGTGGCCGCGGGTTTTCTTGAGCGTGGCGGCCCGCAGCCCGGCGTAAAACGCCGCGTCCACCGCCGGCGGCACCGCCCGGGCCGGACGCCCGCTCGCCGCCAGCCGGAGCGCGGCCGCCTTCGCCCGCGCCTTGAGCTCGGCCGCGGGGAAGACCTCGTCCACCAGCCCCGTGCGCAGCGCCTCCGGCGCCGACAGCAGCGTGGCCTTTAAAATGCACTCCAGCGCCGCCGCCGCGCCGATGAGCCGCGGCAACCGCACGGTTCCGCCCCAGCCGGGAATCGTGCCAACAGTGTTCTCCGGCAGGCCGATGACGGTCTCGCGCGCATCGCTGGCGATGCGCCAGTGACACGCCAGCGCCACCTCCGTCCCGCCGCCCGCGCAGGCCCCGTGGATCGCGCCCACGACCGGCACCTTGAAATTGGCGAGCAGTGAAAAACACGCCTGTCCCTCGCGCCCCACGGCCATCGCCGCCGCGGCATCGGGCAGCTTGGAGAGCCATTTCAGGTCGGCGCCCGCGATGAAGATGCGTTCCTTCGCACTGATCACGACCACCGCCTTCACCGGCTGGGCCGCCAGTGCCGCCAGCGCCGTCCGCAGGTCAGCAAACACCGCTGGCGTGAAAACATTTGCCCGCGCCCCGGGATCATCGAATACCAGCCAGCCCACGCCATCGCTGTCCACGGAATGCGTCACGGTCGGGGTCATGGGGTAACCCGACGATGCCCACCACCCGCCCCGAGTAAACTGCCGAGGCATTCACGGCGCAGTTTATTAGGCCGCGTTTCAAGCTGTGATGTCTTTCTGCACGGTTGGGCGCCGATGTCCCTATCGGCGCATGGGTCCGAATTACGGCAGATCTGACCCGCCTTCTCCGTTGGCACCGCGGCGCCCCGCGCCGCGGATGGTTCCAAGACGCGGCGAGGGCGCCGCAGCTCCAATAACCAGCGCGTTGAGGGCAACTTGCTCCACCTAAAATTCCGGGCGGGTCAAAGACCCGCCCTACCCCCAACCCACTTCCGCGTTGCCGATGGAATCAGAACCGGGAACCGTTACCGCCCATGTCCCCGCGCCCTGCGAACTCGCGCCCCATCCCGCCGGCCCCCCGCGCCGCACCGGCCGACACGTGGTGGCGGCTCGGCTGGCTGGGCCTCGCCACCCTCTGCGTGCTGGCCTATCTGCCTGCCCTCCATGGCGGTTTTCTCTGGGACGACAACGGCCACGTGACGGCACCCGAACTCCGCTCCCTCAGCGGACTCGGCCGGATCTGGTTCGAGCTCGGCGCCACCCAGCAATATTACCCCGTCCTCCACAGCGCGTTCTGGCTCGAGCACCGGCTCTGGGGCGAATCCGCCACTGCCTACCATTGGCTCAACGTCCTCCTCCACGCCCTCGCCGCCGGCCTCCTCGTGCGCGTGCTGCAGCGTCTCGCCATTCCGGGCGCGTGGCTCGCCGGCCTCGTCTTCGCCCTTCATCCGGTCAATGTCGAAACCGGCGCCTGGATCTCGGAGCAGAAAAATACGCTCTCCGCCGTGTTCTATTTCCTCGCCCTGCTCACCTACCTGCGATTCGACCAGGCCCGGGAAACCGGCGCTGGAAGATTGAACTCCGCCGGCCGGTCCTACGTTTTCGCCACCGTCTTTCTCCTCCTCGCGGTCCTCACCAAATCCGTCACCGCCACCCTTCCCGCCGCCCTGCTGGTCATCGCGTGGTGGCAGCGCGGCCGGCTCTCGTGGCGGCGCGATGTTGCCCCTTTGCTGCCGTGGTTCGCGATCGGCCTCGCCGCGGGGCTCACCACCGCGTGGGTGGAGCGCAAATTCATCGGCGCGGAAGGCGCCGCCTATGACCTCGACTTCCTGCAGCGGGTTTTGCTGGCCGGGCGCGTCCTGTGGTTTTACCTCGGCAAACTGCTCTGGCCCGCCGACCTGAGCTTCGTCTATCCGCGCTGGTTCATTAACGCCTCCGACGCGTGGGCCTACGCCGGGATCCTCGCGACGCTCGCCGCCCTGGCCGTCCTGTGGCGGCTCCGCCACAGGAGCCGCGCCCCGCTTGCCGGCGCATTGCTGTTCGCCGGCACGCTGTTTCCTGCCCTCGGGTTTTTAAACGTCTACCCGTTCATCTACTCCTACGTCGCCGACCACTTCCAATATCTCGCGGGCCTCGGCCTCATCGTCCCGCTCTCCGCCGGACTTGTGCGGGCCCTCGCGTCCTCTCCCGCCTGGCTTCGCCGCGGTCTCCCCGCCGCGCTCGTCGCCCTGCTGGGTGGCCTCACCTGGCACCAGGCGCACGACTATCGTGACAACGTTGCCCTCTACCGCGCGACCCTCGCGCGCAACCCCGCCGCCTGGATGGCCGCCTACAATCTCGGGATGGAACTCGCGGCACGGAACCAGACCGACGACGCCATCGCCTCGTACCGCGAGGCGCTGGCCCTTCGCCCCGATTACGCCGAGGCCCACGCCAACCTCGCCATGTCGCTCCTGACCCAGCCGGACAATAAGGCCGAAGCAGTCACCCACCTCGAGACCGCCGTCCGCCTGAAGCCCGAGCTCTGGCAGGCGGAATGCAACCTGGCCAATACGCTCATCACCGTGCCCGGCCGCGAGGCGGAGGCGATCGCCCACTACAAGACCGTGCTGAGCCGCCGCCCCGAGCTGGCCGAGATCCAGTTGAACCTCGGCATCGCCCTGCAGGGCCAGCCGGGCCGCGAGGCCGAAGCTGCCGCAAGGTTCGAGTCGGCACTCCGCACCAACCCCGACCTCTGGCAGGCCCACTTCACCCTGGCGAACGCCCTGCTCAATCTCCCCGGCCGCCGGGCCGAGGCCATTCCCCACCTCGAGGCCGTCCTCCGCCTCAATCCCGCCTTCACCCCCGCCCGCCAGCTGCTCGATCAGCTGCGGTGAACGGGTCGCCCGCGGTTGAATTTCCGCAGGTATTTCAGCGCGATCTCGAACTCGTGCGGCAGCGGAGCGGTCAGAATGACCGGCTCGCGCGTGGCCGGGTGCTTGAGCGTCAGCTCGCCGGCATGCAGCGCGAGGCGCGTGAGCAGCGGCTTCTCCTCGTCGCGGCCCTTGTAGCCCCGTTTCAGGTCGGAGAGCAGCAGCGTGACCGCGGGGTCGCCGTAAAATGCATCGTTGAGGACCGGGGCGCCGAGGGCGGCGAGGTGGACGCGGACCTGGTGCGGGCGGCTGCTCACCGGGTTGCACTCCAGCCACACAAACCGCCCGAAGCGTTCCAGCGTGCGGACCGCCGTCTGGCTCTCCCGGCTTTCGCGGCCCGTGCCCACGCGCAGCCGGCCCGGCTCGCGCTCGTCATCCCGCAGCGAGAGCTCGATCGTGAAAATATCCGGCAGGCTGTCGTTCGCCGCGCGCAACATCGCCACGTCCTTCAGCGCCCGCTCCGCCGGCTGCACCACCGCCAGCGCGAAATACTTCATGGCCGCCGTCTTCGACTGGAACTGCCCGCTCAGGAAATCCAGCGCGACCTTCGTCTTCGCAAACACCACCACGCCGCTCGTATCGGCATCCACCCGGTGCACACTCGCCACCCCCGGGCCGTACTTCGCCTGCACCAGCGCGATGAGGTTCTCCGCGCCCTTGGCCCCCTTCGACGGTGCCATCGGCAGCCCGTGCGGCTTGTCGAACGCGACCAGGGTATCGTCTTCCAGGAGAATGGGCGGGAGCGGCATGCGTCCCCTGTGACAACCCCAAAGCCCCTGAAAGTCACGCCTGCGTTTTTAACCACGCTCCGCCGCCGCCCCTTGGGCTATGGCGAGACAAGAACGACACGCAGCCCACGAAGCCGGACTCCGATCCGGTTGCCCACGGAATCCACGGACGACACGGAAAATTCCGAGCCTGAGGCCAAGGCGGAGAATGAGTTATTCCGATCGTTCCGTGTCCTCCGTGTGTTCCGTGGGCAATAAATTCCGATCGCCCAGCTTTCGCGTCCTTCGTGCTTTTCGTGGTCAACCCCCTGCTACCGCCCGCTTGCAATAGGGCCGTTCGGCCCTCCGCCGCGGTCAAAACCTCGTAAGCTCGGCGGCGCGGCGGGAATCCACTTGCGGCTTCCCGCTCGGAGGGACTGCCTAACTTACCCAGCCGCCGCGATGCCTACCCTCCCCAAAAGCCTCATGGTTTTAGGCGCGCGCCTGCAAACGGCCCGCACCGCCCTGCGGCTACGCCAGAAGAAAACGGCGGTTCCCGCGCAGCAGCGCACGTTCCGCCGCCTGCTCCGGTCCTTCGCGAAGACCGCCTTCGGCCGCAAGGTCGGCGTCGAGGCCGGCCTGACCTACGCGCAGTTCCAGCGCCGCGTGCCGCTCCACACCCATGCGGACCTAGCGCCGTATATCGACCAGATGAAGCGCGGCGCCGCCGATGTGCTCTGGCCCGGCAAATGTCCGTTTTATGCGGTCACGCCTGGGACCACGGACGGGCCGGTCAAGTCGCTGCCCGTCACCTGGGATCTGCTCGATCACTTCCGGTGCGCGACGCGCGATGCCCTGCTGTACTACTGCGTGCGCACCGGCAGCACCAAGGTCTTTCACGGCCGCCACCTGCTGCTGGGTGGCTCGAACGCCCTCGCGCTCATTCCCGAGGCCGCGCCGTTCACCGCGTACGAGGGCGACCTGAGCAGCCTGATCGCACTCAACCTGTCCAAGTGGATCGAGCACCACCTCTACGAGCCCGGAGCGGACATCGAGCAGTTGAACGACTGGTCGAAGAAATTGGACGCGATCGTCGCCCGCACGCGGCGCCTCGACATCTCGCTCATCGCCGGCCTGCCCAGCTGGCTGCTGACCCTCGCGGAGGCGCTGCGCCCCGGCGGATCCGCCGACCCGGCGCGCGCACCGAGCCTGAAGCAGACCATCTGGCCCAACCTCGAGTGCCTCGTGCACAGCGGGGTGCCCCTCGGTCCGTTCCAGGGCGAACTGCGCCGGGCCTACGGAGCCAGCGTGCATTTCCACGAGATCTACCCCGCGGCGGAGGGCTTCATCGCCGCCCAGGACGCCACGCCCATCGAGGGCCTGCGGTTGATGGCGGACACCGGGTTGTTCTTTGAATTCCTGCCGATGAAATATTTCGACGAGGACCGCCTCGGCACCCTCGGGCCGGCGGCCGTGCCCCTCGAGGGCGTGAAGGCCAACGAGGATTACGCGCTGGTGCTGACGACACCCGGCGGTCTCTGCCGCTACGTCACCGGCGACATGGTGCGCTTCGTTTCGACCGAGCCGCCGCGACTCATCTACATCGGCCGGACCGGGCTTCAGCTCAATGCGTTCGGCGAACGGGTGATTGAGAAGGAGCTGACCGACGCGCTCCTGGCCGTCTGCTCGCCCAATGGCTGGAGCATCACCAATTTCCACGTCGCGCCGATGTTCACCGACTCGTTAACCGGCAACAACCGCGGGCGGCACGAGTGGTGGATCGAGCTGCGCCCCGGCTCCGTCCAGAACCCCACCGGCCCCGCGCTTGCCCTGCAGCTCGACGCCGAGCTGAAGGTGCGCAACGCGGACTACGAGGTGAAGCGCCGGAGCAACAACATCGAGGCGCCGATCGCCCGGCTGGTCATGCCGGGGGTGTTCGAGCACTGGATGCGCCACCACGGTAAATGGGGCGGGCAGAACAAGCTGCCCCGCTGCCGCAGCGACCGCACCATCGCGGACGAGCTGATGCAGCTCGCGCGGTTCAACGATTGAGCGCGGTGGGCGTCGATGTCCCGATCGACGCATGATCGCCGATGGGGACATCGGCGACCACCTTCGCTCCTACTTCAGATACTTCAGAATCGCCTGCTCGTAGTCGGCCGTGGGCTCGGCCCCGACCTTGCGGTCGCGAATCTGGCCATTCCGGTCGATGATGAAAGTCGTCGGGATCGCATCCATGCCGCCAAACGCCGCCTGCACGGCGTCATCGCCCATGACGATCTGGTAGCTCACCCCGTATTTTTGGACGAAGTCCTTGACGGTCTGGTCGGCGTGACGGTCCGAGTCCAGCGAGACGCCGACGATCACGAGGCCGTCCTTGCCGTATTTTTTCTGCAGCTCGACGTAACCGGGAATCTCCATCCGGCACGGTCCGCACCAGGTCGCCCAAAAATCCAGGACGACCACCTTGCCCTTGAACTGCTCGGAGCTGACCACCTTGCCGTCTACATCCTTCAGCTGCCACGCGGGGGCCGGCGCGGCGGGAACAGGCTCGGCCCGGAGCAGGGCGAGCGCGGCGCAGGTGAGGCTGAGGGCCAGGAGATGGCGGAAGGTTTTCATGAGGGTGGGAGTAAACACTGGGAGACACCATGCCCCCGTTTTATTCCCCCGCAACCCGCCGCGGCGGATTATGAGCTGCCCGGGATGTCCACGCCCAGCGTCTCGATGAATTTCTTCATCGCCGGCGTGAGCACGCGGCCCTTGCGGTGAAGGATCGCGAGCGGCCGGGTGAAGTCCTTGCCCTTGAAGTGCACGGCGATGAGCGTGCCCTGCTTCACCTCCTGCTGCACCGTGGCCTGCGGCACGATGGCGATGCCGTGGTCGATCTCGACCGCGCGCTTCACCGTCTCGATGTTGTCGAACTCCATCACCGGCTCAATCTCGAGCTTGTGGTCGCGGAAAATCTGGTCGACCGCCTTGCGGGTGGGGATGTCCGGGTCGAACCCGATGAACTTCTGCCCCGCCAGCTGCCTGATGTCGATGTCCCCGCCCTTGGCCAGCGGATGCCCGGGATGCGTGATCAGCACGAGGTGGTCGTCGCGGAACGGGATCGCCTCGATCTGCCGCTGCTTCACCGGGAAGGCCACGAGGCCGAAGTCCACCGCGTTGTGCAGGATGTCCTCGTAGACCAGGTTCGAGCGGCGGTATTCCACGCGCACGTTGACCGAGGGGTAGTCGTGCAGGAATTTTTTGATGTAGGCCGGCAGCTCATGGAGCCCGATGGAGTAGATGGTCGAGATGCGGATCGTGCCGCTGATGACCTTCTTCATCTCCTGCAGCTCCGAGAGCAGCTTGTCGTAGGTGTGCAGGATCTCCTTCGCCGACTCGTACACCCGCTGGCCCTCGCGCGTAAGCTGGAACTGCTTCTGGCTGCGGTCGATCAGCAGCGTCTTGAAGTGCCGCTCCATCGCGCGGGCCTGCTGGCTGACCGCCGATTGCGTGATGCCGTTGAGCTTGGCCGACTTGGAAAAACTCTTCGTCTCGACGAGGTCGGCAAAAATTTTGAAATTCTCGATTTGCATGACTGGATCTTGGGGTTGCCGGAACCATAATCATCGCTTATTTAACATCAACCTATAAGCAGTTTCACTTTAGCCCCATGATTATCCCCTATGATGAGTTCTGCCGCAGGGCCGACGCCGTCCGGGCCGGGATTGCCGCGGCCTGCGTGCGCGCCGGGCGGAAACCCGACGAAGTCGGGCTGCTCGCGGTGACGAAGAATCATCCGCCCGCCGCCGCCGAATATGCCGCGCGCTACGGGCTCCCGGCCGTCGGGGAAAACCGCGTGCAGGAGGGCGTGGACAAGCGTGCCGCCACCACGGCGGAAGTGCGCTGGGAGCTGATTGGCCACCTGCAGTCGAACAAGGCGAAGCTCGCCGCGACGCACTTTGACCGCATCCAGACTGTGGACAGCGAGAAGCTGCTCCGCCTCCTCGATCGCGCCGCCGCCGAGGCCGGCAAGATCCTGCCGGTGCTGCTCCAGCTCAACGCCGGGCACGACCCCGCAAAATTCGGCGCCGACCTGGCCGACGCCCCGCGCCTGCTCGACGCCGCCCTCACCCAGAGCCACCTGAAGGTCGAGGGGTTCATGACCATCGCGCCGTTGAGCGACGACTCCTCCGTCGCCACGCGCACGTTCACGACCCTGCGCGAATTGCGCGACCAGCTCGCCGGCGAGACCGGCGCACTGCTGCCGGAACTCTCGATGGGCATGAGCGGCGACTACGTCGAGGCCATCGCCGCCGGCAGCACCCAGGTCCGCATCGGCACCGCGCTCTACGGCGAACGCGAAATCATTGCCGACATCAGGTGACCAGGGACCCGTAACAGGATCGGCCCCTGCGCCTGCGGTTCCGTTTCCTGTTACTTGCCGCTTGTCACTTGAAACTTGCCCGCCGGCAGCGGGCATCACTGGCACGAATGTTGCGTTTCCGGTTGCCACCATGGCTAAATATTTTTCGTCTGATGGCGTGGAAACCGTGAAACTCGACGAAGCCCGGCAGCAGGCGCTTCGCGATTTGCTCGACGATTCCAGCCCGTCCGTCCGCAAGGCCCTTCTCGCCCACTTCGCCGCCCTCGGCCCGGACGCCCTGCACTTCCTGCAGGCCACCGCGCGCGGCCACCACCGCGTCCTCGCCCGCCACGCAGCGTGGTTCCTCGAGGAGCTGAAATTTTCGGATCCCGTCGCGGAATTCCGCGGCTTCATCCGCTCGCTGAACTACGAGCTGGAGACGGGCGCGCTCCTCCTCAGCCGCACGGTGATGCCCCAGCTCGACGTGGGGGCGTGCTGCACCACGCTCGACGCGATCGCCGCCCGCTGCCGCGAGCTCATCAGCGAGCCCGCCAGCACCCGCCAGCAGTGCCGCATCATCAACCGCGTGCTGTTCCACGAGTGGGGCTTTCACGGCAACGTCGAGCATTACACCGACCCGCTCAACAGCCTGCTCGACCAGGTCCTCATCCGCCGCACCGGCATCCCGCTCTCGCTCAGCATCGTCTATCTCCTCGTCGCCGAGCGCCTCGGCCTCGCGCTGGAGCCGGTCGGCCTGCCCGGCCACTTCATCGTCGGCTGCTTCGAGGACTCCCCGCCCTTCTTCGTCGATCCCTTTGACAAGGGTGTCTTCCTCGACCCCGACGAGATCTACTCCCTGCTGCGCGCCAACCAGATCACCCCGCAGGTCACCGATCTCGCCCCCACGCCCGTGCGGGAGGTGTTGTGCCGCAACTGCCGCAACCTGGTGAACCATTACACCGCCACCGGCGACGCCGAACGCGCGCGCCTGTTCGCGAGTTTTGTCACGGAGTTCGAGACCACCTACGAGCGCCACGCCCAGCCGTAGGCGGGGTCACCTCGAATTACCCGACAAGGGCAAACCCTCGGCGGCTCGGATTTTGGGTGGTTCGTGTATTTCGTGGTGATATTCCGGAAGATTGTTCTGCTGACGTGAACGCATGAGCGCCGACGCCGTCCACACCCTGTCCGACCTCGAGTCGTGGTCGCGCCCCGGCACCTCTCTGGCCGTGCTCGGGCAGCCGATCGGGCACTCCATCAGCCCGGCGATGCACAACGCCGCCCTGGCCGACATCGCCCTCTCCAATCCGGCGTTTGCCGACTGGCGGTATTTCCGCTTTGAGATCCCCCCGGCCGACCTGCCCCGCGCTCTCGAGCTGTTCCAGGCGAAGAAATTCCGCGGCCTCAACCTCACCGTGCCGCACAAGGTCCTCGCCTTCGACCGCGTCGCCTCCGTCGCCGAGGCCGCGCGACCCGTCGGCGCCGTCAACACCCTGCTCTGGGAGGCCCGCGGCTGGCGCGGCCACAACACCGATGGCTACGGTTTGGTCGGCGGCCTGCGCCAGGATCTCGGCTGCGACCTTGCGGGCCAGCATGTGATCCTGCTCGGTGCCGGCGGCGCGGCCCGCAGCGCCGGCGTCGAATGTCTGCGCCGGAATTGCGCGTCGCTGAGCATCGCCAACCGCACCCGCGAAAATCTTGACGCCCTGCTCGCCGTCCTGGCCCCGCTGGCGGGCGGGATTCCTCTGCGCGGTTTCGCGCCCGACACCCCGCCGGCCGACCTGCCCGCGGGCGCCGTCGTGATCAACGCCACCAGCGCCGGCCTGCGCGCGGCGGATCCGGCGCCGATTGAATTGCAGCGGCTGCCCCGTCCCGCCAGCGTGTTCGACATGATTTACAACCCGCCGCAGACCCCGCTGTTGCGCGCCGCGGCGGCGCTCGGCCTGCCCCAGGCCAACGGCCTTTCAATGCTCGTTCACCAGGGAGCCAAATCCCTCGAGATCTGGAGCGGCATTCCCGCCGGCGGCACCGCCCCCGTCATGCAGGCCGCCGCCCGCGCGGCGTTGAATCTCAAGTAACCATGTCTTCCTACCACCAGTTCGCCGTCACGTTTCCCTGGTTCTTCCCCGCCGCGGCGGCGCTGTTCGGCGCGATGGTCGGGAGTTTCCTCAATGTCTGCATCTACCGCATCCCCGCGGAGCAGTCGATCGTCACACCCGGCTCGCACTGCGCCTGCGGGAAACCCATCGCGTGGTACGACAACATCCCGGTGCTCAGCTGGTTCATCCTGCGGGGCAAGGCGCGCTGCTGTGGCCGGCCTTATTCGTTCCGTTACGCCTTCGTCGAGCTCCTGACCGCCGGCCTCTTCCTCGCCTGCTGGCTGCTGTTCCCGCCGGCCAAGGCCGCCTGCGGCATGGTGTTCGTGAGCGTGCTCGTCGCCGCCACCTTCATCGACCTCGATCACATGATCATCCCGGACGCGTTCACGATCGGCGCCGGGCTCCTGGGCGTGCTGCTGTCGTTCCTCATTCCCGCACTCCACGGCCAGCACGGCGAGATTTACATCGTGGACAGCCTGCGTTCCGGGACCGCGGGTTTGCAGGGGTTGCTCATCGGCTCCGGCCTCGTGCTCTGGATCGCGCTGCTCGCCGAGATGGCGCTCAAGAAGGAGGCCATGGGCTTCGGCGACGTGAAATTCGTCGGCATGATCGGCGCGTTCTGCGGCTGGCAGGGCGCCGTGTTCTCCGTGTTCGGCGGCGCCGTCGTCGGCACGGTCTGGTTTATCCTCGCCCTCCTGTGGCAGAAAGTCGCCGGGAAACCCGCCGCCCTCGCCCCGCCCTCCGAAACTCCCGAAGGTGAGGCGGCCCCGCTCGGCTTCGGCATGCATGTGCCGTTCGGCCCGATGCTGGCCATCGCCGGCCTGCTCTACTTCCTCCTCTTCCACCGCTGGGTCGCGGCGTATTTTTCCACGCTCAGCGAGCTACTGTAACGCCGCGCCGTCGCCCGACTGCGCGCGCAGCACCTCGGGCCGGGAACCGAATTTCTTCGCGTAGGCCTCCGCCACCGCCGCCGCCTGGGTCTCGCTGAACTCCGGCGACGTCACCGCCATCACCGCCCCGCCAAAGCCGCCGCCCGTGAGCCGCGCGCCAAACACCTGCGGCGCCACCGCCAGCTGATCCACCAGGAAATCGAGCTCGGGGGTGCTGTTCTCGAACAGGGTCTGCGAGCTGCGATGGGACGCCGTGAGCAACCTGCCCACCGCCGCCAGGTCGCCCGCACGCAGCGCCACCCCGGTCGCATCCACCCGCGCAATCTCGTCCACCACGTGCTTCGCCCGCCGGAACTCCACCGGCGGCAGCTGGGCCCGCGCGGCTTCCACGGACGCCGGTGTCGCATCCGCGAGGAGTGCCACGCCGAGCAATTTCGCCGCCGTCATGCACTCACGGTGACGCGCCGCGTACAGCCCGTCCACCAGCGCGTGCTTCGTGTGCGTGTTGAACACCCAGAACCGTGCCGCCGCCGGCAACGGCACCGTGGCGAATCTCGGCCCGCGGCAGTCAATGAACACGAGGTGGTGCTGTTGCCCAAAGCCCGACACCCCCTGGTCCAGGACGCCGCAGGGCACGCCGACGAAGTGATTCTCCGCGTGCTTGCACAGCATCACGACGGTCTCGCGCGGCGCCTGCTGCCCGCTCAGTTCGAGGAACGCCAGCGCCGCCGCCAGCTCGAGCGCCGCACTGCTGCTCAGCCCCGCCCCCGAGGGCAGGTCGGACATCGCCAGAAAATCAAAACCCGCCGGGAACCGCAGGTTGAATTTCGGCAGGGCCGCGATGACCCCCAGGGGGTAATTTGCCCAGCTGGCCGGGCCGCTCTGCTTCGCCGGCGAATCTCCTGCGGGCACGGTAACCAACGCCGCCTGCCTCTCGCTGCCCAGCCGCCACTGCCCATCGTCGCGCGACGCCACCGCCACCCAGACACTGCGGTCAATGGACACGCCCAGCACCGTGCCGCCGTTGTAGTCGGTGTGGTTGCCAATGAATTCGAGCCGACCCGGAGCCCGCGCGATCACCGCCGGCGACCGGCCAAACCGCACGTGAAAGGCCGCAATGAGTTTATCCTTCACGGTCAAACCGCCGCCTTGAGCGCGAGCCCGGCCTTGAACCGGATGGTTTTCATCGCGCGGATCTTCATCGGCTGGCGGGTGTGCGGGTTGTAGCCGCGCCGGGCCGCGCGCGTCGCGATGTCGAACGTGCCAAAGCCGACCAGCTGCACCTCCCGGTCGCGCTGGATGCCCTTGCCCACCGCCGCGAGCACAGCGTCCACCGCGCGCTCCGCCGCGGCCTTGGAGGTTTCCGCCCCGAGGCGGCTCTGCACTTCGTCGATCAATTCGGCTTTGTTCATGGGAAAATCTGAGGGAAAAGACGTCCCAACGAAGCTACGCCGGCGCATGCGGCGCAATCCCATTTCAAGCGGGCGGCGGACTCGTCGGCGGAAAACCCGGCGGCGTCTCGCCATTGCGGCCCTTGATCACAAGATTCAGGAGATGCGTCAGCGCCGCCTCGCGCGTGATCCCGCGTTCCGTCGCCAGTTGCGCCGCGCGTTTCTGCAGCTGCGCCGCCATCGTCGCCGCCTGCGCCGGGCTTGAACCCAGTTTCACGCACAAGGCCTGGAGCTGTTCGTCCTCGGTCATGGCGTGTCCGCGAAATGAACGACGGCCGCACCGTCAGCCGTGAGCGCCAGCCCGGCTTCGCGCTGCAGCTGCACCAGCGAAACCAGCGCAAGCCCGATCCAGCCGGTGCCCTCCCTCACGGTGGAGCGGAGTTCGCCCGCCTTGCGCGCACCCTGGAAAACCGGCGTCAGGCGCTCCGGCGGTTCGCCGGGTCCGCGCACGCGAAGCAGGCGGCGGCGCACCTGGCCGAGGTTTTTCAGTCGCGCCATCACTTCCTGCCCGAGATAACAGCCCTTCGTGTACGAGATCGCGTCGGTCTCCAGCCCGCCTTCGTTCGGCAGATCCGCCGGACCGAGGTCCGCCGGCACCGCGGGAATCCCGGCGGTGATCCGCAACGTTTCCATTTGCGTGGACGTCAGCTCCATTTTGTCCGCCAACTTCGCCGTCAGCGCAGCTTCCATCTCCGCGGGAAAAATTATCTCGGTCTGCAGGTCGCGCGTGCGCCGCCCGGGAAAATTCCATGCCGGTGCGGCCAGCCCCAGTTCCGCGGCCGCGTTGGCGCCGAAAACCGTGAGTCCGCGCGTGGCCGCGGTGACGTCCTCGATCACCACATCGTCCGCGATGATGTACGCCTCAAGCCGCTCGCGTATCACCGCTACGGGCGAAAAATAGCTCACAATCCACGCCTCCTGCGGTGACGTTTTGCGCACGAAACTGTCCGCCAGGACTTTTCCCTTCTGATTCAGCCACAACCCGTAGGTCGCCCCGTTGTTTTTTCCCTGTTGCAAATCATTGGTAAACTGCCCCTGCAGAAAGGTTAGTGAATCTTCGCCCGAAACCCGCAGGCAGGCCGCTGGACTCCAGCGGTAAAAACTCTCCTGGGCAGCCAGATTCATTGATTTAATAAGATGCTATTTTTCAGCTACTAGCAAAATTAAGTGGAAGAAATTGATAACTTTAAGTTGACGATGCGGGAAACGGGTTTACCTATCAACTCATCAGTTTAGCACTTCTCCCGCCTAGCGGGAGTTTTGGGGTAACTAAGAAAGCAAAGGCCGGCCACATAGGGGTATGTGGCCGGCCACTTTTTTGGCCAAATCCCATGGATTTCCTGGTTTTTACCCCTGTGGGACACCCCGCCTTGGCGGGATGAAGCTGCTAACCTTCCGGCGCGATCGCCGCGGGCTTGCGCCTTTCCCTCCCGCCCCGCCAAGCTGACGGTTCATGCAGAGAACATCGGACATCAATGTCGTCGAGACCCGCGCCTTGCCCTCACCCGCCGCCTTGCTGGCGGAGCTGCCCAAGAGCGAGTCCCAGGCCGAGTTTGTCACCCGCACGCGCCAGGACATCCACCGCGTCATCTTCACGGACGACCGTCGTTTTCTCCTGATCATCGGCCCGTGTTCCATCCATGACCTGGACGCCGGCCGCGACTACGCCCGCCGCCTGGCGGCCCTCGCCCGCGAGGTGTCCGACCGCGTGATGATCGTCATGCGCGTGTATTTCGAGAAACCGCGCACCACCGTGGGCTGGAAAGGCCTCATCATGGACCCGCACCTCGACGGCTCCCATGACATCGCCGCCGGCCTGCGCCTCGCGCGCACGTTCCTGCGCGACGTACTCGACCTCGGGCTGCCCACCGCGACGGAACTGCTCGATCCCATCACGCCGCAGTACATCGCCGACCTCATCTGCTGGTCCGCCATCGGCGCCCGCACCGCCGAGTCGCAAACGCACCGCCAGATGGCCTCGGGTCTCTCGATGCCGCTGGGTTTCAAGAATGGCACCGACGGCTCCATCCCCACGGCGATCAACGCCATCAAGGCCGCCGCCCAGCCGCACACCTTCCTCGGCATCAACCTCGACGGTGCCGCCTCCGCCATCGTCACCCGCGGCAACCCCGCGTGCCACGTCGTCCTCCGCGGCGGCGCCACCGGCCCGAACTACTCTCCGGCGCACATCGCCCAGACCGAGGCGCTGCTCACCAAGGCCGGCCTCATCAAGTCCATCCTCGTCGACTGCTCCCACGACAACTCCGCCAAGCAGCCCGAGCGCCAGCCCGAGGTGACGCGCGAAATTCTCGCGCAGATCGCCGCCGGCAACACCTCCATCATCGGGGCGATGATCGAGAGCAACCTCGGCGCCGGCAGCCAGCCCTTCCCGCAGCCGAAGGACAAACTGAAGTACGGCATTTCCATCACCGACGCCTGCATCGACTGGCCGACGACGGAGAGCCTTGTCCGCGAGCTCCACACCGCCCTCGCCCCGCGGTTTGCGTAAGCCCCGTGTCCCGCCATGCGACCTGAACCGGCGCGGAATCATTCAGGTCGCCTGATCGTCCTCACGATCGTCCTGGTCTCCACGCTGGCCATCAGTGGGATGATCCAGCTTCGCGGCTGGCAGTCGGGCTGGCGGTTTTTCGGCGTCGCCACGCGCGACGTCGCCTGGCTCGACCTCAGGGTGATCACCTCCGCGGCCCAAACCGCCGCCGAGGGGGGCAATCCCTACGTGGCCAATCCCCACGATCCCGCCGGGCGCCCGCTCAACTATCCCTCGCCCTGGCTCTGGTTTTTCCCGGGCAATCTCACTGCGCCGGCCCACACCGCGGTCGCCCTGGGCTTCGCCGCGGCCGCGTTCGGCACCCTGTTGCTCGGGATGAAAGCCTTCGGCTGGCGCGCCGGCTCCTTCGTCGGACTGCTGGTCGTTTCGCCGTCGCTGCTGCTGGCGGTGGAACGCGGCAACACCGACCTCCCCATTTTCGCGGTGACCGGACTGTCCCTGCTCGCCCTCGATTCCGACCGCCGCTGGCTGGCCTTGGTGGGCGTGGTGGGCTTGCTGCTCGCCAGCGTCCTGAAGCTGTTTCCCGTTGTGACGCTCGTGATTGTGGCCCTGGCCGGCCCGGCCTTGCTGCGACGGCCCGCGCAAGTCGCGCTCGCGCTGTTCGCCCTGTGGCTCGGCCTGCACTGGTCCGAAACGCTCGCGACGCTCGTCAACACGCGCGCCGGCGTCGGCGCCGTTCATTCTTACGGCCGCACCGTCCTGCCGTTCGCCTTGGAACTCTACACCCGCGCCCATGGACAGGTCCTCGACCGCGCGCCGCTCGATCTGCTCGCCAACGTGCTCACCGCGATCGTCCTGACAGCCGCAGCCTGGCTGGGGTTCAAGCTCGCCGACCGGGCGCCGTTTCCCCAAGCGCTCACCCTCGAGGAAACCGGCTTCCTGACGGGCGCGGCGATCTTCGTGTTCACCTTCGTGGCCGGCGCCAGCTTCAATTACCGGCTGTGGTTGCTGCTGTTCACCCTGCCGTGGTTGCTGTCCAAGGCCGGCTCCCACCTCCCGGAATCGCGCTGGGTCCGCCTCGCCCTGGTGTGTTTTTTCGTCCTGAGCTGGGCCAGCGCCGTCTGGTGGGTGCCGCTCGTCTGGGCCGCGCAAGCCGCTGGCTGGCTGTTGTGCGCCGCGCTCACCGTCTTGCTGGCCCGCTTCGCCACCTCATGGCTGACCTCGGGAAGGGCCCCGAAACCACCGGGGCAAGGCCAGTAGTTTTCATAACCCAGGCGACTTACAGGCTTCAGATTCAGCCCCCGGCTAATTCTTTCGTGTTTTTCGCTGATTTCATGGTTACCTCCTCCTCTCCCTTTCCCTCATGAAAACTCCCATTCGCGTCGCCGTCACCGGTGCAGCCGGCCAGATCGGCTACTCCCTCCTCTTCCGCATCGCGTCCGGCGCCATGTTCGGACCCGACCAGCCCATCATCCTCCAGCTCATCGAGGCTCCGATCGAGAAAGCCCTGCAGGCGCTCGCGGGCGTCGCCATGGAGCTCGATGACTGCGCCTTCCCGCTGCTCAAGGGCATCGTCCAGACCTCCGATCCCGCCATCGGCTTCAAGGATGCCAACTGGTGCCTGCTCGTCGGCGCCAAGCCCCGCGGCCCCGGCATGGAGCGCGCCGACCTGCTCAAGGACAACGGCAAGATCTTCATCGGCCAGGGCCAGATCATCGACGTCGTCGCGGCCCCCGATGCCCGTGTCGCCGTCGTCGGCAATCCCGCCAACACGAACTGCATGATCGCCGCCAGCCAGGCCAAGCGCCTGACGCCGGACCGCTTCACCGCGATGGTCCGCCTCGACCAGAACCGCGCGCAGACGCAGCTCGCGAAGAAGGCCGGCGTGGATCTCACCGCCGTGAAGGACATCTTCATCTACGGCAACCACAGCCCGACCATGTTCCCGGCGTACGCCCACGCGACGATCAACGGCCAGCCCGCCACGTCCGTCATCACCGACACCGCCTGGCTGCAGGGCGCGTTCTGCGAGACCGTCGGCAAGCGCGGCGCCGCCGTCATTGCCGCCCGCGGCCTGTCCTCTGCCGCCTCGGCCGCCAACGCGCTTGTGGACCACGTCCGCTCGCTCGTGACGCCCGGTGCCATCCACTCCATCGCCGTGAAATCGAACGGCCTGTACGGCTTCGACGCCAACGTCTGGGCCGGCATGCCGGTCCGCACCACGACGCCCGGCAGCTACGAGGTCATCACCGGCTACGCGATGGACGACTTCGCGAAGTCCAAGATCGCCGCGACAAACAAGGAGCTCGTGGAAGAGCGCGCGTTCGTCGCCGAGATGATCGCGTAAAGTAGGGCGAGTCTTCGACCCGCCTTATCCGTTTCGCCGCCGCCCGCGTTTCCGCCCAAGCTAAGGCAGGTCAAAGACCTGCCCTACCCCAGCCGCACCACCTGGCTCCCCGGCCACAGCGGGGTTTCCCTCCCCGCCCAGACAAACACGCCCGACGTTTCCGGCGGCAGCTGGACCGTGGCTTCGACGCGACCGGCGTAGAATTTTGCGGATAACCGGATCGTCCCGCGCGGATGCGGAAGTTCGCTCTCGATCGATTTCAGTGTGCCGGGTTGCGGGGCGATGCGCACTTGCCGGAATCCCGGCGCCGCCGGGCGGATGCCGGCGACCGTGGCGTGCAGGTGAAACACGGGGTGCGCACCCCACGCGTGGCAGTCCGAGCGCGCCGGCTCCGGGCTCTCGACCGGCGTCTTGAAGCCCTGCGTCACGAGCCCGCGCCACATCGCGAGTTTTTCCAACACGAGATCCGCGCGCCCGGCGCGGCCCAGTGCCTCAAAGAGGTAGTGCTGGAAATAGATCGTCGCCGCCGCGAGTCCGTTGGCTGCCGCATCCGCCCACTTCGCCGGGTCCGGCACGCGCAACCCGCCGATCACGGCGAGCGCCTGCGCGTGCTGGCTGTAGGTCGCGTGCGATTCATCATCCGCCCACAGGCCCCGGGCCTCATCCCAGAACACCCGGGCCAGCGACCCCGCAACGTGGGTCGCGCGTTCCGCGTAGCGCTGGGCCATGCGCGCATCCCCGGCCCATGTTTCCAGCTCCGCCGCCCGTTGCAGCGTCAGTAAATACTGCAGGCTGATCAGCGATGACCGGTGGCCTTCGCGCTGACCCGGCGGCCAGCCGGCGAACCAGCCCGGCACCCAGTCCATGAACAACCAGCCCGGCGGTTTCACGAGCAGCCCGTCCGCGTCCTCCTCCGTCTGCAGTGCCTCCAGCAGCGCCCGCATGCCCGGCAGCCGCTCCCGCAGCCACGGCAGATCGTCCCGCCAGAGCGCAAAATCGTGCAGCATCCACGGCCAGATCATCGCGAAGGTCGCGCTCTCCTGCCGCAGGTACGACGGAGTCCGCATCGTGGGATAGCCGCTGCGGCCACGCGAGAGATCGAACAGTTCCATGCCACGCCGTGGCAGCCGTTCCTCGCCCGCCATGACATACGCCAGCAGCATCTGGATGCGCGTGTCCGCCACGTACATCATCTGCTCGTAGTACGGGCAGTCGACGAAGATGTCGTGCATGCACGCGCGCAACCCGCGTTCGCTCAACTCCAGGATCGGAGGCAGCGTCGGATCGTCGGCGGCAAACGCGGCCCGCGGCGCGAACGGGAATCCCGTCCGCTCCACCGCCAGCGTGTGCAGCACGACCGGCTGGGCCCCGACCTGCACGCTGATCATCAGGTAGCGTCCCGCGCGCCACCACGGTGAGCCCGCCCACCGGCGGCCGCTCCCGCCCAGCCGCCACTTGTCGCCAAAGCCCATGAAGATCTTCCCCGCCACCGCGCCGCGGTTGCCCTTCGGGCCCGGCGTGTTGTCGAACTTCGGGGCCAGCCGGTCAAAGAGCGACTCCGCCCATTCCCAGCGCACCGTCGTGCCCGCCCCGCCGGAAAATTCCAGCACCGGGTAGCCGCAAAGATAATCGTCCGTGTCGATCAGCACCGTGACCTCGTGCCGCGCCGGCAGTCGCAACGGCGTCCCGTTGTGCAGCAACCGCGTCCAATCGGACACCTTTTCCGGCGCCACCTCCGGGCCAAATTTGAAGGTCTGCGCCCGGGCAAACCGTGGCAGGTGTGCCCGCACCCGCCCGCCGCGCCAGAGATCATGCCTCTGCTCGGGCAATGCGGACGGCTCCAGCGTCCAGCCCGCCTCGACGATGCCCGTGACATTGAGCGGGATCGGGCCGCGCACCACGGCCGGCTTCACCCACTTCACCTTCCGCGCATCCAGGCGGGACAGGTCCATGTGCCCGGAGCAGCCGATGACGTGGTAGGAACGGTTCAGCTTCTCCCCCCACTCCAATCCCTGCAGCCGGCCAACGCGCCACGGCGCGACCCCGGTCGAGAACCGCTCCGCCGCCCGGTCGAGGCCGGCGCAGGCAAAACCTCCGCGCCAGCTCATCCGTCCCTCGGGGGCCTGGGGCGCGCGCGCCCACCAGACCTGCGCTTCGAGTCGGTGCGCGCCTGCCGCGAGCTTGATTTCATAGGTCGCATACGACCAGTGGGACACATCCCCGGTATCCGGGCCGCGGGCGATCACCGCGCCGTCGAGGGCCAGCGTGTAGCACAAATCCGCGCTGACCTGCAGTCGGACGGTCTCTGTGCGCGCCGACTTCACGTTCAACCGGAACAGCACGGCCCCCGGCTCGCCCTCCGCGAGATCGGGGTGCCAGAGCCACGAAGCGCCATCGAGCGCGTGCCGCGGCTCCATGTTCGGCGTGCCATGCGGCACGGCGGGATGGGCAACGCGGCGACACACGGTTTCACCGGCAAAGGGGGCAAAAAGCATCCCCCGGATTAGGGGGCGGAGCGCCGGGCGGGCGAGTGATTTTTTATCGGGACGGCGTTGGCCCACTGCCTGTTTTACAGGAGGCAACGGAGGAAACAGAGGGTTCCACCCCGAACCTTGCTCGGTTCCCTCCGTTTCCTCCTGTAAGAAAAACTACAACAATCCGGCCAGCACCCGGTTCACCGCGAACGCCCCCCGCACCGCGGCAAAGCCTGCCATTAGCTCGTGCGGCGCACCCGCGCGCGAAAACACCATCTCCAGCGTTCCGCCGGAGCAGCGGACCGCGGCGTCCACGCCCTCGACGCGGATCACGCACTCCCGGCAGTCCGACGGATAGCTCACCGCCAGCCCGCCTTCACCGTCGAGGGCCTCGATCACGTCAATGATCGCCTCAACTCGCGCGCCTTTTTTCAGCGCGAAGGAGATTTCCGTGAACTTGCCGGCGAAGACCGCCGCGAATTCTTCGCGCTGCGCGAGGTCCCCGCCCTTCAGTTCCCGCAGCGTGGTCGTGATGCCGTAACGTCCCGGCGCCGACTCCTCGAGTGCGTAAAATATCTCCACCGTGAAATCCTTCGCCGTCAGCACCGCGAGGGGCCCGGTCACGTTCAGCGTGACGTCCTTCCGCTTGTAGCCCAGCCGCGTGCGCACGTCCTGAAACAGCTTCTCGGCCTGCTCGGCCAGCTCGGGCCCGCAGATTTTCCCGAGAAACGCGTTCGTCACCGCATTCGCCGCATCCGGCACCGTGTGGTGTCCTTTCTTGAACCCGCCCAGCGCCTTCACCTGGCCGCCGCCCCGGCCGATGAAGCCGATGCCGGCAATGATGCTGGAGGGAAGTTCGCCCGTCATGTGCCGCCGAGCAAACCCGGCGCCACGCGCACCGCCAACCGAAAACCACGTCGCGCCGGCGTCTCCGCCTGCGCTCCATCCTCAGGCCGTCGCCTTGGCCGGGCGACGGCAGAGCGAGACCAGCCCGTAGATCGCCAGCCCCGGCAGCCAGATCGGCGCCAGCACCGCGACGACCACCAGCACCACCACCAGCACGCCCGCCACCAGCGAGAGTCCGGTGCCCAGCAACGCGGCCAGGACGCCGACCAGGAGTGCCCCGAGGGCCAGGAGCGCCGCCAGGGCGAGTCCGGCCGGGACCAGCAGGATCGGGAAGAGATGGAGGGCCACGAGCGCCAGCAGCGTGAAGAGGAGGATTTTTCCGAGGGTGTTCATACCCTGAAAACACCGCTCCCCGCGAAAAGTCGCAGCCCATCGCGGCCCCACATCGCAGTTGCCAGCAAACGGGGTTGTCCTAGGTTCCCGCCGCTCCAGTCCCGCCGGCCGCCCCTTCCCCATGGTCACCTCCGCCCCCCTGCTTTCCTACCAACATGAGCTCGACCCCTCGCCCGAGGCCTTCGGCGAACTGCGGTCGTCGGCCGACTGCCTCGGCCAACCCGGGGTGCTCAACCAGCGGCTGGACGAGGACGGTTATCTTTTCATCCCCGGCTTTTTCCACCGCGACCTCATCCTGTCCGCCCGCGCCTCCGTGACGGACCGGCTCGCGGCCGAGGGTGCGCTCGATCCCGCGTTTCCTCCCCTCGAGGGCGTGTGCCGGGCGGACAAGGCCCTGGGCTTCCGCGGCGACCTCGCGAAGGACAATCCCGCGATCGACCGCGTCGTTTACGGCCCGGAGCTGCTGGGTTTCTACGAAAACCTCTTTGGCGAGCCGGTGCGGCATTTCGACCACACCTGGTTTCGCGCGATCAGCCGCGGCCAGGGCACGCCGCCGCATTGCGACCTCGTCTACATGAGCCGTGGCACGCACCAGCTGCTCAGCTGCTGGATCCCCTACGGCGAGGTGCCGCTCGAGGTTGGCGGCCTCATCGTGCTCGAGGGCTCCCATCTGCAGGCCGCCCGCCTGAAAAACTACCTCGAGGTCGACGTCGACCTGTACTGCGAAAACCGCCCGCGCGAGGTCGAGAAGGTCATCGGCAAGGGCGGCTGGAGCCACCCCGGCTGGCTGACCAACAATCCCGTTTCCCTCCGCGAAAAAATCGGCGGCCGCTGGCTCACGGCCCAGTACCAGCCGGGCGACTTCCTCACCTTCAAGATGACCCTCGTGCACGCGAGCCTGGACAACCAGACCGACCGCGTGCGGCTTTCGTCCGACACGCGCTACCAGCGCGCCAGCCAGCCCGCCGACGCCCGCTGGGTCGGCATCAACCCCGCCGGCCACGGCCCCCGCGCGAAGCAGGGCATGATCTGCTGAGGTAACGCTGGCTTCCCGCCGGCGCTACTTCGCCTGCGCCAGCTGCAGTTTCATCTGCAGCGCCAGGCCCTCGGACATTGTCTGCGCCGCCTCGGATTCCTCGCGGCGAATTCGCGCCTTGTCCCCGGTCAGACCCGCCCAGCCCACGATGACCGGATCCTGCGGCTTCACCAGCACCAGGGTCGCCCGCAGCTCGGCATTCAGATCCTCGCGGATGGCGGCCGGCATGGCGGCGTCCATCGCCGCGGCGAATTTCTCCGCGCTGCCATTCTCGCCGGAGAGCAGGTAGAAATTCCGGTCCCAATTCATGCTGACCTCCGTCCCGATCATGTCGTACGGCGCCTGCCCGAAGGAAATCCCTTCCTGGTAGTCGCGGAAATTCCGGATCTCCTCCGGCACGACCGCGCCATTCACCGCCGGCAGCCAGAGACTCGCATCGGTGAAGAGCTGTTGCCCCGGCACACTGGTGAGAAATTTCAGGAAATCCAGGGCCTCGGCGGGATGCCGGCTGGCCTTGTTCAGATACATCGCCAGTGAGGTCTCGCCGATGCCCTCGCCGCCCTGGCCGAGCACGTACCGGCCGACCTCCGGGTCGTCCGGCATCGCCTGCATCAGTTTCATCGGCTGGATCTTGAACGACGCCAGCCGCCGCAGGCTGGTCGCATCCCAGGTGCCATAAAAAAAGAACAGCGCCTGTCCGCGCAGGAACTCGATCATCGCGTCGTCGCGGCGCAACTGGATGAACCCCGGCTTCATTGCATTCGTGGTCTCGCGCACCAGCTGCAGGCCGGCACGCACCGCGGGTTCGCTGTAGCGCCAGCGGCCGGCGAGATAGGCCGCGAGCACCTGCCGGTTGTAGAGGTACAGCGTGCCGCCGTCATCCAACCGCTGGTTCACGCCCAGGAGCGGCGCGACAAACACGCTCTGCGCCACCGCGCGCGTCGTGTCGCGGCTGCCGGCCAGCCCGTGGACCGTGCGGCCGGTCCGCCGGGAGAAGTCCTGCACTTGCGCGAGGATTTTCCGGAGGTCATCGAAGTTCTTCGGGACCACCACCCGGCCCAGGATTTCCTTCATCAGCTCCACGTTGCAGAACAGCCGGAGCGTGGACTCGGTGATGTTCACCCCGTAAATCTGGCCGGGGTCGGGCGAGTCCCGCTTCGGTGCGAGCAGCTTGTCATGAAACGTGTCCTGCCACGGGATTTTCTCCTGCGAGGTCCCGCGGTTGTAGGGGTTGGGCTTGGCCAGCTCCGCCGTCAGCGGCGCGAAGTATCGGGCCGGAATGTCCTTCTGCCCGGGCAGCCACGCGCCCCACTCCATCAGGTCCGGGCCCGTCTCGCCCGCGAGGTTCGAGCGCATCCACTGCGGGTAGATTGTCGCGCCGGGAATCTGCAGCTGAACGACGTGGACGCGCGGGTTGAGTTCCTCGTAGCGCTTGATCGCCGCGTTGATGCCGTCGGGCGGCCCGCGCTCGATCTGCCAGTGGGCGAAATAGATCGTGACCTCGCGGCTGTGGATCACGGGCTCAGACCGGGTCAAGACCCAGTATAAAGCACTGACGTACGCCACTGCCAGCAGCACGAGGCCGAGCTTGGCCCGGAGCCGCCTCATGCGCCGCCCTCCTGCGCAAGTCGGTGGCTTACCTCGCCGAGCTTCTTCCGGATGGTGAACGCGCGGACGTTCGTGGGGTATTCGGCGAGGTAACGCTCAAAGTATTCCCGGGCCCGCGCCCAGTCGCCGGCGCGTTCCGATAGCACGCCGATCTGCACGATGAGGTCCTCCCGCGCGGTGCCCGTGATGCCGCCCGTTTGGGCGGCGGCGATCAGGTGCGGCAGGAAACGCGCCTGCGGCTGGTGCAGCACGATGCCGGCCTGCCCGATCTGCAGTTCCAGGTCGCGCCGGAGCAGCGGCTCGTGGATGCGTGGGAGCAGCGCCTCCGCGGCCGCAAGACGGTCGGACCCGGGGTCAGTCAGGTCGGGCAGGAGGTAGAGTTTCAACAGGCCGAGCTTCACGAGGCCCAGCTGCGCCCAGTGGCTCTCGGGCCGGCGCCGGGCCAGTTCGGCAAACAACTGGGCGGCCTGCGCAAAATCCGGTTCGTTCAGGTGCAGCTGGTAGATTCGCGCCCGCAGGTAGGCCGCCTCCGCCGCCAGTTCGTCCGTCCCAGACTCCAACTCCGCGAGCACCGCCTCAGCCTCGCGCATGTTGGCGTCCGTCGCGGGCTGCGCCCCGATCCGCGCGGCGGCCCAGGCGAGCCGGTCCGCCCGCGAGTCCGCGTCGCGCCGGAGCTGCCGGAGCACGTCCTGCGGGCGGTTGTCCGCCAGGGCGCTCCAGGCCCGGTCCGGACCGGCAGGCGCGGCGGCCCCGACCGCGAGCAGCGGCCAGACCAGTATCAGGGGTAATATTCTTCGCGCGGGGTCCACGGAAAAGCCCCGCCATCGTGGAAGTTCAACCCGCTCCGACAAGCACTACCGGAAATATTTTCGCGGGGCGTCACTTGGCCGCGCCAGCCACCTCAAGCTGCCGGCCCAACTGCAGCATCAGGCCCTCCGACTGCGTCTGGGAACTTTCCAGCCGCTCGCGGGCCAGCGGCAGGCTGCCGTTCTGCGGCGCCCGCCGGCTGAGCGCCGCGGCGGCCATGATGCCCACGTCCTGCGGCCGCACGATGATCGTCCGGTTGCTGATCTCCTTGCGCAAATCCGTCCGCACCGCCTCCGGCATGGCGGCTTCCATCGCGTTCACAAACTGGTCCACGCTCCCGTGCGTCTCCGTCAGCAGGTAGAGGTTGCGCA
Source organism: uncultured Opitutia bacterium (assembly GCA_903839035.1). Classification (GTDB taxonomy): domain Bacteria; phylum Verrucomicrobiota; class Verrucomicrobiia; order Opitutales; family Opitutaceae; genus Opi-474. The sequence goes on from CAIMAQ010000042.1 coordinate 42,355, forward strand.
TCACGGCCGCCGCGACCGTCGAGCCCATCCCCGTCATGTACTCCGCGCCGAAGGAATAGCAGTCCAGCGGGGTGCGGTAGGCCTCGATGTCGGACGGGATCTTGACCTCCCGGATCGACGGCAGCCAGCCGCTGTGGTCCGTGAACAGCTGGTTGCCCTCCACGCTGGTCATGAAGTGCATGAAATCGATGGCCTCCTTCGGGTGCGCGCTCGATTTGTTGAGGTAAAACTCCATCGCCGTGCCGCCGCCCCCGTCGGCAAACGCCCCGTAGAAATAGGGCCCCATCACCGGGTCGTCCCGCGTCGGCTGGGGAAAGCGGTACACGGCAATCGGGAAGGTCGCCAGGCGCCGGAGGCTCGTACCATCCCAGGTCCCCGCAAAGATGAACACCGCGTCGCCCCGCAGGAACTCCTGGGTGGCGGCGTCGCGCAACGACTGCACAAAGCCCGGTTTCATGTTCACGCTGACTTCGCGCATCATCGTCAGCCCGGCCCGGACTTCGGGCGACCCGTAGCTCCAGCGTCCCTCGAGGTACTGGCCCAGCTCCTCCCACGGGTAAACCGCCAGGTTGCCGTGGCGGTCGTTGCGCTGGCTGCGCTGCATCATGGCGCCCTGCAGCAGGTATTGCATCAGCCAGCTCGCATTGTCCCGGGCGCCGGCCATGGCATAGATCGGCCGGCCCGTGCGGGCGGCATAGGCCCGGATTTGCTCAAACACCACCCGCAGGTCCGCAAAGGTCGCGGGCATCCGGTTCGTGCCGGTGATGGTCCGCAGCAACTCCTGGTTGCAGAACAGCCGCTCCGACACCTCCGTCAGCGTCACCGCGTAAAACTGGCCCGGATCCGGCGCGTTCACGCGCTGGTTGAGCAGGCCGTCGGTAAACGTCTGCACCCAGGGCACGTGCTCCAGCGCCGTGCCCTTGTTGTAGGGGTTCGGCCGCATCATCTCGTCCGTGATCGGCTCAAAATAACGCGCCGGGATGTCCGTCAACCCATCCAGCCAGACGCCATACTCGATCAGGTCCGCCCCCGTGGCGCCAACCAGGTTGGTGCGCATCCACTGGTTGTAGACGCGGCCCGGCACGAGCACCTGCTCCACCTTCACCCGGGGATTGAGCTCCTCGTAACGCTTGATGATCGCGTCCACCCCGTCGGGCGGTCCCTTTTCAATCTGCCAGTGGGCGATGCGGATCGTCACCGGCCGGCTGGAAACCACCGGCGTTGAGCGCGTGAAGACCCAGAACAGTGCAAACGCATAGCCCGCGACGAGCAGGCCCAGTCCGAGGTAGCGGGAACGGCGTTTTTTCATGGCCGGAGCCCTTTCGCCTTGGCCTCGAGCGCCGCGAGATCCGCCAGCCGCCGCCGCACCGTGACGCTGCGCAGGTTCGGCACGAAGTCGCGCAGGTAGGCCTCAAAATAGGCCCGGGCCTGGGCGTAATGCCCCGCGCGCAGCGAAAGTTCCCCGAGCTCGACGGCGAGGTCCTCCGGGGCCTGGCCCACCAGGCCGCCGATGCGATTCACCTCGATCAAGTGCGCCAGTACCGAGTCAAGCGGCTGGTCGTAGAAGGTCCCCGCCCGCGCAATCTGCAGGTGCAGGTCGCGCTGGAGTTTCTCCTCGTGAATCCGGGCCAGCAGCACCGTCGCCGCCCCAATGCGCTCCGCGGGCGCCGACGGTTCCGGCAGGGCATACAGCAGCAGCAGGCCCAGCTTCACCAGGCCCAGTTGCGCCCAGTGGCTTTCCGGGTGGCGCTCCGCCAGCGCCCGGTACAGCGCCGCGGCCCGCGGATAGTCCAACTGCTGGAAATGCACCTGGTACAGCCGCGCCTGCATGTAGGCGGCGGCCTCCGCAATCTCGTCGTTGCCGGCCGCCAGCGCCGCAAACGTCGCCTCCGCCTCATGCAGCCGCGCCTGCGTCACCGGCTGGTAATCCACGGCCACCACCGCCTGGGCAAAGTCCGACTCGCGCGAGGGCGGGCCCTTGACCTGGTCGAGGCGGACATAGGCGTCGCGCACGAGGTGGTCCGCCATGAGTTGCCAGGCCGCCGCGGTGTCATCCGTCGCCGGCGCCGCCGCCCGGGCGAAGGGCAGCAACGTCAGACACAACCAGGCGCCGCACCCGCGGCGCCACTCAGGGTAAGGGGCAAACACCCCGCCATCGTGGAACGGCCGGCGTCCACGACAAGAAATATGCGCCCAAAGGCGCGGGTTTTAGGTGCTAGGTTATGGGTGATAGGACGTGACCGGAACCCTGCGCTCCCAGACATTCCCGCTCCGATGACCTATCACCCAGGACCCAGGACCGTCAGAGTATCCCCTGCTCCAGCCACGTGTGCTCGCCGGCGATGATCTCCTGCGCGAGGTCGTAGCCGTGCTGGTCGGAATTGTGGCTGACGCCGGTGAAGTTTTGCGCGATGCGCAGGTGGGCCTGCGCTGCGAAGTCATCCACGAGGGCGAAGATTTTCGCCTCGGGCTCGCCGTCGCGCAGCAGCTTCTGCGCAAACACACAGCTCGCCGCGATGGCAAAGAGGTCCGCCCCGATGTCCGCCAGCCGGCCGAGCAGCACCTGCCGCTTTTCCAGCTTCACGCCGAACTTCACCATCTGGTGGAACAGGGTGCGCGCCAGCTTGCGGCTGAGCGCCGCGACCCGGTTGAAGTGCTTGGCCAGGTGCGGGTGCATGTCCGCCGGCGCGCTCCCGTTGAACGGCAGCCACTGCGCGGGATACCACAGCGTGTAGAACTTCGCCGCGGCCCAGGCGCTCTTCAGCCGCTCGCCCCACGGCCGCTCGGAGTTCAGGGCCACCCCCGCGATTTTGAGGTGCGGGTCCAGCGCCTCGCGCATGATGAAGAGCCGCATGATCTCCGAGGAACCCTCGAAGATCGTCGTCACGCGGTTGTCGCGCATCAGGCGCTCCACCGGGTGGGGCTTCTCCCCGCGTGCCTTCAGCGATGACACGTCCTCATAGCCGCGGCCGCCGCGGATCTGCATGACGTCGTCGAGGCACAGCCAGGCCTTCTCCGTGCCCCAGAGCTTGCACATCGAGGCCTCGAGCCGGATGTCGGCCTTCTTGTCGCGGTCCACGATGCGCGAGGTGACGATCAGCATCGCCTCCATCGCAAACGCGTGCGCCGCGATCCGGCGGATTTTCTCCGCAATCGCCGCATGCTGCCCGACGGGCACGCCCCACTGGACACGCTCCGCCCCCCACTCGCGGGCGATCGCCAGCGAACGCTTCGCCACGCCGATGCTTGACGCCGGGATCGACAGCCGGCCGGCGTTGAGGGTCGACAGCGCGACCTTCAAACCGCGGCCCTCGCCACCGACAATGTTCGCCTTCGGCACGCGGACCGACGTGAAGCCGATGACGCCGTTGTAGAGTGCATGCAGGCCCATGAACTGGCAGCGGTGCTTCACCTCAATCCCGGGTGATTTCGCCTCCACGACGAAGGCCGTGAGCTGGGTGCGCGGCTTGCCGTCGACCAGCTTCGGGGGCGTCCGGGCGACAACGATAAAGAGGCCCGCCCGGGTGCCGTTGGAGCACCAGAGTTTCTCCCCCGTGATCAGGTAGTCGTCACCCTCCGGCTTCGCCTCGGTCGTGAGCCGCGCGGGATCGGAACCCACGCCGGACTCAGTCAGGGCAAACGCCGACAGCTCGCCACCGGCGACCCGCGGCAGGAACCGCTGCTTCTGTTCGGGCGTGCCGAAAAGCATGAGCGGCTGCGACACGCCGACCGACTGGTGCACCGAGACGTGCGAGAAGATGTTCATGCAGTGGCTGGCGATCAGCAGGCACGCCCGGCAATAGGTCGTCTGGGAAAATCCCAGCCCACCGTATTCGCGCGGCACCTTGATGCCGTACGCGCCGAGCTTCGCGAGCCCCGCCATGACGTCGACGGGGATCTCCCCCGTGCGATCGATCAGGTCGGGGTCGACCCGGTCGCGCAGGAAAATGGCGAGTTCGGCCAGAAACTGGTCGGCCCGCGCCTTTTCGGCGGCATCAATTTCGGTGACGGGATACAGTTTAGCGGGGCGGAAGCGGCCCATGAACAAATGCGCGACGAAACTGAGGTCGTCGTGCGATTCGCGGGCAGCTTCGGTGACTTGCAGCGCGGCGCGCTGCCCTTCGTTCATCTTGGACATGTCGATGACGGAACGGCCGTCATCGGCTTTCGGGGTTGGGGTTTCGAGAGCAGACATTGGGGTAAGCGACGCTCCGGGCCGCGGTTGATTTTCCCCACGTAACTCCGACTTTATGACACGGTCAACGACCCCCCGGACGGTCGCCACAGTCTTCACCCCCGCAACTTCGCCCCGTGAGCCGGCCTAATCCCTGATTTTACAGGAGGAAACAGAGGCCACCGAGGTTTCGGAACTACACTTCAAATGCCTTCCAAGCCTCTCTCAGTTCTCTCCGTTTCCTCCTGTAATAACTGTATGATTAGGCTTTCGGCGCCCCGCCCAGGTCCGGCACCGCCAGCTGCACCCCGCCCTGCTCCGCCGAGTCGTGCGCGATCAGCCCCGGGATCATGTAGCGCGCCGCCTGCCAGATATTGGTCGGCGGCTGTTCCCCTGTGACACACGCCTTGACGAAGTCGTCCACCAGGAACTGGTGCGAACCCCAGTGGTTGTTTGGCATGTTCGCGAATTCCTTCGGCAACCGCGCGACGTCGTGCGCCGGCGCCGTGCCGCCGTACACGCCGGGCCGGAGCGTGAGGATGTCATCCAGCCGCTTTGTGTCCTCGAAGCCCTTCCCGATGATCACCCGGCCGGCCTGGGTGTACTCGAAACTGGCCTCGGTACCGCAGAGCGTCATGAACTCGCCGCCCGGGTGGCCCACGCGGCGGAATTCGTTAACCCGGGCGCAGGCGCCGTCGCTCATCGCAAACAGCGCGGTCTCGTTCGAGAACGCGTTGCGGTACTTGTTCACCGCCGGGTCGTAGATGCCGTCCGGATGCCGGTCGCGCCAGCCGAGCGCCGACACCTGCGTCATGTGCGCACCCGTGACGCCAACCACCTGGCTGATGGAATGCGTCGCATAGTGCATCGGCGGCGAGCCGGCGATTTCCAGGAATTTGTCTCCGGTGCGGGCGCGGATGATGCCGCGGGAATCAATGCTCTTGATGTCCCAGTCGTGGTGATAACTCGCCTCAGCGAAGGTGATGTCGCCGAAGGTCCCGCGCCGGTATTGCTCCCGGCACCAGACCACGTGCGGGTAATAATAGCTCGTCTCACCCATCATGTAGACGCGGCCGGTTGACTCGACCGCGCGCACGATGGCCTGGATCTCGGGGATCGTCTCCGCACACGGCACCGCCGAGTAGACATGTTTGCCGGCGCGGAGCGACTTCACCGCCTGCGGGCCGTGCAGCCAGTGCTGCGTGATGATGGCGACCGCGTCCACGTCCGAGCCGAGGATGTCGTCGAGCGACGGGTACGTGCGCGTGATGCCGAATTTTTCCGCATTGGCCCGGAGCTTCGCGGCGTCGAGATCGCACAGCACCACCTCACCCACCAGCGGGTGCGCCTTGAACAGGGGAATGAACCCCTGGGCCATCTGGCCCGTGCCGACCATGCCGATCTTGAGGCTCATGGTGTGACCCGAGCCGCGGTTTCGATCGCCCGCCGCATTGCCGCCACGTTGCGGATCACCGCGGCATTGTCGCCGAGCTGCTGCGGGTCGCGGAAGGCCTCCAGCGCGGCTGCCACCGGTGGCGGCAGCGCGCCGCCCTGGCGGGCCTGCAGCCAGTTCAGCTTTTCAAACTCCTCGATTCCGTCGCGCAGCATTTCCCAATGCACCGCACTACGCGGGCCCGGGTAAAGCAGAAACTCGTCGCCCGGCGGCAGATCACGCCGCCACCGGTGGCAGGAATAGAGCGTCTCCACCAGCGGGTTCTCGGGCCAGGTCGAGAGCGCCCAGCGCGCCATGCCGCTATAGCCGTTCACGAACGCGTAATACCCCACCCACACGGCCTCGTCCGGCGGACTCGTCACGAAAGTGTTCGGCCGCTTCGGGTCGAGGCAGATGTAGAACGTCGTCACCCGCCCCTCGCGCGTGCGCTGCGCGATATCGCGCATCAGGTCGTCGCTCGCGTGGTCGAGGATGATCGTGAAGTCCGCCAGATCGAGCCCGGTGTAATGCGACGACGTCTGGTTCCCCGCCAGCGCGGCCTTCAGGCCCGGCGCGTTGGCGTGCAGCACCTCCACCATCGCCTTCATCATCGCCGCCGGCGCCTCATCCACGCCGATGCGGGTGCGCTCCAGCCAGCCTTTCGCGGCGAGGTGCTTTTCAAAATCCTTCAGAAACGGCCCCCAGTAATCCGCGTAGCTCGCCGTGCCGGGCTCGCTCATCGCGAACCGCGTGTCGCCGGTGGCGGCGTCGGTGTATTCCAAGTGACCCGACCAGGTGAGCATCGAGTAGCAGTTGATCTGCTGCGAGATGCCGCAGCTCATCGCGAACTCCACGTAGCGGTCGAAGACCGTGTAATCGAACTTCCACGAGCCGTCCGGCCGCTTCACGTGCGTCACCATCGTGCCGTAGTCGTCGTAGTCCCGCTTGCCCCACGGCCGCGGGGTGATCGTCGCCGTGATCACCTTCTGCCCCGCCGCGGCCAGTTCGAGCAGGTACGGGCGCATCACGGCGAAATGCTCCTCGCACCACGGCTTCACGCCGTGCATGCGCGCGATCGACCAGGGGTGCTGGAAGATATCCAGGTGGTATTTCCAATCCGCCGGCGCCGGCAGCGTCGCGGGCAAAATCTCCAGCAAAAGCGGAAATACCTTCGGCTCCGTCCCATCCGCCCGCGCCGTCAGCGTGCCCGTGTAGGTGCCCAGCGCCGCATCGCGCGGCGTTTCCACCGTCAGCCAGGCCGCCCGGTACGAACCCGCCGGCATGTCCACGCGCTCTGCGTCGTCGAGCACGTCGCCCACCAGCTGGCCGTCGGCCAGTACGTTCCGGACAAACCGCGCGCGGACCGCCGCCGCGGGCAATTCGTGCCCGGCCGCGTCGCGCAGCGCCGACACCGCCAACCGCAAACCCGGCCGTTCCACCGTGGTCCAGAGCACAAATTGCCCGTGCACGCGTTCGCCCCGCCACGCCGTGGCGCGCCAATCCTTCGGCCCGTCGGCGACCGGTACATTGGCCGCATTATATTGGTGATCGAGGTCGCCCACCGCGCCAGCCAAGGCGCGCCCGGTCGGTTTCGCGTAGGCCGAAAGTTTCGTAATCATCGGGCCCTCGCCGGCCTTCGAACTGCCCGTGACCGTGATCCGCACCGCTTTCACGCGCACCGGCGCCGGCAGCACGATCTCGAGTCCGTCAGCGGGAATCAGCGCCGCGCCTGTGCGCTGGTCGTGGAGGACCTGCCAGGTGGTTCCATCCGCTGAGCCCTCGATGAAAAAATTAAATACCCGCGTGTTCGGCGCCCGGAGATGCAGGTTGAGCTGCGCAATTTCCTTCACGGCCGACAGCTCATATTTCAGCCATGAGGGCAGCTCTTTCGCCGACCAGAACATCACCGTGTCGTCGTGCTGGTCGTGGTTCAGTACCAGATCCGGCCGCTGCTCCTCGTCATGCGCCGAGGCCGTCACCGTCGCCGCGGCGAGCTGATCGCCGGCATCCGCGCCCGCCAGCAGCGGCGGGCGCGGCTCATACGGAAAATGCCGCGGCAGAAACGGCGTGGTGACCGGGGCCGCCGCGCACGCCACTGATACCCACCACCCGCTCAGACACGCCAGACGCACCGCGAGCTTGATCGTCATGCCGCCGAAGCTGGCAACCGCGTTCCCGCTCTACAACGCGTTTTAACCACGAAACACCCCCAAAGGCCCGAAATCCGGGCTCATTGTTTTCGCGCGGTTCGTGATTTTCGCGGTCAAACTGTCCGGTCTCCCCCGCACATTGGCGTTCGCCAAATTCCCCCGCGCGGCCAGCATTCGCCCCAACCCCGAAGCCCCATGCCCTCCCCGCATTCCGAACCCTACCTCAGCGCCAACGAGCGCCACCCCGAGCGTTCCCTCCAGTTTGATTTTGTCCGCGCCACCGAAAACGCCGCGCTCAGCGCCGTGGACTGGCTCGGCCGCGGCGACAAGGAATCCGCGGACGCCGCCGCGAGTGACGCCATCCGCGGCACCCTCGAGCAGGTCGATTTCTGCGGCGACGTCGTCATCGGCGAGGGCATCAAGGACAATGCCCCCGGTATCTTCCTCGGCGAAAAGCTCGGCTCGTGGAAGTTTCCCTCCCCGCGCTTCAACATCGCGGTGGATCCCATCGACGGCACCACGAACATCTCCAAGGGCCTGCCCAACTCCATTTCCGTCATGGCGGCCGCCCACGTGCCGCATGGCGCGCAGGCCGCGATGCTCAACATCCCGACGTTCTACTCCGAAAAACTCGCCTATGGTCCGACCGTCGTCGCCGCAATGAAGCGCGACCCGGCGCTCCGCTTCACCCTCGACACGCCGGTCGAGCAAATCCTCGAGCGCGTCGCCACCGCCCTTGGAAAAAACGTCCGCCAGGTCTATGTCGTCGTCCTCGACCGGCCGCGCCATGCCAAGCTCATCGCCGACCTCCGCGCTGCGGGGGCGGCGCTGCGGCTGATCTCCGACGGTGACGTGACCGCCGCCGTCTCGCCGTCGCTGCACGACACGGGCATTGACCTCTACCTCGGCACCGGCGGCTCGCCCGAGGGCGTGCTCACCGCGGCCGGCGTGCTCGCGCTCGGCGGCGACCAGCAGCTACGCATGTGGCCGCGCGATGCCGCGGAACTCGCCGAGATCAAAGCCACCCCCGCCGCCGCCGAACTCGGCCGGATTTATTACGCCAAGGACCTCATCACCAGCCCCAGCGCGATCTTCTGCGCCACCGGCATCAGCGACAGTGCGTTGCTGCCAGGCGTAAAGCTCATCGGCCGCAAGGTCATCACCCACTCCATCCTGATGCGCTCCCAGAGCCGCACCGTGCGCTACATCAAGACCGTGCACGACCTCGACTTCAAAACCATTCGCCGCTCGCCGGACCGGAAGGATCATTACGTCTAGCGCGCAGCGCTAGACGGGTAATGGGTGAGAGGTGCTGGGTTATTGGCCCGGAGACGACCATCCCTCAAGCGGATCACCCATAACCAATAACCCATCGCCCATAACCCCGCGCGCCGCGCGCCGCTTGCCTTTTAGGCGAGCCGGCCCATGGTGCCGCTCCCGTTCTTTGATTGGTCGCACAGACCGATCGATTCCTCGTTCCCCGCAGACTTCATAATTCTTAAGTCTGCCTTCTTCCTTTCAGTTTTGGGGGTGTTCCGGATTCGACCCTTGGTTGGAGTGCGCCGCTGCCCTGTCGAGAGTCGGAGGTCTCTCGTAAAATCCCCTTCGAAAAACATAAATGGCAACAACGAAGAAATGCTAATGGCTGCCTAATTCAGGCTCCACGTTTGCCCGGCGACACCTGCTAGCCGGAACGAACGACGACAGCAGGAATAGTGTGCGGAGCCGTCCGCGGTGCGCACACCGTATCTTCAATCCGGGGACTGGCTGAGGCCTGAGCGCGCGTGATCGCTTGGTTTCGGCGAGATAAAACTCACGCTATACAGGGTAGACGCGGTGCGCAAAGGTCAGGGGCACGCGGGTTCAACTCCCGCCACCTCCACTTTTTTGAATCAAAAAGTGCCCTCCGCAGCCCAACGGGCGAAGGAGGGCCTCCGCTCTCGGCCGGCTTTGACTGGCCGGGGGATAACCTGGGGTTAACCACCTCCCAGGTATTCTCGCCCTGGGCGGGAAACCGTCGGTGGTTACATTCCAAGCTTGGGATATTCGCGTCGATTTGGGTCTATTCACCCTTAAACAAACGCCTTTCCCCCGTGACCTCCCCCACCCCTGCCGCGGCCACAAACGAACCCGATCCGTGGTTCGCGAAGCTCCAGACCCGCGTCGCGGACCTGCTCGAGCATGCGCGCCGGCCTCATCCGCTCGGCGTCACCTCGTACACTCCGGCCGCCTTCGGCGCGGAATACCCGGCGCTCTACCTGCGCGACTTTACCTACATGGCGGAGTCGGCGCCGGAATTCATCCCGCCCGGGCACGTGCGCGCCATCCTCGCGTTGTTCGCGGCCCACGTGTCACCCGAGGGCCTTTGCCCGGAGCGCATCAGCAATGACGGCGAGGTCATCTACACCTGCCATGGCGGACGCCCGGTGACGGACGCCCCCCTGTTCCTCGCCAAGCTGGCCCGCGCCCACCTGCGCCACGGCGGCGACATGGGTTTTCTCGCGGAGATCTTCCCCGTGCTCGAGCGGACCTTCGCCACCGTGCCGGTCGAAGCGGTGACCGGTCTGGTGTGGATCGATCCCGACCATCCGCACACCGCCTACGGCTTCACGGACACGATCGCGATCACGGGGCGGCATTTTTTCTGCTCACTGCTGCGCCTGGAGGCCGCGGAAATCCTGGCTGAACTGGCGGACCGGCTCGGTCAGCGCGAATCCGTCGAATGCTACACCGCCGAGGCGGCGCGCATCCGCGCGAGTCTCGATCATCTCTGGTCGCCCGAGGCCGCGCTGTACCTGGCCGGCTCGGTGGATTGCCGCCAGCCCGACGTGTGGGGCTCGGCCTATGCGGGGGCCATCGGCGCCCTGGCTCCAGCGCGGCACCGCCTGGTCGCCGCCACGCTACTGGCCGGGCGCGAGCGCTTTCTCCTCCGTGGCCAGGTCCGGCACCTGCCGCTGCCGGAATTCTGGCAGCGCCGCGTGGTCATCGCGGAGTGGACCGAACCGGGCACTTTTCAAAACGGACCGTACTGGGCCACGGCCTCAGGATGGATGGCGGAGATGTTTGAGCTGGCCGCGCCCGGCACCGGCCTCGCCTTGCTGCACGAACTCGCCGCCGACTTCGAAACCCACGGCATCTGGGAATGCATCGGCCCCGATGGCTACGCGCGCGTCGCCAACAACCTTTCCTCCGCCTGCCTGCCTTATGCCGCGTGGAAAAAACTCCGTGCCACCGCCGCTAACCTGCGCCCACGGTCCTGACCCTGCCCGGCTTCCCCGGGCCGGCTTGATGGTTACTCCATTGTCTTGCTCGTCCCGCGCGCGTCGTTTTCCCTCAGGCGCCGTACCTGCTTTTTTACCCCATGCCGACTGCCCTTGCCCCCCGCGACTACAGCCTGACCGGACCGGAGAACCGACGGGCCGGGGAGCGCGGCCTCGCCGACGCCGAGTGGTATACGTGCCTGATTCCCCGCTCGCGACTGAAGGAGCTGATGCAGCGGCGCGACGGCCCCGCCATCCGTGACACCCTGCTGTGGTTCGCGCTGCTGATCATCACGGGGACTCTCGGCTGTCTGACCTGGGGCACGTGGTGGACGATCCTGCCGTTCACGGTGTATGGCGTCCTCTACGGCTCGTGCTCCGACTCCCGCTGGCATGAGAGCCTGCACCGGACCGCGTTCAAAACCGTCTGGATGAACGACGCCCTCTACGAACTCGCGTCCTTCATGGTCCTGCGCGAATCGGTGCCCTGGCGCTGGAGCCACACCCGGCACCACACCGACACTATCATCGTGGGCCGCGACCCGGAGATCGCCGTGCCGCGTCCGCCGGACCTCCTCGGCCTCGCCCTGAGTTTCTTCAGCCTGAAGAGCGGCCCGCGCGAATTCCACCGCATGACGCTGCATAGTTTTGGCCGCCTCACGCCCGGCGAGGCCACCTACATCCCGGAAATCGAGCGGCCCAAGGTCTACCGCAACGCCCGCATCTACCTCGCGATCTATCTCGCCGTCATCGCCACCGGGGTCGCCACCCGCAGCTTCCTCCCCCTCATGCTCGTGGGGTTCCCCTCGTTTTACGGCGCCTGGCTGCTCCTCGTTTTCGGTCTCACCCAGCACGCCGGCCTCGCCGAGGATGTCCTCGACCACCGGCTCAACTGCCGGACGGTCTACATGAATCCCGTCCTGCGGTATCTTTACTGGGAGATGAACTACCACGTGGAGCACCATATGTTCCCCTTGGTGCCATACCACGCGCTGGGCCACCTGCATCAGGAGTTGAAGGCCGACATGCCCAAACCCTACGACGGACTCTGGGCCGCCTACCGCGAAATCATCCCCACCCTGCTCCGGCAGACGAAGGATCCAGCCTACCACGTGCAACGCCTGCTGCCCGCCTCCGCGCGCGCCCTGGGTTCCACCCCGCAGCCTGCCAGCTGAGCCCGCCCCATGGCCGAAATGTGGATTGATGCCGTTAACGCCGCCGACATCGCGCGGGAGGATGTCCTCCGCTTTGACCTCGGGGAACGCACCTTCGCCCTTTACCGGACGCAGGACGATCGTTACTTCGCCACAGACGGCCTGTGCACTCACGCCAAGGTCCACCTCGCCGGCGGCTTTGTCCTCGACCAGGTGATCGAGTGCCCAAAGCACAACGGCCGGTTTAATTTCACGACGGGTCAGGCGATGGGCGCCCCGGCGTGCGTGAACCTCAAAACCTATCCGACGAAGGTGGAGGCCGGCCGGCTCTGGGTGAACATCGCCTGACCCCGAAATCGAATCATCTGTCGGGCTATGCCCTATTTTCGAGGTAGGGCGGGTCTTCGACCCGCCCTCGATCGAACCGCTCGCTCCAGTCAGGGCGGGTCAAAGACCCGCCCTACCCCCGACACGCGCCCGAGAAAAACTTTGTGTCGCACCCCGCCGCCGCCTTGCTGTGACGCGCCCCGTCCCTTTTCCGACCGCGCCATGCCCGACTCTCCCGCTTCCCGCGCCCGCACCGCCGCAACTGAACGCCCCACCCGCTACTCCGCGCGCGCCGGCGCGATCATCGGGCACAACCTGGGCGGCTGGTTCAACCGGCCGCTCTACCTCGCGCATACCAATGCCTTTGTCCTCGCCGGCGACCGTCCCCTCCTGCGCTTCGCCAGCGGCAAAACCCTGCATGGCACGTTCGGCCTGGGCGTGGTCCGCGGTCAAAAGTCGGCCTGGCTCCACGCGTTCTCCGACCTCACCTTTGAATACCGCGCGGCCCACGCAGCTTGGATTGCCCGCGACCGCGCGTTTCCCGGGCTCGAGCTGCGACTCGAAGTCGTGGGGGAGGAACGCGGCGTGGCCTTCTGTGCCCGCCTGACCGTCCTCCGCGCGCGTCCCACGGATCGCCTCGTCTGGTTTTACGGCGGCGCCCACGCCTGGCCCAAGGATCCGCTTAACTGGGATCTGGATCCCCATCGGACCCCGCGCTTTCTCCCCGAGGGCTTCGATCCCGCGCTGTGCCGCGCCAATCGCGTGCAGGTTTCCGTCGCCGGTTTTGTGCTGGCACCCGCCCAGGCGAAGACCGCCGCAACATTCGGCCAATGCGATGCGACGTCCCGGATCCGGCGGGGCGATGCCTCGCGTTTCCCGCGTCCCGCAGATCTCTCCGCCTCGTCTGCCGGTAGCCAGCCGTTGGCGACCGGCGAGTTCAACGCGGCCGAACAGCCGGTCGTGCATTGGAAGTTCACGCGGATCAATTCATCCGCCGCCTCGCCGCACCGCCCGGGTCGTCCCGTCGCAGCCTTTGCCCGCGGGCTTCGCCGCTCGGCCGCGCTGGCCGGCCGACTGGTGGTCGAAACTCCCGAGCCACGCCTCAATGCGGCTGCGTCCGCGCTGGCGGCGGCCATTGACGGCGCCTGGTATCCGCCGGTGTTCCGCCACGGGGCCATGCTCTGGAACCGCGCCTATCCCGGCTGGCGCACCGTCTTTGGCGGCACCGTCCTCGGCTGGCACGACCGTGTGAAGGCGCAGGCGAAATATTACGCGGGTCACCAGGTCACGTCGAACCGGCGCCAGTCCCTGGAACTGAATCCGAAGATCCAGCTCACCCTGCCCGCGAAGAACTCCCGTTTCTACGGCCGTGGCCGCATCCTCGGCGGTCAGGGCGTGTACAACATGCAGTCGCAGTTCTTCGACCAGCTGATCCACGCGTGGCAATGGACTGGCGACGCCGCGCTTGAGGCCCGGCTCCGGCCGGCACTGGAGCTGCACCTCGAGTGGCTGAAGGACTGCTTCGATCCGGATGACGACGGGCTCTACGAGAGCTTCGTCAACGTCTGGCCCACCGACTCGGTCTGGTTTGCGGGCGGCGGGGCGACGGAGGAAACCGCGTACGCGTTTCGCGCCCACACCGCCGCCGCACAGCTCGCGCAGCGCGCGGGCGACGGCCCTGCGGCACGGCGTCATACCCGGCAGGCCGCGCGCATCCGCGCGGCGTTCCAGCAAAAGCTCTGGATGTCCGCGCCCGGCCACGCGGGATTGTACCGCGAGCAGCACGGCGAGCAGCGGCTGCACCCGGATGCGTGGCTCTACAGTATTTTTCTCCCGATTGACGCCGGTCTCCTCGATCTGTTGCAGACTGCTTCGTCCCTCCGCTTCACCGAAACCAGCCTGCAGAACGACCGGATGCCGTTTGGCGGCCGGCAGGTGTGGACGTCCAATTTCGTGCCAGCGATCTGGTCCGTGCGCGAGCGCTGGGCCGGCGACAATCATCACCTTGCCCTCGCCTACTTTCAGGCCGGGCTGGCGGCAGATGGCTGGGATGTCTTCCGCGGCACGTTTCTCCACACCGCTTTTGACTCCTACGTACCCGGTGATTTCGGGGCCCCGGCCGGCGGCACGGATTTCGGTGACAGCACCCACATGTTTGCCCGGACACTCGTCGAGGGCCTGTTCGGCATCGCGCCTGACCGGCCGAACGGCGTCGTTCGCATCGCACCGCAGTTCCCGGCCGGATGGGAGCACGCCCGGCTCCAGTCGCCCGACGCGCACCTGCGCTACCGCCGGCAGGGTCAGGAAATGTCGCTCGAAGTCGAGTTGACCCAGCCGTCGAAGCTCGAGGTCATCCTGCCCGTGCAGGCGCGCGACATCGCCGCCGTCACGGTCAATGGCCGGCCCGCGCGGTGGACAGCCCAGCCCGGCTTTGGCCGCACGCTCGTGCGGATCAAGATCTCCTCCACCCGGCATGCACTCATCGCCGTGACTACGGCGGCGACCGTGCCGGACCGCGGCGGCGTAAAAATTTCCGGCGTGACCGGTGAACGCGTCGTGTTGCGCTCGGCCGCAGGCCCGGTCGTCTCATTTTCCGACCCGCAAGGCGTGCTCACCGATGCGCGGGTCCAGCGTGGCACCGTGACCGGCCGCCTGACGGCGAACGCCGGCAGCCACACGGTGTTTGCCCGCGTGCGCTGCGGCGCGCTGCCGCAGTGGGAGCGGTTCCAGGTGCAGCTTTCCAACCCGGTCGCGGATCGCGCCGCGGCCGCGCAACGGCTCGACCGCGTGCCCGGACGGCCGGACTGGCAGTGCGTGGACCTCGCGCCAGCGCTCAACGGCGACATCCGCACAATCTACCAGCAACGCTACCTCACGCCGCGGCCACCGACCATGTCCGCGCGGATCGGCACGGACGGCTACACGCCGTGGACTTTCCTGTATTGGAACAGCTTCCCGCCCGTCATCCAACTCGACGGCGTCCCGGCGCTGCTCACCGGCCCCGCCCGCGACCAACTGCGCACGCCGCAGGGCGTGCCCTTCGCGTGGCCCGGGGAGGCGCGCAATGTGGCCTTCACGTCGCAGTGGGACAACTGGCCCGAGTCCGTGACCGTGCCGGTCGGCTGCGCGGGCGACGCGGTATGGTTCCTCGTCGGCGGCTCGACCAACCCGATGCAAGGCCGGATCGCGAACGCCGTGCTGCGCATGCTTTACGCCGATGGCACCGTGGAAACCCTCGAGCTGGTTCCGCCGGTCAACTACTGGAACCTCAGCCCGATCAAGCCCGTCATCACCGCCCCGGGCCAGGCGAGCCGCTTCGACTACACGGCACCGGCGGATGCGTATTGCGTGCCGAAAGTGTGGCCGCAGACCGTCCAGCTCGGTGAAAATTGCCGCGCAATGCTCCTCGGCTGGCGGCTGCGGCGTGGCCAGGTCCTGCGCAGCGTCACGCTGCAGACCCTTTCCTCCGAGGTCGTCGTGGGTCTGATGGGGCTGTCCGTGATGAACCCCGTCAAGTGAGTCGGGCCGGCACTGCGGCCCGACCCTTCACTCCGTCGGCCAGCCCTTCGCGTTCCGCAGGCGGATGCCACTGGCGTGCACGGTCGAGCTCCAGACGTCCTTCCACGGCAGCAGCGAATCGACGACCCGCAGCTCCGTGCCGCTCTCCTTCAGTTTCGCCGGCAGATCGGTCAGCGTGACCTTGTCCAGGGGATTGACCGCCACCCGTGACACCCACATGCCGGCATCCTTGGTGTCCTGAAACATCCCCGCCGGCATCTCGTAGCGGATAACCTTGCCCAGTTGCAGGCGCTCGAGCCAGTCACGCTCGATGATCGCCAGCGGCTGCTTCGGGTTGACCTCAAGCCACCGCTCCGCGTCCGCCGCCGTGGTTTTCGACGTGGCCCAGAGCAGGATCCGCGGACATTCCCGCGGGAAAAGGTACATCCGCTGGTACGATTCCTCGATGGCCCACACCAGGGGACTGTTCAGCCATTCCCGACCCACAGGCCGGTTGGAGGCGCCCTGCACGGGACGCGGGATGAACTTGGAGATCGCAGGATCCTCGGAGTAGTGAAACAGGCGCATTGTCTCGGCATTTTTGCAAAGCCGCGGGAATCCACGCGATTTGAAAACACCCCGCCAGCCGGTCGATTTTTACGTAGGGCGCGCGGGTTGCGCCGGACCCGCAAGGCACTTGCCGCGGGCCCGCCCCCGGCCCAAGTTGCGGGACCTGACGTGATGAAAAATTCCACCCGCCGCGTGTTTCTCAAGGACGCCGCCCTTCTCGCCGCCAGCCTGCCGGCCGCCTCCCTGCTCCTCCCGCGCCCCTTGCTCGCCGCCACCACTCCCGCTTCCTCCGGTCCGCAACCCACTCCGCCGCCCATGCCCGCCTCCACCCCGATCCGGCGCGATGCTTTCCGCGCCTACCTGCTCCGCGCCCTTGAAGCCAAACTCCCCGGCATCTTCGAACACGCCCGGCCCAGCGGCCAGTTCGGCACTGACCCGTGGGTCGTCGGCGACCAGAACTCCATCCTCACCCTCGCCCTGCTCTACCACTGCGAGGGCGGCCCGCACTATCGCGATCCGGCATTGCTCGAACACATCGCGGCCGGCGGACGCTTCCTGCGCGCCCGGCAGGACGCGAAGGGCATGTACCCCTTCGACAAGAAGGACGGCTCGAACTGGGGCCCCATCTACATGCCGTGGACCTATCTCCGCTGGATGGTCACCTACCAGCTGATGGTGGCGGACCTCTCGCCCGCCGACCGCGCCACATGGACGGAAGGCCTGACCCTCGGCTACGGCGGCATCGCGGCGACCGAACTCAGCTCCCACAGCAACATCTATCCCGGCCCGCTCACCGGTGCCCCGCCGCTCCAGCCGGGTGAAGTCCGGCCGTGGATTCACAACATTCCCTGTCACCACGCCGCCGGCCTCTTCATCGCGGCCCGCCAGTTCGGGCGGCCCGAGTGGGAAAAGCAGGCGCGCGAGTACATGCAGCTGGTCATCGCCGCGCAGTCGCCGCACGGCTGGTGGACCGAGCACCGCGGCCCGGTCGTGCTGTACAACCGCGTCTACATCGAGGCCCTCGGCATCTACCACGCCCTCAGCGGCGACGAGGCCGTCCGGCCCGCGCTGGAGCACGGCAATATTTTTCACCTCAACTATCTCTATCCGGATGGCTCGGCGATCGAGACCGTGGACGAGCGCAACCCGTACGGTCCCCTCAAGGTCAGCCACGATGCCGCCGGCAAGGTGCGCTACGTGACGCCCCAGGCCTCGATTCACCCCGGGCTCTATTTCACCGACGCCGGACGCGCCCAACTCGCCCACCAATGGCCCATCGTCGCCGGCCGCGACCCGGCGGAGCTCGACGCGGACTTCCTCTACCTCTTCCTTCCGAAGGATGACGCCGGCTTTGTCTTCACCGGCCAGCCGGACCGCCGCCACCGGATGGGCGCCGACGCCCTCATCGCCCGCGAGGACCCGTGGTTGGTCAGCCTTTCCGCCTACTGTTGCGCCCGCACGCCCAACCGTTTCATCCAGGACCGGCAGAACCTGCTCAGCATCTTTCACCGCGACTCCGGCCTCATCCTCGGCGGCGGCAACACCAAGCTGCAGCCGCTCTGGAGTACGCTGACCGTCGGCGACACCAAGCTGCTCACCCCTATCGGCGCCAAGCGCGAAACCAACCTGGCACCCGACGTGGCCCTGTCCTACGCGCCCGACCACTGCGAAATCACCGAGCCCGCCCCGAACCGCTGGACGCAACGCATCTCCGCCGCCGGCGCCGTCGCCGATCTCACCTGCGAGATCCTGTCCGACCGCAAACTCCGCCTCTCCGTCGCGCTCGTACAGGCCGCGCCCGACGGACGCCTCGCCACGGTCCACCTCACGTTCCTGCCGTATCCCGAAAGCCCCGTCACCTTCTCCGACGGCACGCGCGCGGACATTGCCGCCGCCAGCCTGTGGGAAAAATCCGGTGTCACGACTGTCGGCCATCACAACTGGCAGCTTACGCTGCCGGCCACCGCGCAGGTCGCGTGTCCCGTGCTGCCGCACAACCCGTATTCCAGCGACGGCCACGCCGAAGCCACGGAAGGCCGCCTCGTCGTCTCCCTGCCCCTGGGTACGAAGGAGCAAAGCCACAGCCTCACGCTGACGGTGGCCAAGCAAACCTAAGGTTCCTCACGCAAAGCCGCTAAGCCGAAGAGGTCCGACCCTTTGCGCCTCTGCGCCTTTGCGTGAAAAACCTTCCGTCGATTCTTACCCCAGCCACCGGTCAAACCACCCGAACGCTTCGGCCTGCATCGCGCGGTTGAACTGGTGGTGGCCGGGATACCAGGAGCCACGGTAATTCTCCGGGGAGCCGCTCGACGCGTAGACCTTGCCCAGCATGGCATCGGCGCGCTCCATCTCGGTGCGCGTGAAGAACGGGTCGTCGCGGGTGTTGATCACCAGCGTCGGCAGCGGCGCGCGCAGCCCGAGCACTTCCGGATAGTCCAGGTCGCGCGGCAGCAGCGGCACATAACACATCCAGGTGTGCGTCCAGCTCTTGCTCAGCAGGTAGTCCCGCCACGTCGTCATCATACCCACGCATACCGTCGCGCGGATGCGGTCATCCATGCCGGCCAGGAAAACCGTCCTCAATCCGCCGCCCGAAAGCCCGCCGCAGCCCACCCGCGCCGCATCCACATCCGCCCGCGCACACAACACGTCCAGCGCCACGCGATCCTCCACCGCAAACACCCCCGGCCAGGTCGTGCCGGCACTGAACAGCGACTTCGCCATCACGTGCTCGTGCTCCGCCGCCCAGTCGTTGTACGCGGCCACCCCGGCCGCAGAGTCGTCGGTGTCATCCTTCATCGTCCCACGGGCCTCCGGCAGCACCTCGGCCAGCCGCACCTTCCGGCTGCCGAAGGCAAACGCATCGTGCACCATCACCAGATAACCGCGGTGCGCAAGCTCGTTGGCCCACGCCAGACCCTCGTAGGCGTCGGCCCGGTGCACGGCCACCAGCGGGTGCACTTCCGGACCCGTCTGCGCGATCTTCTCCTTCCCAAAAAACTTGAACCGCCCGTGGTCATGCAGCGCGAGCACCGCCGGCAGCCGGCCCTTCGCGCCGGCGGGTTTCAGGACCCAGGCCGACGTCGGTGGTCCATACGGCAGCCGCCAGCTGACCTCCTCCACCGCCAGTCCGTCATAAACAAAGCTCCGCGTCGTCTGTGCCGTGATCCCCGCGGGTTTCGGCGGCGGCGCCATGCAATCCGTCACCCGAGCCCGGGCCGCCGCGCGACGGGCGTCGAATTTCCCCGGCGGACAGTTTTGCAGTGACAGCGGACCAGGTTCAGAGGGTAAAAGCGCCGCCGCCCACTCGCCATAGGCACCAATCATCGAGGGAGAGGAGGTTTTTGGTTTCATGACGTCTGGTCCCGATCGTCTCTTCTTTGTTTTCCGTGGGCCGATATGTTCTTCAACCCGCCCAGATTACTTCCCGCACCGCCTCCCCGGCGAAATGAATCTCCACGCGGGTGCTCTTCCCTTGCTTCGCCAGCAAACAGAAATCCGCCGGCGCGCCCGCGACCAACGCCGGCGGCAGCCCGATAAACTTCGCCGGCTGCGTGGAAAAGAAATCCCACACGCTCTGGGGCGTCCGCCGCAACATTTCCGCCGCCCGCCGCACGCCTTCCAGCGGCGCGAGGCTGGATCCGGCGTAGTTGGCCTTGCCCGGCTGGCGCACGATGCCGTCGGCGCCGACTTCCACCTGCATGTTCGCCAGGGGGAAAATCCCCGGACCCGCCCCGCCCGCCGAGATGGCGTCGGTCGTGTAACAGATGCGCGCCGGGTCGAGCGCGCGGTGAAACAGGCGGAAGAGCAGCGGCGAAACGTGGATCCGGTCCGGGATGATGCTCGCGCACAGGCCCGCCTCGTCGAGCACGCGGAAAACGATGTTATCGTGCCGGTGCAGCAGTGGCGGACACCCATTGCCCAGATGCGTGTAGCCCTCAGCCCCCGCCGCCACCGCCGCGGAAAGTTGCTCCACCGTGGCATCCGTGTGCCCGAGCCAGACATGAAACCCGAGCTCCCGCGCACAGCGGATCGCCTCCGGGGTCTCCGGCCATTCCGCGGCAATCGTGAGCAGCACGGGGTCATCGCCCGTCACCGCCTTGATCTCGCGCAGGCGCGCGGGCGTCGGCGCCACCATGAACTCCGGCGGATGCGCCCCGTGAAATCCCGGCGTCGCACTCATGAACGGTCCTTCCAAGTGCCAACCCGCAATCCGGCGCGTCAGCAACGGCGACTCCGCCCGCAGGGCGCGGAAGTGTTTCAGCCGCGCCAGCATCCGGTCCCAGCGATCCGTGATGAGCGTGAGCAGAAACCGGCTGCATGCCGCCGTGGCGAGCCCGTTCGCCGCCTTTTCCAAATCCGCGCGCGTGCCGGTATCGTTCTGAAAATCCACCCCGGCAAAGCCGTTGACCTGGATGTCCACCAGCGGCGGCAGCAGCACGGGCAGCCCGTCGGGCGCGACGCCACCCAAGGGCGCGAGCGACGTGATCTTCCCGTCGGCGCATGTCAACCGGACGGCCTCGCCCGTGCGGTAGTCAACGGCGTCGCAGGTCGTCATGGCCGGAGGGCGCTCAGCGCTTGAGCAGCGACGCCGAGTCAGCGTCGAGGTACAACACCGCGTGCGCCTGCTGCCGCAGGAAACTGCCCGGACACGCCGTCGCAATCGGGCCTTCGAGCGAGCCTTTGACGGCCTCCGCTTTGCGCTTCTCCGGCACGACCGCAATCATGCGGCCGACGCGGCAGAGCGCGGGGATCGTCAGGGTGATCGCGTACGCCGGCACGGCGTCGAGATTCGGGAAATGCCCCTCGCCCACCTGCTGCCGGCGGCACTTATCGTCGAGCTTCACCAGTTTGATCGTCTCGGGGTCGGCAAACTCCGCCACCGGCGGGTCGTTGAACGCGAGGTGGC
The DNA here is from genome assembly GCA_903839035.1 of uncultured Opitutia bacterium. Taxonomy (GTDB): domain Bacteria; phylum Verrucomicrobiota; class Verrucomicrobiia; order Opitutales; family Opitutaceae; genus Opi-474. The sequence goes on from CAIMAQ010000042.1 coordinate 63,829, forward strand.
CGTTCTCGCCGATGCCCAGGCAGCAGAGGTCCACCGGCGCCGCCGCCAGTGCGGCCGCGTAGGCCCGCATGGCCTTGAGCGGCTCGAGCGCGTCGCCCTCGAGGTAATGCGCGCTTTTCGGTTTCACCCGGTCAAACACGCGTTCCTTCAGGTAGCGGCGGAACGAGGCCGGATGGGTGATCGCCATCCCGAGGTACTCGTCCATGTGAAACAGCTCGACCTTCGACCAATCGATCCCCGGCCGCTGCACGAGCTGGGCGAGGAACTGGTCCTGCGAATTTCCCGTCGCGATGATCGCCCGGGCGTGTCCCCGCGCCGCGATCGCCGCGGTCAGGACTGCCGCCGCGTCATCGGCCGCCGCCGTCGCCAGGTCGGCGATCGTGGCGAAAATCCGGACCGGCAGCCGGTCCACAGTGTAGGCTTTTGTCGGGGAGGAAGGCATCGTTGCGAAGGACGCCAGCGCCAACCGCGGAGGGTGACAATGGAAAAGAGCCCACCCCCCGCCTGTTAGTGCGCCAGGGGGTGCTGCTGGCTGATGTTCACGTTCAGCCCCGAGTGTTGCACCAGCGTGATGAACCGCGTGCCGCGCTTGTTCATCAGCTTGAGCTCCAGGGTCACGCGGTCGCCGTTTTTCCGGTTGATGAAGAGCTGGTTGAGTTCGCTGCCCGCGCCGAAGGTCGCCTGAAAGTTGTCCACCGCGAGCCCGTTGATGCCAAAGATGCGCGTGCCGGGGATGATGCCCTCCTGTTCGGCCATGGACTCCGGCTGCACGGCTTTCACATACATCGCCAGCACCCGGTGGGTGTTTTTGTCCTCCCAGAGCTCCAGCCCGAGGCCAAAGCACAGCAGGTGCCGGTCATTCACGGTGAATTTCTCCAGCTGCACCGGTGGCTGGCCGCCGCCCGCCGGTTCGGCCGGCGTGGCCCGGGTGGAGAGCAGGGTCCCCATCGCCAGCATCAGCAGTCCTGCCCGGCCGACCCTCAATCTGCCACGGGCGGTTTTCACCGGGGGTGAAATTCGTCGGAAAGCTGGGTTAAACCAGCCGGAATTCCAGCGTCTCCAGCTCGTTCATGTTGAACGGGGCGCTGGCGAGGAGTTCCTGCAGCTTCACCAGCGCGGCCGCCAGGTCCGGGGCCTCGAAGACCGCGGCACCATCGTCGCTGTCATGGACGTTGATCGCCCAGGGCGTCGCAGCGTGGCCGGTTTCATAGAGCGAGCCGTAGAGATAGTTTCCCGGCAGCCCCGGGTGCGGGCCCGCGCCCGGCACGAGGAAGAGGCTGTGGATGAGGTCGTGCACCGGCGTACCGTCATGCTTGCGGTGGTGGACGGGCTTGCCCGCGACCTGGATCCGACGGGCTTCCGCGCGCGCGCGGCGGTCCGCTGGCAGCGACTGCACATAACGGTCGAAAATGCCGGCATTGCGCTCCAGGTGCTCGGGATTCAGCCGGCCTTGGATCACCTCCTCGAGGTTCGAGGCGTGAAACGACGGCAGCTTCGTCAGCGCGCGCGCGGTGACATGCCCGTCCTTGTGGTCCGCATCGGCATATGCCTGGTGCGTGGCATAGAGGCGCTTCAGCGCATCCTGATAGGCGGGAGTCCCCGGCACGGCGCCGATCGGGCTCTGCTCAATCTTGTCCAACACGGCATGATCAAACTGTTCGTTGGGGTCGTGGGGCATGGGGAGGGGTGACAGACAAACGCACCGGAACGTGAAAGTCCAAGTGTAACCACCGGCGATCTTCCGACCCGGTGTCACCTATTGGGTTACATTCCTCCAAGCCGCGCGGGTTTTCCTTTTGCGCAAACCCGCCCCACCTGCACTGTCGGCACCGCCATGCCCGCCCCCTCGCGCATCGTTGATTCCCACCAGCACGTCCGCTGGCACCAGCGCGACGAACACGGCCTCGTCGCCGACCTCGATGCCCACGGCATCGGCTACGCCTGGCTCCTCACCTGGCAGCTCGGCCCCGTCGAGCAGTCGCCCGAGCACGCCAACTACCTCAACCCCGCGCTCACCCTGCCCGACGGCTCGCACCCGGGCATCCCGCTCGCCGAGTTGATCGCCGTGCGCACCCTCTACCCCCAGCGCTTCGTCGTCGGCTACTGCCCGCACCCACTCTGGCCCAGCGCCCCGCAGCTGCTCGAGGCGGCGCACCGCATGCATGACGTCCGCATCTGTGGCGAATGGAAGTTTCGCGTGCCCTTCGACGACCCCCGCTGCCTCGCCATCTTCCACATGGCGGGAAAACTGAAACTCCCCGTCGTGCTGCACCTCGACGTCCAGTACCTGCCCGACCCCGTCACCGATGCGCCCGTCTATCAGCGCATGTGGTACGGCGGCAACGTCGGCGCCCTCGAGCGCGCGCTCACCGCGTGCCCGGAGACGGTCTTCATCGGCCACGCGCCCGGGTTCTGGCGCGAGATCAGCGGCGACGCCGACACAAGTCCCAGCCAGTACCCGCACTCGCCCGTGACGCCCGGCGGCCGGCTGCTGCCGCTCTTCGACCGCCATCCCAACCTCTACGCCGACCTGTCCGCCGGCTCCGGCCGCACCGCCCTCGCGCGCGACCCGGCCCACGCCGTGCAGTTCCTCACGCGCTACGCCGACCGCCTGCTCTTCGGCCGCGACTACTACGGCACCGAGCTGCACACGTTCCTGCAGTCGCAACCGCTCAGCGCCGACGTCGTGGAGAAAATCTACTGGCGCAACGCCGAGCGCCTCGTCGCCCCGCCGCGCTGATTTCGGAGTTTTGACCACGGATAACACGGATGACCAAGGACCAAACCCTCCAGGCTTTTTCCACAGGAGGGAACAGAGAGAACGGAGCCTTCCTCCCTCTGTTTCCTCGGTTATCTCCTGTAAAAATTCTGGTGGCCTGAACTTCGCGTGAATTCGCGGCCATTCGCGGTTAAAACCCTCCCTCTCTCCTCTCCATGAAAAAAACCGTCGTCCACGTCATCCCCAACGCCCATCTCGATCCCGTCTGGCTCTGGGATTATCGCGAGGGCCTCAACGAGGGCGTGGCCACCTGCCGGGCGATGCTCAACCTGCTGGACACCGAGCCCGACCTGACCTTCATCCGCGGCGAGGCCGCGATCTACGAGCACATCCGCCGCACCGACCCCGCAACCTTCGCGCGCATCAAGAAAATGATCCGCACCGGCCGCTGGGAGGTCGTCGGCGGCACCTGGATCCAGCCCGACACCAACCTGCTCGAGAGCGAGGTCCTCTGCCGCCACTACGAGGTGGGCCTGCGCTATTTCCGCAAGGAACTCGGCCTGCGCGTGAAGAGCGGCTGGCAGGCCGACTCGTTCGGCCACACCGCCGGCCTGCCGGACGTGCTCGCCGCCGGCGGCGTGGAGAACTTCGCGTTTACCCGCCCCAACCGGGAGGATTTCATCATCAAGACGCCCGCCTTCTGGTGGCACGGCCGCAGCGGTGCCAGGATCCTCGGCTACCGCGCGCCCATCGGCTGGTACGGCTGCGAGCGCGATGAAGTGAAGCGTCGCTTTGACGAACTCGTGCCGTACGCCAAGACCTCGAAACTGCGCAACATCGGCATGTTCGTCGGCCTCGGCAACCACGGCGGCGGCCCGAGCCGCCAGATCGTGGCTGATGTCCACGCCTGGGCCGCCGCGCATCCGGACTTCGAGGTGCGCTTCAGCGGGCTCAACGGTTTCTTCAATGCCCTCCGGCGCGAGGTGGCCGCCCCTGACGGGCCGAAGCTCGATAATATCCACGGCGAGCTGCAGTACTGCCAGCGCGGCTGCTATTCGTCCGTGATGCGGTTTAAGCATCCCTACCGCCGCGCCGAACACGAGCTGCTCCGCAGCGAGCGCACCACCGCACTGTTGGCCAACGCCGGCATCGCCCCCGCCACGGACCTTTCCAAGGCCTGGGAATCCGTCCTCTTCAACTCGTTCCACGACATCCTCCCCGGCTCGAGCATCGAGCGGGCTTTCGACGAGCAGATCGACGAGGTCGGCGGCGCCCGCCACGCCGTGCGCCACGACACGTTTCTCGCGCTCAACCACCTCGTTGGCCGCGTCCGCATCGCCCTGCCCGCCGTCGGCCACGATCACCCGAAGGCCGTGCCCTTCCTCGTCTGGAATCCGCATCTGCGCCCCGTGCAGACCTTCGTCGAGATCGAGGCCTGCCTCGATCACCGGCCGATTGCGCAGTATAAGGACCGCGCCGAAAAGCTGCCGCTTGAGGTCCGCGTCGGCGGGAAACGCGCCGCCTTCCAGGTCATCGAGACCGAGCACGAGTGTTTCCCCGAACTCGCCTGGCGCAAGCGCGTCGTCGTCCCCATCACCCTCCCCGCCGCCGGCTGGAATCTCGCCACCGTCGGCTGGGTCGAGGGCTCGAAATCCCCCGCGTTCCCCCGCACCGCCACCGGACGCGGCACTTCGATCCGCAACGACTTCTACCAAATCACCGCGAAACCCGGCACCGGCGGCATCCAGGTCCGCCACCGCGGCCGCTCACTCTTCGGCGCGCGCGGGCTCCAGCTCGACACGCTCGCCGACAACTGGGGTTCGTGGGGCTCGATGAACGAGTCCGCCCCGGGCGTTCGCCTCACCGAGAAGATCGGCCGCTGGAAAATCACGCGCGTCGAGGTGACCGAGACCGGCCCGCTCCGGGCCACGCTCGTGGTCCGGCTCACCACCAACCACGCCCACGTTGACCTGACCTTCCGGCTCACCGCCGGAGACGAGGAAGTGGCGATCGACGCCCGCGTCTTCACCGACCTCGAGGCCGCGCGCATCAAGCTGATCCTCCCCGGCGCCACTTCCGTCGAGTGCGAGGTCCCCGGTGAGCGCGTGAAGCGCTCGCTCGAAGGCGAGGCCCCCATGCTCCGGTGGGTGAAGGCCCGCGACGGACGAAATGGCTTTGCCCTCGTGAGCGACGTGCTCGCGAACTACGACCTCGAGGGTGGCGACCTCCGCATCACGCTCGCCCGCGCCAACCGCTACTCCTGCGCCGAGAACCTCGACCAGAAAACCGCCTGGTGGCGTCCGACCACCGACCGGGGCGAGCTCCGTGAGAAACTCCTCCTCCTCCCGCTCGCCGCTCCCGTCGTCGAGGCCGCCGAGCTGCTCAGCCAGCCCCCGCTCATCGCTATGGGCTGGGAAAATCGCACCGGCGACCTCCCGATCTCGGGCTCGCTCGCCACGTTGACGTCCCCCGACGTACAACTCCTCGCCCTCAAGTCCGGCCCCGCCGGCCGCGGCCTGGAACTGCGCGTGAAGAGCTACGCCACGTCGCCCCGCCGGCCCGTGCTCAAGCTCGGGAAGAAAACCCTCCGCTTGGGCCCCGTCCTCCCTGGCGAAGTCGCCACCTTCCGCGTGAACGGGACCACCGCGCGCCGGATCATGCTCGGAAAATAACCAGCCGATGCTGTTCCACACCGAAGCCCAGAAGCGCGACCTCGCGTGGAACTGGCACCGTGGCGACCGTGCGTTCTTTCAGGCCGGTGCCTGCCACATCCTGACCGAGGCATTTCTCCGCCGATTTCCCACCGCCGGCTTTCGCCCGCTGATGATTCAGCCGGTTGCCGGTTGCCGCGGCGGTCACGTCGTGGCCGCAAGCCCCACGACGGTCTTCGACTGGCACGGATGGTCCGACCGCGGGCGCTATCTGGCCCACTATTTCCGCAAGCTCCGGCAGTTTTATCCCGGCTGGAACGCCGCCATCTTCGAACTCGACGAGTTCATGACCCCCGCCTTCTTCCAACAGTACAATCACCGCGCCCCGAACCAGTATTTTCACGACCCCAGGCCGCGAGCCGGGGCTTTTCTCGACCGCTTGCTCATTAGACGCTCGTCCTCAACCGGTCAGGCAATTGTGGGTCGGGCTTTACCCCCGACATCCAGTGCAAGCTGTCGGGCGTAAAGCCCGACCCTCATTCGCGCATTCGCCGCATGCCCACTCACACAGCGAACCACGCCCCGGATAGCTCCCTCTATTCCGCCTACGCGGCTCTCCGCCAGATCGCGCGGGAGACGATCGCGAGCGCCGAGGTGAAACCGGGCGGGCAAATCTCGACCGGCACCAACACGACCGGCCACACGCTGCATCTTCCAGGTGGCAGCGGATTCTATCCGGCGTTTTGGGTCCGCGATGCCGCCATGATGCTCGGCGACGGCTTTATCGCCGCGGAGGAAATTGAAGGCTGGATTCGCCTGCTCGCATCGACGCAGCCGGGCCCGCAAGGACTTGCCCTGGAGCACGGCATGTCCGTCCCAGGCTTCAGTCTCCCCGATCATATCAACATGAACGGAAAACCGGTGTGGTTTCCCGGCACCTACTCCGACTCCGCCGACCAAGGCAAAGGTGAGTATGGTTTTCTGCCCCCGGCAGACGACGCGTTCTATTTCGTCCAGATGGTCCGCGAGCATTTTCAACTGACCGGCTCC
>CAIMAQ010000043.1 GCA_903839035.1 uncultured Opitutia bacterium
ACGTTGGGGATGGGCGAGTCCTCGCCGACCCAGATGCCCTCGTACACGCAGCGGCCGAGGTGCTCGGCGAACTGGCCGAAAATGTGGCGGCTGATCTTCGGCCCCGGCTGGTCGGCGGCCACGGCGAACGCGATGCGGTCGGGGTTCATGCGGCGGAGCCCAGGTAGTTGCCGTAGGCGATGGCGAGCACGGCGGCAACGAGCACGGTGAGGGCGAGGCCCAGCACGCGCAGCGTCCGCGGCTGGCACCCGCGCCACTCGCGCAGGCCGAGCCCGAGAGCGTTGCTGAACGCGACGAGCATGATCATATGCAGCGCCCAGCTGGAGAAGTCGTAGGCGCCCATCCGCGTGTGGCCGAGACCGTAGAAGAAGAACTGGCAGTACCACAGCATCCCGCTGAGTGCCGCGAGGAGCCAGTTGGCGCCGAGCGTGGCGGCGCCGCCGGAGGTGTATTCGCCGAGCGAGCGGTGGCGGCGGCCGAGGACGAGGCAGTAGATCGTGGACGTCAGGAACGCGCCGGTGTTGGAGAACAGGTAGATGACGTTGCCCTGGAAGTGTCCGGCGCCGTGGGCCGCGGCGACGTCGGCCACGGGCTGGCCCGCCGCGAGGGCAAAGCTGAAGACCGCGGACAGCACGCCCGCCAGGATGCAAAGCGGCAGGCCGCGGCGCGCCGAGAACGACGTGGGGGCATCGCCCTTGGCGAGATCGCCCTCCTTTAGCCAGCCCGACCAGCCGCAGACGGCGATGCCGGCGGTGCCGAGCAGGACGCCGCCCACGATCCAACTGCCGCCGTGGCCGGCGAGCAGGGAACCCAGGTTGCCGGCGAGCAGCGGGGGCAACAGCGTGCCGAGCACACTCGAGAGTCCGACGGCGAGGGAGTAGGTCAGCGCGAAGCCGATGTGCCGGATGGCGACGCCGAACGCGATGCCGCCGACGCCGTAGAGCGCGCCGAGGGCGAACGACCGCAGCATGGCGGCCTTGGGCGCCTCAGCCAGGACGCTGCCGAGCTCGGGAATCGTGAGCACGGCGCCGAGGATGGGCAGCAGGAGCCAGCAGAACGCGGCTTGCGCGAGCCAGTAGGTTTCCCACGACCAGGCGCGGATTTTCTTTTGTGGCGTGTAGCAGAGCGACGCACAGAGACCACCGCAGGCGTGGAACAACGTGCCAGTAATCGGATTGGAGACCGGGGGCATGGGGTGGGGGCGGGGAAAGCTAGGCTTGGGTTGGCGCGTTGGTCACCACGAAAGACACGCAAGGCACGAAAAGGCGCTTGGCGGGAAAACTAGCCTTGGCTCGAGTGGGGCTCCGAGCCAATTGTCAGGGCGTGATGTTCCTTTCACCCTGACACGCGGTTAGCAACGGCCCAGCGCGTTTCCCATGCCCCTGAAAGACTTCCTCGCGAACGAGCCGTTTTATCAGCCGCCGCCGCCCAGCGGTGACTTGCGGACGATGCTGCGGCGGCGGATTGTGGCGACGGCGCTGGACCAGATTGCCCGATATGCGGCGGAGCGGAGCCACCTGCGCAAGCCCGCCCAGTGGCGCGCCTACGCGGCCCGGATCCGGCGGCGGTTCGCGGCGGCCGTGAATGCTCCGGGACTCCGTCTCGCGAAGACCTGGCGGATACGTCCGGGCACCCGGAAAAACTTCGACGGCTTTAGCATTGAGAACCTCCTGGTCGAGTCGCTGCCCGGTTGCTGGATGAACGTCACGGTGTGGAAGCCGGACCCGCAGCGCTGGCCGCGTCCGTGGCGGGCGGTGGTCACGCCGGTGGGCCACAACGGGAAAAACAACCCCAGCGAGCAGCATCCGCCGCAGGTGTTCGCGGCGAACGGCTACCTGAGCGTGTCGTTTGATCCGCCGGGCTTCGGCGAGAAGGCGCGCGGCAACGATCATTTCACCGACGGCGTGCGCGGTTATGTGACGGGTCAGAACCCGCTGGCGTTTTTCCTCGCCGACGCGACGCGCGCGGTGGACTACGTGCTATCGCGGCCGGATGTGGACGGAACGGGCGGCGTGGCGATGACGGGCGTGTCGGGCGGCGGGTTCAGCTCAATGTGCTGCGCGGTGCTCGATCCGCGGCTGAGTGTGATCGGGCCGTCGTGTTTCGGGCTGCCGGACGAGGTGCATCCGATCCGGAACGGCTATGCCGGGTGCCCGGAGACGCTGTGGCGGAACCGGTTTGCCGACGGGCTCGGTCTGGACGACCTGCTGATCGGGGCGCGGTTTGTGCCGATGCTGCTGATGGGAGGCCGGCGCGACACGGTGATGACACCGCAGCTGCTGCGCCAGCTGGCCGGGCCGGTGCGCGCAGCCTATGCGGCGGTCGGGGAGGCAAAGAAATTCAAGGTTCTGTTAGATGATTGCGGCCACGAATACACCGTGGCGCAGGCGCGGGCGTTCGTCGCATGGATGCGGCGGTGGCAAACGCCGCGAGGGAAGCCGGAGCGCGTGCGGATGCCGCGAAAGCTGCAGTTGCTCGAGGAAAAGGATTTGCGGGGAAATCCGCCGTACGGCTTGAGCATGGCGACGGCGGCGGTACAAGCGGTGCGGAAACGCCGGCGTGTACGGGATGCGGTGGTGGCGCGGCGTTCGCTGGCGAAGCTGATCCCGAACTGGACGAAGCTGCGGAGCCGCGGGCTGCGTGCGCATGCGACGCCGGGATCGCGGATGCCATTGTGGGGGCACACGTTTCAGGAACTGAGTTTGAGCGACGGTTCGGCGTGGGAATTGCCGGCGACGATGCTGCGTCCGCCGAAAAACGAGGCGGGTGTGCTGGTTTTCTTTGACGACCGCGGCCGCTGGACGGCGCTGCAGCAATGGGGCTGGCTGAATCGCGCGGCGGGGGTGTTCCGCCGCGGGGGACGTCCGAGGTCAGTGCTGACGGTGGATTTGCCGGGATGGGGCGACACGCGTCCGCTGCCGTCGCCGTATGATGTCGTCGGCTGGGGTGGCGTGGACCGCTGGACGGGGTACGTCAGCGCGGCGACGGGCGAGTCGGTGATGGCGATGCGGCTCCGCGACGCGGTGCGGGTGATCAATTTTGTCCAGCGGGTATGGAAAGTCCGGGGCGCGCGGATCACGGTGGGTGGTTACGGACTCGGTGCGACGGTGGCGGGGCTGGCGGCGTGCCTGCACGGCGGGCTCGGCGGGGTGCTGTTGCTGGATCCGTTGGCGGAGTTCGCGTCGCTGGCGACGGCGCCGAAATCCATCTGGCCGCACGACGCGTATTTTCCGGGTATCCTCGGCGCAGCGGACCTGCCGGAAGCACTCGCGCTGCAGCCGGCGCCGGTGCTGGTGGTGGGCGCGCGCGATGCGACGGGGCGGCCCCTCGGGGCGCGGGCGCGGAAGGTATTCCGTGGACGCCATATTACGGTCGTGCCGGAGCGTTTTTCGGCTGGTGCCGAAGCGAAAGTCCTCCAATGGCTGGAGACGGAAGTCTGACCCCATGGCCCCGCTCAAACTCATTGCCTGCGACGTGATGGTGGGATTGCCGCGCAAGCCGTATCCGCTGTTCCGCCCGGACGCGGAGGATTTGGACCGAGAATTGGCGCGGTTGGAGATCGCGGCGGCGGTGGTGCGTCACCGCCAGTGCATCGAGAATTTCCCGCACTGGGGTAACGACGTGCTCGCGCGCGAGGCCGCGGGACGCGCGGCGTGGATTCCGGCGGTATGCCTGACCCCGGATGGGGCGCCGGATGGTTTTTCGTTGGAGCAGACGATGGCCCGGGCGTTGGCGCAGGGCATGCGCGTGGCGTGGATCAGTCCGCGGGAGCACATGTTCTCGGCGCGGCCATGGTGCAGCGGAAAACTTTACGGGGCCTGCAGCGGGGCGCGGCTGCCGCTGCTGGTGGATTACCGGGGCATCACGCTCGATGAGATCGAGGAAATCCTGACGGCGTTTCCCCAGTTGCGACTGATTGTGACGCAGGTGCCGCGGCTGGGGCGTCACCGCTCGCTGTATGCCTTGCTGGAGCGGCATCCGACCCTGCACCTGTGTCTGAGCAGCGGGTACTCGGTGCACGAGGGGATCCCGGATCTGGTGGAGAATTTTGGCCACGCGCGCTTTGTCTGGGGGACGTCGTATCCCGAGGCCGAGGGCGGGGCGTCGGTGGCGTTGCTGACGTACGCCCCGATCACCGAGGCCGCGCGCGCAGCGATCGCGCACGGCAACATCGAGCGGCTCCTCGCGGAGGTGAAGCCATGAGCGTGGCGGACATATTCCAGACGGCGGGCCGCGCGGGTCGGCCGATCACGGGCGAGGTGTTGATTGATGCGCATGCGCATTTTGGGCACGGACCGGATTTCCCAATCCTGCACCCGACGGCGAAGTCGCTGGTGGCGTCGATGGACCGGCTGGGCATTCAGCTTTCGTGTGTGAGTTCGATCCAGGCGATCTTTGGCGACGCGGAGCATGGCAACCCGCTCGTGGCCGACGGGATCAAGGAATTCCCAGACCGGATTTTTGGTTATCTTGTGGTGGATGTCGGCTACCCGGAGAAAGTCGCGGCGCAGCTGGCCGGCGGACGCGCGGCGGGGTTTCGCGGCGTGAAGGTTTGGTCGTACGGCGCGCGGCCGGGTCTGCCCTACAATCATCCGAACTATGAACCGGTGTTCGCCTACGCGAACGAGCATGCGATGCCAGTGCTGGCGCATGTGTTCGGACCGGAACTCGACGAACTTGAGGGCTACATCAAGCGCTATCCGCGCATCCGCTGGCTGCTGGCGCACATCGGGTCGGCGGAGCTGGAGAAATACATGCGGTTCGCCCGGGAATATCCGACGGTTTACGTGGAACTGTGCTTGTCGGCGTGTCCCCGCGGGCTGATCGAGCACCTCGTGACGGCGGGACTGGAGGACAAGATCGTCTGGGGCAGCGACGCGGTGTTTCTCGACCAGGGATCGCAGCTGGGACGCGTGCTCTTCGCGCAGATCCCGCTCGAGGCGAAGCGGAAGATCATGGGGCGGAACGCGCGGAAGGTGCTGGGGTTGTAGGGCGGGTTTCTGCCCCGCCGTTCCCAAGAGTACCTTGCCGCGGATTTCGTGGATGAACGCGGATGTCCGGAAATAATCCGCGTCTACCCGCGTGATCCACGGAAAAGTTTTCCAGAGCGAAGGCGGGACAGAGACTCCGCCCTACTTCAATTCACTTCCGGATGCGCTCAAGGGCTTCGCGGACGCCGGTGGAATCGGGATATTGGCGGAGCACGGCCTCGAAATGGGGGATGGCTTCCCGCTCGCGGCCGATGGCGACGAGGGCGGTGCCGAGTCCGCTGTGGGCGGCGGCATCGTTGGGGAGGGTGCGCAACGCCGACTCGAAATGCGAGATGGCCTCGGGGGCCTGGCCGGCGCGGTTGAGGGCCCAGCCCAGCGTGATCTCGATCTCGGCTTGGCCGGGTGCGATCCGGGCGGCGTCTTGTAGGTAAGGCAGGGCGTCGGCGGCGCGATCGTCGGCAAGCAGGATCGCGCCGATCCGGTAAGGCGGCTCGGCGAGGTCGGGACGCAATTGTTTGGCCAGCAGATACTGGGCGAGGGCCTCGCGGGGCTTGCCCTCCTCCTCGAGCTTGCGGGCCTGGCCGAGTGACGCCTCCAGGGCGTGGGGATCGCCGGCGAGGGATTTGAGATAGTAGGCGTTGGAATCGGCGATCCGGCCCTCCTCGCGCAGGGCGGAGCTGATGCGGCGGTAAATATCAAAGCGCCGCGGATGGTCGCCCATCGTGGCGATCATGTGCAGGCCGAGCGTCTCGGTGTTCCGCCAGACGGCGGCCTGCGCGAGGCTCAAGGCCGCTCCCGCGGCGACGGCGCCGGCGGAGACGAGCAGGACCAAGCTGCGCCACGGCCGGCGGGACCAGGCGCGGACGATCACGACGGCGAGGGCAACGGACCAAGGCAGGGCGGCGAGGTAGCTGTATCGGTCGCTGGTGAAGTGCGGGTGCTCCGTGAGGCCCAGCATGGGGGCGAGCACGAGCAGGTGACAGAGCCAGAGCAGCCACAGTCCCGGCCACTGGCGGCGGCGGAGATACAGCAACCCGGACAGCAGGACGACCACGGCGAGACTGAGAACGAACTCGAAGTCGCCCGGGGAGAAATCGATCAGCCGGGTGTAGAAAGGCGAAAGGTGGAACGGCAGCAGCGGCTTCCCGAGATAGTAGATCCAGACGTAACACGCCTGCATCAGACGGGGGACGACCCCGAATTCCGTGAGCGTGACGGGCGGCTTCCAGCCGGCGGCGGCCACATTGGTGCGTGCCCAGAGCGTGAGGCCGAGGATCACGGCGGTGACGGCGAAGAACGGAATTTTTTCCACCAGCAACGGCCGCAGCCGCTGAAGCCACGGCGTCACCGGGGCCGGCCGCAACCGGGCCGGCAGGTACCAGTCGAGCACGAGCAGGACACCGACGTAACTCAGGGCGAGCGGGTAGGTGAGCAACGACAGTGCGAGGGCGGCGACGGAGGCCCACCGGAAGCGGCGGGCGAGGGTCGAGCCGGGCTCGGCCTCGATTGATTTTAAATAACACCATAGCGAGACGAGAAGGAAGCAGGCGGTCTGGGCGTAGATGCGGCCGGAGGCCCACGCGACGACCTCGACGCGCAGCGGATGCAGCGCCCAGACGAGCGCACCGAGGGTGGCGGCCACCGTGGCGGGCCCGCCGCGGGCGTGGTCCTCGCGGGCGAGCCAGATGCGCAGCGCGGACTGGATCACGAAAAACACCAGGATGGTGTTGAGCAGGTGAAAGAGCACGTTGCCCAGGTGGGCGGAGTAGGGCGCGAGGCCGAAGAGGTCGTGCTGGACCGTCCAACCGAGCCACGTGAGCGGAAAGTAACGGCGCGAATAAGCCGTATCAGTGAACATCCACCGCAGGTTTTCCCACGTCAGCCCGCTGAGATGCGGGTTCTGCTGGAGGTTGTAGTCGTCATCCCAGAGCACAAACGCCCCGTGGCGCGTGCCGCCGAAAACCGCCCAGACCGCGAGGGCGCAAACGCCAAGCGCGGCCCACGTTTGCCAGCGGGAAGGGTCGGTTTTGCGCGTGGCGGAAGCCATGGGAACGGAGGAAACGCTTTCGCCCGTCGGCAGCGCAAGACCTTTGTCCCGCCTTCGCCGGGCCCACGGCGGGTCGGCGGGGGAGCAGCGCCCTGCTTTGAACACCCCCTGACCGGTTCGCCGCAGACGTCTGACCGTGCAACTGGGACCGTTTTCTTCCCACTGGCACCCCTAGCGCGCGGCAGTTACACGGGACTCTGGTCATGAATGCACCCGCGCGCGCCATCTCTCTCAACGGTTGCTCACCGCGCATCCGGTTAGCGATGCATGAGGTGGGTCGGATCGACCGTGACGGTGCGCGGGTCATTCGCATCGACGAGGGTCGCATGATCGCGCGCTCGACCGCGCGGGTGGTCCGCCGCCTGGGCGAAAATACTTTTATCCCATGACTGCCGCGCAACCCGCCTCCACCGCCCACATAACGCCGCCCAAACGGCCCTGGTACTCGCCGTCCAATCTCTGGGCGCGAAAGTCCACCGTCATCGCGGGGCTGTGCTTGCTGGGAATTTTCCTGCACCTGCTGCTCCGCTTTGGTTGCCACACCGGGGCCGGCAGCTACCGGATTCCGCTGCTGGCCACGCTGGTCATCGGCGGCCTGCCGATGCTCTACGACCTCCTGCGCAAGCTCCTGAAAGGGGAGTTCGGTTCCGACCTGCTCGGGGGAATTTCCATCATCACTTCCGTATTCCTCCACGAATACCTGGCGGGCTCCATCATCGTGCTGATGCTGTCGGGCGGCGAGGCGCTTGAGAGTTATGCGTTGCGCAGCGCGTCGTCCGTGCTGGCGGCGCTGGCCAAGCGGATGCCGTCGGTCGCGCACCTGAAGCGGGGAAACGATATCGTGGACGTGGAACTGCCGGTCGTGGCGGTGGGGGACATGCTGGTGATTTTCCCGCACGACATCTGCCCGGTGGATGGCGTGGTGACCGAGGGCCACGGCGTGATGGATGAGTCCTACCTCACGGGTGAGCCCTTCCAGATCACCAAGACCACCGGGTCGCCAGTGATCTCGGGCGCGATCAATGGCGAGTCCGCCCTGACGATCCGCACGACCAAGCTGGCCGCGGATTCCCGCTATGCGAAAATCATGGAGGTCATGCGCGAGTCCGAGGCGAAACGCCCGGCCCTGCGGCGGCTCGGCGACATGCTCGGCGCCTGGTACACGCCGGTGGCCCTGACGGTCGCGGCGCTGGCCTGGATCATCAGCGGTGAAGCGGTGCGTTTCCTCGCGGTGCTGGTCATTGCCACGCCGTGCCCGCTGCTCATCGCGATCCCGGTCGCGATCATCGGCTCCATCTCCCTCTGCGCCCGCCGCGCGATCATTGTCCGCAGCCCGGTGGTGCTGGAGCAGATCGCCGAGTGCCGCACCGCGATCTTCGACAAGACCGGCACGCTCACCTACGGCGAGCCCACGCTCACCGATCAGGTCATTGCCCCGGGGTTCACGCAGCTGGAGGTGCTGACGCTGGTGGCGAGCCTGGAGCGCTACTCGAAACACCCGCTGGCCCGGGCCATCCTCGCCGCGGCGAAGACGGCCAACCTCACCCTGCCGGTGGCGATCAAGGTGGATGAGGCGCCGGGCCACGGGCTGACCGGCACGATCGGTGGCCACATCGTGCGGGTCACGAGCCGGACCAAACTGGCCGAGCAGCACGTTGCGGGGGCCGAGCAGCTGCCGCCGGTCGCCGGCGGGCTGGAGTGTGTGGTTGTCATCGATGAACGCTACGCGGCGGTATTCCGTTTTCGCGACGCCGCGCGCTCGGACAGCCGGCCGTTCGTCAGCCATCTCGGGCCGAAGCACCGTTTCGCCCGCGTCATGCTGGTCTCCGGCGACCGGGAATCGGAGGTCCGCTACCTGGCCGGGCAGGTGGGCATCACCGAGATCCACGCGGAGCAAAGCCCCGAGCAGAAACTCGCGCTGGTCCGGGCTGAGACGGCGAAGGCCAAGACCCTCTACGTGGGTGACGGCATCAACGACGCGCCCGCCATGATGGCCGCCACGGTGGGCATGGCGATCGGGCAGAACAGCGACGTGACCGCGGAGGCCGCGGGCGTCGTGGTGATGGACAACTCCCTCACCAAGGTGGATGAGTTCATGCACATCAGCCGCCGGATGCGGGTCATTGCGCTGCAGAGCGTGATCGGCGGCATGGCGCTCAGCCTCATTGGCATGGCCTTCGCGGCCACCGGCCATCTCAGCCCCGTGAGCGGCGCGATCTGCCAGGAAATTATCGACGTGCTCGCCGTGCTCAACGCCCTCCGCGCTGCGTTTCCACCCAAGGTGATCCACGACCTGTGACGTCGCCGGACCCTTGCTGAAATTTCCCCGCCGCACGCCGGAGCAGGTCCACTTGCTGGACGCCTGCTGGCGCGCGGCACGTTATCCGTGACCAGATCCGCCCAGACCACCTTGCCCGGAGGAGTCTGATGGTCGGCGGGGTGACGCTGGGGCTGGGGCAGGAGTCTCCGCCAGGGCGGTGAGCCCGGTGAGACCGGGGGAGCACCAGCAGGAGACAAGTGAGAAGGATGGGAGCCCGGAACCAGGCGCGTGAGGTATTCATGAAGTGGTGGTGAAAGCGGAAAAGGGACGGAAGCCCAAGGTGCCTCACCTGTGCACCGCGGGAATGGGACCTTGGTCCAGTGCCTCTCGGCGCTAGGCTGGGCGCACCGGCTGTGGTGCAACCCCTGCTGCACAGCTTGATTTGGCGGATTGTGGGTTGGCCGGAGAAGCCCCAGGGTTCGGGCATGAAAATCTTTCTCGCGGTCGTTGGCTTGGCGGTGGCGGGCGCATTAGGCGCCGCGGAGCCAGCGGTCGCGGCTTCCGCCGCTGCCCCGCTCCCGGCCTTTACGCGGACGCTCTACCTCGTCCGCCATGGAAATTATGACGATGCCCGAAAAGGCGACGAGGAGGTGGTCAACGGGCTCACCCCGCTCGGCATCGCACAGGCCCGGCTGGTGGCCGCGCGATTGGGCGGCATGCCCGTCAAGTTCACCTCCCTGACCTCCAGCACGATGACCCGGGCCCGGCAGACGGCCGGGGTTGTGAACCAGTCATTGCCCGGCCTGAAACTGCAGACCACGCCGCTGCTGCGCGAATGCCTGCCGCGGACCTGGCGGACGGAAGTGACGCGAGGCAAGTCGCCGGCGGAACTGGAAGCGGCGGAGGCCCAGCTCAACGCAGCGTTTGCGAAGTATTTCGCCCCGGCCAAGGACGCAGATCAGGACGACATCCTGGTCTGCCACGGCAATGTCATCCGCTACCTTGTGACCAAGGCCCTCGGGGTGGACACCCGGGCGTGGCTGGGAATGTCGGTCGCGCACTGCAGCCTGACCATCATCCAAGTGAATGCTCAGGGCGGGTGCAAAGTGCTGGCGGTCGGGGATGTGGGCCACATCCCGGCCAACCTCGTCAGCGGACTGGTCAGCGGTCGGGATAAGCAGTTGGTGGCGCCGTAAAGGGATAAAACCAAAACTCCCTCGCAACCGTAAGGCTGGGAGGGAGTTAAATTGGGTGCAGGGGCTGGATTTGAACCAGCGACCTTCAGGTTATGAGCCTGACGAGCTACCAGGCTGCTCCACCCTGCAACAAAGGGAGGCGCAACGTGCGTCGCACGCCATTGCCTGTCAACGCCTTTTTGGGTTTTCCCGCACTTCGCGCTTGCCAGAGGGGACCTCGATCCGTGTTTTGGACCGCTCTGCCAGTTAGTTCTCATCAACCATAACCTCAGTCACGATCGCAAGGCGGCCCATTGGCCGACCTGTGTTTCGAAAACATAGATCCCATGAACGTCACTCCTAAAGACCTGCTCGATGCCGGCGTGCATTTCGGGCACCAGACCAAGCGTTGGAATCCCCGCTCGAAGCCCTTCGTCTTCGATCACCGCCAGGGCATCTCCATCATCGACCTCGGCAAGACCCATGCGGCCCTCGAGAAGGCCTGCAAGTTCGTCGAGGACACCGTCGGCAACGGCGGCAACATCCTCTTCGTCGGCACCAAGCGCCAGGCCAAGGAAATCATCCGCGAGGCCGCGAGCCTCACCGGCATGCCCGTCTGCGTGGACCGCTGGCTCGGCGGCACCCTGACGAACCACGAGACCGTCAAGAAA
Organism: uncultured Opitutia bacterium; assembly: GCA_903839035.1. Taxonomy (GTDB): domain Bacteria; phylum Verrucomicrobiota; class Verrucomicrobiia; order Opitutales; family Opitutaceae; genus Opi-474. The sequence continues at coordinate 11,145 of CAIMAQ010000043.1, forward strand.
TCCATCGCCAAGTTCAAGAAGTACCAGGCCATGGAAACCAATGGCGAACTCGCCAAGCTCTCCTCCAAGGAAGAGGCCGCGATCAAGCGCGAGATGGTCCGCATGCAGCGCAATTTCAGCGGCATCGCCGACATGGTCGGCCTGCCCTCCGCGATGTTTGTCGTCGATGTGAACCACGAGAAGATCGCCGTCGCCGAGGCCGCCCGCTGTGGCCTCCCGTGCGTCGGCCTGGTCGACACGAATTCCGACCCGACCACGCTGAGCCACCCGATTCCCGGCAATGACGACGCGGTGAAGTCCATCCGCATCATCGTCGACGCCATCGTCGCCTCCATCCAGAGCGGTCTCGCCCAGCGCGACCAGCGCCGCGCCGCGCGCGGTGCCGCCGATCTCAAGGGTGTCACGGCCGGCGTCCAGGCCCCCGTGTCCGCCACCGAGGTCGACCTCTCAAAGATCGACCTGCCCGCCGATGTGGTCGCGGTCGTCGAGGGTGACGCCGAGGCCATCGTGCCTGCGGCCAAGAAGCCCACCCGCGCCAAGAAGGCCCCGGTCAAGGCCGAGTAATTCGCCTCTGCGGCGACGTAGCGAGTAGTGGGTAGCGAGTAGAGAGCATCCAAACCATCGGATTCTCAATACTCCCGCCGCCACCACTCGCTACCCGCTACTCACCACTCGCTACTTCTATCATCATGAGTACTCCCATTACCGCTCAAATGGTCAACGACCTGCGCATCGCCACCGGTGCCGGGTTGCTTGACTGCAAAAAGGCCCTCACCGAGGCGGACGGCAACATCGAGGCCGCCACGACGATCCTGCGCAAGAAAGGCGCGGCGTCGGCGGCCAAGAAGGCTGACCGCGTCACCAAGGAAGGCCTGATCGAGAGCTATATCCACGTCGGCGGAAAGGTCGGCGTGCTGCTCGAGGTCAACTGCGAGACGGACTTCGTTGCGCGCAACGACGAGTTCAAGGCGTTCGTGAAGGACGTCTGCCTGCAGATCGCCGCCGCGAGCCCGCTGTACGTTTCCCGTGACCAGGTGCCGGAGGCCGATCTCGCCAAGGAGCGTGAGATCGCCGTGGCGCAGGTCCTCGGCAAGCCGCCCGCGGCCGTGCAGAAGATCGTCGAGGGCAAGCTCGAGAAGTACTTCTCCACCATCTGCCTGCTTGACCAGCCGTTCGTGAAGCTGCCCGAGAAGACGATGAAGGAGATGCTCACCGAGCGCATCGCGAAGACCGGCGAGAACATCCAGCTCCGCCGCTTCACGCGCTACCAGCTCGGCGCCTGAGCCCAGCCCAGACCTTGACGAAGGCGCTCCCGCAACGGAGCGCCTTTTTTGTGCGCCGATCCCGGATGGTTTAACCACGAAAAGCACGAAAGGCACGAAATTGGATCCTCGATCCGATGGCCCACGGAACACACGGAGGACGCGGAATATCAGAACCACGAATATAGGGATCGTGGATTTGACCTAGTTCTTCCGTGTAGTCCGCGTGTTCTGTGGGCAAAAATTCGGCCGTCCGGCTTTCGTGGGTTTCGTGTTTTTCGTGGTGAAAACCAGGTCCGTGGTTAGCTTCCTCCCATGCAAGTCACCCGTCTCCAGATTGTCGCCCGAGGCCTGGCCATCCGCTGCCCCAACTGCGGTGGCAAGACGCTGTTCAAGCCGGGGACGTTGTTTCACGTGAACGCGGCCTGCCCGGACTGCGGGTTGGTGATTGAGCGGGACGAGGGCAGTTTCCTCGGCGCCGTGGCGCTCAACTTCGGCACGACCGTCGTGGTTTTTCTGGTGCCGGTGCTCCTGTTGTATCTCGGCGGGGTGTTCTCCGGGATGACCGCCTCGATCGTCGCGGGCGTGGGCGCGTTCGGCTTCCCGATCCTGTTCTACCGCTCGTCGCGCAGCTGGTGGCTGATGAACTATTATTTCTTTCTCCCGCAGCACCTGCCCGCGAACCTGGGCACCCAGCGCGCGGGCCAAGATCACAATATCTGACGGCCGGCCCTGCAGCCTGACCTGGCATGTCCCGCCCCATCCCACCGCGCGTGTTCCCGGCCAATCCGTGTCGGAGGATGGCGGCGGTCTGGTTACTGGCGGCAACCACGGCCTTCGCCGTTTCACCTGATCCCGGCGAGCTGGCGACCGCGGGGCAATGGCTGGCGGCGCGGTTTTCCACCGGAGCGTCGGCGTCGGTCACCCCGCCTGGCTTTTCCTTCACCTACGAGGGTAGGCCCTCGGCCGATTTGCTTCCCCACTGGACGCAGGCGCGGTCGACCCGTGCACTCGATCCGCAGCGCACCGAGGACACGCTCACCTATACGGATCCGGCCACCGGCCTGGTCGTTCGCTGGGTCGGGGTCACCTATCAGGATTTTCCCACCGTCGAATGGACGGTCCATTTCAAGAATACCGGCACCCGGGACACGCCGATCCTTGCCCACATCCAGGCGATTGATGCGGGGTTTGTTCGCCCGGCCGACGGCGAGTTCGAGCTCCACTATAATCGCGGCGATTTCCGTTCCGCCGAGAGTTACTCGCCGCAGACCGAAACGCTGGGACTTGGGGTGGTGAGGCACTTCGCCCCGACCGGCGGGAAGTCCACCAATGGCCAGTTCCCATATTGGAACGTCGGTTGGCCCGGGGGCGGCGTGGTTGTCGCGGTTGGCTGGCCCGGGCAATGGTCGGCCCGGTTCGTGCGCGACAAGGAAGCCACGCTGCGCGTGTGCGCGGGGCAGGAGCTGACCCACCTGACCTTGCACCCGGGCGAGGAGATCCGCACGCCGCTGGTCGTGCTGCAATTCTACGCAGGCGACGAGGTTCGCGCGCAAAATATCTGGCGCCGCTGGATGCGGGCGCATAACACCCCCCGGCCGGGCGGCCAGCCCCCCGCCCCCATGCTCAATTTCTGCAGCGGGGGATTCTTCCCGGGCCTCAAGGTCAGCGCTGCTTCCGAAAGGCAGTTCATTGACGTGCTGACCCGGGAGCGCATCCAGCTTGATTACTGGTGGATGGACGCGGGCTGGTATCCCTGCGCCGATTGGTTCCAGACGGGCACCTGGGAGGCTGATCCCGGACGTTTTCCCCGTGGCATTCGGGAGGTCAGTGATTACCTGCACGCGCGAAAGACGAAACTGATTGTCTGGTTTGAGCCCGAACGCGCCGCGCCCAACACCTGGCTGACGCTGAACCGCCCGCAGTGGATCCTCGGCGGCGCGAAAGGGGGAGTGGTCAACCTTGGCAACCCCGAGGCGTGGGACTGGATCGTTGACCGGTTCGACCGGATCATCCGCGAAGAGGGCATCGATCTCTACCGGCAGGATTTTAATATCGACCCGCTTGCGTCGTGGCGGGCCAACGACGCGGACGACCGGCAGGGCCTGACCGAGAACAAGCATGTCTGCGCGTATCTCGCGCTCTGGGATGAACTGCAGCGCCGGCATCCCGGACTGTTGATCGATTCCTGTGCCGGCGGCGGCCGCCGCAACGATCTCGAGACCCTGCGCCGGTCCGTCCCATTGCTGCGGAGTGACTACCAGTCGTTCACCGGTGAGCCGGTCTACCTGCCGGGCAACCAGGGGCAGACCTATGGCCTCTCCTCCTGGATCCCTTTTTACGGCTCGGGGATCTACTACAGCCCTGAACGTCTGGTGGAAAACATGCGCAGCTCCCTCAGTCCGTCGTTCAGCATCTGCACCGATGTTCGGACCGGTGGCACCGATTGGGATCTCTACCGGAAACTGGCCGGCCAGTGGCGTCAGGTGGCGGGCTGCATGCTGGGAGACTTTTACCCACTCACGCCCCACCGTCTGGGCGCGGGCGACTGGATCGCCTGGCAGTTCGACCGGCCGGAGGAAGGGGACGGCATGATCCAGGCCTTCCGCCGCGAAAAAAACGGCTCCTCCGTCCTGCAGCCAAAACTCCGCGGTCTGGATCCGGCTGCTGTTTACAGGGTGACGGACCTCGATACGGCGACCACGCAGGAAATTCCCGGCCGCGAGCTCCTGGACCGGGGGCTGGCCGTGGTCATCAAGGACCAGCCGGGATCGGCCCTGATCTATTACCGGAAGAAGCCCTAGCGGCCCTCGAGCGCGGGCGGATTGTGGCCATCGGGGCTGGAGCAACGGTGCCACCGCGTCGGTTCGACCTGGTGAGCCGGCGCCGGCGAGTTGGCCCTCGGCCGGATACTTTGGCCCACGCTAACCGGCCGAGGGCGATGCGACGCAAAGCCAGCTGGGCCGGGTCTACTGCAGTCACACCGGGCGCTGCATGGAGCGCGGGTTTTCCCCGGCGCGCAGGGAGAGGTCGGCGCCCTCGCGGCCCAGTTCCAGGCATTCGAACAGGTTGCGCACGCACTGGCCCAGCCGGTCGTGGCCGAAGCGGCCGCGCTCGATGTGGTCGACGAGCTTGCGACCCAACTCGGCCGCGCGGGTTTGCAGCCGGACGCTGATCACGGTGGCCGGGTTCTCATCGGCCTCTAGGCAGGGGTCGAGCAGTTCCAACAGTTGCTCCGCCGCCCGCCGCGCCGCGTCCGCCTCGGGCGCCCGGTCCGTTTCCCGGTCCGGCAGCAGGAGCACGATGCGACGGGCAATGCGTCCGGCATGCGGCAGGTTCAAGGCCACGTTGAAAAATGGTCGGTGGTCGCCCTCGGTCATGG
>CAIMAQ010000044.1 GCA_903839035.1 uncultured Opitutia bacterium
GTGATCACGACGCTGTCAATGGTGGCCGCCAGCGCGGCTGCCTGCAGTCGGAAGCGTTGCTCGTTCGCCCGCAGGACCCCGGCGGCAAGCTTTTGCTCGGTGATATCCTGGGCCATGCCATGGAGGGCAATCACGGTGCCCTCAGCGTTGAGTTCCGCATCGCCGGTCACCAGCATGCAGCGTTGTTTATGATCCAACGGGAGCACCTCCACCTCGATGCTGAAACTGCCGCCGGTTTGGCGGATCTGGGCAATGCCCGCCATTAGCTTTTCCCGGCTCTCCGGCAGATAGAGTTTCTGCCGTTCCGCCAGGGGCGGGACCGGCTTTGCGGGGTCGAGGCCGGACATGCGGCAAAGTTCGTCGGACCAAATCATCTGGTTGGTCGCCAGCTCCAGGCGCCAGCTGCCCATATGGGCGACGCGTTGCGCCTCGTTCATCTGGATCAGGCTTGACCGCAGTTTTTGCTCCGCTGCATGGCGATTGGTGACATCGACGAAGGTCCCGATCCCGCCACGCACCTGACCATTGTCATCGAAGAGTGGGGCGGCGTTGCCATAGAGCTCACGGATCGTCCCATCGGGGAAAGCGATGGTCATTTCGGCTCCTTTGATGGCCTGGCCCAAGCGGGTGGCCTTCTGGATGGGTAGGTCCTCGGTCGGTATTTCCCGCCCCTCATGATCGCGGTAGGTGATTTTTTTGCCCTCGGCCAGCATGGCATCCTGGGAGATGTTGGCATCGGCGGGCATGCGCATGAAGGCGCAGGCCGCGGCGTTGCCGGTCATCCGCCGGCAGTGCAAGTCGTGAGCGATGAAGATCAGGCTCAGGCTTGCATTCATTAAGGTGGCGAGTTCCTCGGCGCGGGCCAGGGCGTTGATTTGGGCGCGCCGGCGCACGGCGATGGCCCACTGTTGGGCAATCAAGACCAGGGTGAGGAAGGTCGCCGACAGGAACAGCGGCCAGAAATAGGGCTGCAAGTCCGTGACGCGGATGGGGTGCGGCTCGGTCGGCCCGACCCATTTGGCATAGATCCGGTCCAGCGTGCCGTTGGTCAACACGACCCTGAGGCCTTCGTTGATCTGATCCAGTCTCGCCGTGTCGCCCTGATGTACGGCGACATGGAACGTCAGCGCGAGATCGTCGACGAAGTCGGTTTGAATGGGCAGGTTGAGGTCATCAGTTTTTGGCCCGGCCAGGAGCAGGAGGGCGAAATCACAGTCGCCGCGGACCACCGCCTCCAAGGCGGCCTGGCGGCTGGGATAAGGGTGCACGGTCGCGCCCCAGGGGCCGCGCATCACCACGGTCTTATGGATGATCGAACCCTCCACGACGGCGACCTGCTTGCCGGCGAAATCCCGCGTATGCCGGGGGATGGGTTTCCCGATGTGCGCATAGCTGCGGAGATGGACTTTGGCGTGCCCGACCGTGAAATCCATCGTAAGGGCTCGCTCCGGGGTGCTCACCACATTGGCCAAGGCATCCAGCCGGCCGGCGGAGAACTCATTTGAAATATGGGTCCAGGTGCTGACCGTGATCTCAAAATCGAGGTCGCTGGCCTGGCTGACCGCGTGCAGAAGCTCGGGCGTGAAACCAATCGCCTTACCCTTGGCATCGACAAAGGAAAGGGGCGGCGAGTCGTTCTCGATGCCGATGCGGATCTTCTGGCGCGCAGGCGGAGCTGCGGCGGCCAGGGTCGCGGCGAGGACCAGCAGGGTCAGCCAGCGGAAGTGGCGCAGGGTTGCAGCAGGTCGTTTCACAGGCGCGATAGGCGGGGTTCCCCCTATACTGCCAGATTGGCCCAATCCGGACGCCGCAAATTAAGCCCAAGGCTCCGCATATCTTGTCCTGAAAATCCGCTCCCCGGATCTTTTGGCGGGATAAAACCTGAATTTCACCCCAAACCTGATACAGTGAGTGGAATACGAGTGGAAGAACGGCCAATCCCCATAGTCCAGATTTGGGCGCTTCCGGCTAGCCAGCTACCCAAACCTCCACAAGATTTGCGCAGAATTCGCCATGAATTGAGGAGTCGCCGGAGGCGCACTGGGATAATCTGAAACCAGAAACAGGAAAGTCCGACCCCAAGCACGGCCTTCACCTTTACCCCAACCCCGCCTGACCATGAGCATCATCCAACGCGTCTTTCTTATCATGGGTTGCAATACCCTGGCCTGGATCTGGATTCACCCGCCGGTCTACAAATTCGCCGACGGCATCCGCCTTGAGCACAATCTTTACTATGCGTGGGAGGTGCCGATGGAGTGGTCGGTCAACCTGCCGATGCTCGCACTGCGCCTGCTCACGGTGGTCCTCGTGACCACCGGGCTGTTCCTGGCCTTCACCTCCAGCAAGAAAAAGGAGGGCAAATGAAAACCCGCACCTCCCCCGGTTTTACCCTGGTCGAGATCATGGTGGTCGTGGTCATTGTGGGCCTCCTGTCCGCCCTGGCGGTGCCGGCGCTGAATCGCGTGAAGAAAAAATCCGAGGAAACAATGGTCATCAACACGCTGCGCCAGATCTATAACGCCAAGGAGATCTACTTCACCGAAACGGGCAAAGGAACGTCGAGCCTCACCGTGTTGCTGAACGAAGGCTACGCCTCCAAGAGTCTCGTCGCGGCCGTCGGCAATCCTCCGGGCGCCTGGAATTTCGGGGCGATGACCCACCTTAATCCCGGCGGTCCGGTCATGGCGTTCGAAACCACCACCATCCGGCAACTGCGGTATCCTCAAAAGTAGCCGCTTTTCTGCCGGCGCGTTGCCCCTGCCACGGATCCGTGCCTCCAACCTCATCGCCACCGTACCATGAAATATTTCGATATGTTTGCGCCCAAGGGAGGCGCGGAGAAGTCCCCGGACAAAGCGGCCAAGCCAGCCGAGGTCCCGGCCAATCACATCCTCGCGATCCCGGTCGCGGCCAAGAGCCGGGAGACGCCCGACAAGACCCTCATTTTCTACGCGTACCTGTTTTCCGACTCGCCCAAGGAGGCGGTCCAGCGGGTGGGCGAGGACCTGAGGGACAGCGGCATTGACCTGCGCGCCGTCACGGGTCCCATTTTGGCGACCACGCTCGAGAAGTGGACGGACTTTGTCGGGAAAAACTTCGACTGGATGAAGGACACGCTGCCCACGGCCAAGCAACTGGGTGAGCAGAACCGGGGTGTTATCTACTACTCGTCGAAGATCGTGCAATCTTGACGGTTCCGCCGGGGAGAAAGCCGTCCCGCAGGCAGTTCGTCAGGCCGCGTGAACGTGGCCGGCCCGATTATTCTGTCCGCAGCTTCAGGCCGTTTTTCACCAGCCGGGAAGAGGTCTCGTCGACCTTGGCCACGTTATCCGCCATGATCAGGCCGACCGAGGCGACGTGGGTGGGGTCGGTCCGCACGAGAGTAAATTCCAGGTTCAGATGAATGCCGGAGGGATTCGTCATCGTTGTGAAGTAGGTGAAGCCCTTGCAGCCGGAAATTTCGGCCGGCTCCTTGCGCAGGGCGGGCGCGGTCTTGGCGATCTGCAGGGCCTCCTTGGCGAGGGTGTCGAGGTCACTGGAGTCCACGCCCGTGAAGATGACGATCGAAGTGGTGCGGTTCGGGCAGCGCATGATCAGGTTGCCGGAGGTGTCGGCCTCGGAACTCCAGTCGTCTGGCAGCACAAAGGTGAACGCCGGGAGGGTTTTCTCCGGGAAGAGAACGTCCTTCGCCGGGGCGGCGAGCGGGGTCAGCAGGAGCAGCGCGGGAACGAGGAAAACCAGCCGGGGGCATTTCATGGGAGCGTGGGGTTGGGGGTTCGCGTCCTGGAGCTCTTGCCTCATCGCTCTTTTCCTGGGGCGCACAGGATCAAGCCAACGTCTGCGGCGGACAACGGCGGACTTTGCCACATCGGGCTGCGATTGGAATCCAGAAAGCGCCGCGAACCCCCCGGTCCTCGACTTTAATCAGGAGGGTGTAAAATTGGAGGCGCGGGCCGGAATTGAACCGGCGCATAGAGCTTTTGCAGAGCTCGGCCTTACCACTTGGCTACCGCGCCTTGACTGACAAGGGGGCGCACGTTGCAGCAAAAAAAATCCTGCCGCAAGTACTGAAATCAGCGCCCACCCGTCCCGGCGGCACTGCGGGCTCGGCTCTTGCCTGTGGGACCGCTGGGCGTTCATCGTGGCGGATTAACCATGGAAAAGACCACCTGTCCGGCCTGCACGATGGAAGATATCATCAGCCACCCCGACCACTGGGAGTGCGCGACCTGCGGCCATGAATGGCCGAAAGCGGCCGTGGCCGAGGCGCCGCGCGAGGTGCGCGACGCGCATGGTACCGTGCTCGTCGACGGTGACGCCGTGATCCTGATCAAGGACCTCAAGCTCCGGGGCGGCTCCGGTGTGCTCAAGCAAGGTGCGAAGATGAAAAGCATCCGGCTGGTCGAGGGAGACCACGAGATTGACGGCAAGATCGACGGCGTGGCCCTGGCGCTGAAGGCCTGCTTCGTGAAAAAGGCCTGACCCGAACCTTGCCTAGGTTTGGGTTGAAACGGACGGAGCCTCCCGGCTGCCCCGGGGAGCCGGAAGCCGATCCGGCAGGCGCAAACCCGCTCAGCGCTTGAAGCCCGGCTGGCCCAGTGCTTCGTCAATAAAGGCCAGCATGTTCTCCAGCGGCACGTCGCTCTCGACGGCGTGCGCCGGAGCGAGAATGTAGCCGCCGTCGCGGCCGAGCGCGATCAGGCGGCGCGTCTCCGCCCGCACGTCGTCGGTCGTGCCATAGGGCAGGGTGCGCTGGGTCGAGAGGCCGCCGTGGAAGGCGAGCCGGCCGTGAAAACGGGGGATCAGCTCGGCCACGTTCATCACCTCGGGCTGGAAGGGATTGAAGCAGTTCACGCCGTCCGCGACGAGCGAGTCGAACAGTTCGTCCACGTCACCGCACGAGTGGATGAACACAAATTTGCCGGCCGACCGCACCGCGGCGTACATGCGCTTCAGCTCGGGCTCGATGAACTCGTGCCAGAGCGCCGGGCCCATCTGCAGGCCCTGCTGCTGGCCCCAGTCGTCGCCGAAGTACACGCCGTCGATGTCGAAGGTCAGGGCGTGACGGACCTGGGCCAGGTTGAAATCCGCAATCGCGCGCAGCAGCTGGCGCACAAAGGCCGGGTTCTCGACGAAGTCCATCATCAGGTTCTCCATGCCCCGCAGCGTCCAGGCGCGCTCGTAGAGTGAAAAGCCGATGGGAAACACCCGGAAACAGTCGGGCTGGCGCGCGATCATCTCCGGCACGGCGTTAAAAAAAGTGGCGTCGGTCGGATCCGGAAACCGGTAGCCGGTGAGCGTCGGCTCGCCGAGCTGCGGGCTGACCACCTGGCCGATGTCCTTGTCCACCGAGCGGTCCCACACCACGCCGAAGGGATCGCGGAACTGATCGTGGCCCAGGTCCACAAAGCTGCCGGCGGGATTCACGGCCCAGGCGAGGTGATCGTGCAGGAGCAGGTCGAGGCTGGTGGACCCGAAGTGGCGCTCGAGCTTCTCCTTGGCCTCCAGCGTGAACGAGAACGACCATGGCACGTACGGCGGGCGCTGGTGCGAGAGGACTTGGCGGATGACGTCGCGTTTGGTCATGGAAGAGGCGTGGGCAGGCTCCAGGATGAGTCCTCCCGCGTGGGACTATGCGCGGAAAGACCGGTGCCGGCTCCGCAGGGGATGCACTAATCACCGCATTTTTTGGCGCGCCGGATACGAATAGTTTTGAAGCGGGCGGCAGTGGCCTTAGGTCACAGGGCTTCGCCGGGGAAATCACCCCGGCGGCTGTTTAGGATTTACCCATGAAATCACGTTACAAGCAGGCCAAGGAAATCAAGGTCGGCGTCATCGGTTACGGTGGCGCCTTCAACATGGGGCGCTCCCATCTGCTGGAGATGCAGAAGGCGGGCATGACGCCGTGGGCCGTGGCCGAGCCGGATGCGGCGCGGCTCGCCGTGGCCGCGACGGATTTTCCCGGCATCCAGACTTTCCCGAGCGTGGATGCGATGCTGGCCGGATCGGACGTCAATCTTGTCGTGATCATCACGCCGCACAACACGCACGCGCCGCTGGCGCTGCAGTGCCTGCGGGCGGGCCGGCACGTGGTGTGCGAGAAGCCCTTTGCGATCACCACGGCGGAGTGCGACACAATGATCGCCGCGGCGAAGAAGGCCGGCGTGATGCTGTCCACGTATCATAACCGCCACTGGGACGGCTCGATCATGAAGGCGCTGGAGGTGCTGAAGTCCGGCGTGATCGGCGACCTTGTCCGCGTCGAGTGCCACATGGGCGGCTGGTGCAAGCCCGGTGACTGGTGGCGCTCCAGCAAGACCATTTCCGGCGGCATCCTCTATGACTGGGGCGTTCACGTCCTGGAATACACGCTGCAGCTCGTGAACTCGGAGATCACCGAGGTCACGGGTATGGCCAAAAAGGGCTTCTGGGCGCCGCAGTCCAAATGGGGCCAGGACACGATCGAGGACGAGGGCTTTGCCGTGGTGCGCTTCAAGAGCGGCACGTGGGCGACGCTCTGCATCTCGCAGATCGATGCCAACATGAAGCGCGGCATGGTCGAGGTGACCGGCACCAAGGGCACGTTCCTGTGGGAGTACGACACCCACGAGATCATCGTACGGGACGGCGACCAGACCACGGTCACGAAGGGCCGGAACCCGCCGACGCAGTGGGAGAAATATTACGCCAACGTCGCGGCGCACCTCGTGAAGGGCGTGCCGCTGATCATCACCGCGGAATGGGCGCGCCGCCCGATCCACATTCTCGATCTGGCGGACCGCAGCGCGAGCGAGGGGCGGACGCTGAAGGCAAAATACGGGTAAGGGAAGGCGGGCGAGTGAGTTGACTCCAGCCCGCTTGCCCAACCCTCCCAATCAAACGCGTTGGGGACAACGCGTTCCACCTTCTATCGCCTCGGCAGCCGCCGGTATTCGTCGCTCGAGCGGAGGGCGTCGCGGACGCGGTTTTCGTCCCAGCCCTGCTCGATCATGCGCTTCAGGTAGGTGGCAAAGCCGGCGGGGTCGGCCTCGCGGCGGAGAATTTCGCGGTAAGCACGGGCGATGACTTCCCGGGCGTGGAGCTCGGTATATTCGCGGCTGCGCAGGAGTTCGGCCCGCAGTTCGGATTCCGACATGCCCTCGCGCAAGGCGCGGCTATATTTGGACAAGCCCGCGGGATCGACGTCGCGCCGGAGCACCTCGCGGTAGAGCCGGCGGATGATTTCGCTGACGTCGCGGTTGCGGAATTCGGAGCTGTGGCGGATGGCGTCACGCAGCTGGTCCTCGGTCCATCCGCGGCTCATCAGCCGGTCGCGGTAGTCGCGCTGGCCGCGTTCGTCGGGATCGCGGCCGAGGATGTCGCGGTAGGCGGCGCGGACGGCGCGTTCGGCATCGCGGCGTTCCCACTGGATGAAACCCGGGGCGGCCGGCCGGATGGGTTCGACGCGGACGGAGGAAATCCGCTGGGCCCACGTGGTGCCGCGGCGGTCACCGAGTGAGAGGGCATTCAGGTCGGCGGCATCGCGGGTCAGGGTCGCCGTGGCGCCCTGGAAGCCGGCGTGCTCAAACATGAGGAGCAGCACCGGGCCCTCAACCCGGATGGAGGCGATGCGGTCGTTCCATTTGCGGCCGCGGGAGTCGCGGACGTATTCCAGGTTCTCGAGGGCCCCGGCGGCCGGCACGATGAGGGGTTCCCCGCTGAAATTGGGTCCCGGAAAAAACAGCACGCGCCCCGGGGGCGGCCCATACGGGGTGCCGGGCAGCGAACCGGGCTGGGAAACGGGCTGGGCCAGTGCCGGGAGGACGCCGAACGCCGCGACCCACAGCGCGGCCAGAAGCCCGGCGAATGATGAAAGGCGGAAGAAACGAAGGCGGAAGAGTTTCATGATTTTACCCTTTCGCTTTGCACCTTCCGCCTTTCAACCACTCACGCCCGCTTCCAGGCCTTGTCGAGCTCGCGGCGCAGGACGACGGCGTCGGGCCACGCGGGCGGAAGGCCGCTGATGTTGTAGCCGGCGCCGCCCTCATGGTACGGCCCCATTTCCGGGCAGACGTAGAGGGTGCGGTTTTTGTTCTTCGGGGCGGCCTTCCAGACCCTGAAAAGGGCGACGCAGAAATCGAGGTAGCTCTTGGCCTCGTCGCTGAGCTTGCCCTTGTAGGTGACCGGCACCTGGCAGTGGTGGCCGTTGAACGGGCGGCAGTGCGACTGTTCGCCGTTCTGCACGAGGGCGGGATGGTCGAGGAGACGCTCGGCGTAGTTGCCGGGCCCGAGGTGCTTCACGACGGAGAAGTGCGAGAAGTCGAAGTTGATTTTGATCATCTTGCCCGTGGCCTTCTTGTAGAGCCGGGCGATCTCGTAGGTCTTCTCCGGGGTCTCGGTGCAGCAATCGCGATGAACCTCAAGGGAGAGGACCACGCCGCCGATCTTCGCGGCCTCCTTCTCCATCGCGATCCAGTGCTTGGTCGCGAGGGCGGGCAGGGTGTCGTGGTCATCGAGCTGGACGTTGATCTGCACGGCGCCGGCGTCCTTTTGGGACTGGATGCGCTTGGCGAAGTCCTTGGGGTCGCCCGAGGAGGTGGAGACGAAGCCGAGCACGTGCTTCAGGCCGTATTTCTTGGCGAGAATGCCGCACTCGGGCGTGAGGCCGGTGGTGAAGCCATCAAAACCGGCGGCTTTGACGGCCTTGATCTTCTTCTCCAGCGACCACTGCTTGGCGGCCGAGGGGTGATTGACGAGGGACCAGAGGTTGGCGATGTGGGCGATGTGTGGCATTTTCGATTTTGGATTTTCGAATTTCGATTGGGGAAAGCTTCGACCGTCGGTTTGGGGCTGGATTGCGGGGCAATCGAAAATCCCAAGTCGAAAATCGAAAATAGGGTCAGCCGTGTCGGCCCTTGAAGGTGAGTTCGGCGACGCCGGATTTGTCGAGGCCGCCGAGGCCGAGCTTTACCATCTGGTCGAACTGCGCCTTGGTGGCGTTGGCGAGCGGGAGGTTGAGACCGACATCCTTGCCGAGCTGGGCGGCGATGCCGCTGTCCTTGGCGGCGTGGGCGCCGGAGAAGAAGCACGAGTGGTCGCGGTTCTGCATGTCCTCGCCGTCGGTCTTGAGGACCTGCGAGTTGGCGCCGGTCTGGAGGAACACCTCGCGGAGCATCGTCAGGTCGAGCCCGAGCGCGGCACCGAGGCCGAGGCCCTCGGCGAGGCCGGCGGTGTTGATGTTCATGACCATGTTGACGAGCGCCTTGACCTGCGCGGCCTGGCCGGTGTGGCCGATGTAGCGGAGGGCGGTGCTGAGCTGGTCGAGGATGGGCTTCACCTGGTCGAAGGTGGCCTTGTCGCCGGCGCACATCAGATAGAGCGTGCCATTGCGGGCCTGGGGGATGGACGAGGCCATGCAACCTTCGAGGCAGACGGCGCCGGCCTTTTTGGCACGCATCTCCACCTCGACGTGGACCTTGGGCGTGAGGGTGGCGCAGTTGATGAAGATCTTGCCCTTGGCGCCGGTCAGGAGGGAGTCGCCGCTCTCGGCGAACACCCCCAGCTGGGCGGCGTCGTCGGTGACGACGGTGAAGATGATGTCGGCCGCGGCGGTGACATCAGCGAGCTTGGCGGCGTGCGTGGCGCCGATTTCCTTGGCGAGCTCGGCCGCGCTGGGCGCGTGCACATCGTAAACCGCGGTGACGGTGTGACCGGTATCCTTGAGGCGGCGGGCCATGTTGGCGCCCATGCGACCGACTCCGACGAAAGCAATTTTCTGAGACATGTGTTGGGTGGGGGTTATAGGTTTATTTGGAGGTGAAAAAGGGATTGTTGCGCTTTTCCTGACCGAGGGTGGTCAGCGGGCCGTGGCCGCAGGCGAGGACGGTGTCGTTGGGGAGGGTCAGGATCTTCTCCTTGTTGTTGCGGTACTGCTCGGCGAAATGCGTCGGGCTGCCGCCCATCGAGCTGGCAAAGATGGAGTCGCCAACGATGGCGAGCGGCCAGCTGAGGCCGGTGATGTAGAACGTCGTCATGCCGGGCGAGTGACCCCAGGTGAACAGCGTCTTGATCGCGAGCTTCCCGATGTGAAAGTGGGCGTTCTCCTTGAAGGTCTTGGCGCCGGGGAAGTCCACGGGCTCGAGTTCGCCGGCCCAGACCTCGGCCTTGGTCCCCGCGGCGAGCTTCGTCAGGTCGGCGATGTGGTCGTCGTGGGTGTGCGTGAGGAAGATGTATTCCAGCTTCAGCTTCTCGGCGTGGATGGTGTCGAGCATCGCGTCGCAGTTGGCCCCGGTGTCGAAGGCCGCGGCGAGCTTCGTGCGGGAGTCCCACACGAGGTAGCTGTTCACCGTCATGTCCTCGAACGCCGTGTTGAAGGCCGCGAAACCGGTGGGGAAGTTCGGCTGCTCGGGGTACCAGGACTTGGCGGTGAGCACCTCGAGGGCGTCGGGGCCGAGGTGAAGGTGGCGGGCGACGCGGCGGATGACGGCGATGATGGGCTGGCCGCCCTTCACGGCGGTCAGGTCGGCGGCGGAGACCTCGGCACGCTTGGCGAGATCCTCGTCGGAGATCTTGAGCCCGCGCTGGGTCTTGTTGATTACGTCGTTGAAATTATCCTCGAGGGGAATGCGGGCCATGCAGATCCAGTAAAGCTGGGCGCGCGAGCGGCGCGCAAGCTGTAACGGCGGTAAAAATTACCGTCGGCGATTTTTTACCGCCGGCGATGGCTAAGAATCGAAACCCCGGCGCTGAGTGAGCTGAGCTTTCCCATCGCCCCTCACCCGCGGCGGCCACCGGCCGCCGCTCACATCGGCTTCGGCGAGCGCGGCGGGCAGGTCGCGGCGTTGGCGAGCGGCTTGGCGCGGCGGATGCGGGCCAGCAGGTCCTGGTAGAAGTCG
Source organism: uncultured Opitutia bacterium (assembly GCA_903839035.1). Taxonomy (GTDB): domain Bacteria; phylum Verrucomicrobiota; class Verrucomicrobiia; order Opitutales; family Opitutaceae; genus Opi-474. The sequence goes on from CAIMAQ010000044.1 coordinate 10,878, forward strand.
TACGGCGCGTGACCGGGTGTCCGGATGAGCTTTTTAGCCAGCTCAGCGGAGATGTCGTCGTGCTTTTTCTGGTATTCCGCCCGGACTTGGGCACCGCGCTCGCGGTAGTTGGTGTTGTCGATGCCGGCGAACTCGGCAAGCAGGGGCAGCCATTTGTGGGCGTACTGGACGTGCGCGGTCTCGTCGATGATGTCGAAGAGCATCATCTCGGCGGACTCGAGGTCGTGGCCCTCTTTGAAGTCCTGGTAGCCCTCCTGCTTGACGATGAAGTGGCCGGTCTCGGCGACGAGGCCGATCATGAAGATATGCTCGTACATCTGCGCGCGGGTGATGTGGGTGTCGGAGCGGAGGCCATCGAGGTATTTCGGATAGTCCCGGGTAGCCTGGGCGAGGGTGATGCCGTGCTGCTTGGCCGCGGCCTCGAGCACCGGGGTGCGCAGACTCTGGTCGTAACCCGGGAAACCGGTGTCGGTGAAATCGATCCCAAAATCCTGCATGCGGGAGTAGCCCGAATCGCCGTGGCGGGATTCATCCCACAGGTGCCGGGAGATGTCGTGATGCCATTCCCACGGCATGTAGTGTCCGTCGTAAAGCCAGAGCAACTGGTCGTCAGGGATGTTCTTCTCCATCATGTAGCCGTAGGCCCAGAACAGGCGGCGGGCCTCGATGCTCGTGGGGAAGTCGACGCGGACATACTCCATGAAGTCGTGCTTGGGCCAAATCGGGACGTCGCGGGCGCTGAACCGCGGGTAGTTGAAATCGGTGCGGGCCCCGGCGGGCTGGGCGCCGGCGTCACCGGGGGCGAGGGGGAGCGGGGCATGGAAACCGCCGACTTCGGCGATCGCGCGCTCGACGGCCTCGCGGTAGGCGAGGGTGGTCGTGTGCGGGTGGCGGCGGCGGTAATCCCGGTACCAGAGGAATTCCTGGCTCTTGATCTGGTTGATCTCGTGGAGCAGGGCGACCGTGGGCGCGTCGTGCACGGGGTGCGCGTGGGTCGAGTATTCGCCGTAGGCGGTGAGCAGGGTCTTGAGGAGAATCTCATAGATGCCGTCGAGGGCATCGTTGTGATTCGGGGCGAGCAGGACGGTGTTGGCGACGTGTTCGAGGCGGCGGGAGACGGGGGCGTCGGGTTTGCCGCCCGGGAATTGGGCGACGCGCTCGCGGAGGCGGCGGACGCACTCGGCCTGGTCCCAGACGTGGCGATGGATGGCGCTCTTGTCGGCCCACGGCGCGATGGCGCGACCCCAGCCGCAGATGAGCCGGTGCGTGGCCTTTTCCAGGTACTGCCAGTCGTTGAGCAGGTCCACGATGGTGGGCTTCTGCTTGGACTCGGGCGTGACGACAATCCGGCGGGATGGGGTGGCGACGGGGGCGGCGGCGACAGGACTCATGGTGCTACCCTAGCATTAACACTTGCCTTCTGGCAATGTCTGCAAGGGCTTTATTTGTGCCTAAAACTGACCATCACCTCTGGCATAACCCCTTTACCTCGCACGGCCTCAAGCCACCGGCAGGGGAGGGGGGCGACAGTTTCCAAATCCATGAATGTGGCTGGCTGCGACTCGGCGCCGGCTGGAACCACCGGGGCGTATGCAGCCCGTACTGGCGCCTCTATTACGACCGCACCCCGGGCGCATGGATCGAATCGGGCGGCCGGCGCTATCCACTGACGCCGGCGAAGTTTCTGCTCGTGCCGGACGGGGTGGTGTTTGACTGCGGCAGCCGGCCGGGAGCGGAGCACATGTGGGTGCATTTTTCCTTGTATCCATCCCTGACTGAGGCGGGCGCCGGGATTGTGGAAATTCCCGCCACGCGCCTGGGCCGCGCCCTGGCCCGCGAGCTGCAGCGGCGGATTGAAAAAGGCCAGGCGGCCGCGGCCGCGCATGCGGGGGCGGGACTGCTGCACCTGGTGCTGGCCGAGCTGGGGCCGGAATGGTTCACCGCGATCCCGCCGCGGCTGAGCAAGCTTTACCGCTGGATCCAGCACGAGCTGGGCGGCGAGATTTCCAACGCGTTACTCGCGGCGCAGGCGGGCCTGAGCGTCGAGGCGTTCATCCGCTGGTTCAAGGCGGCGACCGGCCGCACGCCGGCGGCGTTTGTGGCGGAGCGGCGGATTCGCGAGGCGTGCCGGCGGCTGGCCTTTTCCGACGACTCGATCGAGCAGGTGGCGGAGGCGGTGGGCTTTGCGAACCGCCATCATTTCAGCCGCGTGTTCAAGCAGCATGCGGGCTGCGGGCCGGCGCAGTTCCGGCGCGGGTGGTCGCATCCCTAGCGGTTTGGGCCGGATGATAGACGGGCGGAAACGAACACGGAAAACTTACAATATACGGTGTATTAATTATATCGGTGTTTCACTAAAGACGGAACGTGACATGATATAGTATGTCAGTTGTATGCACCCATCTATGGTTACAAATAAAATCAAACTGCTAGAGGACACGAAGGCCAAGGTTGCCAAGCTGGAAAAGGCCATCGCGGCGCAACTTTCCCGGGAACTGGCCTCGCTGCCCCGGAAATA
>CAIMAQ010000045.1 GCA_903839035.1 uncultured Opitutia bacterium
CAGGGCGGCCCATTCGTCACACGACTCGGCCATGGCCGAGGACGGCGTGATCGGGTAGATGGCGATCAGCTCATTGAGCCGATAAGCGACGGAGGCGACGGCCTCATTCGCATCGCAAGTGGTGTAGTCGGGGGCGGGTTTAGAGTCGGTCATCGGGAGTGGTCCATCCGGGCAAGCCCTGGAGGGTTTCCCTAAGTATTCCATGTCCCGCCCCAGCCGACTGCGCAGATATTGGCGTATCCGCATCACGGTTTGCGGGAAGGGAGTCATTCCCGGGGTGAAACGGCCAAATCCGGCTTAACGGCCGGCCGAGCCATACCGCCGGCCCCCGACGCGGGATCCATCGGCGAAAAATAGGCCGGGCCGCTCCTTGGCGCTCGCCAACGCCGAATCTAATAGGGAAGTTGATTTTCTTCCGTTGTAACGCCTTCCCTTTCCTGCCCCGTGACCCCCGAAATCCGCCCCCTCCACAAGCTCATGGCCGCGAACCGCGGCGAGATCGCCGTCCGCATCTTCCGCGCCGGCACGGAGCTTGGGCTCCGCACGGTGGCCGTTTATGCCGAGGAGGACCGCTTTTGCATCCACCGTTACAAGGCCGACGAGGCCTACCAAGTCGGCCACGGCAAGGGCCCGGTGGCGGCGTACCTCGACATTGAGAGCATTGTGGGCACTGCGAAGGAAAAAGGGGTGCAGGCCATCCATCCCGGCTACGGTTTCCTCTCCGAAAACGCCGCACTCGCCCGCGCCTGTGAAAAAGCCGGCATCATCTGGGTTGGCCCGCGGCCCGAGCTGCTGGAGATGATGGGCGACAAGACCGCCGCCCGCGCGCTCGCGAAAAAAATCAACGTCCCCGTGCTGCCCGGCACCGAGGACCCCGTGACCGACCGGACCGCCGCGCTGAAAATCGCGAAGGAGATCGGCTTCCCGCTCATCATCAAGGCGGCGTTTGGCGGCGGCGGCCGCGGCATGCGCGTGGTGCAGAAGGCGGCCGACCTCGCCGCGCTGCTCGACGAGGCGCAGGCGGAGGCCGAACGCGCGTTCGGCAACCCGGCCGTCTTCCTCGAGAGCTACATCGCCAACGCCAAGCACATCGAGGTGCAGATCCTCGGCGACCAGCACGGCAACGTCATCCACCTCCATGAGCGCGACTGCTCCGTGCAGCGCCGCCACCAGAAGGTTGTGGAGGTCGCCCCGAGCTTCGGCCTGCCGAAAACCATCATCACCGAGCTCTGCGCGGCCGCCGCACGCATGGCGCGCGAGGTGCGCTACGACAACGCCGGCACGATCGAGTTTCTCTACGACCTCGACCGGCACGAGTGGTTCTTCATCGAGATGAACCCGCGCATCCAGGTGGAACACACGGTGACGGAAGTCGTCACCGGCCTCGACCTTGTCCGCGCGCAGATCCTCATCGCCCAGGGCCACGCCCTGCACTCCGCCGCGGTCGGCATGCCGACGCAGGACCAGGTCCCGTGCAACGGCTACGCCATCCAGTGCCGGATCACGACCGAGGACCCGGAGAACAAGTTCGTCCCCGACTACGGCCGCATCATCGCCTACCGCTCGCCGGGCGGCTTTGGGGTGCGCCTCGACGGCGGCATGGGCTACGCCGGCGCGGTGATTACGCCGTTCTACGACTCGCTGCTCGTGAAGAGCATCACCAGCGGCCAGACCTACGACATCGCAATGGCCCGCGCGCGCCGCGTGCTGAGCGAATTCCGCATCCGCGGGGTGAAGACCAACATCCCGTTCCTCGAGAACGTCATCGTGCACCCGCTGTTCCGCGCGGGCACGGCGACCACCACGCTGATCGACACCTCGCCGGAGCTGTTCACCTTCAAGGCCAAGCGCGACCGCGCATCGAAGCTGCTCAACTTTTTAGGCAACGTGTCGTCAACGGCAACCCCCACGCCAAGGGCTACCGTCCCGCCAAGCCGCTCGCCGCCGGGCCGGCGCCCGGCCACGACGACCGCAGCACCCCGCCGCCGGGCACCCGCCAGCTGCTGCTGGAGCTCGGGCCGAAGAAATTCGCCGCATGGACGCTGCAGCAAAAGCGGCTGCTCGTGACCGACACAACCTTTCGTGACGCGCACCAGTCGCTCATGGCCACCCGGGTGCGCAGCTACGATATGCTCGCCTGCGCGGGCTTCCTCGCGCGCCGCGCGCCGGAGCTCTACTCCCTCGAGATGTGGGGCGGGGCGACATTCGACACCGCCATGCGTTTCCTCAACGAGGACCCGTGGGAACGGTTGCGCCACCTGCGGGCGCGGGTGCCGAACATCTGCTTCCAGATGCTGTTCCGCGGCGCGAACGCCGTCGGCTACACGAATTATCCTGACGCGGTCGTCGCCGGTTTCGTGAAGCACGCCGCGGCCGGCGGCATGGACATCTTCCGGATCTTTGACTCGCTGAACTACCTGCCGAACCTGCGCGTGGCGATGGAGGCGGTGCAAAACACCCACGCCGTATGTGAGGCCGCGCTCTGCTACTCGGGCGATATCCTCGATGCCAAGCGCGACAAGTTCACGCTGAAGTATTACGTGAAGATGGCGCGCGAGCTTGAGCGCATGGGTGCGCATGTGCTGGCGATCAAGGACATGGCCGGTCTCTGCCGGCCGTATGCCGCGCAGAAACTCGTCAAGGCGCTGAAGGAGGAGGTCGGCCTGCCGATCCATTTCCACACGCACGACACGAGCGGTGTCGCCTCGTCGTCCATTCTCCGCGCCGCCGATGCGGGCGTGGACATCGTGGACCTGGCGACCGCGTCCATGTCCGGCAGCACGGCGCAGCCCAACCTCAATTCCCTCGTGGCCGCGCTGCAGCACACGCCGCGTGACACCGGGCTCGACCTCGCCGCGCTCAACACCTTCTCCGACTATTGGGAGCAGGTGCGGGAGTATTACCGGCCGTTCGACACCGCGCCGAAAACCGGCAGCGCCGAGGTCTACCTGCACGAGATGCCGGGCGGGCAGTACACCAACCTCAAGGAGCAGGCCGCCTCGATGGGTGTGGCGCACCGCTGGCCGGAGATTGCGCGCATCTACGCCGAGGTGAACCAGCTGTTTGGCGACATCATCAAGGTCACGCCGTCATCGAAGGTCGTCGGCGACATGGCGCTGTTCCTCTTCTCGCGCGGCATCAAGCCGGCCGACGTCGTGAACCTGGAGCCCGGCGCCACGCCGTTTCCGGAGAGCGTGATCGACATGCTCGGTGGCGGACTCGGCTGGCCCGATGGCGGCTGGCCGGTCGCGATGTGGAAGGCCGTGCTGGGCGAAAAGAAGTTCAAGGAGGCCCAGGCGAAGTATCTCTCAGCCGTCGCGGCGGAGCAGAGACAGACCCGCAAGAAAGCCAAAATCGAAAATCCAAAATCGAAAATCACCGCCGCCGCGGCGGAACTGGCGGCCCTGAAGAAACCGCTGGTGGAAAAACTCCGGCGCGAGCCGACCGATGACGAATTCTACTCGCACCTGATGTACCCGCAGGTATTCGCGGACTTTACGAAGCACCAGCGCGATTTCGGTGACGTGAGCGTGCTGCCCACGCCGGCGTTTTTCTACGGGCTGCGTCCCCGCGAGGAAATTTCCGTCGAGATCGAGGAGGGCAAGGTGCTCATCATCCGGCTCGTGAGTGTCGGCGACGCCGACAAGGACGGCCGCCGTCCGGTCACCTATGAGCTGAACGGCATCACCCGCGAGGTGTTCATTGCGGACAAGGGTGTGACGGCCACCGCCAAGTCGCGCCCGAAGGCCGATCTCTCCGATCCGATGTCCGTCGCCGCGCCGATCCCCGGCCTGATCGTGGTCCTCTCCACGTCTGTCGGGGCCAAGGTCGCCAAGGGCGACAAGCTCTTCATGATGGAGGCGATGAAGATGCAGACGACGATCTACGCGCCGGCGGATGGCGTGGTCGCCGAGCTGCACGCCGCCGTCGGCGACACGGTCGAATCGAAGGACCTGATCGTGAAACTGCGTTCAGCGGGGTGAACGGTTGGTGCTCTCATCGAGCAGTCGGATAGGGTGGGCGGCGACCCGCAGACCGCCGGGAAAAAGAAACCCGTTTACCCTGCGCTGCACGACAGGGCTCGGTTGCTCTTGGCGGGCCAATCCCAAGGCGCCAAATAAGTTGCAGGTCCGCGAGTGATCCTCGCGGGCTTTTTCTTTTTGGCAGTGGCGGTTGACCGGAGTCGGCCGGCGTGAAACGTGTAGGTATGAATCCCGAACAATGGATCGCGGTGGATCAGTATATCACGGATGCACTCGTGCCCGCGGATCCGGTGCTGGACGCGGTGCTCAAGGCCAGTACGGACGCGGGCTTGCCGGAGATCAATGTGTCGCCGGCCCAGGGAAAATTCCTGCACTTGCTCACGCGCATCCACGGCGCGCGCCGGGTGCTCGAGATCGGCACGCTGGGCGGCTACAGCACGATCTGGCTGGCGCGGGGGATGCTCCCGGCGGGCGGCAAGGTGGTCACTCTGGAAGTAGACCCAAGGCATGTCCGGGTCGCGCGGGCTAATTTTGAACACGCCGGTCTCGCCAAGATGATCGAGGTGCGCGAGGGACGGGCCCTCGATACCCTGTCGCAGCTGGCCACGGAAGGGCGCGGGCCGTTTGACCTGATCTTCATCGATGCGGACAAGGTCCGGATCCCGGATTATTTCACGTGGGCGCTGAAGCTGTCGCGGCGTGGCACGGTGATCATCGTGGACAATGTCGTGCGCAAGGGCGCGGTGACGGATGCGAATTCCACCGATCTGAGCGTACAGGGCGTGCGCCAGCTCAACGCGATGCTGGCGACGGAGAAGCGCGTGAGCGCCACCACGATTCAGACCGTCGGGGCGAAGGGCTACGACGGGTTTACGCTGGCAGTGGTGAATTAAGCGAAGCCCGCTCCTTGCCCGCGAATTAGCGCGAATAGTTCGGAGAAAACCAAACGGATAGTGGTTCGGATATTCGCGCAAATTTGCGTAATTCGCGGGCAAACAATCCGGATGGATCGGAGTTCGTGTTTTTCGTGGCTAAATCAACCCCGTCTCACGCCGCCGGGCCGCGCAGATAGCGGAGGACGTCCTCCGCCCGGTAGTGATCATCCCCGGCGGGGACCAGCCGGGCGAGATCAGTCACCTCGTTGCCCGCGGTCACGATGGCCGGCTCCACGCCGCCGGCCCGCAGCTGACCCAGGTCCACGGTCGCCATGAGCCCGTTGCACAGGCATTTCCGGCCGATCGTATCGGCGAGGATTCCGCCCTTGCGCAGGTAGGATTCGAGCGGTTCGCCGCCGCAGCGGTAGCCGACGCTGCCATCGGGTTTGCGGTAGGCCTGCCGCAGGTAGCCGAGATCGCAGATTTTTTCCCGGGCCGCGTAGGTGGCGGCCTCCGACAGCGTGCCGGAGAGTTCCGCGACCTTGAAGGGAAAGCCGGTGGGCGACGCGGCGGGGTCGGTGAAGACATGAGCTGTGCCGTCGCGGCTGGCTTGGATCATCCGCCGCTTGAGTTCGGGCGAGATGCCGGATTCGTCGCAAAAAGCGAACGCCGTTCCGACCTGGATACCCGCGGCGCCAAGGCGCAGCGCCTCCGCCAGCTTGTCCGGCCGGGCCTGGCTGCCCGCGAGCCAGAAGGGGAGTCCGAGCTCGCGGATCTTGGCGAGGTCGGGCGTGTCGCGCGGGCCGTAGACGGGCTCACCCTGCGCATCCAGCTGCAACGGGCCGCGCGGCGGCGCGTTATGGCCGCCGGCCAGCTCGCCCTCGACGACGAAGCCATCCACCCGGCCGCTGGACTTGCGGGCGAGCGTCAGGGCGAGCGTGGCCGAGGAGACGATGGCGAGAAAGTGCGGCCGCCGCAGTTGCGGCGGAGGTCCGCCGCAGAACGCGACCGGGTCAAAGCGGAGGGTGAATTCCTCGCCGGGCAACGCGCCCTCGACCTCAATCTTCTGCTGCGCCGGTTCGCCCGCCGCCAGTTGGTCGAGAAAGCCGGGAATGGCGCGCGGGATGCCAGCACCCATCAGCACGTAGTCCACATCTGCCAGCATCGCGCCATAGAGCGAAGGCAGGGTGGGGAGCTGGATTTTCTCGAGCAGATTGAGGCCGACGACACCGGTGTGCCCGGACTTCGCGAGGAAGACCTCGGCAAAATTGGCCACCACCGTCAGCTCGGTCAGGGCCAGCCCTGGTTGCAGCGAGGGCATCGGGTGGGTGGCGAACGGGACGGACGCGGCCTTGCCGCCGGGGATGAAGTAGGCGGTCAGCACCCGTTCGGCCATGGCCGGAAGCGGAAACGCCGCGAGCGCCCGGCGAACCTCGCCCGAGGGATCACCGAGCTGCAGCCGACGCACCAGCACACTGGTCAAGGCGGTGCCCGAGACGACGCCGAGCGCACCCTGCCGGGAGACGGCGCGCGCCAGCTCCCAATTGGAGACCGCGGCGCCCATGCCGCCCTGAATGATGACCGGATGTGACATAAATTTAAAACACCGGTCATGGTGGCACCCAGCGGGAAAACGCGGGCACGATAACGGCCGATATGTCCGTCCATCCTGTTCCATCCCCTCCGGCAAAGAAAGCCCCGGGCGCCGCCGTGCCGATGGTATAAGCGCCACCGACTCCGCAATTATTGTCCACCTGCCTCGGCGGTCCGGAATTTCCGCAGGGCTCAGCCTTGGTGAGCGCCGGATTTTTGCGGTTAAACCGATCCGTTGGTCGCTTCCTGGACCAGCGCGGCGATGCCGGGGGGCAGGGCGAGAGTATGCGCCATGGCCTGGGCAGCGGGGCTGAGTTTTCGCCAGGTTTTCTTCAGGATATCGACAAATTTTTCGCGGGGATATTCCGCGTGCTGCGCGGCGAAAGCGCCGATTTCGTTTTCCAGGAAGACCAGCACGGCGGCATCCTCGAGCGCCTGCGTGCCGGGGTTGGTTTTCAGGCCGGTCTTGGAAACCCACGTTGCGGCCTCGTCCGCCTCGGTAGCGGACACCCCTGCGGCGAGCAGCAGTACCTTCGCGCGGGCGGCCTGCTTGGCGTAGAGCGAACGGCGCCAGTTGAGATAAGCCACCTTGCCCTCGGGAAAACTCGCGCGCGGCACGGACCAGCGTTCGAGGTGCTGGCAGCGCGCGGCCAGGCGAAGCAGCGGGGTGGCGCCGGGGATGAGGCGTACGACCCAGGCCTCCACGCGCTCGGCGTAAACCAGTTCGGCGGGACGGCCGTCGGTCGCGCGAGCCGGATCGGCCGCGTGGGCGGCATCAATCAGTTCACGGGCGCGCGCGTAGGCCGGCATGGCGCGGGCGGTCAGTAAACGTGTTCCTCGAGCAGGGCGAAGAGCTCCGCTTCGGTGATCCGGCGCTGGCTCATCGAGTCGCGCTCGCGGAGCGTGAAGGTCTCGCCGGGCTTCTCGATCGTGTCGAAGTCGATGGTCACGCACCAGGGCGTGCCGATCTCGTCCTGGCGCCGGTAGCGGCGGCCGATGGCGCCGGCCTCGTCGTAGAACACGGCGTACCTCCGCTTCAGCTTAGCGTGGAGCTTCTGCGCGATCGCGACGAGCTCGGGCTTGTTCTTGAGCAGCGGGAGGATGGCGACCTTCACCGGGGCGATGCGCGGGGAGAAGCGGAGCACGGTGCGCTTTTCGACGGCGCCCTTCTCGTCCTTCACTTCTTCCTCGGCATAACCGGCGCAGAGAACGGCGAGCAGGATGCGGTCGACGCCCACGGCGGGCTCGATGACGTGCGGGACGAATTTCTTCTTGGTGGCCTCGTCAAAGATCTCCTGCGGCTTGCCGCTGGCGGCGGCGTGCTGGGTGAGGTCGTAGTTGCCGCGGGCGGCGATGCCCCACAGTTCCTGCACGCCGAACGGATAGGAGAACATGATGTCCACCGTGCCGCGCGAGTAGAATGCGAGTTTCTCCTTCGGGTGGGTGTAGCGCGAGAGGTGGCTGGCGGGGAGGCCGATGCTCTTCAGCCAGTTTTCGCACCACGTGATCCACTCCTCGTGGCACTTGGCCCAGTCGGCGTCCTCATGGATGAAATATTCCATCTCCATCTGCTCGAATTCGCGCGAGCGGAAGATGAAGTTGCGCGGCGTGATCTCGTTGCGAAACGACTTGCCGATCTGGGCAATGCCGAAGGGCAGCTTCACGCGGCCGGTGTCCACGACGTTCTTGAAGTCCACGAACATGCCCTGCGCCGTCTCGGGCCGCAGGTAGGCGACGGACGACGCGTCGGTCATCGCGCCGACGTTCGTCTGGAACATCATGTTGAAGGAGCGTGGCGGGGTGAGGCTGCCGGGTTCGCCGGTGGCGGGGGAGGGGATGAGCGCGATCTCATCGGGCTGGGCCTCGGTCATGTCCTTGGCGACGATGGGCGAGAGCGCGCCCTGGAGGGCCTTCTTGCGCTTGAAGAGCTCGGCGGCGGCCTGCAGTTCGGCGGCGGTTTTTTCGCTCTCGAGGGCGGAGACGTAGCCGGCGGTTTTGCCGTCCACGATGACGGCGGCGAAGAACAGCTGGTCGGCGCGGTAGCGCTGCTTGCTGACCTTGCAGTCCACGAGCGGGTCGGTGAAGCCGGCGACATGGCCGGACGCCTCCCAGACCTTCGGGTGCATGATGATGGAGGATTCGAGACCGACGACGTCGTCGCGGCGGCGGACCATGTCGTCCCACCAGCAGTCGCGGATGTTCTTCTTCAGCTCGGCGCCGAGCGGACCGTAGTCGAAGAAGCCGTTGAACCCGCCGTAAATTTCGGAGGACTGGAAAATGAAGCCGCGGCGCTTCGCGAGCGCGACAATGGCATCCATGGTGATGGCGGCGGGGGCGGGTGTGTCGGACATAGCCTGCCAGACATGGCGGGGAGGGTGGCGGTGGTCAATTTCAACCACGAAGCCCACCCGGATTTGTCACCACAAAAGACACGAAAGCTAAGGCACCCGGATTTTTAACCACGGATTACACCGATGACCCGGATGGAACCCCCATCCCCCAGGACTGGCTGCTTCCTGATTTATCCGTGGCATCCGTGTAATCCGTGGTCAAAAAGGATTGAGATCGGACGACGCGCCGATTCGCGCAATTCGCGGACCAAATCCGCCGGTTCGACTTTCGTTGTGACCTGAGGGGAACCTAGCGCTTGCGCGCCTCCAAGCCGGCGAGGATGGCGTGGGCGCGCTGTTCGGCTGCTTGAATGACAGCAGGCTGGGCGCGGGCTTTGGTGTAGTTTAAATGGCCTTGGGCTGCTTCTTCGCCGGTAAGCGCGGCGACCTGAAACCATGCGAGCGCCTCCACCACGTCCCGGGGTACCCCTGCTCCTTGGAGATGCATGAGGCCGAGGCGGTCCTGCGCGGCGGGCAGACCTTGTTCGGCAGCCAGGCGGCACCAGCGCGCGGCCTGGCGGGGATCGACGGGACCGCCGTCACCGTTGGCGTAGATCAGCGCGAGATTGAACTGCGCCCCAGCCACACCCTGCGCGGCCGCGAGCTCGAACCAGTGCCGGGCTGCGGCGGCTTGCTTGGGCACTTCCGGGTCCTCGCCGCTGATGAAGAGATAGCCGAGGGAGCTTTGGGCGTCCGGGTTGCCGAACCGGGCCTTGACGAGCAACTGTTCGTACGCGGAGACGGCCTGTGCGACGGACCCGTCGGCGGCGAGGTAGCGCAGCGGCAGGTGTTCGCCGAGATATTCGCGTTTCCAATAGAGCCCGTCGCGGCGCTGGGCCGCGAGCGCGGTAAAGTGGTAGCGGTAGCCGGGGGTGCGGATCATCTGCGGCGGACTGGCGGGGAACGGGTTGTCGCGGAAGAGGCGCAGCACCTCCGGGTTTTGCCGGAGCAACTGCTCCACGACGAGTTCGTAGAGCACGGTGGGTTCGTCGCGCGTGATGACCTGGATCTGCAACGAGGCCTCGAACCGCGCGAAATACGGCGCCATCAACGGGCTGACGTGATCGAGCCGTTGGGGAAAGTAGCGGAACTCGTACGGCCGCCAAGTGTGGCCGCCGTCGTCGGAGCCGACGAACTCGACCACGCAGTGGAACGGGTCGAGCCTGGCGTAGAGCTGGTAGGTGTTGGCGCTGCCGAAACCGCCGAAGGCGAGCCGGAGGGGTTGGGTGAACAGATTGGTCACGCCGTTGGAGGGCAGGCCGGCGAGGAGGGCAAAGGCGACGAGGGTGAGATAAAAATGGAGCCCAAGTGCCAGACGCAGACCATACCTCCGCCAGCGGACGAGCGCCGGGACCGCGAACGCGACGGCGCGCGTGGAGATAAACCGGCTCAGCCGGCGGAGGCGGAGGGTGCGCGCGGCGGCGGCCAGCATCTGGTCGTCGAGGAGCACGAGACCGAGTGCGCAGGAGGCGGTGTTGAGCCAGCCGAAATTGCACGTGAGCTGGATGCCGGCCTGCAGCGCGCTCCACAGGCCGAAGGCGATCCAACGGCCGCGCCGGCCGGCAAAGACTGCGAGCAGCGGCGCCAGGAGCTCGGCGGCGAAGGTCAGGATGAGTTCACCGACGTGCCAGAGATGGGGCAGTTGGTGGTCGAGATAGCCGAGGAAGGTGGGGCTGGGCGCCGTCTCGTAGAGCGCGTCCATCGCCGTGAGATTCCACCAGCGCGGTTCGCCGCTAAGGAGCTTGGCGAGGCCCGACTCGAACATCACGCGAAAGAGCAGCCACCGCATCATGAACAGGGCGATGGGTCGCACCGGCGAATGCGCGCCGAGCCCCGGGCGGTAGCCGGCAGGGGCGAAAGGGATGCACAGCAGCGCCACCTCGAGCATGAGCCAGTCCACCTGCGGGTCGGAAAACATGATCCAGCCGCGCGCGAACGACAGCAGCGTCACCCAGCAGACAAAGAGGGACATTCGCGGCCAGAGATTGAGCGTCAGCGCGCACGCCGCCGCCAAGCCGCCGCCTTGGAGGATTACGACCATGCCCCAGCTGCTGTTGAACCAAAATAGCGTTGGCGCCCGGAAAAACGATTCCAGCAGGGTGGGGTGCGCGGCCTTGAGCTGCGCGACTAGGCCGGACAGCGGCGCGAGACCGTCGGGACCGATCAGGGCGCGGCTTTCGTGGATGATCCCCGCGAAGATGACGATGTAGACGAGGCCGACTGCGCGCAGGATCAGCCAGCGTGGCCAGAGGTGGCTGGCGCCGCCGCCCAGCCCGGAGAAATCCTGCAACTGACGCCAGGCACCGGATAACCTCGGCAAGACTGTTTTACTGGCGGAGCCCATGAAGCGTCAGCGGCGCGCAGAGAACGGCGAAGCACAGGGGCCCGGAATCCGTGGGGTGGCGGCGCATGGGAAGGGCGTGATTAAGGTTGGGCGCGCGACATGCGTCAATGGCCGGAGCGCGGACAAGCTATGACCCTGGATTTTTGCCCGCGAATTACGCGAATCGACGCGAATTTCGGGCCATCGGATTGGTCCCTACGAAAGACACTAAAACGAATTATTGATCCGTTTGCCCACGGAATACACGGAGGACACGGAATCATTCCCAGCGGGGTAAATGGGTTGCTTGGGGCAACCGGGACAATCTAACTCAAGACAACATGAGCCCCCATGTGAGTCGCTGGATTTTTGGCGGACTGCTGGTTCTGTTGATCGCCCCGTGCTCTCTCGCGGAGATCTATCCCTTCCAGGAGTTGGACAGTCCGCCCAAGGCTATTTCCCAGCCCGCGCCCACGTATCCGGTCGAGAAACGGGCGAATGGGGTGATGGGCGTCGCCCTGGTTCGCCTTTGGGTGAATGCCGCCGGCGACGTGGAGCGGAGTGAGGTAGTCGCCCAATCCAGCCCGGCTTTTGGCAAGGCAGCTTATGAATCCGCAAGACGCTGGAATTATAGCCCCGGCACCAAGCAGGGCGTTCCAGTCGGCTTCATCACCCAAACCGGGATCTCCTTCACGTTGATGGGCGAATCTTTTCCCGATCCAGAGAGCCGAGTGGTTGGGTTTCCTGCGAAACCGAAGTCGAAGCTGCCGGCCGTCTACATGTACGACGCGGCACCTTTCCCTCAGGTTAACCCCCGGCCCCTTTATCCCTATGAGCAATGGCTGGCCAAGACCCCGGGACAAGCGACGGTGGGCTACGCGGTCGACGAGACTGGCCGGGTAATCGACGTTCAAGTGATGAAAGACTCCGACCCCGAATTTGGCCTCGCGCTGAGTGCCGCGATCCAGGGCTGGCATTTCAAGCCGGCCACCGCGAAGGGCACACCGCGGAAGGCGGTCGGGACCATCGCGTTGGATTTCGACCTCTATTTGCCCCCGGATGCCAGCGAACTGCGCCTGCGCGAGTTGATCAAGCACGGGCGAAAATTTTTCACTGTGGGCGACTTGGACACTCCGTTGCAGCCTCTCCACCAAGTTTCCCCAAAGTATCCTCTGGCTCTGGTGAGTGACGGCCAGGCCGGCGAAGCGGTGATCGAATTTGTCATCGACCGCGATGGCTGGGTGGCGCTGCCGAGGATTGTGTCCGCGACAAAACCGGAGTTTGGCTGGTCGGCGGCAACCGCCGTGAGCCAGTGGCGATTTGTCCCGCCCAGGAAAGACGGAACGCTGGTGGATGTACGGGTGCGCGCACCCTTCGATTTTTCCGCGATCTCGAAATGATGCGCTGAAAACATTCCGGGCGCCACTGAATTTGCCCGCGGAAGACGCGGAGGTCACGGGATCCCAAATCTCATTCATCGGCCTTGCGGCAGGGGCCTGGTTCTTTCGTGTTTTCCATGTATGCCGCGGGCAAAAAATCCGGTGGTTCGACTTTCGGGCCTTTCGTGTTTTTCGTGGTGACCGATCCCGTCTTTCCCCGCCATGGCCAAGCTTCCCGCCATTCCCCGTCCTGAATATCCGCGTCCGCAGCTCGTGCGGCGCGACTGGCTCTGCCTCAACGGCCGGTGGCAGTTCGAGATCGACCAGGGTGACAGCGGGCTCGACCGCGGGCTGCTGCTGCGGCCGCTGAAGGACGTGATCGTCGTGCCGTTCTGCCCGGAGTCGAAGCTCTCGGGGGTCGAAAACACCGACTATCTCAACGCCGTCTGGTACCGCCGGGAGGTGACGATCCCGCGGGCGTGGCAGGGGAGGCGGATCCTGCTGCATTTTCAGGCGAGCGACTACGACACCTTTGTCTGGGCCAACGGCACGGAGGTGGGGCGGCACCGCGGCGGCATGACGCCGTTCAGCTGCGACCTGACGGCCGTGGCCGTGCCTGGGAAAAAGGTCACGCTGGTTATCCGCGCGCGGGACAACCCCCGCGAGTCCGTTCCCTCCGGCAAGCAGTCATGGGTGTTCGCCAACTCCGGCTGCCACTACACGCGCACGACCGGCATCTGGCAGACCGTGTGGCTTGAGCCGGTGGCGCAACGCGCCCATCTGCAGCGGCCGAAGATCGTGCCGGATCTCGCCCACGGCCGCTTTCTGATCGAGCAACCCGTGGCGGGGGCGCAGGCGGGGCTGAGCTACCGGGCGCGGCTGCGGGATCAGCGCGGGTTTATCAGCGAGACGGAGTGCATCTGCGGCGCGGGGTTTTATCCGCGGCTGGAGCTGGTGATTCCCGACGCCCGGCAGCACCTCTGGAGCCCGGAGGATCCGCATCTCTACGACCTGGAGCTGGAGTTGGTGGACACCATCACCGGCGAGATCGTGGATGCGGTGAAGAGTTATGCCGGCCTACGTAGCGTGAGCATTGACGGTTTTGCCGTGAAGCTGAACGGCCGGCCGGTGTTCCAGCGGCTGGTGCTCGACCAGGGTTATTACCCGGACGGCATCCTGACGGCGCCGAGCGACGCCGCGCTGGTGGCCGACATCAAACTATCACTCGCGGCGGGCTTCAACGGCGCGCGGCTGCATCAGAAGGTGTTCGAGGAGCGCTTTCTCTATCACGCGGACCGCCTCGGCTACCTGGTGTGGGGTGAGTTCAGCGACTGGGGCCTCGCGGGGGCGGCGCCGGTGCGCCGGTGGACGGCCGACGGCAAGGGCGGGTACGTCCAAGGCGGCAACCACATCGGCAACGAGTATCCGGCGACGTATCTCACCCAGTGGCTCGAGGCGCTGCAGCGCGATTTCAACCACCCGTCGATTGTCGGCTGGTGCCCGCTGAACGAGAGCGAGAGCCGGCGCGACGAGCGCAACACGATCCACGACGACATCATGCGCGGCATGTTCCAGGCGGCGAAGATGTATGACGCGACGCGCCCCGTGCTCGATGTGTCGGGTTACTGTCACCGGCTCACGGAGAGCGACATCTACGACTCCCACGACTACGACCAGAACCCCAAGACGTTCGCGGCGCGCCACGCGGCGCTGATGCAGGATAAGCCGTGGGGCAACGAGTCGATAACGCACAGTTCGGTCCCGTGGCAGGGCCAGCCGTATTTCGTGAGCGAGTTTGGTGGCATCTGGTGGAACCCGAAGGCGAAGCCTGGTGACGCCTCATGGGGCTACGGCGACCGGCCGAAGTCGCTGGAGGAGTTTTACACCCGCTTCGAGAAACTCTGCCGCGTCCTGCTCGAGCACCCCCGGATGTTCGGCTACTGCTACACGCAGCTCACCGATGTCTACCAGGAGCAGAACGGCATCTTCTTCTTCGACCGGAAAAAGAAATACGACCTGAAGCGCGTGCGCGCCGCGCAGCAGCGGACGGCGGCGATTGAGAAGTAGGTTTTAAAGCCCTCAAGGATCAGCGGTCAGCTTTCAGCCAAGGACTCGTGCGGGGAGGCCAGGAGAACCGCGTTACGGCGGCAAAAACTGCAGTTTTGACCAAGCTGAGCGCTGAAGGCTGACGGCTGATAGCTCCGCTAATGTACTTTATGGGATAATATTTGTGCTCTTTGGCGCTGGAACCTGCGCGCCGGGAGTAACGGGGCTTCGCTATGTAGCGTGTTTATAATTCACATAGGTAATTACTAGGGGAAGTAAGAAAAAGTGAATTGCCGTAGATCAGGCGGTTTCCGCAAGACATTCACCGGTGATTCGTGTAGCTTTTGGGAGTGATCGACGCCCCGCACTTTTCCCCCCGGTCAGGCCGCTAGCCCGGCGGAGATCACCCCTCATGATCAACCCCACCCCGCATTCCTCGTTTCGCGAGCAACTGAACTCCGGGCGTTTCATCTACGGCGCTGAGCTGGTGACGACGCGCGGGATTCCCGAGCCCGACCAAAAGCCGAAACTCGTGGAGCTGGGCGAGGGCCTGGCGGCGGACGCGCGGATTGGGTGGGTGTCCATCACCGACAATCCCGGCGGCAACCCGATGATCCCGGCGGACTGGCTCGCCAACCTCCTCAAGCCGCGGGGCAAGGAACTGGTCATCCATCTCACCTGCAAGGATCTCAACCGCAACGGGCTCGAGTCCGCCGCATGGCGTTACGCCGCGGACGGGTTCAACAACATCCTGGCGTTGACGGGCGACTATCCGACGTCGGGCTTCAAGGGGCCGGCGCTGCCGGTCTTCGATTTGGATTCGGTGAGCCTCGTCGCGATGTTGAAGACGATGAACGAGGGGATGGAGGTCACGCGGCCGAACGGGAAGACGGAGCGGCTGGCCAAGACAAATTTCTTCATCGGCGCCGCGGTGGCGCCGTTCAAGCGGCAGGAGCGCGAGCTGATGCCCCAGTACTTCAAGCTCGCCCGCAAGCTTCAGTGTGGCGCGGAGTGGGTCATCCCCCAGCTCGGCTACGACATGCGGAAATTTCACGAGATCAAACTGTTCCTGAACTGGGCCAATCTCTCGGCCCCCATCATCGGCAACGTGTACGTGCTGAACAAGACGGTGGCCCGCATGTTCAACCAGAACAAGATCCCGGGCTGCGTGGTGAGCGACGCGCTCTACGCCCAGGTGGAAAAATACGCCGCCGGCCCGGACAAGGGGAAGGCGTTCTTCACCGAGCTTGCGGCCAAGCAACTCGCGGTGTTCAAGGGGATGGGTTTCGCCGCCGGCTATCTGGGCGGCGTGCACAAGGCGGACACCTTCGCGCAGATCATCGACCTGGCCGAAAGCTACGGCGCGAACGACTGGAAGGAATTTGCCCGCGAGATCCAGTTTCCGAAGCCGGACGAGTTTTATCTCTTCGAAAAGGATGCGGCGACGGGTCTCGGCGATGGCGCGCAGGTCAACGTCGCGTACCTCCAATCCCTCAAGGAACCCGCCAAGTCCCCCGAAGTCGGCCTGGGCTACCGCCTCACGCGGGCGGTCCACGGGCTGGCCTTCACCCCGGGTAACAAGCTCTTCCCGGCGATCCAGCAGGGCTACGCGCGGCTCGAGACGGGCCAGCACGACAAGGCCCTCCACGCCCTGCACGGCGTCGAGCATCTCTCGAAGGTCGTGATGTTCGGCTGTCAGGATTGCGGCGACTGCTCCCTCCCGGACACCGGCTATTTCTGCCCGCGCGCCTCCTGCTCCAAGACACAGCGCAACGGCCCCTGCGGCGGATCGGCCGACGGCCGTTGCGAGCTCCATGACAAGGACTGCATGTGGGCGCGGGCCTATGACCGGATGAAATTCTTCGGCGAATCCGAGCATATGCTCGACGGGCCCGCTGTCTTCGCTAATCCCGCGCTCCGCGGCACATCGGGCTGGGCCAATAATTTTCTGGGCCGCGACCATCACCACGTCACCCAGCCGGAGCCGGCCGCGGCACCGGACCCGAAGGACCCGCCGCCGCTCCAACCCATTTAACCGTACCCAAAAAACAATCCCATGGCCTTTCCCAACCTCACGATCATCGGCGAATCTATCAACGATTCGGTGCCGTCGACCCACAAGCTTTTCGAGGCCAATGACCTCGCCGGGCTCCAGGAACTTGCCCGGTCCCAGGACCAGGGCGGCGCCGGCTACGTCGACGTCAATGTCGGGCCGCGCTCCGCCGAGTTCCTTGCCCAGATGGTGCGTGATGTCCAAAGCGTCACCTCCAAGCCGCTCTCCATTGACACGCCGGACCCGGTGATGGCTGAGGCCGGGCTCAAGGCCTATGACCGCGTGCGCGGCGGCGGGCTCATCCCGATCCTGAATTCCATTTCCCAGCCCCGCCGGGAGATGTTCAAGCTCACGAAGGTCATGCCCTTCATGCCCATCCTGCTCGCGTCCGAGCGCATGGAAAAGGGCATCGCCCAGCCCAACCACACCGCGGCCGAGGTGTACCAGACCGCCCGCGAGCTCGTCGCGGAGGCTGGCCAGCACGGCATCCCGGTGAACCACTGCATCATTGACCCCGCAATCTCGCCGATCGGCGCGGACTCCGAGGGCCGCCTTCACTGCCTGATGGGTGCGATCAACCTGATCCATGCCGATCCCGCGCTCAAGGGGGTCCACATGTCGGTCGGCCTGAGCAATTTCAGTGTGATGCTCCCGCCGAAGCGCGCGGACGGTTCGCCGACAAAGGGCCCGCTCGAGAGCGCGTTCCTGACCCTCGCCGGCCCGCTCGGCATGGACCACGTAATCGGCTCGGTGAAGCGCAAATACGAGGTGCTGCCGGCCGATCATCCCGCCATGCTCTGCCTGACCGACTGCTTGAAGCTCGAGGGTTTCGACGTCATCATGCGCGTGCAGGAATACTACTCCAGCTAAGCACCCTTTACCCCAACCCCCCATGGCCGCTAAAATCGTCCCCTCCGATATCGAAATTGCCCAACAGGCAAAAATGCTGCCGATCGACCAGATCGCGGCCCGGCTCAAGATTCCCGTCGACGCGCTCGAGCACTACGGGAAATACAAGGCCAAGGTCGGGCTGGACTATTACCAGCAGCAGCGGGCGAAACCCCGCGGCCGGCTCGTGCTGGTCACCGCCATTTCCCCCACGCCCGCGGGCGAGGGCAAGACCACGACGACGGTCGGGCTGGGTGATGCGCTCAACCGCATCGGCAAGCGCGCCATCATCTGCCTCCGCGAGCCCTCGCTCGGGCCCAGCTTTGGCGTGAAGGGCGGCGCCGCCGGCGGCGGTTATGCGCAGGTCATGCCGATGGAGGATATCAACCTGCACTTTACGGGTGATTTCCACGCCATCACGTCCGCCCACAACCTGCTCTCGGCGATTATCGACAACCACCTCACGCACGGCAACGCGCTGGGCCTCGACCCGAACCGCATCGTCTGGAAACGCGTGATGGACATGAACGACCGCGCGCTGCGGGAGATCATCGTCGGCTTGGGCGGCGTCGCCAACGGCACGGTCCGCCAGTCGGGCTTTGACATCACCGTCGCGTCCGAAGTCATGGCGATCTTCTGCCTGTCGCAGGACCTGGCGGAGCTGCGCGAGCGCCTCGGCAAGATCGTGGTCGGCTACACGCGCGAGAAAAAGCCCGTGACGGCGGCCCAGCTGAAGGCGCACGGCGCCATGGCGGTGCTGCTGCGCGATGCCCTTGCGCCCAACCTCGTGCAGACGCTGGAGAACAACCCCGCGTTCGTGCACGGCGGCCCGTTTGCGAACATTGCGCACGGCTGCAACAGCGTGCTGGCCACCAAGCTGGCCCTCAGCCTCGGCGAATACACGGTCACCGAGGCGGGTTTCGGCGCCGACCTGGGCGCCCAGAAATTCATCGACATCAAGTGCCGCTTCGCCGGCCTGCAGCCCGACGCGGTCGTCATCGTGGCGACCGTCCGCGCGCTGAAGATGCACGGCGGCGTGGACAAGGCCGACCTCAAGACGCCCAACGCCGAGGCGGTCGGGCGCGGCTTCGCCAACCTGGAGAAACACTTGGAGAACATCGCCGGCTACGGCCTGCCCGCCGTGGTGGCCATCAACCGCTTTACCGCCGACACCGACGAGGAGTTTGCCGTCATCCAGGAACGCTGTGCCCGCCTGGGTGTGAAGGCGGTCCCGGCCACGCACTGGGCCGATGGCAGCGCCGGCGCCGAGGCCCTGGCGCACGCCGTGGTCGAGGCGGCGGAAAAGAACACGCGGAAATTCCAGCTGCTGTACCCGGACGAGATGCCGCTGTGGGACAAGGTCCGCACCATCGCGCAGAAAATCTACGGCGCGAAGGACATCACCGCCAGCGCGAGCGTGAGGAACAAGTTCGAGGACCTGCAGAAGGCCGGCTACGGGAAATTTCCGATCTGCATGGCCAAGACGCAGTATTCGTTCTCCACCGATCCGACCCTGCGCGGCCGGCCCACGGGTTTCGAGGTCGAGATCCGCGAGGTGCGGCTCTCGGCCGGGGCCGGCTTCATCGTCTGTCTCACGGGCGAGATCATGACGATGCCGGGCCTGCCCAAGGTCCCCGCCGCCGAGGTGATCGACCTCGACGCGTCCGGCAAGGTCGTCGGTTTGTTCTAACGGCGTCGCCGCAGTGGGGTTTCTCACCCTGCCGACGGGATGATGTGGGTGGCGCGCAGCGCGCCACCCACGACACGATCAAGCGCGTGGACGCCGCGGGCCGCTCTTAGCGGGCGCAAAAAAGGGCCGGTCCGAGGACCGGCCCTGAACACAACCCAAAGCAGGCTTAGGCGGTGCGGGTCTGCGGCACGGTGGCGCGGCTCATCACGAGGGCGAAGGTCCCGGTGAAGAGCAGGTCGCCGATCAGCGTGTTGCGGAAGAACCACAGGGTCGGCGGGAACTCGATGTGCCCGACCGTCATCGCCTGCCACCAGCCGCCGAGGGTCTTGGCGTAATACGCGTCGCCGAGCCAGGAGGCGGAGTTGCTGACGAGGTAGAACAGGATGGAGCAGCCGAGCACGCCGCTGAACACGTTGAGCGCGGTGCGGCGGCGGGCGACGAGGGCGCCGACCCCGATCGCAGCGGCGAAGCAGGCGATGCGCAGCAGCGATCCGCTCAGCTCCCACGTGTAGCCGTAGTGGCTGGCGTAGTAGCGGTCGATCCACACATCGCTGGCGACGAGGGCCACGAAGGGCACCAGCCAGAGGCTGCGGCGCCCAAAGAAGGCCGCGCCACAGAAGGCGAGGGCCATGATGGGTGAGAGGTTGGACAGGTCCGGGACAAACACCGCGCCCACGCGGTAGGCGGCGGCGGCAACAATCAGCGCAAGGGCGATGAGGAGGTTGGAGTTTTTCATGATGGGAATTTGATGGATAGGCAGAGGGTTGGAGTCGAATGGAGGTTGGTCAATGGCGGGGGGAAAGGCGGTCAGGCCAGGCGGATGGATTTGGTTTCCTCGACGAGGGCGAGGATGTTGGCGAACGGGACATCGGGCTCGAGGACGTGGGTGGGCGCGATCATCACGCGGGCGGGATGGACCCGGTGCAGGTGGAGCGCGGCGATCTCGCGCACCCGGCGGCGGACGTCGTCGGGCGTGCCAAACGGCATGGTCGTCTGGGTGCCGACCATGCCGCTGAGGCCCAGCTTGCGGCCGAAGCGGCGGGTGAGGTCGGCGGCATCCATGCACTCGGGCTGGACCGGGTTGAGGATGTCCACGCCGAGCTCGATGAGCTCGGGGACGATGGGCAGGATGTTGCCGTCGGAGTGGTAATGCACCCACACCTTGCGGTCGCCGGACGCCTCGCGGATGGCGGCGATGACCTTGCCGAGGCGGGGCTTGAGGTGTTCGCGCCACATCTCGACGGAGAGCAGCATGCCGGTCTGCATGCCGACGTCGTCGCCGAGCCCGATCACGTCCACGCCCGACCGGGCGAACGCGCGGCCGACGTTGATGGAGCGCTCGGTGAAATAATCGAGCAGCCAGTCGGCGATGCCGTTGCCCTCGGCGAGGTCCTGGAAGAGGTTGTCCATGCCGCGGACATACCAGGCGGCCTCGAAGGCGGTGCACTCGAGGCCGGCGAAGGCGACCTTCCCACGGGTGTGGATCTGGCGCATGCGCTGCTGGACGGCGGTGTAATGCGCCGGGTCGGAAGTGTCGGGCCAGGGCAGTTTTTCCAGCTGGGCGACGGCCGTGACCTTTTCCAGCGGATGCAGCATGGTCCGGAAGTGGTACGCATCACCCACGGTGCCCGCGGGCGGCGCGACGTGCGCGATGCAGAACGGCCCGAGCTCGACGTCGGTGGGGAGCTGGCAGCCCAGGTCGGCGAGCGCGGCGCGCCAGCGCTGCGGGTCCTCGTTGTAGCCGACCCACTCGAAGCCGAAGTCCGTCTCGAAGGCCAGTTCCGAGCTGCGCACGCCTGTGCGGGCCTCGATGAGGTCGGCGACGGGCGGTGTGACGGGCAGGTTGAGCGGAATCCACTCGGGGCGCCCGCCGGACATCATGGCGTGGAAATTTTCGCGGGCGTTCATGGGGAGAGCCGGTGGACCGTATCGAGGAAATCCGTGGCCTCGTCGGTGTTGGCAAACGGCGTGCAGATCGTGAGCCACAGGCCGTCGGGGCCGAGTTCGCGCAGGACGGTCAGCGCATCGGCGGGATCGTCCGCGAGGATCTGGAGGGCCTTGCCCGCGGCGAGGCAGCGCCGGTAGACGTCGATCCATTTGGCGGCGGGCCCGTGGCCGGAGCCAAAGACCCATTGCACGGCGTTCAGGCCGGGCAGGCGCAGCATCAGGTCGAGGTGGTGCAGGGCCTGCGGGCCGTCGAGGTGGAAGATGGAGCGCTCGAGCGGCGCCATCTCCAGCTCGATGGTGGGCCGGACGTATTCCTGGGCGATTTCCTTGGAGACGAGGCACCAGAAGTCGCAGCTGGGAATGTAGGCGGGTCCCGTGTGCAGGTAGGAGCACCAGGTCGTGCTCGGCTGGCCGAGGGCTGTGAGCCGCTGGTACAGCCGGCGGTAGGCCTCCACGTAGGCGCGGGACGCATGGAGGCTGGCGCGGCGCACCAGTTCCGGCTCGTCCATGAGGTCGAGGCAGACGTTTTCCGGCCCGCGCACGCCGGCGAGGATGTCGAAGCTGCCGTGCAGGTCGGGCATGGCGACGTAGTAGCGCCCGGCAAAGCGCTCGGCGGCGCGCGTGATCATCGCGTCGATGGTCCGCCAGTAGACGTTGTCGAAATCCGGCGGGGTCGCGATGAAGCGCTCCCAGTCCGCGGTCTCCGGCACGGTGTGCTGGCACCAGCTCGTGTTCTCGCCGAAGACCAGCTCGGCGCCGAAGAGCGTGGAGGAGAGGTCGGGGCCGACATTGGGCAGGTAGGAAGGGACGGTGTCGCCCAGGATCGGGTTGGTCTCGAGTCCGGTCAGAGCGCAATCGACCTGGTACTCCACGTCGAGCCAGCGCTCGCGCAGCGTGGCGTGCGTGGAGCGTGGCGCGCGCAGGGGGTGAGGGGTCTTCACCCAGAGGCTCACCGGCGGGCGGTCCACCCGGGCGCAACGCCACCACGCCTCATAGCGGGCGCTGGCGACTTCCGGGATGAAGCGATGGGCGGGCGGTTTCATGGGCTCAGGCGGCGGCACCGTTGAAGTCGCGGACGGCATCCACCATCGCGACGATGTTGGCGACCGGCGTGCGGGCCTGGATGTTGTGGATGGTGTTGAAGACGAAGCCGCCGTTGGGCGAAAACGCCCGGAGGCGCGACGTGACCTCGGCCCGCACTTCCGCGGGGGTGCCGAAGGGCAGGGTGCGCTGCGTATCCACGCCGCCGCCCCAAAACACGATGCGACTACCAAAGTCGGCCTTGAGCCGGACGGGGTCCATGTCCTTCGCCGAGCACTGCACCGGGTTAAGGATGTCGAATCCGACGTCGATGAAGCGGTCGATGAGCGGGCGGACCGCACCGCAGGAGTGCTTGAAGGTCTTCCACTTCGTGTGGCGGTGCACCCAGTTGTTGATCTGCCGGTAGTACGGCGCGAAGAGGTCGTCGAACGCCTCCGGCGAGCAAAACTGGGAGCTTTGGGTGCCGAAATCGGTCCCGCAGATCACCAGCACGTCCACGGTGTCGCCGGCGAGGGCGGCATAGGTCTCCAGGTTCTTGAGCGCCACCTCGCACTGGTGGGTGAAGATCTGGTGCACGTAGTCGCGGCGCTCGATGAGGGAGATGTACCACTCGCTGACGTCGCGGATGCCCTTCGGGTGCTTGAGGAAGGCCGCCGGCACGAGAGCGATGTCGCCAAAGCCGGTGCCGCCGATGCCGGAGACCACCGCGCGCTGCTCGCCGTGCACGCGGGCGAACTCGGTCCGCCAGTGGGCGAGGTCGGCCGGGCTGAGCAGTTGAAACTCCTCGCAGTTGTCCGCCGGGTTGAGGTGATCCTCGTCAATCGGCTCCTGGCGCACAATCGCGTCGAAGAAATAGCCGCTGCCCGGCATGTGCCCGCTGGGGGCGACGGAGGTGTCGCCCTGGGGGAAAAGATACACGTCGCCGCTGGCATCCTCGCGCGGCCGGAAGCCCTCCGGGACGAGCACGAGCTGGCCCCACGGCGTGCGCCACTCGTGCCAGCCCTCGTTGGCGAAGCCGAACATGGTGCCGCGGCCATTGGCGCCGACGCAATCGGAGCCGAGGAGGCGGCCCAGGTCCTCCTCGATCTCGCCGAGCATCTGGAACGGTTCCCAGACCTTCACGGGGTGGCGGGGCAGGCCGTAGTGGTCGCGCAGCGCGGCGACGCAGCTGACATGCATGCCTGTGAGCCCGGTGCCGCCGAAATCCACCGGCACGGGACCGGACTGGTGGGCGAGCGCCCGCTGGATTTTTTCCCGGGAAGTCATGGACGGGGTGGGGGAACTCAGCCGCGCAGGCCGAAGAGCTCCTCCTTGAGGTCGAGATAGTAGAGGTAGTCGTCGGGATCGACGTTGGGCGGGCAGCGGTGGTCGCAGAACGGGATGAAGCCGCCCGACGCGACGTAGGGAGCGAGCGACTGGAGCCAGGCGCGGATGTCCTTGCGGCTGCGGCCGAGCACCATCTTGTCCACGCCGCCCATGATGCGCAGCTCCGGACCCCAGCGGTCCAGCGACTCGCCGGGGTGGCCCGAGCCGTTGACCTCCCAGGGGAACATGGTGTTCACGCCGCCGGCGAGGAAGTGCGGGATCAGCGGCCGGACATCGCCGTCGCAGTCAATCCACCAGAGGTCCACGCCGCCGGCGCGCAGCTTGGTGCCGATGCGCTTGTACCGGGGCACCACGATGTCGCGGAAGAAATCGACGGAGACGAGCGGACCGCTCTTGTAGCAGATGTCCTCCCAGCCGCCGGCGTAGTCGAACTTCACATGCGGCAGGACGGCATCGAGGAAGTCTTCCACGAGGAGGCAGGACGTCTCGACCATGTCCTCCACCATCTCGGGATAATCGTACACCGCATAAGCCAGGCCCTCGACGGTGAGCATGTCGCGGATCTTGCCGATCATCGAGCCGGCCCACACGCCGAGCGGGTAGTCGCGGTCGGCGGGGTGGTCGCGGAGAATCGCGGCGAGGTCGGGCTTGCGGTCGGGATGGCGGCGGTCGAAGCGCTCGGCCTTCACCTTGGCCCAGTCCTCGGGCGTTTTGACGGTGGCCTCGAGGTAGTGGGGAATCGTGTCGTGGCCGTCGAGCGGCACCTCGGCGATCAGGCCGTCGCCGTTGCGCAGGATCCGGGTGGTGGCCGTCCGCGAGATTTCTTCGTACGGAAACCCCGGATGCATCCAGGGTGAACCGACCATCGCGGTGCGGTCGAAGTTGAGGAAGCGGTCGGCGTCCTCGTTGTTCGTGATGCCGTGGTCACGGAACATCGGCCAGAGCTTGAAGTTGTCGTCCCAGTAGCCGAACTCCATGTTGAAGCAGCGGTCGACGGGCTGACGGTTCAGCTGCCGGACAAAGCGCGCCCGGTCGGTGAGCGGGCCGCGCCATTTTTTGCGGAAGGGGTCGATGATGGTCGCGCTCATGGAAAATCAGTAGGTGCCGTAGCGTTCGACGAAGCCGATGATGGCCTGGTAGGTGTCCCAGCTCACCTGCGGCGGCACCGAGTGGTCGGAGTGGTAGGCATAACCGCGCGTCGCCATGCCGGCGGCGAACTTGGTGCGGATTTCCTCCTCAATGATGTCGAGGTCGTTAGTCCCCATCTTCATCACGTCGATGTTGCCGAACATGGCCAGCCGGTCGCCGAAGAGGGGGGCGAATTCCCGGACGTCCATGCCGGCCTTGGCCTCGATCGGCTGGAGGCATTCGAACCCGGCGGCGATGTAGAGCGCGAGCACCTCGCGGACATGGCCGTCGGTGTGGTAGATGACGCGCTGGCCGCGGGCATGCGCCCAGTCCGCCATGCGCTTGTGGGCCGGCCAGACGAGGTCCCGGTACATGGCCGGCGAGCACATGGTCGAGTGGTTGTACGCCATGTCGCCGTAGATCCAGAGTCCGTCCGGCTTCACGCCGCCCGCGAGGAGGGCCTCGAACGAGCGGAGCACGATGTCGGTGTGCACCTTCACGATGTCGCGCACCCACTCGGGGTCCTCGATCATCGCGACGAGGCAGGTCTCGTCGCCAATGAGCCGGCGCAGGGCCTCGAAGCCCTCGACCCCGGTCAGGTGGGTCCAGCGTCCGAGGGCGCGGCCATCCTGCTGGGCCTGCAGGGCGGCCGCGACGTCCAGTTGCAGCGGGGCGGCCAGCATGGCCGGGCGGTAGATGGTTTCCCAGGCCTCGCGCGAGTCGCAGCCAAAGCTGATGTGTTCAGGTGTGCCGGAGCGGGCCTTCCAGTGCCGGGCGACGCCGCCCCAGGCATCGCGCACCGTCTCCGTCTCGGGGTCTGCCGACAGGACCTCCCGTTTACCAGGGAAAGGCGACGGCCAGCTCCAGCAAAGCGATTGAAAATCGGAGCCCAGGCGGAGCATCACGTCGTGGTAGTCGCCTTTGAGCCCCTCGCGTTGCCAGCGGGCGATGGTTTCCACCCAGAAGGAATCGCAGCGCGGGATGCGATCCTGGTCCTGCCGGGCGAACATGCGGTTCACGCGTTCGCACCCCGTCATGGAGATGGTTTTCATGGCCGAACCCCGGAAGGGCCGGGGCACGGGGCCCGGTTAGGCCGCCGCGCCAACCAGTTTCCTGGCAATGTCCACGGCCGTGCCGGCGTCGGCGGCATAACCGTCGGCACCGATCTCATCCGCGAAAGCCTGGGTAATCGGCGCCCCGCCGATCATGATCTTCATGTCGGGCAGGTTGGCGGCCTTGAGGATGCGCACCGTTTCCTTCATCGCCGGCATCGTGGTGGTCAGCAGGGCGGAGAGGCCGACAATGTTGGCCTTGTGCTCCACCGCGGCGGCCAGGTACTTGTCCGGGCTCACATTGGTGCCGAGGTCGACGACGGCGAAATTTGCGCCCCGCCACATCATGGAAATGAGGTTCTTGCCGATGTCGTGCAAGTCGCCCTGGACGGTGCCGATGAGGGCGGTGTACTTCGGCTTGATGCCCGCGATGGCGAGCAGCGGCTCGAGGATCTTCAACGCTTCCTTCATGGCCCGCGCAGCCACGAGCATCTCAGGCACGAAGATCTCGTTACGTTTGAATTTGTCGCCCACGATGGCCATGCCGGGCACGAGGCCCGTCTCGACAATGGTCTGCGGGGCAACGCCAGCCGCGAGAAGTTCCTGGGTGAGTCGCACGGTGTCGGTCCGCTTTCCAGCGGCAACGGCGGCGGTCAGTTCAGTGAGGTGGGGCATCCAAGCTTTATAGGACGGCTCCCAACCCGAAGTAAATGCGAAGACCGCGCGGAAACCGTGAGATACATAAGAAATGCCATAAAGTACATGAGGCGTGCTTTGTCAGTACCGGCGATGGGTGGTTTACACTCATGGAAGGGTGGCTGCCGCCCTGCTGGACCCCATTCCCCCATGTCCAATTCATACAACATTTCCGTTATCTCGTGCGCGGTGCTCGAGCCGGAAGTCCGTCATTTCCTGCGCGATAACCCCCGCGTCCGGGATCTGGTTTTCATCCCGCTGGCGTTACACGAGGATCCCGCGCGACTGCAGCAGGAGTTGCAGCGGGCGGTGCAGCGCGCGGAGGCCAACCCCGCCGTCGAGGCCATCGTGCTGGTTTTCGGCCTGTGCGGCCGGGGGGTGGAGAATATCCGGCACGAGCGCTGCCCGATCATCCTGGCCCGGGCGCACGACTGCACGACCCTCTTCCTCGGGGACAAGGACCGGTACGCTGCCTACGTGAAGGACAATCCCGGAACCTACTGGTACAACCCGGGCTTCATCCGCGGCGGCAAGATCCCCGGCCCGGACCGGGAGGACCGGCTGCGCGAGGAGTTTGGCCGGAAGTTCGACCCCGAGGACGTCGAGTTTCTGATCGAGCAGGACCGTGAGGGCCTCGCGCACTACAACCGCGCCACCTATGTGAGCATGGATCTGGGCGACACCCGGAAGGATGAGGAGTACACGCAGAGCTGCGCCGCCTGCCGCAACTGGGGCTATGACCGGGTCCCGGGCAACCCCGAGCTGCTCCAGGCCCTGCTGCGGGGCGACTGGGACGAAAAACGCTTTCTCATCGTGCCACCCCGGCACGTCATCCGCCTGTCGGCGGACGAATCCATTATCCGGGCCGAACCCGAATCCGCCTCTTCATGAGTCACAAACTTCAGCTTGAAACCCCCGAGGGCCGCCAGGAGATCGAACTCGCGCCCGGCGAGGAACGGCGGTCGCTGACCGAGTTGCTGTCCCGCCACGGGCACCCGCTCAACACCCGCTGCGGCGGCCGCGGCCTGTGCGGCGGCTGCGAGGTCGGGCTGCGCGCGGGCGGTCTCCGGCGCCTGACGGACGGCGCCGCGGTCGCACCGGCGCCCGGGGATAAATTGCGCGCCTGCCAGCTGCGGCCGGACGGTGCGGCGGAGATCACGGTACCGGCGCGCTCGTTGTTGAAGCATGAGCCGTCGATCGTCGCGGAGTTCAAGATCAACGTGCCGTGGGCCAGTGATCCGCTCGATCCGGCGGCGCGCTTCGGCGCGGCGGTGGACGTGGGCACGACCACGGTGGCGCTGCTGCTCGCCAACCTGGCCACGGGCAAGGTGGTCGGGGAAGCCTCGGCCTTCAACGCCCAGATCCGTTTTGGCGAGGATGTGCTCACCCGCATCCAGCGCTGCGACCAGAGTCCCGCCGCGGTGCGGCAGATGCAGCGGGCCGTGGCGGTGGAGACGATCCAGCCCCTGCTCGAGGCGGCCTGCACCAAGGCCGGCGTGGCCACGGCGGATGTCGGCGTGATGACTGTCGCGGCCAACACCACCATGCAGCATCTGCTGGCAGGCGTGGATCCCGGCCCGCTGGGCGTGCATCCGTTCAAGCCGGTCTTCCTCGACCATCGGATCTATGCACCGGCCGAGCTGGGCCTCGCGTTCGGCGGTTCCGGGGCGAAGGTCCATCTGCTGCCGGGTCCCGCCGCCTATGTCGGCGCCGACCTGGCCGCCGGCATCATCGCGACTGGGATGCTCTACGACGAGGGCCCGGTGCTGCTGGTGGATGTCGGCACGAACGGTGAGATCATCGCCAAGGTGGGCGACCGCCTCGTGGGCTGCGCCACGGCGGCGGGCCCGGCCTTCGAGGGCGCGGGCCTCACGAGCGGCACCCGCGGCGTCAAGGGCGCGATCGAGCGCATCAGTTTGCAGGGCGACCCTTACACTGTGGAGCTCGGGGTGATCGGCGGCGAGGCGCGGCCCATCGGCATCTGCGGCTCGGCCTATGTGGATTTCCTCTGGGAAGGCCGGCGGCGCGGCCTCCTGCAGCAAAACGGGCGCTTCGCGCCAGACTTCGTGGCCCGCGCGGGCGCGGCGGTCCAGGCGGACGAGTACGGCCAAAAGCTCCAGTTGCACGCCCGCGGGGCCTCGGGCCCGGTGTGGATCTCCGAGGTGGACATTGCGCGACTGCTGCAGGCGAAGGCCGCCATCGCCGCCGGTATCAACACGCTGCTCAGCCTGCTGGGGGTGGCGGCGGCGGACGTGAAAACGCTCTATCTCGCCGGCGGTTTCGGACTCCATCTTTCCCTGGAGCACGCCATCGGCTGCGGCCTGCTGCCCGGCTTCACCCCCGCGCAGATCCAGGTTGTGGGCAACACCTCGCTCGGCGGCGCCTTCCTTGCGCTCAACGACCGCAGTCTCCTGGCGGAGATGCAGTCGGCCTGCACGCGCCTGGAATCCATCGAGCTTAACCTGCAACCCGGCTTCGAGGACGCCTACATTGACGAGCTCATGCTGATCTGAGCCGGGCAACTAATTTAGGAATTAAGATTTAAGAGTTAAGAATCAGAACCCCCGAGCCCCGTTTCATCTCTCCGCACTTTTTAACTCCTAATTTCTAACTCCGCCTTTCTTCCCATGAGCGCCACCCCCCGTGAGATTGTGCAGCGAACGCTGGATTTTTCCGGCCCGCCCCGCGCGCCGCGCGACCTGTGGGTCCTGCCCATCGCCTCGGAGCGGTTTCCCCTCGAGCTGAAGGCGCTGGAGCGCGAGTTCCCGCCCGATTTCGCGGCGATCCCCGGGCATGAGCGGCAAACCGCCCCGACCCGCGGCGCGCCCTATGTCGTTGGCGAATTTACCGACGAGTGGGGCTGCACCTTCGTCAACATCCAGCGCGGCGTCATTGGCGAGGTGAAGGACCCGCTGGTGCGCGACTGGACCGCCGACTACGCGCGCCTGCACGTGCCGCGCGAGTGGCTGACGGTGGACCGGGACGCGGTGAACCGCGACTGCACCGCGACGGACCGGTTCACCTTTGCCATGGCCTGCCCGCGGCCGTTTGAGCAGCTGCAGTTCCTCCGCGGGTCGGAGGAGCTCTACCTCGACCTGGCCGACCCGCCGCCCGAGCTACTGGCCTTCATGCGGGAGCAGCATGCGTTTTATTGCGAGCTGCTCGAGGTCTGGGCGCGCACCGACGTGGACGCCCTGCGCTTCATGGACGACTGGGGCTCGCAGCGCGCGCTGCTCATCGCCCCGAAGCTCTGGCGCGAGCTGTTCAAGCCGATGTACCGCGACTACGCCCAGATTGCGCATCGCCACGGCAAGAAGCTCTTCATGCACTCGGACGGGCACATTGCCGCGATCTATCCCGACCTGGTTGAGATCGGGATCGACGCGGTCAACTCGCAGCTCTTCTGCATGGGGGTCGAGGCCCTCGCGCCCTTTGCCGGCCGCATCACGTTCTGGGGCGAGATCGACCGCCAGCACCTGCTGAGCGACGGCACGCCCGCGGACATCGACCGCGCCGTGAAATCGGTCCACACGCACCTTTGGCGCAACGGCGGCTGCATCGCCCAGTGCGAGTTCGGCGCCGCCGCGCGCCCGGAAAACGTCCGCCAGGTCTACACCTCCTGGTCCGCCCTCGTGCGCTGAAACCCTCCTCCCATGTCCACCCCGCCCGCGCCCGCCCCGCCCATCCAGCTGCTCGCTCACGACCGCGAGGTCCTGCGACCGCTGGTGGAGGCCACCGCGCAGATCGCGGCGCTGCCCGTGCACCGGGAAAAGGCGCGGCTGTGGGGCCGGATCAACGACCTGCACAGCGAGCGCCCGATGATCTGGATCACCGAGGTGCCGTGGCACGAGTTCAGCGACCGCACCGACGAGCTGGTGTTGCAGTGCCGGTCGCCGTGGGCGCGCGCCCTGGAGGTGGACCTGCGCCGCCAGCTGTACCAGTGGCGGCACCTGCCGGGGGATATGATCTTCAACACTTACGTGCCGTGCCCGATCGCCTGGCGCAGCACGAGCTTCGGCATCATGCGGCAGGGCGAGCTGCTCGCGGTTACCGGCGGCGCCGGGATCAACTCGCAGCACTACGAGCCGCAGATCTCGTGCCTGTCCGACCTGAAAAAGATCAAGGACCCGGTCGTGACCGTGGACCGGGCGGACACCGCCGCGCGGTTCGACGTGATGCACGAGGCGTTTGGCGACATCATGCCCGTGCGCGAGCAGGGGTGTAACAACGTCTGGTTCACGCCCTGGGACAACCTGGTGATGTGGTACGGCGTGCAGGAGGCGCTGATAGACCTCATCGAGCAGCCCGAGGTGATCAACGCCGCCGTCGCGCGCATCGTCGAGTGCTGCCTCAAGGAACTCGACCAGTTCGTCGCGCTGAACCTCCTCGCGGCGAACAACAACAACTGCCGCATCGGCTCGGGCGCCTACGGCTACACGAGCGAGCTGCCGCGAGCCGGCTTCAATCCCGCGCACCCGACCCCACCGCACCTGTGGGGCTGCTCGAACGCCCAAATCTTCACGGAGGTCTCGCAGGAGATGCACTGGGAGTTCGCGCTGCGCCACGACCTGCCCTGGCTCGCGCGCTGGGGCCTCATTTACTACGGCTGCTGCGAGGTGCTCGACACGAAGATGGAGATCCTGCGGCGCATCCCGAACCTGCGAAAAATCTCGATGAACTACCGCATCCA
Source organism: uncultured Opitutia bacterium (assembly GCA_903839035.1). Taxonomy (GTDB): domain Bacteria; phylum Verrucomicrobiota; class Verrucomicrobiia; order Opitutales; family Opitutaceae; genus Opi-474. The sequence goes on from CAIMAQ010000045.1 coordinate 31,101, forward strand.
TGTGGACCGCGCGGCGGCCGCGGTCGGGTCGGACTACGTTTTCAGCTACAAGCCGAACCCCGCGTGCTTCGCCACGGATGCGTTCGACCTCGGCAAGGCCCGCGACGAGCTGAAGCACGTGCTGGACTGCACGCGCGGCGGGCACGTGGAGCTGGTCCTGAAGGATATCTCGACCGTGGCCAGCCAGCCCGAGCGGCTGTGGCAGTGGGCCGCGATGGCGCAGGAACTCGTGGAAGGCCGCGCATGAACGGCGGCCCTTCCAGCGCGCACCGGCGGACCCGACCCCAGTCGGCGGACTTACTTCTTCCCCGCGTCCTCCGGCTTGTGCTCGCGGGCGTAGGCAACCATCGCGCGCACGTTCTCCGGCGGGGTGAGCGGGGAGATCTCGCAACCCGCACCGACGATGAAGTAACGCCCGCTGGTCTCGTGGCAGCGCCGGCAGGCCTCGTACACGCGCTCGGGGGTGCCCTCGAGCAGGTCGGTGATGGTGGAGACATTGCCGGCGAGCGTGCGCGTGGGGCCGAGCTGCTCCCGGGCGAGCGCGAGGTTGGCGGGAAAATCGATTTCGTAGATGTCGATGGGGAGCTGCGCCATCTTGGGGTACAGCCGGTCAATGCGCCCGCACATGTGCTGCCGCAGCAGCACGTCGGGATGATTTCGCCGGAGAGTGTCCAGCACGCGCTTTTGCTGCGGCCAGAGAAATTTCTCGTAGAGGTCCGGGCCGATGAGGCCGGCGGCGGCATCACTCATGCCCATGGTGTCGGCACCCGCGGCAATCTGTGCCGGGGCGTAGGCGAGGGCGACGTCCGCGCAGAAGGCCAGCAAGTCGTGCGCAAACTGCGGGTCGTCCCCGAAATCCAGCATGATGGTGTTCAGACCGCGCAGCTCGGCGGCGAGGGCCAGCGGGCCCTCAATCCAGCCGACGATGGACATGCCCGGGCCGGCGGTGCGGCGCATGAGTTCGATGCTTTTCACCCGGTCGTGCATCCGGCCGCCGCCCAGCGGGTCGGGCAGCTTGAAACTGCGCAGCCGCAGCTTGTCGGCCAGCGCCGCGCGCTCCTCGTTGATCGCCGGGCCCTGGTCAGTGAACCAGTCCACGCTGCCCTCGCCGGCAATATCGATGACCTCGCGCGCGGGGTCCGAGCAGGTGAGCAGGCAGTCGAGCCCGAAGTCCGCGACGAGCTTGAGCTGCGCCTCCGCCATCTTCCGCCCGTCCTTGGTGTAATCAATGAAGGGGATGCCCGCGTGCTTGGCCGAAAACATCATCGACATGGGCTGGGCCGGCAGGTGGTCCACCGCCTCACCCCGCACGACCCGGCGCACTCGTTCGATCGAAGTCATGCCAGCTTGATGTTGGGCGGTGCGGCGGAAATCAACCCCGCGCTACCGCGATTGCTGCGCACTATTTGCCCATGAAAACCATGTCGCCCCGCCAGCGCCTCGTAGCCGCCCTCGACCGCCGGCCCACCGACCACCTGCCCGTGACGACGCATCACCTGATGCGTTCGTACATGAAGAAATACTTCCCCGGGAAGACGGACGCCGAGTTTTTCGCGACCTTCGGGCTCGACCCCATTTGCTGGATCCAGGCCCACCGCCCCGACTCGCCGGCGGGGGCAGACTATGAACCGGGCCAGGTGCCGGGCTTTCTCGAGGCGCAGCGGATCATCTCGCCCACCTGGCGGTTTGAGCACCGGGACGTGCCCGGCCGCGAGTACGCCACGACGCGCCACGCCATCGTCACGCCGCGCAAGACCCTGAACCTGGAGCTGCAGAGCAACGAGTTCACCGCGTGGGTCTCGGAGCGGCTGATCAAGGAAAAGTCCGATATCGACCTCATTGCGGAGTTCGCCCCGCAGCCGCTGTGCGACGTGGCGGCGATCAACCGCTGCGCCGAGGCGCACGGCGACACCACGCTGATCCGCGGCAACATCAACTGCTTCGAACTCTACGGCCAGCCCGGCTGCTGGCAGGACGCCTGCGTGCTCTATGGCGTGGAGGAGATGATCCTCGCGACTTACGACGACCCGGCGTGGGTGCACACCTTCCTCGGCATCCTGCGCGACCGGAAGGTCCGCTTTGCCGACTCGATGAAGGGCGCGCCCTACGACCTCATCGAGCACGGCGGCGGCGACGCCTCCTCCACCGTCATCTCGCCGAAGGTCTTCGACGAATTCGTCGCGCCCTACGACCGCGCGGTCATCGCCCACGCCCGCGCCGCCGGACAGCGCGTGGTCTACCACACCTGCGGCGGCATGATGCCGCTGCTGGAACGGCTGGTCGGGCTGGGGGCGAACGCGCTGGAAACCTTCACCCCGCCCGCGATGGGCGGCGACGTGGACCTGGCCGAGGCCAAGCGCCGCATTGGCGACCAGGTATGCTTCATCGGCGGTTTTGACCAAAACCGCTTCTTCACCACCGCCACGCCGGCCGAGACGCGCGCGGAAGTGCGACGGTGTTTCCGCGAGGCGGGTGCCGGCGGCGGGTTTATCCTCAGCCCGTCGGACCATTTCTTCGAGGCCAAGCCCGAACTCCTCCATGCCTTCGCCGATGAGGCGCGGCAATGCACGTACTGAAATCTCCACCCTCCTTTTCCATGACGCCACTCGATCGCTTCCACGCCTGCATGAATTACTCGCCCGTCGACCGGGTGCCGAACCACGAGGTGGGCGTGTGGACCCAGACCAAGCAGCGCTGGCGCGAGGAAGGTCTGGCGGCTGACGAGCTGCACTGGGATTGGTTCGTTGGCGAAGAGCGCTGGGACTTGGATCCACGCGAGTACGTGGATGTCGGCACCGGCATGGTGCCGGGGTTTGAGGTGAAGGTGATCAGCCGCGAGGGGGAGACCGAGATCATCCGTGGCGCGAACGGCGTCACCACCAAGGCGCTCATCACCGGCACCGTGGACGGCATGCGGGCGAGCATGGACGAGTTTATCGGCTTTCCGGTGTCCACGCCGGCGGATTTTCAGGACCTGAAGCATCGCTTCCGTCCGTCCAGCCCGGTCCGTTACCCCGCATATTGGAAGCAATTCCAACTGCCCGGCTGGGGCCTGCGCCAGCACCCGCTCATCCTCGGCCGCAACTGCTCCATCCTCGGCTACTACTGGCGCGCCCGCGAGTGGATGGGCACGGAGAACCTCAGTTACGCCTGGTACGACGAGCCGGCGATGATGCACGAGATGATGGAGTTCATCACCGATTTCACCATCGAGACTACGCGGCCGTTCCTCACGGCCGGGGTGAAGCCGGACTATGTGTTCATCAACGAGGACCTGAGCATGAAGAACGGCCCGCTACTCAGCCCGGATTGCTACCGCACGTTCATTCTCCCGGAGCTGAAGCGGCTGGTGGCCTGGTTCAAGTCGCAGGGCGTCCGCTGGGTGGTCATCGACACCGATGGCAACTGCGAGCTCGTGATCCGGCCGTTCATGGAAGCCGGCGTGGACGCCATCTGGCCGTTGGAGCGCGCCTCCGACATGGACCCGCTGGACATCCGGAAAAAATTCGGCCGCGACCTGCGGCTGTGGGGCGCGGTGGACAAACGTGAGCTGGCGAAGAACCCCGCCGCGATCGATGCGCACCTGCGCACGTTCCAGCCGCTCATCGCCGAGGGCGGGTTCATCCCCTCGGTGGACCACCTCGTTCCGCCGGACGTGTCACTGGCCAACTTCGAGCACTATATGCGCCGCAAGCACCAGCTCCTCCGCGGCGAGGCGTTTTGACCGCACCCACCCATGAGCCTCCAACTCGCGCTCGACACCCTCGCGCTGAAGCCCGTCCCGCGGTTTGCGCGCACGGAATACAGCCTCGAGTACCACCAGGCCAACAATCCGCTCGCCACGGCCCCTGGCGTTGACCCGGCGGCGGCCCCGCGCGCGCTCTACGCCAAGTGGGACCTGGATTTCCTCTGGACCACGGAGGACGGCCTGCGGGGCGACTGGGCGAAATTCGGCCGCTGCACCAACATGGGCCACGCCGAATATGCGGCCGACGGCAGCGACCTGCACCAGGCCACCCAGAGTCCGTTCCAGGACCCCGAGGAAGTCTGGGCGTTTGACGCCGTCAAGGAATACGGGCTGCCCACGATGGCGGAACAGGTCGCGGCCTACGAGGCCTGGCTGGGCGAAAAACGCCGCAACTTTCCCGACCAGCTCTGCCCCGGCGGTTACTACAAGACGATCGTGTCCGGCGCCATCCAGGCGTTCGGCTGGGACCTGCTGCTCGAGGCCGCGGCCGACCGCGACCGGATGGAGACGGTGTTCGACAGCTTTTTTCGCCGCACGCAGTTCCACATGAACGCCTGGGCGCAGACCAGCGCGGAGGCGATTATCCAGCACGACGACTTTGTCTGGACCGCGGGCGCCTTCATGCGGCCCGACTACTACCGCGCGGTCATCATCCCGCGTTATGCCGAGCTGTGGAAACCGCTCAAGCGTGCCGGTAAGAAGGTGCTGTTCTGTGCCGACGGGGATTTCCGGGAATTTGCCGCCGACATCGTCGCCGCGGGCGCAGACGGGCTGATCTTCGAGCCGGTGATGGACTTTGCCGAGATGACCGCAAAATACGGCCGGACCACCGTGCTGGTGGGCAGCGCCGTGGACTGCCGCGACCTGACGTTTGGGAAGTGGGAGACCGTGCGCGCCTCGATCGACCGCTCGCTCCAGTTGGCCCGGACGTGCCGCGCCGTGATCCTCGCCACCGGCAACCACCTCCCGGCGAACATTCCCGCGGCGATGCTGGAACAGTACCGCGCGTACCTGGAGGAACACCGGCAACGCTGAATTTTTCACGCAGAGACGCAAAGCCGCTGAGACCAAGACAAACAACGAATTTTTAAACCCACCCTCCGTTGCTCCCAAGCTCCGCGGCTTTGCGCCTCTGCGTGAACTATTTCCCTCCCAAAACCTATGCGCTGGAACCGTGAACAATACCTCGACCTCATGACCTTCGGGGCCGCACCGCGGCCGATGTTCACCGAACTCTTCGGCCCGCTCATCGGGCTCGACGCCGAATGGCGCGCCCAAGGCGCGTCCGAGGCCGAGATCGCGATGACCGCGTTCGACTGGGACTACGTGCCCACGGTGTTCTGCGGCGGCTACACCCACCTGCAGGGGCCGCCGTCCGTGGTGCTTGAGGACACTGCGGAGCGCCGCCTCGAGCGCGACTGCCTCGGCCGGGAAATGCTGCTCCTGAAGCAGACCGCAACCATCCCGCTGCCGATGAATTTCCCGGTGAAGGACATGGATGACTGGCTGCGCGTGAAGCCGTTCTACACGTTCAACCCGGGCCGCATCCACTGGGATGAAATCGAGGCCGCGCGCCGCGCGCAGGCGGAAGGCAGCCTGGTGGTGGCGCACATGCCGGGGGCGTTCGACACCCCGCGCGACCTGATGGGCGAGGAGGTCGCCTGCCTCGCGTACTATGAGCAGCCCGAGCTGATGGCGGACATCCTGGCCACGATTTCCGACACGACGATGCGCGTGCTCGAGCCGATCAGTGAAACCCTGCAAATCGACCAGTTGATGGTGCACGAGGACTTTGCCGGAAAATCCGGCCCGCTCGTCGGGCCCGTGCAGATTAACGAATACTTCCAGCCCTACTACCGCCGGGTCTGGGATCTGATGTCGTCCCGGGGCGCGCGCATCTTTGAGCAGGACACCGACGGTAACATCAACCCCGTCATCCCGGCGCTCCTCGACTGTGGTCTCACCAGCATCTACCCGATGGAACCTGCGGCCGGCATGGATATTGTTGAAGTCCGGAAGACCTACGGCACGCGCCTTGCGATGCGCGGCGGTATTGACAAGCATGTGCTGCGCCAGGACCGCGCGGCCATCCGCCGCGAGCTCGAGTACAAGCTCGCCCCGGCCCTGCGCACCGGCTGCGCGCTCGGGCTCGACCACCGCATCCCCAACGGCACGCCGCTGGAAAACTACCGCTACTACGTCACGCTCGGCCGGGAAATCCTCGGCCTGCCGCCGCTCGACCCCGCCCGCACCGGCTGGGCCCGCATGGCGATGTGAGGCTGGCGTTCGGGCGCCCAGTCCTGCTTGGCTGCAGCGCCCAATTTCCCCATGTCCCCTGCCTCCAACCCGATTGACCAACTAGGCCCGGTGATCCGCCCCCGCGGCGCCCTCGACCGGACCCGCGCCGCGCTGGCCGGCGGCCGGCTGACCGTGGGCTTTCTCGGCGGATCCATCTCGGCCCCCGGTCCCTCCTGGCCCGGTCCGCTGGTCGCTTGGCTGGCCGATACCTTTCCGGGAGTGCGGCTGGCCGTCGAGAATGCCGCGATCGGCGCGACCGGCAGTGAACTGGCGGCGGTCCGCGTGCAATCCGAGATCCTCGATCGCGGCTGTGACCTCGTCTTCGTCGAATATGCCGTGAACGACTTTGGCACGCCGGCGGCGCGGCGCGCGCGCACCCGCGAGGGCCTGCTCCGGCAACTGTTGCGTGTCGGGACGTGCGACGTGGTTGTGGTCTATACTTACAGCCCCGACCTGCAGACGGACATGTTTGCCGGCCGGGTGCCGGCCTCGATCGCCGACTTTGAGCAGCTGGCGGAACACTACGGCCTCAGTTCCGTGTGGATGGGTCTGCAGGGGCTGCGCGAGGTGCGGCGCGGGCTCATGCGCTGGGAGGAATGGCTCCCGGACGGCCTGCACCCGACCGAACGCGGCAGCCTCTGCTACGCGCAGGCGGTGATGGCTTTTCTGGCCGAGGGCCTCGCAAAGGGCGGCCCGGCGGCCGGCGTATCCCGCCCGCCGCAGCGGCCTGCAGCGCTCGTCCCGGGCGCGTGGGAACGCGTCCGCTTGCTCCCGCTGGCCACGCTTAACTGGACTGGACCATGGACGCTGCGGCGCTGGACAAGCTGCCCCGGCATCACGCAGGTCCTCATGACGGTCGCACCGGGGGCCGGACTGCGCGTGGATTTCGCCGGGCGCGGACTCCTGCTGGCCTTCGACTTTGGCAAGGCGTCGGGCGAAATCCGTTACCGCCTCGATGGTGGCGCCTGGGAGGAATCGCAGCGCGACTGTCCCTCGTGGGCGGGCGAGGCAGGCTGGCTGCGTCCGCTGGTCATCACCGAGGACCTGGCGCCCGGGCCACACCGGTTTGAGCTGGAGACGCTGCCGGGTCCGGGTTCGGCGGGCCGGGGTTCGCGCACCGCGCTTGGGCTCGTCGGCGTGATCGAGTGAGCCGGCGGGCCTGGCGGGGTCAGTACTTCAGGCCGACTTTTTTGTAGACCTTGCTCAGCAGCCACGCGGGGCCGATGAGCAGGAACAGCACGTCCTTCAGGAAGGACGGCTTTTTGCCCTCGATCTGGTGGCCGATGAACTGGCCGATCCAGGCGAGGACGAAGATGACGGCGCAGATTTTCCAGACCGGCCAGGGCGCCATCATCTCGAAGCGCAGGTGCACGGTCTGGCAGACGGTCATGAAGCCGAGCATCCCGATCGCGAGGGGCAGCGAAAGCCAGGCGTAGAACAGGGTCGTGAGGGCGATGGCCACGATGGACCAGTTGAACCACGGCAGGCTCGTTTCCCACGCGTTGGGCGTCGGGATTTCCCAGATGAAACCGAGCCCGCTGAAGAAAATGAGCGGCACGCAAATCCAGTGGATCACCTCGTTGGCGTGATCCTGGTGGCTCTCGCCGTACTCGGCGAACCACTGGTCGGCGGATTTCCTGAGCATGAGGTGACTTGAGACGGGGCCCGGGAGTTTGGCGACGGCGGAGTTTCCGGGTCGCATGGGACTCAGAACTGCAGCGGTACCCGGACGCGGAAGAACACGGGCTGGCCGGCCTTGAGCTTGGGCAAAAAGAGCCAGCCGCTCAGCGCCTGAATCACGCTCTCCCGGGCGCTGTCGTCGGCGATCATGCCGGCGTCCACGTTGGAGACGGTGCCGTCTTCCATGACGCTGAGTTCCACGGTCACCTCGCCGGTCGGCAGCACGGCGGTGGACTGGAAAATTGGGCTGGGGGTGAAGGCCGGGACGAGCTCGTGGTCGGCGTTGGGAAATTTCTTTACGTACGACTCCACGGCCTTGGCGAGGCGGGCGCGGTCCCGCTGGGCATAATAACTCCAGGCCAGGGCCAGGTCGGGAGTCCGGACCTCGCGCCCCTCATCGTCAAAGATCTGCGCAAAAAAGGCCGGCTCGTTCACGCTGGGCATCTGGTGCACCTCCAGCTTGACCTTGACCGGCTTGCCGGCCGGCAGCTCGGGCAGATCGTGCACGATGATTTCACCAAAACCGACCGTGGTCGCGATCGCGATGGTGATAAACCCGTGCTTGATCGTTTTCCGGGCCGTCATCGGCACCTCGAAGGTGATCGTCGCGCTGATGCCGCCCTCCCGGTCGTTGAAATAATGATCGCCCAGCACGTGCATCTGGAATTTTCCGCTCAAGCTGCGGGGTGTCTGCACAAAATTGTCACTGTAGCCGTTGGCGTTCTCGAGGAAGTAGAGGGGCTTGGAGCGGATCAGCGTCTCGTGGCCGTCCACGATCACATACGGGTCGTCGCGGTGCACGCGGACCACCTCCAGCATCTTATCCCTGTATTTGACGCGGAGCACGGTCGGGTGCGGGGGCGCGGCGATCAGGCCGGGCGCGAGGAGGCAAAAACCAAGCAGCAGGGGGGTGGTTTTCATGGGGAATAGAGTCCGGGGGATGAAAGCACCGGCAGGATTGTTTAAACCAATTCACCTGTCCAGCCTCCGGCCATGATTCAACTCCGTCACGCCGAACTCTTCCGGATCCAGCTGCGCGCGCGGATGCCGTTTCGCTATGGAATCGTGACGATGACGGAGGTGCCGCACGTGATCCTGCGGCTGACGTTCGAGCTCGACGGGAAAACCCACGAGGGGCTCGCGGCGGATCACCTGCCGCCGAAGTGGTTTACCAAGGACCCGAGCCGGGCGCTCGCCGAGGAAATCGACGAGATGCTGGTCGTGATCCGGGCGGCGGTGGCCAGCGCGCGGACGATCCGGGCGGAGACGCCGTTCCAGTTCTGGCAGCAGCTGTATGCCGCGCAGGGCTCCTGGGGTGCCGCGCACAAGATCCCGCCGCTGCTCGCGCATTTCGGAACATCGCTGGTGGAGCGGGCGTTGCTGGACGCATTTTGCCGCTCAGTCGGGCTTTCGTTCGCCGTGGCGCTGCGGGAAAACCGCCTCGGCGTGGACCTGGGCGCGCTGCACCCGCAACTGGCGGGCACCGCGGCGCGCGACTGGCTGCCGGCGCCGCCGCCGATGGAGGTGTTTGCGCGGCACACGGTGGGGCTGGTGGATTCGATCGAGGAGTCCGAGATCACCGCGGCCGACCGTGTACACGACGGGCTGCCCCAGTCCCTCGCGGCGTGCGTGAAATTTTACGGGTTGCGCCACTTCAAAATCAAAATTGACGCGGACGTGGCGCGGGCGAAGGAGCGGCTGCTGAAGATCGCGGCAGTGCTCGAGCGCGAGTGCGGCGGGGACTACGCGTTCTCGCTCGATGGCAACGAGAGCTTCCGCGACCCGGCGGTGTTTGCGGCGCAGATGCGCGCGCTGCTGGCCGAACCGGCGCTGCGGAAATTCTGGCCGAAGCTGCTCTTCATCGAGCAGCCGCTGCACCGCGACGTGGCACTGACGCCCGCAGCCGACTGGGCGGCGTGGCCGGAACGCCCGCCGATCATCATCGACGAGTCCGACGCCGAGCTCGGCAGCCTGCCGGCGGCGCTCGCGCTGGGTTACGCCGGGACGAGCCACAAGAACTGCAAGGGCATCTTCAAGGGCGTGGGTCACGCCTGCCTGCTCGCGCTGCGTCGCTCGGCGGGGTTGCCGGCGATGCTCAGCGGCGAGGACCTGACGAATGTCGGGCCGGTGGCGTTGCTGCAGGACCTCGCGGTGGCGGCGGTGCTCGGCGTGACGAGCATCGAGCGCAACGGCCATCATTACTTCACCGGGCTCGCGCAGTTTCCCGTTGCGATCCAGGAATTCATCCTCGCGCACCACAGCGACCTTTACACTCGCAGCCCCGCCGGCTGGCCGCGGCTCGACGTGAAGGCAGGGAAAATCCAACTCGGCACGGTGCTTCGCGCGCCCTTCGGCTGCGCAGTGGGGCTGGACCTGTCCGCGCTGGAGCGCGTGGAACTGTAGGTCGGGCTTTACGCCCGACGTGCAGATATCGGGTGTAAAGCCCGACCTACGGGCGTCGCTCAGACGGACTCGAGCACCTCGATGGCGTGCACGCAGCCGCCGGCGGTCCAGCCCATCATGTGCGGCATCTTGTATTCGTCGGCGACGTCGATGCGGCCGGTCAGGGCGTTGTATTTTTCCCAAAGCTGGCCGGTGGTGGCGAGGTTGCGGGCGCAGGTCAGGACGTATTTTTCCGCGATCCGCCGGGCTTCAGCTTTAAAACCGTGGCGCAGCAGGCCGATGATCGCGGCGGTCTGCAGCGGCGGCCAGGCGTTGGGGGCGTCCCACTGGTAGGTGTTGGCGGAGGTGTTGCTCCCCTCGGCACAGGTCATCACGCCATGCGCGCGTTCGACGAGCGGGAGATTGCGGGCGAGCGCAGCGGCTTGCGCGTCGGAACAGATGCCCGACCACAACGCGAAATACGGGGCCGCGGAGACAACGCGACCGGGGCGCCGGTTGGCCCAGTCGTAGTCGAAATAGAACCCCCTGGCCTCGTCCCAGAGATACTCATTCACGAGGGCGCGGCGGCGGGCGGCGCGCTCGCGCCAGACTGGTTCGGCGTCGGCGTGGCCGAGCTCGCGGGCGAAATCGCCGGCAATGGTTTCGAACTGGTAGAGGATCGCGTTCGTGTCCACCGGGTTGAAATCCGCCGCGTGCTGGTTGAAGCGCGGGTTGAAGTCCCACACCTCGCATTCCGCCATCTTGTGGTGGAGATAGCGGAGGCGCGCGACAGGATCGGCGGGAATGTCGGCCAGGCGGGGTTTGATGACCTCGTAGAAGTGGGCGAGCGTGACGGGGTCGGCGAAGTTGCCGCAGGTGGCGAGGCCGTTGGGGGCGAGCCGCAGGGCCATCCAGAAGGCATATTCCTTCACGAGGGCGGCATAAGCGCGGGCGAGCCAGGTGCGGTCCTGGGAGTGAGCGTAGATCTCCTGGAACAGCACGGCGGAAACCGGGATCTGGCTGCGGTTGAGCGCGATCTTGACGGAGATGTTGGGCGCGAAGCCGAAGCGATCGAGAACGTAGATGATGTTTTCGGCGTTGTTGAGCGCCTGGTCGAAACGGCCCTGCCGAATGAGGCCGAGGTTGGTGAAGTAGGTGTCCCAGTAGAAGAAGAGCCACATGGTCGGGTCCGTGGACGGGACGGTGTGGGGACGGGGCAGGGAGATCTCCTTGGCGGTCTCCTCGCGGGACACGCGGAAGGTCTTTTCCCAGTTGGCGTCGATGTACGAACGCGTGGCGGCAATGGCGTCGGCGAGATTCAAGCCGGCGATGAAGAGCAGGGAACAGACCGGAGGCAATTCCGGCAAAATGAACGTTCGGTGCGGGCTCGCCGCCGGTTCCGTCCGGCTCCCCGGCTTCCGTTGAGATCCAGCAACCCAGCCGCACGCCCGGTCTCGGCATGGGCAGACTGGAGACCGTCCTCCCGGCCGCTGATCCTGACTCTATGGGCGGGGAAACGTTGCCTTGGTCTCATTTTCTATCCGCCCCCATCCGGCCTTAGTCGTGGTTTTTATGGCAGACGGTCGGGCAAGAAGAACAACCTTGCCCATCGCGGCCGGGCTTGCTTTTTGGCGCGACCTATTCGGGTTCACCGCCATGACCAATCACCTTCGCTCCCTCACCGTCCTGCCCGCTCTCATCGGCGCCCTGCTGCTCAGCCCGTCGCGGTCCGCCGCCTGCACGGGCATTTCCTTAACCGCGCAGGATGGCTCCGTCATTGCGGCCCGCACCGTGGAGTGGGCTCTCGGCGACGCCCAGCATAACCGCATTGCAGTATTCCCCCGCCGGCAGGCTTTTACCGCGCAGGCGCCTGCGGGTGCCCGCGGCATGGCCTGGACCGGCCAGTACGGCTTCGTGACGCTCACCGCGTACGGCCAGCCCTACGGGCCCGACGGGCTCAACGAGGCGGGGTTGTACGTCGGCCTCTACTACCTGCCGGGCTATGCCGAGTACTGCCCCTACGACGCAGCCCAGGCGGCACGCTCGCTCAGCATCGGCGACTTTATGCAGTGGACGCTCTCCACTTGCCGCACCGTCGCGGAGGTCCGCGAGCGGTTGCCCAAGGTCCGCGTCGTGCAGGTTGACGACGAGCGCTTTGGCGGTGCCGCGCTGCCCTTCCACTGCAAGTTTAGCGACCCGACCGGCGCGAGCATCGTGGTGGAGTTCGTCGCGGGCGGGCAGGTCAAGGTCTACGACGCCTTCCTCGGCGTCATCACCAACTCGCCGACTTACGACTGGCATCTTACCAACCTGCGCAACTACCTGCACCTTACGCCGGCTCCGCGTTCCCCGCTCACGGTCGGCAATCTGCAGCTGAGCCCGCTGGGTGCCGGATCCGGCCTGGCTGGGATGCCGGGCGACTACACTCCTCCGTCACGTTTTGTTCGCGCCGCCGCGCTCACCGCCTCGGCCCGGCCTCTGGCCAGTGCGACGGATGCCGTGTTCGAGGCGTTCCGTATTCTCGACAGTTTCAACCTGCCACTCGGCGCACTCGCGCCGACGGGCAAGATTGCACCGGACATCGAGAGCGGCACTCAGATCACCACGGCCTGCGACCTGAAGAACCGGATTTTCTACTACCACACGATGCAGAACCGGCAGGTCCGAAAAATCGACCTGGCTCGCCTGGATTTCGACCGCATTCAGGCGCAACAGCTGGACGATGACACCGGCCGCGTGCACGAGACCCGGGATCTCACTCCCCAAGTCCGCTAGGACGCGCCCGCGCCAACCCGTTGGCGGGGCACTTGTAACTTGTCACTTCTGCCCTTGTTCGCGACAACATCGCGAACAGATGGGCCGATAGCTTAATGGTTAAAGCAGAGGACTCATAATCCTTTGATTCTGGGTTCGAGTCCCAGTCGGCCCACCACCTTTCGCGCCGCGCACCCCCGCTCATTGTCGATGGAACCAGTCCGTGGCCGATTTGCCAGCGAGTGCTTCCTTTCGGCCTGTGGACAACTACTGCTTCCTTTTTTGCAATCGATAGGAGCAAGGCAAGTTGCAGAATTAAAGCTCAGATTCGATTCTCACCCCGTCCGCGATCCCGCAGGATCGCATAACCCGCGTCCAAGTCTTACGCCCCCCCCCAGTCGCCGCAGAGGAGGGAGGCCTGAGCCAGCACTTCCTTAACCGCGGCATCCTGGAGATGTGGTGGGTAGCCGAATTTGTTCAGGATGCGCTTCACCATCACCCGGAACTTGGCCTGCGCCCCCCTCCAGCAAGGTCCAGTCAATGGTCACACTCTTGCGAACCTAGGTGACGAGTTCCGTGGCGATGACCCGGAGCTTGGCGTCACCCATGGATCTCAGGTTTCCAGTAGCTCCAGCATCTGGCCGATGTGCTCATACTCACCGTCGGGGAGCTAACTGATTCCCCATGAAATCTCGCAGTTACGGCATCGCCCAGATCACAGATTGCAGTGACGGCTCCAAGATTCTGATTCTGCCAAAGAGCTTAATCCGGGACCTTCGGCTGCATCTGGGCGACACGATAACCTTGCAGCGTTTGAATAAGGAGGGCCTGCAAATGCGTTTTTACCGCAAGGTGAAACGCAAATGGTTGAGGCTCTTGCCTGGCGGGGTATCGCGAACCGTTAAGGCCCCGCTATAAGTTCTCGGTCAGTTATATCATGTCCTATAATGCCAAATTATGCGCGTGAGATTTCTAGGTATGGCAACAAATGCGGAGTAAAGAATCTCGTGTGCAGCAACTTAGGAGCTCATACACAATGTGTAATTAGTGGCTTCCGTAAGTCTTTACCCCCCGTCCCTTAGCAAGGCTGCGAAGCGAAACCCTGCACCCCATACCCACAAATGAGCTCATTGATCAAATGCCCGACCTGCCAAACTGAGATGTCGTCTGAAGCGAAAGCGTGCCCGAAGTGCGGCGCTCCGAACAAAAAAAAGAGCGGTTGCCGACGGCTTATCCTCTACGTCGGTGGCGGATTCATTGGACTAATGATTATTGGAGCGATTGTTGGTGGCGATAAGAAGGGTGGGTCAAGTTCGTCGTCGTCAAGCAGTCCAGCCGCCACTGCATCCGCCGGTGCTCCGATGCCGAAAGCTGAACACGATTTCATTGCCATCGTTACGAAAGCTCAGCGTGGTTCGTCGGAAGCTGAGAACGATATGGCGCGCGGTGGGTTTCTCGCTGTTCGCAGCAGCTCGCTTAAGGG
>CAIMAQ010000046.1 GCA_903839035.1 uncultured Opitutia bacterium
CGGATGGGCGCCTACGACTTTTCCAGCTGGGCGTTGCACATGATCATGCTCGTCGCGTTCAGCAACGTCCTCGGGCTCGGCCTCCGCGAGTGGCGCGGGTGCCAGCCGCGGACACTGCGCGCGTTGGGTATCGCCCTCACCGTGCTCGTCGCCGCCGTGCTCTCCATCGCCTACGGCAACTACTTGGGCTCCGCCGCATGAACCCCGACCGCATCGTCCTCTCCGTCGCCGCCGACCAGCCGGGGCCGAAGATCAGCCGCCACATTTTCGGCCAGTTCGCCGAGCACCTCGGCCGCTGCGTGTACGAGGGCATCTGGGTCGGCGAGGACTCGCCCATCCCCAACGTCCGCGGCCTCCGCTCCGACGTCGTCGCCGCCCTGCGCGCGATCAAGGTCCCGAATCTCCGCTGGCCCGGCGGCTGTTTCGCCGACGCCTACCACTGGCGCAACGGCATCGGTCCGCGCGCCAAGCGCCCGCGGATGCGCAACGACACCTGGGGCCAGCTCGAGACCAATGCGTTCGGCACGCATGAGTTCCTCGATCTCTGCGAACAGGTCGGCTGCGAGCCCGTGATCAGCGGCAACCTCGGCAGCGGCACCGTGCAGGAGATGCGCGACTGGGTGGAATATCTCAACGCCCCCGTCGGCACCGTCCTGTCCAACGAGCGCGCCGCCAACGGCCACCCCGCGCCCTACGGCGTGCGCTTCTGGGGCGTCGGCAACGAGAGCTGGGGCTGCGGCGGCGTGATGCGCCCCGAATATTACGCCGACGAGTTCCGCCGCTACTCGAACTTCCTCGGCAACTACGAAAAAACCCGGCTCTACCGCATCGCCACCGGCCCTGCCGTGGACGACTACGCCTGGACCGAGGTCATCATGCGCGAGTGCACGAACCCGCGCTTCAACGGCGCCGTGATGGACGGGCTCTCGCTGCATTACTACATGAACGGCCTGACGCCGCCCGCCAAGGCCCCGCGGCTGATGCCGGCCACGAAGTTCGACGCCGCCGACTGGAACCGCGTCATGGCCCACGGCTGGTTCCTCGACGAACTCCTCACCCGGCACACCGCGATCATGGACCGCCACGATCCCCAGCGCCGCATCGGACTCGTCGTGGACGAATGGGGCGCGTGGTACGAAAACGACCCAAGCCATCCCGCCAACGAACTCTACCAGCAGCAGACCATCCGCGACGCCGTCCTCGCCGCACTGACCCTCAACCTCTTCATCGCCCACGCCGAGCGCGTGTCCATGGCCAACGTCGCGCAGGTCATCAACGTCCTCCACGCGATGATCCTCACCTTCGGCGGCAAAATGGTCCGCACGCCCAGCTGGCACGTCTTCGACCTCTACACGCCCCACCAGGACGCCATCCGCCTGCCCGTCACCGGCGACCCCCAGATGCGCACCCACGAGGACGGCGCCTACCCCCGCGTCTCCGCCACCGCCTCCCGCGCCGCCGACGGCTCCATCACCGTCACCCTCGCCCACACCGACCCGACCAAGCCCGTCACCGTGGAACTCACATTCGCGGGCCTGCCCGCCGTAGGCTCGGCGAAGGCGGGCCGCATGCTCACCGCATCAGCGCTGACCGACATCAACACCCCCGACGCTCCCAACCGCGTCACCTCGGTGCCGTGGACCGACTTCAGCTTCGACGGCGCAAAACTCATTGCGACCCTGCCGCCAGCTTGCATCGCGGTGATGAGTTTTGCGTGATTTGCCTCAAATCGGCACCCGCAGCAGATCCAGGTACACCGCCGAAGCCTTGTTAAGCTGATCGAGCGCGACCCATTCGTCCTTCGTGTGCGCCTGGGATAGGTCACCCGGTCCAAAGACAATGCTCGGCGCACCCGCCGCCGCGTAGTGGCTCGCGTCGGTCACGTAGGCCGCCCCGCAGCCTGTCGCGTCGCAACCGTGGCGCGTGAGCACCGGGCTGATCCACTTATGGAAATCACGGCCCAGCGCATCGTCCATCGCGGGGACGACATAGAGTGAATCGTGTTCGACGGGTTGACCCGCCAGGACGTTGTCCCGCTCGCGGAGGATCATTTCCTCGGTCTCGCCCGGTACCGTGCGGCGGTCGCACTCGATCTCGCAGTAAGCGGGAATGATGTTCACCGCCGCGCCTCCGCGGATCACGTTCACGCTCGCCGCCGCGCTGCCGGTCAGCGGGTGGCTCCGGGTCACGGTCGGCACGTACTTCGACTCGAGTGTCTCCACCACCTTGAGCATGGCGGAGATCGCGGAAACACCCTTGCTGGGAATCGAGGAATGCACCGCGCGCCCGCGCGTGATCGTCCGCCAGCGGATCACCCCGTTGTGCGCCACGATCGGCTTGAGCAGCGTCGGCTCACCGACGATCACTCCGCGCAACTTCGGCAGAAATTCCTTCAGCTCCTGCTTCGCAAACGCAATCGCGCCCGTCATCCGGACTTCCTCGTCCACGGCAAACACCAGCGCCGCATTCCGCGGCCGCCGCGCATCGCGCGCATACTCACGCATTGCCCACAGCATCGCCGCGCCCGAGCCCTTCGTGTCGCAGGCGCCGCGGCCCCACAGCCGGCCGCCCTCGATCTTTCCGCCGTGCGGCGCGATCGTCATGCCCGCGACGCTCACGGTGTCCAGGTGACTCTCAAACATCAGCCACTCGCCACCCGGCACCGGCTCGCAGGTGATGATCAAATTGCGCGCCCCGCTGGCGTTACCCGGCACCGCCGCCCGCCGCGTCTGCAGCCCCCACCCGCGCGCGAGGGTCTCGAGGTGCGCCGCGAGCTTCTCCTCGCCCTCCGCCGGTCCGCCCACGAGCGGGTTCACGGTGTCAAACGACACCATCTGCGCGAGCAGCTCATCGAGTGATGTAGGGGTAGTCATGATGGTGGTAGGGCGGGTCTTTGACCCGCCCTTGCTGTGCACCCCGAGAGCGGGTCAAAGACCCGCCCTACCCCGGAGTCTGTCTGGAGAACACAATCCATGGTCACATCCCTCATGCGAGCCACTTGTCCCGGTTCGCCGCGACAAACGCGTCGTCCGTCAGCTCCGGATATGCCTTCGCCACGCGCGTGAGCTCCTCGGCTTGACCGGGTGAAAGCACCTCGTGCGGATTCAAACAGTTGAGCGTCGGCACCAGCCCGCCGCGCCGCAGCACTTCCAGAATGCCCGGGATGCAGCCGCGAAATCCGTTCGCCGAGTCAAAGAGCGCCGCATTCATGTCCGTCACGGCAATCGCCCGCTCCAGCCAGCGTTTCTCCAGCGTAGCCGAGCCGCGCGCCTGCTTGATCTCCTCCAGCAGCTGCACCGCGCGCTGCGTCCACACGCCCCAGTGGCCCAGTAGGCCACCGACGATCGTGCGCGTCACTTTTTTGCCATTCCGCTCGAAGGTGAATGGCGTGAAAAGGTCCACCACGATGCTGTCGTCGTTGCCGGTGTAGAGTGCGATGTCGTCGCGGCCCGACTCCGCCAGCGCGCGCATCACGTCGATCGTCTGGTAGCGGTTGAACGGCGCGAGCTTGATCGCGATCACGTTCGGGATCTCCGCAAACTTCCGCCAGAACGAGTAACCCAGCAACCGCCCGCCCGCCGCCGGTTGCAGGTAAAAGCCGATCACGGGGATGATCGCCGCCACGGCCCGGCAGTGCGCGATCATCGCCTCCTCCGGGTCGTTCTTGAACGCCGCCATGCTCAGCAGGCCCGCCTGGTAGCCGAGCGACTTCGCCAGCTCCGCCTCCTTCACCGCCTGCTCCGTGCGGCCGCAAATGCCGGAAATCTTGATGAACGGGCGCGGCGCCTTCTTCAGCTCCTCGTCAATCGTGCGCGCCGCCAGCTCGAGCACCGGCTTGAACAGCCCGTGCTGCGGCTCGCGGATCTCGAACTGAGTCGAGTGCACGCCGACGGCGAGTCCGCCGACGCCCGCCGCCACGTAGTAGCGGGTGATGGCGCGCTGGTGGCGCTCGGAGAACTTTCGCGACACGTCGAGCGCGAGCGGCTGGGCCGGGATGACGTGGCCTTTGAGGAGGTGGGCGCGGAGGTCCATGGTCAGAATTTGCCGTCGCGGGTTTCGAAGTGCGTGGGCTTGCCCAGCAGCTTGCCGCCGGCGCTCAGGTGATTCGCGATCATCGCGATCAGATTATCCAGCGACATGCTCGTCGGCCCGAAGAGCCGGACCGATTCGCTCGCATCGGAGTGCCAGGCTGCGTCCGCGGGGGTGCCAGTGATCACCGGCGTCTTGCCGAAAACCTTCCCGAAGCGCTCGGCCGCATCCCGCAGCGTGACTTTCTCCAGCCCCGTCACGTTCAGCAGCTTCGGCGGATTCGCCACGTGCAGCAGGCACTGGATCGCCCGCGCGCAGGCGTCGCCCTGCCAGATGAAATTGAAGACATTCATCGTGATGTCCACCGGCTCGCCCGCCAGCACCTTCTGCCCGATATCCACCAGCACGCCGTAGCGCAGTTCCGTCGAGTAATTGAGCCGGTACATCAGCTGCTTCGTGCCGTACTTGCGCGCGTAGTGCGTGAATACCCGCTCGCGGCCCACGCAGGTGCTCGCGTACTCACCCATGAACGCCACCGGCGTCGCCTCGGTCGCGCCGCGGCCGCTGACCGGCGTGAAGGGATACACGCAGCCAGTGGAAAAGACCACGATGCGCGAGGTGCGGAATTTCTTCGCCACGATGGACGGCACGATCGTGTTCTGGATCCAGGTCTCGTCCGGCGCCGAGTCGGTGCCGAATTTCTGGCCGGCGAGGTACTCCACGTTCGCCACCTCGGGCAGCTTCGCCACCTGCTCCGGGTCGGCCAGGTCGCACGACAGCGCCAGTACGCCGCAGCGCTCGAGCTCGGCCTTGGCCTCGGGCCGGCTGAACCGCGACACGCCGTAAACCTTCGCCTTCTTCCCCGCCGCGTCGAGCGCGCGTCGCAGCATCACCGCGGTGCTGGTGCCCATCTTGCCGCCGACGCCGAGCACCATGTAGTCACCGTCGAGCTGGCGGACCGCCTCGATCGCGCCGGCGGTCGGCTGCGAGAGGAGTTGTTCAATCCCGTGGTCGTCGAGCGGTGGCGTGGGCATGAAAAGGGACCCGGACTGTGCGAGCCGTGAACGGTCTTGTCACTCCGTTTTCTCTCCCGCAGCCTGCGTGCGACTCGGCCCGGACCCCATGCGCATCATCGACGTTCACACCCACCCGGTTTTCGGCAACCCCGCCGACCGGGTCCACCTGCAGCGCTGGGTCGACCACGGCCGGCGCCATGACATCGTGCACATGATCGTGCTCGGCGACGTGCTCCTCTACGGGGCGACGCCCAACGCCGAGCAGTTGCGCAAGATCAATGACGACACCGCCACCGCCGCGCGGATGTTTCCCGACTACTTCACGGCGTTCTGCTACCTCAACCCGCTGCTCGGCGAGCGCGCCACGATGGCCGAGGCCGAGCGGTGCGCGGCGAAGCCCGGCTTCCGCGGCATCAAGCTCGAGATCGCCAACAACGCATCCCACTCCGCCATGCGCCACGTCGCCAAGGCCGCGCGCGCGTTCCACCTCCCCGTCCTCCAGCACAGTTGGAGCACCGTGAACATCAACGACCGGAAGCACCAGAGTGACCCCGAGGACACCGCCCTGTTCGCCCGGCGCTTCCCCGACGTGCAAATCATCATGGCCCACCTGACCGGCATCGGTTTCCGCGGCGTGCTCGAGGCCAAGGACTGCCCCAACCTCTTCGTCGACACCTCCGGCGGCTTCCCCGAGGAGGGCCTGATCGAGTTCGCCGTCGAGCACCTCGGCGCCGACCGCGTGCTCTACGGCTCCGACCTGCCCATCCGGGAAAACAGCGTCACCATCGGCCGCATCCTCGGCGCGAACATCTCCGCCGCCGACCGGCGGAAACTGCTGTTCACAAACACCGCCCGGCTCCTGAAGCTCACCCTGAACTGACCCGCGCCATGCTGATCGACACCAACGTCAACCTGGGCCCGTGGCCGTTCACCCCCGTGCCGGACCGCACCGGCCCGGCACTCGCCGCCCACCTCGCCTCCAACGGCATCCGCCGCGCGCTCGTCTCCCACTTCGGCGCCGTCTTCCTGCCCGAGCCGATGCCCGCGAACCGGAAGCTCTTTGCCGCCGTCCGCCGGTCGCCCGCGCTGATCCCCGTGCCCGTGATCAACCCTGCGCTCCGCAACTGGCGCGAGCAGCTCGCCGAGTGCCGCGACGCCGCCCCGCTCCGCGCGGTGAAGATCCTGCCGAACTACCACCGCTACAAGCTCGGCGCCGCCCACCTTGTGCCGTTCATGGCCGCGCTCGCCGACGCCAAGCTGAAGCTCATCCTCAACGTCCGCCTCGAGGACGAGCGCCACAAGTATTTCGCCCTGCGGATCAAGGGCGTGCCCGTGCCCGAGCTCGCCCGCTTCCTCGGGCGGTTCCCGCGGCACCACGTGCTCTTCGCCGGCATCTACAAGGGCGAGGTCGAGAAGCTCGCGCCCAACTTCACGAACTTTTCCGCCGAGATCTCCTTCTGCGAGACCACGAACTGCCTCGAGCTCATGCTCCCCAAGTTTCCCGCCCGCCGGCTCATGCTCGGCACGTGCACGCCCCTGCTCTCCACCCGCGGCGAGGCCGACAAACTCCGCGGCGCCCGCATCCCCGCCCGCGCCAAGACCCTCATCGGCGCCGCCAACGCCCGGCGCTTCTTCAATCTCTGAGTTTTGTTTGCACAGGAGGGAACGGAGAGAACGGAGCTAAGCCCCCATCTCCCGGAGTTTTTTTACCACGGAATACGCGGATGTTTACGGATCAGAATCCAATCCATGCCTCTCCGGATTGATCCGTGTCCTCCGTGTAATCCGTGGTAAAAAATCCGAAGCCTTATTGCCTCTCACCCCTCCGTTCTCTCCGTTCCCTCCTGTAAAATCGCCCCATGCCTTCCGTAAGCTACGTCACCCATCCTCACCAGCGCATCACGGAGGCCCAGTTCCAGCAGTTGCTGGAGGAAAATTTCCTCATTCTTCCGCGCTTCATCCCCGACGACGAGCTGCCCGCCCTCCAGGCCGCCCAGCGCAACGCGCTCAAGCCTTGGGATGAGGTGAAGGCCAACCCGCCGCCCCACCGCGCGCTGATCATCCCCTTTCCCTACACGGACCTGCGCATGTCGCAGCTCTACCTGCACCCCGAGCTGATCAAGCTCGGCCGGCGATTCCTCAAAACCCCCGACGTCCACGCCCGCGTCGGCTGCCTGCTCGCCCGCTATCCCGGCTTCGTCTGCAACGACCCCGGCCACATCGACAACGGCAATAATTCCCTCCTGCCGATGTCCACGAGTCACCGCGAATTCGGCCAGCTCGGCTTCTGGATCCACCTCGAGGAAGTGAAGGCCGACAACGCCCCCCTGCGCCTCGTGCGCACGCGCGACGGCAAGGACCTCTCCAAGGCCGTACCGCTCGTCTGCCCGCCCGGCACCGTCTGCATCTTCAACAACTACACGTTTCACGCCGCCAGCGACTTCACCGGCACCACCGGCCAGCGTTTCACCTGGGGCTGGGGACTCGGCCGCGCTGATCACTCGTTCGAGGGCTTCGTCCATTACACCAACATCGGCACCGACCCGATGTGGAAGGCGGTCGTCGCCTCCTTCACCGCCGAGGAGCGTACCCTGTTCCGCTTCCCCCCGCCGAATCACCCCTACTACACCCGCCAGACCCTCGCCGCCCTCGAGGCCTGGTACCCCGGCTGGAACGCCCGCGGCGAATACCTGCCCTCCGATGGCTAAATGGTGGCCCACGGAACACACAGAACACACGGAAGGGAGACCAATTCCGGATCGATTCCGTGTATTCCGTGGGCAATATTCCGATCTCCCATTCTCCGTTCCGTCCTGTAAACTCCCCTCATGAGCACCGTCGCCTCCCCCGCCGCCAAGCCGATCGTCGATGAGCCGCCGCCGCAGCCGCAGCGCTGGGGTGCCGCCGAACTGGAGCGCCTCACCGCGATGGTCCAGCAACCCTCTCTCTTTTACTGGAAGGGCCCTCAGACCACCGCGCTCATCGAGGAATTCCGCAAACTCTACCCGTTCAAGCACGTCTTCCCCTGCTCTTCCGGCACCGCCGCCCTGCACATCGCCGTCGCCGCGCTGCGCCTGCGGCCGGGCGACGAGATCATCGTCCCGCCCATCACCGACATGGGTTCAGTCATCGGCATCCTCTACCAGCAGTGCGTGCCGGTGTTCGCCGATCTCGATCCGCGCACCTACAATCTGGACCCCGCCGCCGTGCGCAGCGCCATCACGTCGAAGACCCGCGCCATCATGGCCGTGCATCTCGCCGGCAACCCCGCGGACCTCACCGCCCTCTCCGCCATCGCGAAGGAGCACAAACTCATCCTCATCGAGGACTGCGCCCAGTCGTGGGGCGCCCAGCACCGCGGCACTCCCGTGGGCCTCGTCGGCGATTTCGGCTGCTACTCACTCAACGATTTCAAGCACATCGCCTGCGGTGACGGCGGCATCGTCGCCACGAATAGCGAAACTTACGGCCCCGGCCTCTCGAAGTGGGGCGACAAGTCCTACGATCGCGTCAACGGCGGACGCGAAGTCGAGGAACTCGCCCCCAACTACCGCATCAGCGAGCCGCAATCCGCCGTCGCCGCCGCCCAGCTCACCAAGCTCCCCGACATCGTCACCCGCCGCCACCGCGCCGGCAGCCTGCTCACGTCGCTGCTCGAAGGTACGCCCGGCCTGCTCCTGCCCACCGTCGCGCCTGGCGACACCCACAGCTACTGGTTCTACATGCTGCGCCTCGAGTTGGCGCGCTTCTCAATCCCCCGCGCCGAGATCGCCGCCGCGCTCAACGCCGAGGGCGTTCCTTGCGGCGCCGGCTACATCCCGCGGCCCGTCTATCAGTACCCCGTTTTCCAACAGCACAATTTCTTCGGCGGCGCCTGGCCCGTGCGCGACTTCGGCCTGACGCAGATGGATTACCGCGCCGTTTCCTGCCCGGTGTCCGAGGCCATCCTCCAGGACTGCCTCACCATGCGGATCACCGAGGCCATGACCGACCGCTACATCGAGAAGGTCGCCCGCGCCATCACGACGGTGACCAAGCGGCTGGCGAGGTAGGGCGCGACCGCCGGGCGCGCTCCGGGGTGGAACGCGTTGTCCCTGACGCGTTTTCTGGCCACTTCCGCGATGCATGCCGTGCAAACCAACTCAGCGCGTTAGGGACAACGCGCTCCACCTGCCCAATCCAGGCTGGCGGGCCCAGCGGGCTCGCCCTACCCGAATCCAATCGCGTCATCCCCCGCAAGCGGCTTGCAGCCGCCCGCCCGTTTCTGCCAAGAGGTACCCGCCCCGTCTCTTCCCCCAGTCCCTCAGTCCCTTTCCCTCAGTCCCCGCCCCCATGCGCACCGTCCACATCGTCTTCAATGCCCACATCGATCCCGTCTGGCTCTGGCCCTGGACGGCCGGCGTCGATGAGGCCCTCAACACGTGTTACACGATGTGCAACACGCTCGACCGCCACCCCGACATCATCTTCACGCGGGGCGAGGCCTGGGTTTACGAGCAGGTCCGCCTCCACGATCCCGCCCTCTTCAAGCGCATCAAGGCCCACCTCCGCGCCGGGCGCTGGTCCGTCGTGGGCGGCTGGTGGATCCAGCCCGACTGCAACCTCCCGGGCGCCGAAAACATGGCCCGGCAAATCCAGATCGGACGCGACTGGTTCAAGCAGCACCTCGGGCTCTTCCCGAAGATCGGCTACAACGTGGATTCCTTCGGCCACACCGCCGCCCTCCCCGACATCCTGTCCGCCCACGGCCAGCAGAACTACGTGATGATGCGCCCCATGGCCCACGAGACAAAGCTGCCCGCCAACATCTTCCGCTGGCGCGGCCGCCCCGGCGGCAAGGTCGTGAACACCTTCCGCATCTCCCACGGCTACGCGACGATTTTTCCGCCCAACCTCGAGTGGGTCGAGTCCTCGCTCACGCCCCTTCCGAACAACGTAAATCACACGATGTGCTTCCTCGGCGTCGGTGACCACGGCGGCGGTCCCAACGAAGCCATGATCGAGTGGGTGCGCGCCAACCGCGACGCCATCCCCGGCGCCCGCCTGGAGTTCTCCTCGCCCGAGCGCTTCTTCCGCGCGCTGCAACCCGAGCTGAAGCACCTCCCGCTCGTCACCGGCGAACTCCAGATGCACGCCATCGGCTGCTACACCGGCCACCGCCCCGTGAAACTCGGCGTCCGCCGCGCCGAGAACATGCTCGCCCTCGCCCAACGCGCCGTCGCGAAGGCCTCACCCGCCGACCGCCAGGCCGCCGCACCCGCCCTCGCCGACGCCTGGCGCACGCTGTGTTTCAATTCCTTCCACGACACGCTCGGCGGCAGCTGCACGCCCAGCGCCGCCCACGCCGCCGATGACCAGCTCGCCGGCGTGAAGGCCGACGCCGAGGTCGTGCTGAGCGAGTCCTTCCGCAAGAAGGCCCACGCCCTGCCCGCGGACCGGCGCCAGCGCATCGTGCTCGCGAATTACTCCGGCGAGAAATTCTCCGACTTCATCGAGCACGAGCCCTGGCTCGAGTGGACGCACTGGAAACCCGACTGGTGCCTGCTCAACGAGCGCAACCAACTCGTCCCGCACCAGATCATCGAGCCCGAGACGCTCATGCCCGATACGATGCGCCTCGTCTTCCCCGCCACGATCGACACCGGGAAATTCCACACCTTCCGCATCGCGCGCAATCTCTCCGGCAAAAAGCCGGTGCTCAAAGGCGCGTCGCCCGACTTCTCGCTGGCCGTCAACGCCGGCGGCCAGGGTTCACTCACGCCCGTCGCCGGCACGGTCTGTCCGCTCCCCGAGCTGAAACTGATCGAGGAAAAATCCGACACATGGTCCCACGGACTCGACCGTTTCGCCGGTCCGCAGCTCGACCACGCCCACTGGAGCGCGCCCGTACAGGTCGAGCAAGGTCCCGTCCGCGCCGCGTGGCGCATGGACGGCACCATCGGCTCCAGCCGCATCTGCGCCGACTGGCGGCGCTACCTCGGCCAGGATTTCTTCGAGCTCCGCCTGCGCGTGACCTGGCACGAGCATCACAAGCTCCTCCGCCTCTCGTGGTCGCCCGGCGCCGCCATCGCCAGCCGCGACGACGGCATCTCCGGCGGCGGCCTGACACGTGCCAGCGATGGCCGCGAACTCCCCCTGCGCGACCGCTCGCTGCTCCTCCTCGAGGGCGGCGCCCGCGCCGGCATCGTCGCGCCCGAGATCTTCGCCCTCAGCGGCGACGCGTCCGCCGCGCACCTCACGCTGCTGCGCTCCTGTCCGTTTGCGCACCACGACCCGAAGATCCTCCCCGAGAAGCTCGAGCACTACGCCTGGGTGGACCAGGGCGAGCACGTCTTCACCTTCCGTTATTTCCCCGCCGGCAAGGTGACCGCCAAGGAACTCGACCGGCAGGCGCTGCTGCTCCAGCAACGCCCCGTCGTCGCCGACCTCACCCGCGGCATGCCCTACCGCCCCTACAAGGACGACCCCGCCTGGCCGTCCTGATCGCAAAGCTTCGAATCCAATCAGATCGCAAAAACGCGAAAGTGATAAAATACGAAAACTGAATTGGTTTCTGCGCTTTCGCCCTTTCGCGCTTCAGCGATAAAAATCCATCTCCATGGACCTCACCCAAATCAGCGGCAAATTGACCCTCACCCAGTCGGACATCCCCGGTTCCGTGATCAAAAACGTGAACCTCGCCTCGGCCTCGTTCAGCGATGTCAACCTGGCCGGCGCCCGCTTTGACGACATCAATTTCGCCGGCACGAAGATCACCAATGTGAACCTCAGCCACGTCGACATCCGCGACTGCAACATTGACGGCCTGCGCATCGACGGCCACCTCGTGACCGACCTGCTCAAAGCCAGCGGGAAATAACCCCTCACTCCCCTATTCCCTTTCAGCCCCCTCATTCCCTGCCCCCTTCCCCCTCCCCCCATGCCCGTCGTCGTCCCCACTCCCGAGCTGCTCGCGCAATTCAACCGCGACGGTTTCCTCGTCCTTCCCGATGTGCTCTCGCCCGCGGAGGTCACCACCCTGCGCAACGGCCTGGAGCGCGTCTTCAACCAGTTTTCCCCGGAGGCGGAGATCTACCACATGCAGGATATCTGGCGGCCCAAGATGTTTGAGCACGGGGAGGAGTTCGAGCAACTCATCGACCACCCCGGCATCGCCGATTTCGCCGAGACCGTTCTGGGCAAGGACTGCCACATGATTGCCGAGACCGGGCTCCGGACCTCGCCCGGCAAGACCATCACCTTCTGGCACGTGGACGACACCGTGCGCTTCCCACTCGCCGACGGGCAGAAGCTCGACCCGGCCATCGTGATGCCGACGTTCGTCATCAACATGAATTACTACCTCTGCGACGTGGACGAGGAGCTCGGACCGACGCAGTTCATCCCCGGCAGCCACCGCGCCGGCCGCTCCATGCGCCCCGAGGACAACGACGCGAGCGGCAACCCCACGTGGGAAGGCCGCGGCATGGTCAGCTCGACCGGCAAGGCCGGCACGCTCGTCCTCTGGAACGACCAGACCTGGCACCGCGGCGGCCCGAACGTTTCCAACGGCCGCACGCGCTGGGTGATCCAGACGCCCTTCGCCCAGCGCTGGGTTTCGCTCCGCTACTGGCCGCATGTGAACTACCACATGCCCGAGGACGTCATCGCCCGCGCCACCCCGCGCCGCAAACGCCTCCTCGGCTTCCACCCCATCGGCGCCTACGGCTGAGCCAACGGCCTCACTTCTTTTCCGGCAGCGGTTTCCAGCGGACCACGCCCACGTGGTACCGGTAGTGCGCCGGGATGCCGCGGGTGTAATACGCGGTGACCAGCGTGCCATCCGCCAAAGCCACCGTGGAGGGATACCCGCCGTCGCGCCGCGGTTCGGCGAGCCCCGGGTGATCGGACGAGGTTTCAAAATCCACCAACACCATCGGCGCAGACCAGTTGCGCCCCGTCGCATCACCGAACCGCACCGCTACACCCCACAGGCCGGGATTGCGCACGCCATACGTCAGCAGGATCCGCCCGTCCGGCAGCCGGGTCAGGTCGGCGGGATGCTGCCCGTTCAACGTCAGGGGTCCCTCCGCTTTCCAGGTGACCCCACCATCGGTGGACCGGTACGCGTCGAGGCACGAGTTTTCGGCGCCGCGCGACGCCGCCAGCAGGTCGCCGTTCTCCAGCCGGATCCACGTGGTTTCATTGTGCGCGTGGTCGGTCGTCACCGGCCCGCGGCGCTGCCAGGTCCTGCCGTGGTCCGCGCTCGTGAAAAACCACGCGTCGGAATAATACTGTATCACCCCGAGCTGCCCTCCGGGCAGTGAAGCGATCGCGCCAAACGGCACCAGCGCGTTGCCGCCGGACTCGGGCGGTTCGGTGAGGGCGGGATAACGCTGCCACGTGCGCCCGCCATCGGACGAAACTGCCGGGACCGCGGGCAGCGTGTGCGCGGCCTTGAACGCCGGCGTCTGCCCAAGCACCGCCTCATCCTCCAGCGTGCCCTTCCAGGGCGGCAGATAGGGTCGCGGCCAGCCCGACAGCAGCGCGACATAGCTGCCATCGGACGCCACTCCCGCCGCCGCGTTCATGCGGTTGAAGCCGGGATCGTTCGGCACCGGCACCCCGGTGCGCGACCAGGTGCGGCCCTGGTCCGCACTGTTCCAGACTTCGGCCGCACCCTGGACAAACCCATGATTCGGATATGGCCAGATCAGCGCGGAAATCTCGCCGTTCGGCAGCAACGACAGCCGCGGCCACGCACACGCGCCGTCGATCGCGATATATCGTTCATACAGGGGCAGTGGCGGCAGGGTACTCGGCGCCGCGGTCACGGAAGCAAACGAGGCAGCCAGCCCGCCGGTGACCAACAGTGTCAAAAAGCGAAAGGAGGAGTTCATGGGGTAGGAATGCCCGATGGTCTTTGACCGCGGATTATTCAAGCCGGTTTTTTGTGTGCTGAAGGTTGCCAAACCCCCACGCGCGATCTTCTCATTCTGGCCCCCACGGATCTCCCCTCCGTCCCCTTAGTTCCTCCCCCTTAGTCCGCGCCCCCATGACCCTGAAGAATCGCACGGCACTCATCATCGGCGGCGGCGCCGGACTCGGCCGCGCCATCGCCCTCGCCTACGCCCGCGCGGGCGCGAAGCTCGCCGTGGCCGATCTCACCGCCGTCACCGCGCAGGAAACACTCGCCCTCGCCGGCGTCACCGATGGCCTCGCGCTCGCGATGAACATTGCGAAGCCCGCCGAGATCAGGACCGGCATCAAGGCCGTCACCGACCGCTTCGGCTCGCTCGACATCATGGTCAACTGCGCCGCGATCTGCCTCGTGGACCCGCTCCTCGAGGTCACGCCCGAGCGCTTCGACCAGGTGTTCGACGTCAACGCCCGCGGCGCCTTCTTCTGCATGACGGCCGCCGCCGAGGTCATGCTGCCGAAAAAGTTCGGCCGCATCATCACTATCTCTACGCCCGCCACCAAGCTCGCCGTCGCCAACTTCGCCACCTACGGCGCCAGCAAGGCGGCCGTGGACAGCTTCACCCGCTCCTGCGCCGTGGCGTGGGCGCCGCATGGCATCACCGTCAACTCCATCGTCCCCGGCCGCATGACCGGCGGCATGGTGGACGCCCTCGACCGCGACCTCGCCAAGCTCACCGGCCAGGACCTCGCCGCGCTCGCCGAGTCGCGCACCAAGAGCCTGCCCATGCAGCGCCGCGTGGACCCCGCCGAGGTCGCCAACGCCGCCATCTGGCTCGCCAGCGACGGCGCCGCCTACGTCACCGCCGAGCGCTTCAATTTCACCGGCGGCATGGAGCTTGGTTAAAATTTCCATGCCCGCCGCCGTGTCCGCTGCCGCTTCCCTTCCCCTCACGCGTGACGTGACCGCGCTGCGCGCCCGCGCCAAGGCCATGCGCCGCCACGTGCTCCGTATGGCCGAGATCGTCGGCCAGGGCTACGTCGGTCAGGGCCTCGGCATCGCCGATGGGCTCGCCGTGGTTTATTTTTCCGAGCTGCGCACGCGTCCGGCCGAGCCCACCTGGCCCGACCGTGATCGCTTCGTCCTCTCCATCGGCCACTACGCCATCGGCCTCTATGCCGCGCTCGCCGAGGCGGGCATCATTCCGGTCGAGGAACTCTCCACCTACGGCGCCGACGGTTCGCGCCTCGAAATGTCCGCGCCTGAAACCACCACCGGCGTCGAGATGACCGGCGGTTCGCTCGGCCACGGCCTCACCCAGTCCGTCGGCATGGCCCTCGGCCTGCGGCTGCAGGGCCGCGACGCGCGCGTGTTCAACCTCCTCTCCGACGGTGAATGCCAGGAGGGCTCCACGTGGGAGGCCGCTCTCGCCGGCGCACACCACCGGCTCGACCGCCTCATCGCCATTATCGACTGCAACAACCAGCAGGCCGACGGCGCGCCGTCCAAAGTCATGGGCATCGAGCCGCTGCATGAAAAATGGGCCGCATTCGGCTGGCACACCCAGCGCGTGAGCGGACACGACTTTCCCGCCCTGCTCGCCGCCTTCGCCCAGATCCGTGCCACCCCGGGCAAGCCCCACGCCATCGTGGTGGACACACTCATGGGCCGGGGCGTGAAGGCCTTCGAGGAGCGCGAGAAAAACCATTTCATCCGCGTCGCCCCCGACGAGTGGGCCCTCGCCAACCGCCAGCTGGAGGAGACGACATGAGCAACACATCTCCGATCGCCCAGCGCCCAGCGCCCAGCGCCGCCACGCCGCCGCGCGGCGTGACCGGCAATATTCTCACCTCCGACGCCGCCGGCGCCGCAAAAACCGAGACCGCGCCCTTCGGTCACGCCCTTGTGCGCGCCGGCGAGAAGGACCCTCGCATCGTCGGCCTGACCGCCGACCTCGGCAAATACACCGACATCCACGTCTTCGCCGACAAGTTCCCCACCCGTTTTTTCCAGATGGGCATGGCCGAGCAAAGTCTTATCGGCGCCGCCTGCGGCCTCGCCCGCACCGGCCTCGTGCCGTTCGCCACGACCTACTGCGTCTTCGCCACGCGCCGCGCCTACGACTTCATCGCCATCGGCGCCGCGCTCGGCCGGGCCAACGTGAAGATCATCGCCGGCCTCCCTGGCCTCACCACCGGCTATGGCGGCACCCACCAGGGGATCGAGGACCTCGCCCTGATGCGGAGCATCCCGGGTCTCACCGTGATCGATCCCTGCGACGCCACCGAGACCGCCCAGGCCACCGCCGCGATCGCGCAACACGACGGCCCGGTCTACATGCGCCTGCTCCGCGGCGTGGTGCCGGTCACCCTCGAGGCCGACTACAAATTTGAAATCGGCAAAGCCCGACTCCTCGTGGACGGCGCCGATGTCGCCTTCATCAGCACCGGCCTCATGACCACCCGCGCGCTCGAAGCCGCCCGCGCCCTCGCCGCCACTGGCGTCAAAGCCGCCGTGCTGCACGTCAGTACGCTCAAACCCTTCGACCGGACCGCCGTCGCCGCCCTGCTAGCGCGCGTCCCGCGCATTGTCACCGCGGAGAACCACTTTATCACCGGCGGACTCGCCAGCGCCGTCGCCGATCTCGCCGTGGACGAGCGCCTGCCCATCCGCCTCAAGCGCGTCGGCATCCCCGACGTCTTCTGCGAGAGCGGTTCCCTGCCCTACCTCGCCGAACGCTATGGCCTGACCGCGGCCCACCTCGCGACCGCCGCCCAGGAAGTCCTGCGCTAGTTGTTTCTCCCATGAAAATCACCCGGATCGAAACCTTCACTGTCGGCGCCGGCTGGAAGAATTACCTCTTCGTCCACGTCCACACCGACACCGGCCTCGTCGGCCTCGGCGAGGGCACGCTCAACGGTTTTATCAAGACCACCGAGGCCGCCGTGCGCGAACTCGAGCACCTCGTCATCGGCCAGGACCCGGCCAACATCCGCGCCCTTTCCAAGCGCCTGCTCGACAGCGTGTCGCTCGACGGCGGCCACATCCACCGCACCGCCATCGCCACCCTTGAGGTCGCCTGCTGGGATATCCTCGGCCAGCACCTCGGCGTGCCGATCTGGCAGCTGCTGGGCGGCAAGGTCCGCGACTCCATCCTCGCCTACGCCAACGGCTGGTACCGCACCGAGCGCACGCCGCAGCATTTTGTCGCCGCCGCCGCGAAGGTCGTCGCGATGGGCTTCCACGCGCTGAAGGTCGACCCGTTCGGCACCGCGCAGGGCTTCATCAGCGACGACGAACTCCAGTTGGCTTACGACATCCTGGCCGCAATGCGGAAAAAGTTTCCGAAGCTGCACATCCTGATTGATGTCCACGCGCGCTTCACCGAGGCCGACGCCCTCCGCGCCGCCGAAAAACTCGCCCCCATCGGGCTGTACTGGTGGGAGGAGCCGACCACGCGCGAGCGCGAGGCCCCCGCCAACGCCGTCGGCCACCGCTCACCCATCCGCGTCGCGACCGGCGAGATGTACGACACGCTCGGCCAGTTCTACACTCTCGCCCACGGCGGCGGCGTGAACATCTTCCAGCCCGAGCCGATGTCGCTCGGCGGCATCATGCCCACTCTCGCCGTCGCCCATCTTGCCGAGGCCCACGGCTCCTATATTGCCCCGCACCAGAGCGGCGGACCCGTCGCCACCGCCGTCTGCCTCCAACTCGCCGCCTGCGTGCCGAATTTCCTCATCCAGGAAAACTTCGACATGTTCAACGACGCCTGGACCCGCGAGCTCGTCAGCTGGACGCCAACCCTCGATCCCAAGAACGGCCATTTCAATTTCCCCACCACGCCCGGCCTCGGCTTGAAGCTCAACCTCGACATCGTCCGCGCCCATCCCTACGACCCGAAGGCCTACCTCAACGTCTACTCCGAGGGCTGGGAAAAACGTCTGGGCACCCAGGCCAAGCCCGCATCCAAATCGCGCCGGAAGAAATAGCCATGCGGGCACAGGATGTGCCCGCCCACCACCATGAACCTCACACGCATCGAGACAATCCGCTCGCCGGATTTCCCCAATCTGCTCTGGGTGCACCTGCACACGGACGACGGGCTCGTGGGCCTCGGTGAGACGTTCTATATCCCCGCCGCCGTCGAGGCCGTCATCCACGATTTCGCCGCCCCGCTTCTGCTCGGCCAGTCGGCGTTCGACCGCGAGCGGCACTGGCAGGCACTGTTTTCCTACGCGAATTTCTTCGGCCACGCCGGCGCCGAGATGCGCGCCATCTCCGCCCTCGATATCGCGCTCTGGGACCTGCTCGGCCAGCACACCGGCCAGCCCGTCCTCAACCTCCTCGGCGGGCAGACGCGCGACTCCATCCGCATCTACAACACCTGCGTGGATACGCCGCTGTACGCCGACCAGACCGGGTTCCTCAAGCACCCCGGCGAACTCGCGCGCTCGCTGCTGGCGCAGGGCATCACCGCGATGAAGGTCTGGCCGTGGGACCGCTTCGCCCCGCAGATGCAGGTCTCCGCCGTCACCGGCCCCGCCGGCTGGTCCGCCGTCGGTCCCGTCGGCCACGACTTGCTGCCCGAGCAGCTCGCGCAGGGCCTGTGGACCGTGCAGGAAATCCGCAAGGCGGTCGGCGACAAGATGCAGATCGCGCTCGAGGGGCATTCGCGCTGGGACGTGAATTGCGCCCTCCGCATCGCCCGCGCGCTCGAGCCCTATGACGTGATGTGGATGGAGGATTTCCTCCAGCCCGACAGCGCACCCGACCTCGCCCGCCTCGTGAAGGAAACCCGGGTGCCGCAGACCGCGAGCGAGCGGCTCTTCACCCGCCACGCCTACCGCCGCATCCTCGACGCCGACGCCGCGCATGTCGTGATGACCGATGTCATCTGGACCGGCGGCCTGAGCGAGGCCCTGAAAATCGCGGCGCTCGCCGACACGCACCACCTCTCCATCGCGCCGCACGACTGCACCGGCCCGGTCAATCTCTTCGCCTGCCTCCACCTCTGCGCCGCCGTGCCCAACGCCCTCATCATGGAAACCGTGCGCGGCTTCTGCGAAGGCTACTACCGCGAGGTCGCGACCCCCGATGTGCCGGTGAAGAACGGTCACGCCCAGCTCGACCAGTTCAGCCCGGGTCTCGGCGTGAAGCTGCGCGACGAGTTCCTCGACCGGCCCAACCTGATCCGCCGCATCTCCTCCCACGCATGAGCCCAACCCCGCTCGCCGCCCGGATTGCCGCCGCCCGCCCCGCCGCCGGCTCGCTCGCCGCGTGGTGGCTCGGCGGCTCGGGCTTCATCTTCAAGACCCCCGCCGGCCGCCAGATCTGGATCGATCCTTATCTGTCCAACATCGTGCAGGCGATGTTCGGCGTCGCGCGTGCGTTCCCGCCGCCGATCACCGCCGCCGAAGCCGAGCCGGATTACGTCATCAGCACGCACTGGCACGAGGATCACCTCGACCCGGGCTGCATCCCCGAGCTGGCGCGCCGCCGGCCCCACGCAAAATTCATCATGTCCCCCGGCGCGATGGCCCACGCGCTGTCCTGGGGCCTGCCCGCCTCCCAGGTCGTCGCGCTCGCGCCCGGCCAGACGCTCGATCTCGGTGACGTGAAGCTCACCGCGGTCGTCGCTCGCCACGAGGCCGGCGTGCCGGGCTGGGAAGTGCCGGATGCGTTTGGCGTCATCCTCGATTTCAACGGCGTGCGCGTGTTCCACTCCGGCGACACCGACTACGACGCGCGCATCCACCGCGCGCTTGCCGCGACGCCCCTCGCCCTCGCCACCCTCTGCATCAACGGCTCCGTCGGCAACATGAACGTCCACGAGGCCGCGCTCCTCGCATGGCACCTCAACGCCCGTACGCTCATCCCGCACCACCACCTGCTCTGGGCGCGGCCACCGGATAAAATCCCGGCCTTCGAGACACTCGACCCCAACCTCTTGGCCACCACCTACGCCAAACTCGGCGGCGCCGCGAAAGTGATCCTGCCTGTGGTCGGCGGTGGCTACACCCTCACGGCCGCCGGCGCCGTCCCCCACTGATCTTACCATGCAAGGCATCGCCAACACTGGAGTTTTCATCACCGGCGGCTGCGGCGACATCGGCCAGGCCGTCGCCAAGCGCTTTCTCGCCGCCGGCGCGCGCGTCGTGCTCGCCGACCTGCTGCCCGCCGCCACCGGCCGCGCCGCCGCCCAGGCCCTGCATCCGAAAAACGCCGCGTACGTCCGCTGCGACGTCACCCGCGCCGCGTCGGTGGACCGCGCCTTCGCCGCCGCCAAGAAATTCCTCGGCCGGCTCGACACCGCCATCTGCAACGCCGGCATGGTGGTCAACCAGCCTTTCGTGGACGTCACCGAGGCCGCCTGGGCGCGCACGCTTGAAGTGAATCTCACCGGCAGCTTCCTCACGGCGCAACGCGCTGCGCGCCTGATGCTCCGGAATCCGCGCCAGGGCTCGGCCCGCCGCGGCACAATCTTGTTCACCGGCTCCTGGGTGCAGGACACCCCCTGGCCACAGGGCGCGAGTTACTGCACCAGCAAGGGCGGCCAACAGATGCTCGCCAAGATCATCGCCCAGGAACTCGCGCCTCATGGCATCACCGCCGCGCTCGTCGCCCCCGGCTTGGTTTACGCCGGTCTGACCAAGAAAATCTACGACCGCGACAAGAGCTTCGCGCGGAAAGTGGACAAGGTCGTGCCCCTGCTGCGTATGAGCACCGCCGAGGAAGTCGCCGGCAGTTTCCTTTTCCTCGCGAGCGACGACGGCGCGTACATCACCGGGACCACCCTCCTCGTGGATGGCGGCGCCACCCTCGGCCGGCGCGAGTAAGCCGGTTGATGGGTCGGTTTTGCGGCGCTCGGGCTTCACCCCCGCCCGCCTCGATCGCCGGTCGGCGATGCCCCCCCACCCGCTCCCACCACCCGATCCCTTCAGGTCCAGGCGGTCTCAGCACCGCAACACCCCGGAAGAACAGATTCGGACCGTCCGCCCATCGGCCTCGTGCTACCCGCCCGCAAGGCACTCATAAGGAATAATTAGGCTTCACCGCAGAATCGGCCATGGCTTATGCGTCAAATCCGCTCAAAATTGAGCAAAACCCCCTACGCCCAACCAATTTAATCGAATCTTCGGCAATAATTCTGCTACTTTCGCGCCATGGCCACTCCTGACCAAAAATCACCCCCCACTTCCGCCTCCGCTTCCGCCGCAGCCGCGCGCTGGATTCTGCTCGTGGATGATGAGCCGGCCATGCGCCAATTGATTGAGACGGTCCTGGATACCCAGCATTGGACCGTGAAAGTCGCCGACGGGGCCACCGCCGCCATGGCCACGGTCAGTACCGCCGCCACCCCGCCCACGCTCATGATTTGCGACGTCCTGATGCCCGGCATTGACGGACTCGAACTCACCCGCCGGATGCTCGCGAAGCTGCCCAAGCTCAAGGTCATCCTCATCAGCGGCCACCTGATGGACCTTTCCTGGTGGCCGACCGACTTGCGCGAGATCTGCTTCCTGACCAAGCCGTTTTCGAACGACCAGTTGATCAGCGCCGTGCGGGAAGCGACCGACCCGAGCGCCGCCTAGGACGAAATATTTTTCCGGGCATGGATACCAATCTCACACTTTCCGCCCAAATCCTGACGCTGGCCCCGAACCTCCAGCACAGCGAGGCCATCAACGGCCTGCTGGTCGTCAAAAACGTCTCGGCCAAAACCTATCTCAAGATCACGACGGCGCAGTGGCGCATCCTCCGGCTGTTCGGCGAACCCCACTCCGTCCCCGCCGTGCTGGCCCAGGCGCTCGACGAGCGGCTGTGCCTCCCGCTCAACGAATTTTTTGAGCTGATCCTGAAGGCCGTCCGGGCGCACATCCTGCTCGAACCCGGCATCGAGCCCGAGCTGGTCCAGGCCTTCAACTGGCGTGCCGGGGTGCGGCCCAAGGGCGTGGCCAAGCCGCTCGCCGCCATCTTCCTCGCGGGCCTCGCGCTCATGCTCGTCTATCGGCCGAGCCTCCCCCTCTCCGTCCAGGATGTCGGCGCCGGCCTGCTCGTCCTCAGCGTTGCCCTTACCTTCAGCGCCTTCCTCACCGGCTGCATGGTGCGCGGCGCCGGCGGCGAGGTTTACCGGCCGCGCTGGCAGTGGCTCCGTCTGCCGCCGTACTTCGAGTTGGACACGAGTGACGCGGTCATGCTCTCGACCCTCGACCAGCAGGCCGTCGCCATGGCGCGGCCCGCCGTGATCGCCGCTGCGGCCGGGCTCACCGCCTGGCTCCGCCCCGAGTGGAGTTGCTTTTCCCTGATCGCCCTCGCCGTCGTCCTCCGCCCTATCCTGGGCGGCCGCTTCGCCGCCCTCGTCCGGCTCGGCCACAAGGGCAGCCTGAGCGATTCCGAGCACGCCTACATTTTCCCACCCAACAACCGGCCCCAGACCCGCTGGCGGCTGCTGCGCCGCTCGCTGCGCCATGCGGACACATGGGCGCTCATTTCCTACGGCATCCTCTGGACGCTCGCCGTTGTTTCCATGGGCGCCTACATGACCCATACCCCGCCCTGGCCGCTGGCCACGTGGGAAGACAACAGCGTGCGCCTCGCCCTCGGTATCGTCGCCTCCCTGTTCGCCCTCGGCGCCGGTTATGCCCTGTGGGAGCTCTTCCACCTCGCCCGCGAGCGCGCCCGCGCCCGCCGCCACACCTACCGGCTGTGGAAGACCCGCTGGTTCACCGCCAAGAAGCTCGTCCTCCTCGAGGGCAACCGCCTCAAGGCCGTCACCGAGTCCCCGCTGTTTCGCACCCTCCAGCCGCCGGAGCGCCAGCAGCTCGCGCGGCTGATGCACACCTCCCGCCACGGCCCCTGGTCCGCCCTGCCCACGCACGGCCCGGTGCCCACCCAGGTCTCGCTCATCGTCAGCGGCACCGTCGGCCTCTACCGCCAGCTGCCCTCGGGCCGCTCCAGCCGTGTGCAGGTCCTCAGCGAGGGCGACGTCATCGGCCTCCATGACCTCGCGGATCCCAAGCAGCCCAGCTACGTCGTGCGTTCCCTTACGCCGGTGACCCTGCTCACGTTGGACCGCACCGCGGTCGAGGCGATCGCCATCCCGCGCATTCCCCGCACCACACTCACCGACACCATCCTCAAGCTGCCTTTCCTTCGGCGCATCTCGCTGTGCCAGAACTGGCATTTCCAGGCGATCGAGCGCTTCGCCCACCTCTCCAGCATCACCGACTATCCCGCGGGCGGCGTCATTTTCCTGGAGAACGAGTTCAACGAGAATTTCTTCATCATCTTCGAGCAGGACGCCATCGTCACCCGCAGCAACCGGCGCCTGGCCACGATCCATGCCGGCGACTTCTTCGGCGAGATCGGCCTGCTGCAGAACAGCGCGTCCAACGCCCTCGTCAGCGCCAAGCAGGACATGCGCTGCCTCGGCATCTCCCGCGTCGAGTTCCTCCGCTTTGTCACGCACAACCACACCGTCGCGCTGGAACTGGAGCGCGTGAGCTCGAAGCGCCTCGGCCGCCCCATCTTCCCCCTGAAGAAGGGCAACTTCCGCTCAACGTAGGCCGCCCAAGGTGGAACGCGTTGTCCCCAACGCGTTGGTTTGAGTTGGAACCGCGGCGCCCTACCCGCAGACCTCGCTGTGCACCGCGACGAAGTTATCCGCGATGTAATCCGCGTCCGCCGCCGTGTAGAGCCACCCAATCGGCAGCGCGATGAAGCGTTTCGTCAAATCCTCCGTCCGGGGAAAATCCTCCGCGCGGTAGCCCTGGGCCGGCCACGGCTTGAGGTCGCGGAACGGCGACGCCGCCGGCGCGTGCGCCAGGCCCGTCTTCACATAATCGCGGCCGTACTGCGGGTACGTGCCCGTGCGCTGGCCGCAGTTCACGTTGCGGGCGTCGAGTTTTTCCCGGAACGGTGTCACCCGCTCCGCCCGCTCGAAGAAGACATACGGCTCAAAGCCAAACCCGCCCGCCGGGTCCGGCTCACGCCGCAGCGTCACGCCCTTCAGGCCCGTAATCCGCGGCAGGATGCGCGCCTGTAGCGCGCGGCAGTGTTCGCGGATTTTGTCCACCTTGCGGAGCTGCGCCAGCGCCACGGCCGCGGTCAGCTCCGACATCCGGTATTGACCGCCTACAAACGCGGGCTCCTTCGACGGCACCAGCGCGGCGTGATACGGCCGATAGTTGCCGAGGTCGTGAAACCGGACCGCCCGCTCGTAAAGCCGCTGGTCCCGCGTCGCCACCATCCCGCCCTCGCCGGACGTCGCGACCTTGTTGTTCTGGAAACTGTAGGTACCGATGTCGGCCCACGTGCCGACGTGGCGTCCCCGGTAGCGGGTGCCGAGCGACTGCGCGCAATCCTCGATCACGTACAACCCGCGGCGGTGCGCCTCGAGCACGATGGGCTCCATGTCCGCCGCCACGCCCTGGTAATGCACCACGATCACCGCGCGGGTGCGCGGCGTGGTGAGCCGGGCGATTTCACCCGGGTCGAGATTCAGGGTGTCGTCAATTTCCGCCAACACCGGCCGGGCGCCCACGCGCACGATTGCCGTGAAGCACGAAATCCAGCTCCAGGCGTTGACGATGACCTCGTCCCCCGGACCGATCGCGGCGGCAGCCAGGGCGACCTCCAGTGCGGCCGTCCCGCTCGTCACCGCCAGCGCGTAGGTCGTGCCCAGATACGCGCAAAATTCCTTCTCCAGCTGCGCGGCCATCGGCGGCGGCTTGGCGGCGTCGGTGCCGTAATAGCGGAACGGCTCCTTGCGGCGCAGCACATCGAGGACGAGCGCCTCCTCCTCCGGGCCGATGGCTTGGTAACCGAGGCCGGAGGCCGGGCGGGGACGTAAAGCAGTCGCGGACATGGCCACAGTCATTTTCTCCCGCGCCCCGAATGACAAATCAGAAGTTTAGGTAACCACGAAAGACCCGAAGCGCTCGAAAACCAATCTGTCGAAATTTTGACCACGGATTACACTGATTCTCCCGGATCAACCACGAGCTCAGCTTCCATGCTTCGGGGGCTTGATCCGGGTTATCCGGGGTTAAATGGATCGGAAGTTCAGGAATTCGGCCTTTCGTATCTTTCGTGTTTTTCGTGGTGAAAATCTGCTTCCGATGGGCCGTGGACCCTCACCGCCCGGCAGTTTTACTTTGCCACCGGCGGTCGGCTGCGTGTCCTCAAACTCTGCCCGCATGAAACTGCTCCGCGTCCTCGGCTTCCTGCTGACCCTGACTCCTGCCATGTACGCCAGATCCGCCGCAGAACCCATCGTGCACGATCTCGGCATCCCGGTGAGGGGCGTCAGCTGGGTGCGGCTGCATCCCGGCCAAACCGCCGATGGCCAGGCCTCCCTCCTGGCCTCGATGAGCCAGAACAATGGCGGGCTCTTTGTCATCGAGATCAATCTCGAGACCGGCCACTGCCGCCAGTTCGCCGCGCATGATCCGGTCAACTCCACCTTCACCACCGCCGCCTACCGCTCGCTGCGCACCGGCATCCTCTATATCGGCTCCGCCTGGGATGCGCACTTGCACCGCTTCGATGCCAACCACCCCGAGCGTGGCATCGAGGATCTCGGCCCGATCGACCCCGCCGGCGCGATCTTTCCCACCGGCCTGACGGAATCCACCGACGGGGCCATCTGGATCGGCACCTGTAACGGCGCCCGCCTCGTCAAATTCGACCCGGCCACGGGCGCGTTCACGCGCTTCGGGCCGATGGATGACGTTGACCAATATCTCTACCCGCTGGCGGGCGACGATGGCTCGCTCGCGGCGCTCGTGAAGGTCGTGCGCCCGCACCTCATCCTCATCGACCCCGCCACGGGCGAACACCGCGAGGCCGGCCCCGCCATCGTCGATACGACCGACAAATCCCAGTTCCTCAAACTCGTCAAAGGCGTGGACCGCCGCCTCTACCTCGATTCCTCCAAGGGGAAATTCCGCGTCGACGGCATGACCCTCTCCCCCGTGGACGACATCCCCGCCCTCCTAGGCGGCATCCCGGTCGCCGGGCGGCATTTTTTCCAAGCCCCGCTCGCCATGCCCGGCGGCTGGACCGCGCAGTTTACGGATGACAACGAAGTCGGCGCCGGCACCCCGCGCCACGTCCTCCTGACCAACACGAATCCCCTTGTCCCCTCCCGCCAGCTGACCCTCGACTGGGTCGGCGGCGGCGCGAACCTGCACGTCATGGACGTCGGACCGGGCGGCGAACTTTACGGGTCGAGTTATATGCCGAATCACCTTTGGCGCGCCCAAGGTGATTCGCCCACCGAAGTCCCGGTCGGCGGGACGAAGGAGGGCCTTCCCGCCGCTCAGCCCTTGGCGTCAGTCCACGTGGAAGATCTCGGCAAACACACCTTCGCCATGGGCGAAGCCTACTCCCTCGCGACCATTGGCGGAAAAGTCTACCTCGGCTCCTACCCCGAGGCCCGCCTTTCTGTCTACGACCCGGCGCGGCCCACCCACTTCGGCACCGGCCCCAACGACAATCCCCGCGACCTCGGCCGGCTCGACGCCATCGGCTACCGCCCCAACGCCCTGATCGCCGTAAACAACGTGCTGTGGATGGGCTCCGCGCCCGACTACGGCTTGGTCGGCGGCACCCTCGCGCGCTACGACCCCGCAACGGGCGAAAAGAAATCTTTCCGCGCCATCGTCTCCGACCTCTCCCCTGCCGCTCTACTGTATCTGCCGGAGCTCCACCAAATCCTCGTCGGCTTCAGCATCGAGGCGGGCACCGGCGCCAAACCGAAGCGCCTCGCCGGGGCCTTCGCCCTCTGGGACCCGGCCAAGGAACAGGTGGTGTGGTCCGGTGATCTCGGACTCGGCGATCTCGCCGACGTCAGCGCCCTCGCCCCCGCCGGCCACGGACTCGTCTACGGCCTCATCGGTCGTGGTGACCACGTCGTTTCCCAAGGCGTCCCTGCCGTCACTCCACGCCTCGTGCTCATTGATCCCGCCCGGCGCACAGTCATCACGAGCGCGTTCCTCCCCAAGGATTTCGGCCCCGTTTCCTGGCACGGCCTCTTCGCCCTCCGCCCCGGCCCCGGCGGGGCCGTGTATGGCGCCACGGCCTGCTGCGTCTTCCGGATCAAGCCGGGCACCTGCGCGGTCGAGCGCATCTGGCAGGAAGCCCAGCCGCCTCATCACGAGGGTACCGTCTGGCTCACCGCCTCCGATCCCAACGCCATCGACGTGGTCGGCCCGATCGTCGGCCGGCAATTTTACTTTGCCACC
This sequence comes from uncultured Opitutia bacterium, assembly GCA_903839035.1. Taxonomy (GTDB): domain Bacteria; phylum Verrucomicrobiota; class Verrucomicrobiia; order Opitutales; family Opitutaceae; genus Opi-474. Next base: position 27,195 of record CAIMAQ010000046.1, read on the forward strand.
GGCTGGCGGCTGCGTGTGCTGGAACTTCCAGAATGAAACTGCCCGCCCTCCTCGTCACCCTGCTCATTGCCGCTTCCCCCATGCCCGCCGCCCCTGCCGCCCCTGCCGGAGAAATCATCGTGCGCGACCTCGGCGTGCCGATCAAAGCCGTCAACTGGGTGCGCCTCCACCCGGGCCGCGGTCCCGACGGCAAGGCGTCCCTGCTCGCCTCCATGGGCCAGAACAACGGCGGGCTCTTCGTCATCGATATCGACCTCGCCACCGGCCACTGCCGGCAGTTCAACGCGCCTCCGGGGCGCATGCAGTACCCGACCGCCTCCTTCCGCAGCCCCCGCTCTGGCGCCCTCTACATCGGCGAACATCTCACCGGCCACCTGCTCCGTTATGACCCGGCGCGCCCCGAGCGCGGCCTCGAGGACCTCGGCGTGATTGACGGCGACCGCGCCACGTTCCCAACCGGGATCACCGAGTCGCCCGACGGCGCCCTCTGGATCGGCGCCTACCCCGACTGCACCCTCACCCGCTTCGAGCCTGCCACGGGCAAGTTCACGCGCTTCGGGATGATGGATGACACCGACAAGTACCTCTATCCCATCTGCGGTGCCGACGGCACGCTCGCGGCCCTCACCAAGGTCGTCCACCCGCACCTCATCCTCATCGATCCCAAGACCGGCGCGAAAAAGACCATCGGTCCCGTGATCAACCCCGAGGACAAGTCCCAGCATGTGCTCTTCTACAAGGGCATCGACGGCCTGCTCTACGTCGAAACTCACTCCGGCACCTTCCGCCTCCGCGGCGACCAGCTCGAGCCCGCCGCCTACCTGCCGCCCCCGCTGCCGCCGTTCTTCTCAGCGGGCAGCGCCACCGTGCCTTTCCGCGACACCCTGCCCATGCCCGACGGCAGCATCGCCACATGGGATGACGGCGATGAGGGCGGCGCCGGCACCTTCCGCCGGCTTCGCATTGCCAGCACCAATCCCACCGTCGCCCCGCGCCTGATCAACCTCGACTGGCACGGCGACGGTTCGAACCTCTTCGTGCTGCACCGCGGCCTGGACAACAACATCTACGGCTCGAGCTTCCTTCCCGAGCACATCTTCCGCTGCGCGCCCGACGGCTCGGGCATGATCAACCTCGGCCGCTGCAGCCTCATGCTCGGCGAGGCGTACACCATCGGTAATTTCAGCGACGGCACGATGTGCTTCGGCTCCTACCCGCACTCCAACATCTCGCTCTACGACCCGAAACGCCCGTGGCGCTTCGGCGCCGACTCCGACGGCAACCCGCGCGACATCGGCCGGCTCGACGAGGTCGGCATCCGCCCGATCGGCATGGCCATCATCCCCGCGCTCACCAAGCCCGACGGCTCGCCCGTGCACGAGAAAATGTGGATCGGCAACCTGCCGGACTACGGCACCTGGGGCGGCACGCTCGCGTGGCTCGACCCCAAGTCCCTCGCCTCCGCCAGCCACCGCAATCTCGTGCCGGACTGCTCGCCCTTCGCCCTGCTCTGGCTGCCCGGGCCCAAGCAGTTGCTCGTCGGCATGAGCATCGAGGGTGGCACCGGCACCAAGCCGAAGGCCAAGAACGGCGCGTTCATCCTCTGGGACCCCATCGCGGACCAGGCCGTCTACACCGGTGACTTCGGCCTGAAGGACATGAGCGACGTCGTCGCCCTCGCCCCCGCGGAGAACGGTCTCGTCTACGCCCTGCTCGGCCATACCCGCTATACCTACGAACTGCTCGGCGCCGAGGTCGCCGGCCCGACGCGCATCGCCCTGCTCGATCCCGTCGCCCGCAAGGTCCTTTCCATTGCCACGATCCCCGCCGAGTTCGGCCGGATGCCGGAGCAGATCCAGTTCACGCTCTTCCGCGGTCCCGATGCGGTCTATGGCATCACGGAGAAAACGCTCTACCGCGTGAAACCCGGCACCTGTGAAATGGAAGCTGTCTGGCGCGCCCCCGCCGGCGACCAACTCGACTGCCCCGGTCCGTGGATCGGCCAAACCTTCTACTTCGCCACCGGCTGGCGCCTCCGTACGCTCACGCTGCCGTGACCCGATTCTGCCCGCTAACCACGCGAATGAACGCGAATGTCTGAGGTCTTGAGTCCGTCAGCGATTCTTCGGATATATTCGCGTCCATTCGCGTGATTCGCGGGCAAACATCCCCCCATGAACGAGCAGATCAAAATCAACTGGTACCGCTGCAAGATCGACAAGGCTGTCATGAGCCAGCTCATGAAGAAGAGTGACGCCCGTGGCTTCCTCCAAGCGGTGCCGCCGCTCCTGATCTTCGCCGTCACCGGCACCCTGTCGTGGTACGCGTACCGCAACGTCCACGCCGACAACTGGCCCTGGGCGCTGCCGCTGCTGCTGCTCGCGCTCTTCGCCCATGGCACCAACGCCAGCTTCTTCGGCGGCATCGCCTGCCACGAGCTCTGCCACAAGACGCCTTTTGCGACGCAGTTCTGGAACAGTTTCTTCCTGAAGCTCTACTCGTTCCTCGGCTGGTTTGATCCCATCGGCTACCGCGCCAGCCACATCCGCCACCACCAGGCGACGACGCACAAGGACTACGACGGCGAGGTCGTCCTCCCGACCGGCATGGACTGGCACGGGCTGAAATTCTTCGTCAACATCTTCACCTTCAGTCCCACCGGGATTCTCAAGCAGCTCCGCTGGTGGGTCGCCGCGGCACTTGGCGACTTCAGCCGGGACGGCTTTTTCAAGTCCAAGTGGCTCAATCAGGTCGTGCCGCCGGACAGCGAGCCGCGCCGCGATACGATCGCGTGGGCGCGCCTCGTCCTCCTGGGTCACCTCGCGCTCGCCACCGCCTTCGCCCTCACCGGACATTGGTTCCTAATCATCGTCGTCAATCTCGGCACGTTTTATTGCGTCTGGTTTGTGGTCGTCTGCGGCGCCGCCCAGCACGTCGGGCTCGCGCCCGACACCCCCGACTTCCGCCTCTGCTGCCGCACCTACACCTGCAGCTGGTTTCCGGCGCTGCTCTACTGGAACATGCAGTACCACGTGGAGCACCATATGTATCCCGCGGTGCCGCTCTACAATCTGCCGAAACTCCGTGCCGCCCTGATCCACGACCTGCCGCCCGCCCCGCACGGCCTCTGGGCCACGTGGCAAGAGCTGATTCCCATCATGCGCAGGCAGCAGCAGGACCCGACCTGGTTCTACGTCCCGCCCCTCCCCAAAAACGAAGGCGAGCGCGCCACCGCCGACACCGTGCTGCAGGAAGCTGCTGGTACTTGAGATAACCACGAAGGACACGAAGCCGCCCCTGCGGACCTTCGGAGCGATGGCTCGAGTTTCGTGGGCTGCGTGACCTTGGTGGTAAGAAATCAGGCGCCACGCTTCGCGTGGCGCTCGAGCGAGGCCTCGCGGGGTTTCAACAGATGGCCGTATTTCGTCGCGAAAGCCCGGAACTCCGGCGTCATCGCGTGCGTGTGCAGCGTCAGCCGCTCGCGATACGGCACGTAGTTGCCGAGGTGCCATCCGAGGTTCCGGTAGAGCATGAAGTCGCCGGGGTTGAGCACCACCTGCACCGCCCCCGGCATCGCCTGGCAGTAGCGCAGGCAGTACAGTTCCAACTCCTCGTTCGTGCGCGCGTGGCCCTCGTCGCGGAGCTCCTCCTGCGTGGACGACCGGAACACCGCCATTTCGGCCTCCGAATTCGCCACCCGCCGGTGGCTGCCCGGCACATACCACGTCGAGGTGTCCTCGAAGAGCGGGCAGTTCACCTGGTTGAAAAAGTCCGGGCGGTTGGCGATCTCCTGCCACCACGCCTCGCCGATCTCGGCCTGGAATTCCGCCTCGAGCACGTGGTCGCGCCAGTCGCGGTGCCACTCCGTGGACCACGGCCGGTCGCGGGGTTGGAACAGCACGGTGATGTTCTCGGTGGAGCCCAGCTGGTGCCGCGGCGATGTGAATTGCCGGACCGCTTCGTTGAGGCCCGCGATCGCGTTGAAGTCCCGGAACGGCGCCAGGTCAACGGCCCCGGCATGGTCGCCGAGCGGCGAGAGCCGCTGCGACTGCGGGCCGTGGAGGCGGTAAGCCAGCTCCCGCGCCTTCCGCGCCTCGCGCCGGAGATCGCCCAGCAGGCTCGCCGGAACCACGCCGCGCATGACGCAGAAACCCTGCTCCCGGTAATTCCGGACGTCCTCCTCAGTCACGCGAAAGTTCATAACCAGGCGCACCTATTTTCGCTTCCGTGTCGTCCGGGTGTTCCGTAGGCCGTCACTTCTTCGGCAATGACTTCACCATCTTCGTGAAGTCCTGGAGCCCGAACACAAAGCCGAAATTCAGCGCTACGCGCCACAGCGCCTGCGCCTTCTCCCGCTCCGTCCGCGCCGTCTCGGCGTTTTCCACCGCCGTCACCGCCTCCGGGATCGTGGAGCACAAAATCCCATGGCGGCCCATGTCCACCATGCCGCCCGGTGACATCAGCAGGCACCAGTTGATCGCAAAGCCCATGTAAACAAGGTGGTTGATCCCGTGCGCGTGGCACAGCGCCGCCAGCTGGTGGCCATCCTCCGCAATCGGCTCGTCGCCGACCGGCCGCGCCTCGGGCGCGAAATCCAAAAACTTCCAACCGGCATCCACGTCCGCCCGGTTGCGCTTGCCGACAAACACATTGTCCGCGCGGAACCGCTCCTGCGCCTCATACGCCGCATCCTTCGGCACCCGTTTGTGCTCCGGCGAAGGCCCGGCGAGCTTCACCGTGTTTTGGTAGCCCGGGAGGTGGGAGTAATAATCGCGGCCGCCCACCACGTGAAACAGCTTCAGCGGCGACGCCCGCACCGCCGTCAGCAGCGGCGGGAAAACCTCGGCCAGGATCTTCAGCGCCCGCGGATGGTACTCCACGCTGCGCCGCCAGCCCGGCCATTGCTCCATCGTGCCGGCTTCCCATGCGTGCATCACCACCACCGCCGTGTGGTCCGGCGACAGCTCGATGTCGGCCTGCTTCCAGCCCGCATAGCCTTCGCCAGGCACGTCCCGCGTGTAGTCGGCGTCGAACTGCTGGTAATACGAAGCGGGGAGTTTGACCGGTTTCATGGAGGGAATGGCTTGGAAGGCCGGACGCGTTATCCTGAACACGCCGCAGCGCTTAGGGGTAACCCGGCCTGCCTTTCGGATTCAAAATGCGCTGGGGACTTCCCGACTTTACACCACGACCGAACGCCTGCAAGCCGCCTTCTCCCCGCGGACCGGCCGACCTTGGCCGCGCGCCGCCCGCGAACCGTGGCGTCAGACGCAAGGCCCCGAGCCCGTCGAGGCGAGGGGCGGGGCGGGTTCATCCCCTCAGGCAAAGTGTAACCTATTGGGTTACTTTATCCCGGGGCCGGCCGAGAAAAGGTCGGCGGGCCGGCGGCCTCCCCCGCGCATCACGCGTCCGGCTTCGGGAGCGTCGGCCGGGCCACCCAGTGCAGCACAAGCCCGATCGCGATCAGGAGCCCGCCGCCGAGCACGTTGATCGAGGCCGGCGCGATCCGGGTCGCGGGCACGAACACACAGGCCAGCAGCACGAGCCCGATGATGAGGCTAAGGTTGCCGATCACGGCATACACCTGCATCGCGCCGTGTCCGCCGGGCCGCTTGTCCTCCACCACCGGAGTGCGGAGGTCGCGGTCGAGCTGGATGGCGCTGGCGCTTTTGGGATCTTCTGGCCGCCAGAAGAACGCCGAGATGACGAACACGACCGTCGAGCCGAGGGCGGCGCTGAGGACGTTGCGCGCGTAGGCCTGCTCAGGCCAGACGTTCAAGCCGAACAGCAGGAATGTCAGCACGAACCCCGCGATGCAGGAAGCGATGCCCGACCACCAGGGCGTCTTGCGGTAGATGAGCCCGAGCGCGACCGGCGTCATGAAGCCCGGCCCGACCATGGAATAATATTTCAGCCCGAAATCAAAGGCCCCGCCAAGCCGCGAGATCTCGAACGACAGCGCCACGCCGCCCACCCCGATCCAGAACATCGTCAACTGGGCCCTGCGCATCTGCTGGAGATCCGACCACGGCGCGAAGCCGAGCCGCTTCCGCAGGGGCACATACACATCCTTGGTGACCGCGGCCGAGAGCCAGTTAAGCGCGTCGTTGGCCTGACCGAGGGTCGCCGAGAGGATCGCCGCCACGACGAAGCCGATCATGCCGTGCGGCAGCAGCAGCATCGTGAGGCTGACGAACGACGCCTCCTCCGGCGCCTTCAGGTTGGGCCAGAGCGCGTGCATGTCCGGGAAGATCAGCCGTGCGCCCATCACCGGCAGCACCCACAACAGCGGCCCCAGCAGCGAGAGCCACGCGCCCAGCATCGCCATTTTCTTGGCATCGCGCTCGCTCGGCACGCTGTTGTAGCGCTGGGCGAAGTGCCACGCGACGTTGTAGCCGAGCATCACGCTGAGCAGGTACGCCGAGAGGAACCACGGCTCGACCGGCTGCCCGCTCGGCACGAGGTAGTCGTGGGGCAGCTCGTTCAGCAGCCGCTTGATCCCCGCGACGAAGCCGCCGCCCTGGCCGACGTACATCATCGAGAGCGGAAAAATAATCACGGACATCACGAGAATGATCACGCCCTGGATGGCGTCGGACAGGACCGCGGCCCACAGCCCGCCCACCACGCTGTAGAGGATCATCACCGTGCCGACGCTCAGCATCGTGACCTGCAGGCCGGTGAGCGACAGTCCGGCGAAGCCGAACACCTGACGGTCGAAGCCCAGCGCCGCCGACACGAAAATGCAGAGGATGTAGAGACCCTGCGCGATGCCGATGATCTGCGGCACGATCGCCGTCACGGTGTAGAAGTAGGTCGTCGAGGGTGAATACCGCTTGGTCAGAAACTCGAGCGGTGCCGCGATGCGCGCCCGCCGCCACATCGGCGCAAAGTAGAAATACCCGGCGAGGTAAGCCCAGAACGCCGAGGTAAAGATCACCAGCGCCCCGGAACCGTGCGTATAGGTGTAGCCCGCCGCGGCCACGAACATGTACGCCGAAAACCCCGAGACCCAGCTCGAGACCCCGGCCATGAACCACGGCACCTGGCCGCTCGCCTTGAAAAAATCCGCCGTGCCCTTGTTCTTCCGCGCTGCGTAAAAACCGACCCAGATGACGATCGCGAAATAAAGCGCGATCAGGACGTAGTCGAACGCGTTGACGGTGTTGAAATGGGGCATGGATTAGATCGTCACCACCGGCGCCGCGTTGCCCGCACCCACCGCGATCCGAACGTTCACCCTGAGCCCGCCATGGGTGCCGGTGACCTGCCAGCCACCGGCCTTCGGGGTAATCTTCAGCTTCCCATGCGTCTTCCCCGCAGGCCGGGCCGTGCCAACCGTGAGGATCTCGTGTTCCGCACCGTCCGGCGAGGCGATCTCGGCAAACTGGTACATCCCGGTCTCCTCCTCGAGCGCGAGCTTGCCGGCCCGCAGCACCGCTCCGTTGCGGCTCGCCATGCGGCCAACCAGCGAGGCATGCGGACGCGTGATCGTGAACTCGTCGCCGCCCACTTGGAGATTGGCGCGGAGGTCCTCGTTGAACATCTGGAAGCGCACCTGCACCGTCGCCGTCGCGTCCTTCAGCGCCACGCGATCGAGGATGATCACGACGTCGGGCTTGAGGAACACGAGCGTGCGCTGCACGCGGGTCACCTGGTCGTTGACCAGTTGGTAGGCCTCGGCGGCCTCGCTGGTCACCGTCATCCAGCCCGCGCCGGTGCGGAAGTCGGTCACGTGCGCGAAGGCCCACGAGGCATTCGTGCCCTCGCTGCCGTTGTGGTACTGGTGGCCCTGGCCGTTAATCAGCACCGCCGTGTGCGCCTCCGTCTGGCGCAGCAGCCAGCGCGGCTGCTTCGCCACGTAGGCCGCGCGAAAGGGATCGTGGAAAAGGCGTTCGCCGTAGGCCTTGAAAATGACGCTATTGCGGTCCGCATGCTCGTGGTTGCCGGGGCCGCCGCTGCGCAGCGCCAAGACGGAATCCTCCGTCTTCCAGCCGGTGCGCGAGATGACGATGTCATTGGACAGCCGGCAATCGAGCAGCGCCTTTTCCGGCGCCCGGACCTTCGCCTTGGGATCATACCAGATGAACCCGAAGAGCTGCTTCGCCTCGCCGATGTTGCGCGCGATGTACTGCGCGACGGGATCCTTTTTCGTCCGGGCAATCCACGAAGCAGCGGACACATCCACCGCGCCGTTGGAGTCGCCGTGGTTCACGATGTCGAAGCCGGGCTTCACCGTCGGCATCGTGAAGCCCTTGATGTGCTGGAAATCGATCAGCTTCACGTGGTCGTCGATCGTCGGCATCGTGTTCGCCAGCGCGTAGCGCACCGTGCCCGAATAGTTCACCAGGTCCCGGTCATCGATTCCCTGCGTCCGCCACAGCACCTCGGCAAACATCGCCATATAGAGGGTCGTGTAACCCCAGTAGCTCACGCCCTCGTCGTAGGCGCCATCGCTGCCGTAGAACGTGGAAAACGCCTTCGCGCTCGAGCGCGCGAGCTCCAGCCAGCCGGCCGCCTCCGGCCGCTTGTGGAGGAAATAGCAGGCGGCGATGCCGAGCGACGCCGTCGGGATGATCTTCAGGTTCGTCGCGTTGATGATCAGCGGCCAGCGCTTGAGATCGAGGTGCCGGAAGTCATCCACCTCGCTGCGCGGGTTCCAGCCCCAGCCTTCCACGCGGTCCGGAAACTTCATGCCGTACACCGGCGCGTAGCACGCCGGCACGCCCTTCTTGAGCACGTTCTCCTCGATTGCCTCCACCTCGGCTGCGTTCAGGCCGTCCCCGAGGTAGTCGATCGCCATCAGCAGGGCGACGGTGCCTTCCGTGGCCCGCTGGAAGCCCAGGATCTGGCGGTTGCCCTCGATGAAGCTGTCCCACTCCGGATAATCCAGCATCCGGCGGATCGCGAGTTTCGCGAGCGCGAGCTGCGCGGGGTCGCGGTTGACGAGATAAATGAGGGACGTCCGGTCCAGGATTTTCTGCAGCCGCAGCAGGTGGGCGACGTGGTTCGTCAGGCTCAGCTCCGTCGTGAGAAAGCGGGTATCATCGGCCAGGTCCGCGGCGAGCAGCGTCTGCCAGAGTTCCGCGAAGCGCGGATCCTTCGTGTTGGCCCGGATGCGCGGCAGGTCGGACGCATCGAAGAGCAGGCCGCGCCGCGGCTTGGGCGTGGAGGACCGGGCGGGACGGGAGCTTTTCTTCGCGGGGGTGCGGCGGGAGGCTTTCATGGTTGGGCTTAAATTTCCTGGGGAAAATCACCGGTGGCGGTGCCGGCGCATCGCAAACCGCCGAAGCTAGGCCCGCGCCATGCGCTGTCATGGCCAAAAGCGTGGGCCGTCCCAAATTCTTGGGGAATAATCACCTCCCGGCTTTGTAGCGCGCAATCGCCACCGCCGCACAGCTGCCGAGTTCGTCACCCAGCTGCGCCGGCACAATTTTGCAATCGCGCGCGCTGTCCGGCAGCGCCTCGCGCGCAATCACGGCCTGTGCCGCCGGTGCGATGAACCGCTCGCACCGCTGGTAAATGCTGCCGATCACGATGCGCTCGGGATTCAGCACATCAATGAAGAGCGCCAGGGCCTCGCCCAGCCGCGTCCCCACTTCCCGCCAGATCGCCAGCGCGAGCGCATCACCCGCCTCCGCCGCCGTGCCCACGTCCCGCGCATTGAGTTTGTCCGCCGGGATCTTTTGCAAGCTGCTCGCGCCCGGGAACTCCGCCACGCGCTGCCGCGCCACCTGCGCGATGCCGCCACCCGAGCAAAATCCCTCGAAGGAACCCGCCTTGCCAAACCCCACCGGTCCGGTTGCCGCCAGTCGCAGGTGCCCGACCTCGCCCGCGTTGCCCGTCACGCCTTCATAGAGGCGCCCGTCGAAAATCAGGCCCGCACCCATGCCGGTGCCCATCGTCAGAAACATCATACTCTGACACCCCCGCCCCGCCCCAAACTGCCACTCCGCGAGCGCACAGGCATTGGCGTCATTCATCAGGAAGGCCCGGCCGCCGAATTTTTCGGTAAGCAGTGTGCAGATGGCGATGCGGTCCCAGCCCGGCAGGTTCGGGGGCGACAAAATCAGGCCCTTCCCGCTGTCGAGCGGTCCGCCGCACGAGATGCCGAAGACCGTGTCCTTGCCTGGCTGCAGCTTCGCGATCTCCACCATCAGCCGGTCGAGCGTGCCGCGCACATCCGTCGTCGCGAACCGCACCACCTCGCGCACGCGGTCCGTGCCCTCCGGCACGCTGACCGCGCATTTGGTACCGCCGATATCGAGGCCAATGATGTTCATCGTTGCGGGCTGACTGCGCGCGATTCACGGCGCGATGCCAAGGCAAAATACGCGGAGCACGGGCGCTTGTGCAGGTCGCACCCGACCCCCAGCCTCAGCTCTCCATGACCGCCCGCGACCGCTTCGTTCGGACCCTCAACTTTCAAAACTGCGAAGATCGCCTGCCGATGGTCGAGTGGGCCGCATGGTGGGACCTGACGATTGACCGGTGGAAGACCGAGGGGCTGCCCAAGGACATTTCCTGGGATGATTCCCTGGCCCACTTTGCCCTCGATCCGCTCGTGCTCATCGGCACCGGGGCCGGACCGGCGGGCGAGGTGCCGCCGGCCGTCTCCCGGATCGTGACGGACGAGGCGTCCTATGACGCGCTGCGGCCCTACCTGTTTTCGGACGCCGGCATCGCGGGCGCCGTCGAACACGCGCGACGGCTGAAGGCCGGCCACGACCGGGGCGACTTTTCCATCCGGCTCTGGCTCGACGGCTATTTCTGGTTCCCGCGCGCGCAGATGGGAATCGAGCAGCACATGCTGGCCTTCTTCGACCAGCCCGAGTTGATGCACCGGATGAATCGCGACCTGGCCGACTACAACCTGAAGGTCATCGACGCCCTCTGCCGCGTGCTGACCCCGGACATGGTCGGCTTCGCGGAGGACATGTCCTACAATCACGGGCCCATGCTGTCCCGCGGGTTTTTCGACGAGTTTCTCCGACCCTACTACGAGCGCACCGTGCCCGAGATGAAGCGCCGGGGCATCCGCGTGCTGGTGGATACAGATGGCGATGTCACCACGATGATTCCCTGGCTGCTCGCGGCCGGCATTGAGGGGGTGTATCCGCTGGAGCGCCAGGCCGGCGTCGACGTGGCGAAGCTGCGCGCGGAATTTCCCCGCCTGCTCATGATGGGGGGCTTCGACAAGATGGTGATGTCCCAGGGCGAGGCGCGCATGCGGGCCGAGTTCGAACGCCTGCTCCCGGTGATGCGCACCGGTGGCTATGTCCCCTCGGTGGATCACCAGACCCCGCCCGAGGTGTCGCTCACGAATTACCAGATCTACGTCCGCCTGTTTCGGGAATACTGCGAACGCGCCGCGCACTAATGCGGCGGCGGCTTACTGGAGTAGCGGCAGGGTCTCCGGTGAAAACCTGACCTTCGCCGCCAGCCGCCGCAGCGCCGGCAGCGCTGACTTCCGCAGCAGCACCACGACCGTGCCCCCGCTGCCCCCGCCGCTCACCCGCGCCCCGTAAAAACCGCGCTGGGGCCCGAGGGCCCGCACCGCCGCGACCATCTGGTCCGTCTCCGGGCAGCCCAGGCCAATCGACGAATAACCCGCATGGGACTGGTACAACAGGTCCCCCACCATGCGCAGCGTCGCCTCGCGCGATTTTACCGTGGCCCCGCGCAGCAGCGCCACCGCGGCCTCGGCGCGGAAATTCTCCTCCACCGGGAACGTCACCGCCGCGCGCACCGCGTAGGTCTTCCCCGGCTCGATCTTCGACAGCGGGTCGTCCACGCCACCGGCCCGCGCCAGGAACGTCCGTCCGCTGATCTTCACCGGCAGCGCCGTGCGGGTTAGCGCCCGCACCTCGGCCGGGGTCAGTTCGGTCGCATGCGTCAGCCGGCGGCCCGTCGCCCGCTCAATGAGCTTCCGGCCCATGAAAGCTCCGGCCCGCGCCGTGGCGTACGGCGAGGCGGTCACCGCGTGTTTCACCCCGCTCGGCCAGCCCACCGCCACCACCCCCGGCGGCAGCCGCACCGGCGCGCCGAGTAGGTCCGGCCGGCAGAGGATCGGCAGCAGCGCCCCGCGCACCCCATAGGCCGAAGCCAGCTGGTCCATCAGCCCGCAGGGCGCACCCACAATTTCGTTTTCCGCGCGCTGTGCGAGCCGCGCCAGCGCCGTGCCCGTGAATTTGCGGCCGGAAAAAATCTCCAGCGCCCGCAGCGTCGCCACTTCCAGCGCCGCGCTGCTGCTCACCCCCATTGACGCCGGCACGCGCGACCGGATGGAAAACTTCAGCCCTGCCTTCGGTTGCCAGCGCTGCGCCTCGCAAAACAGCAAAAAGCAGCCGTACGCGTAACGCACCCACTTCGGCACCACCGCTGCCGGGGTGCCCGCCGCCACGACCCAGCGGCCTTCCTGCGCGCTCACCAGGACAAACTCCTTGGCCGCATGCGCCGACACCGTCACCCGCGTGGTCAGCCGCAGTGGCATCTCCAACACGAGCGAACCGCTGTAGTCCGCCACTCCGCCCAGAAAATCCAGCCGCCCCGGGGCCTCGCCGATGACCGTCTTCATCAGGCGCCGAGGTGCTTCCTGATCAACCGCCGCAACACCGGCCGCACGGTCCGCGCGAGCGTCGGGTTGGCATATCCCATCCACGCCACCGGCGACGTGGTATCGAGCCGCGTGCGCAGCGGCTTTCCATCCGGCGCCTCCACGATCCCGCCCGCCTCCTGCAGAATGAGCGCCGTGCAGATGTCGTACGGGTGGCAGCACAGGGACGCGCTCCCGAGCTTCAGCTTCGCATACGCCGGCGGCCGCAGGTCGCCCAGCATCCGGTCATGTCCGATCACGAGCTCATAAATTTGCCCGCCCGTGGAAAGGTACTGGTCGTCAAACACCAGCTGCCCGCCGTTTTTACCGAGCACGCCGAGCTTCTTCCACAGCTCCTCCTCGAGCGTCGCCAGGAGCGCCTTGCCCTCGGGGAAGAACCGCGCGATTGACGCAAAACCATGCTCAAAGTTTTTCGCCTTCGACGGCCGCAGCGGCAGGGACTGCCGCCGACCCGTGCGCAGGTCGTGCAGCTCCGCCACCACGCCGCGCCCGCGCACCGCGCTGAGCTGGTCGCCGCGCCACTGCTTGCTCGTGGGCAGTTCCGTCATCGCCGCGACCACGATGTCCCCGAGATGCGTCTGCGCCCCACGCTGCGGGGCCAGCGCCGCCAGCGCCCAGGCCGAGCGCTTGTCGTACATCAGGTTCCGCGTGCCATCAATTGGGTCGAGGATGCACTTGAAGATCGTCTGCGCCACCGGCGTGCCGCGCGGAAACGTCACCGTCTCGCCGTCCTCGACGCCCTCCATCACGAGTTCCACCGGCCACGGGCGCGGCCAGTGTTTTTCGAACCAGGCAAAAATCGCCGCCTCGGAGATCTTGTCGACCTGGTAGATTGTGTCGGCCGCGGTCACGGCCGCGATCTTCGCGAATGACTTTCCGCCCTTCGCCCGCGCCGCAATCAGCGTGTCGCGCAGGTCCACTTGCAGCGCGCAGAGCAGCCGCCGGGCGTAATCAAGATTTGTTTTCATTGTGGAGGTCAGTCAGTGATGGGCCCCATGGCTGATGCAAAAAATGTGGTCCCGACCGGAAGTTTCTACGAGGCGGAAATTCCGGACACACTCGACCTCGCCGACCGCGCTCGCCTCGCGGTACAGGGGATGCTCAACATCCTCGACCCGGCGCTGATGACAATGTTCGGGCTGGCCCATTTCAACACCCGCGCGCCGCTCCTCCGGCACTGGTCGGCCGATATCCCGCTCGACCCCAAGCTCGCCGAGTCGCTGCCCCTGATGCGCCTCATGTGCGGGACCACCTTCAAGGCGTCGCTAGAGCAGGACTACCGGGCGGAACTCGTGAGTCGGATTGATGACGGGCTCTACTGGGACCGCTACACGCCCCAGCGCCCGTGGCGGAACATCTACAACGACAGCATCAAGTTCTACGGCGCAGGGCGGTCCGAGGATTTTGCCAGCGTCTGGGGTGTGGCGCGGATGATCCGCGCGCTCACGGCCTGGCAGGGCGCCAACGGTGCGGACACGGCGGAACTCGGCGCCAGCCTCGTCCGCGGCCTGCGCCGCATCGCCGTGGACCGCGACGACTACTCCTACTACCCGCACCGCGGCGGCTGGCACGACGGGTTCGTCTACCCGCGCTCGGGCTGGATCGACACGTCCGAGGCCGAGCGTGACCGGGAGGGCCCCGAGGGCTCCGTCACCTGCTTCCAGGGCCACCAGATCTACGCCGCGGCGCAGCACTACGTCCTCACCGGTGATCCCGTCGCCAAGGACCTGGCCGCCCGCCTGTCCCGGTACGTCATGAAGGCGAAATTCTGGGGCGGCACGCTCGCGCTCGATCCCGCGAAGCCGGGCGGCTTCGAGATCGTCCCCGACGCCCCCTTCCGTCACGGCGCGCAACTCGGCCATTGGCCGGTGCACTTCCACGCCCGCGCCATCGCCCTGCGCGGCCTGCTCAAATACGCCATGGCCTGCGGGGACGACCGGACGCTCGAGTTCGTCCGGGCCGCGTACGACTTCACCATGTCGCAAGGCATTCGACGCCTCGGGTGGATCAACACCCATCCGCCCGGGATCGGGTGCGAGGGCTGTGCGCTCGGCGACCTCATCGCGCTGGCCATCCGCCTGACCGAAGCCGGGGCCGGCGACTACTGGGACGACGTTGACGCCATTGTGCGCAACCAGCTCGCGGAGCAGCAGATCACCAACGGCCCGGCCCTCACGGCGTTCTGCGCGACGCAGCCGGAGGGCCCGCCGCAAACCGAGGCTGCCACGGGCTTCGAAACGACCGACGACGCCGTAAACCGGAGCGTCGGCGTGTTCTTCGGCATCACGAAACCCGACGCCGTCACCGACCCGTGGGTGATGCACTGCTGCACCGGCAACGCCAGCCAGGGCCTGTACTATGCATGGGAGGGCGCCCTGCGGGAGAGCGACGGCGCAGCGGTTGTGAACCTCCTGCTCAACCGCGCCGGTCGCACCGTGGACGTTGACAGCCACCTGCCGCACGCCGGCCGCATCGACCTACGGGTGAAACAAGCCTGCCGCGTGTCCGTCCGCATTCCGCACTGGGTGGACCTCGGCGCAGTTCAGGTCAGATCCCGCGGTGCGCTCGTCCCGGTGGAACGGCTTGGCCGTTATCTGACGGTCCGCGACCGGCCCGCCGGCGACGTCGTGACTTTCACCTTTCCCCTTCATGAGCGCACCGAGACCTACGTCGTCAACCAAGGGACGCCGGTCGAGGAGACCTACGAATGCGTGTTCCGCGGCAGCACCGCGGTTTCGGTGCGGGGCGGGGCCGGCCTCAAACCGAACGACTTTCCGCTCTACCGCAGCCGCGATTCCATGCGGACCAGTCAGGTGGCGATGAAAAAGGCTTCCTGCTTCGTCGCCGACCGGCGGTTCACGGAGTGGTGACCTTCGCCTTCGCGCTTTCCGCGCTTAGCCAAGTTTCTTGTAATGCACGGGCGGCACCGCGCGCAGTTCGGCTGCCTTGGCGTCGGGATCGGTCTCATTGGTCATCGAGCCGCCGCCGATTTCCGGGCCGGCGAGATACTTCATGGTGTCGGGCAGGCGCAGCGGCGGGTGAAACTCGAGGTGAAACGGATAGCCCGGGTGATCCCGGCCAGCCCCCGGGGCCTGATGCACCGCCATGACGTACGGCATCGGCATCCGCCAGAGGTTGTCGTAGCGGATCGCGACCTCGCGGATCATCAGCCCAAGCGACGCCCGCTCCGCCAGCGTGAGCCCGGTCAGCGACGCCACCTGCCGCTTCGGCAGGATGTAGACCTCGTAGGCGTAGCGCGCGAACCACGGCACGCAGGCGAGCCAGTCGTCGTTCTGCGTAATCACCCGCGGGCCGGCGGATTCGCGCGCGAGGAGGTCCGGCCCGAGGTGACGGCCGGTGCGCTGGAAATATTTCCGCGAGCTCTCGACCTCACTCGCCGTGAAGCCGTAGACGAGATTGCCCGCATAGATCTGGCAGTGCGGATGCGGATTCGAGGTGCCGACGAGCGAACCCTTGTTCTCAAAAATCAGCACGTGTTCGACGTCCGGCCGCGCCGCCAGCGCCACCGTCCGCTCCGCCCAGAGGTCCACCACCGCACCGCACTCCGCGTCAGTCAGGTCCACAAACGTCTTCGCGTGGTCGGGGCTGTAGCACACGACTTCAGCCGTGCCCGTCGCCGGCCGGGTCCGGTAAAACTCATCACCCCCCGCCGGCGCGGGGGCGTCGGCCGAAAAACACGGCAGGTCGTTCGTGAAACCGTAAACCCCCGGATACTGCGGGTTTTCCCCCTGCAGCCGCTTCACCCCCGGGCATAGCGCGCAATTCGGGTCGAAGTGCGGCGGGGTCACCTCCGCCGGCTTGTGCGTGTCACCTACCCAGGGCCGGCCCCCGCGATGCGAGGTGTAGAGCACCCACTCCTCGCGGAGCGGATGCCAGCGCTGCTGCCAGACGACGGGCGGGGGCATGGAGGGAGTGGGGAAACGACGTTAAATGACCGTCCGCATTTTTTGGGGCAACCGTTCGGGAAATCCACCTAAATTCGGCGGCGCCGGAGGTGCGGAGCAAAATATCCACGCTTAAGGGACCGGATAGGCGGCCTTCATTCGCGTCGCGCCCGTCTCCCGGCAATTGCCGCCGGCCCGGGGCGCTCTACGTCTCTGGCATGCCCCTCTCCCCTCGTGACCGCGCGCTGGCAGTGCTGCACGGCCGGCGTCCCGACCGCGTGCCCTGGTTTGGCGACCTCGACTATCTCGCCACCGCCCAAATCGGACGCGGCCAGCGCCCCCCCGACTTCAAGCAGAGCGCCGCCTACCTCGACTGGCACCGGGAGCTGCGCCTCGGCTTTTACCTGCAGGGCTATTTCCCCTTCCGCACGGTCTTTAACCGCTGCCATGTCACGGAAACGCGCGAGGGCCAGACGCGGACCCGCCGCATCGAGACGCCGCACGGCACGCTGCAGGACCGCTGGACGTGGCTGCCGGAGTCATTCACGGAGGGCCCCGTCGAGCATCTCCTGAAGAGCGCGGCGGACCTGCCAGCCTACCAGTTCATGCAGGCCGACATGCGCCACGAGCCCGACTATGCCTTTGGCGAAACCCGCGGGCCACAGATCGGCGACAGCGGGCTGCATCTGGCCTACCTGCCGAAAAGCCCGTTCATGCAGATCGTCGCCCTCGACGCCGGCATCATCGCCACCGTGGACATGATCGAGGACGCCCCGGAGCTGTTCGCCGAAACGCTCGAGGTGGCCGGCCGCTCACACGATGCCGCCGCGGCGCTGGCCGTCGCCGGCCCCGCGGAGTTGCTCATGATTCCCGAAAACCTCTCGTCCGAGAGCGTGGGACCCGCGTTGTTCGAGAGGTACATGCGGCCGTACCAGGAGAAATGGACCGCGCGCATCCGGGCGGCGGGCAAGTTTTCCTGCATGCACCTCGATGGCACGCTGCGGGGACTGATCCGCGAGGAATGCACCGCGGGCTTTGATTTTATCGAGAGCATGACCCCCGCTCCCGTCGGTGACCTCGCCGTCGAGGATTGGAAGTCCTTTGTCCCGGACACCAAAACCATCTTCTGGGGCGGGATTCCGGGAGCGTATTTTTCGCCGACCACGAGTGACGCCGAATTCGAGCGCCACGTGCGCGCGACCCTCGCGGTCATGCGCACCGAGCCGCGCTACGTGCTGGGTGTGGCGGACCAGGTGCCGCCGGACGGATTGGAAAGCCGCCTGCACCGCGTCGCCGAACTGGTCGAGGAATGCGGCGCGTATTGAGCCGCCACCGCCGAGGGTGACCGAGGTTGGCCCCGGTGTCCCAACCTCAGCCCTTGCGCTACGGGGGTAGCGGCAAGGGCTGGCGATTGGGCCGGGCGGAGTGGCCGTCTAATTTCTCCGGAAGCGCGGCCAACGGAGCAGGGCCAGCATGCCCAGCGCCGCTCCAAACCAGCCGCCCATGGAGCCCGCGCCGTTGCCATTCGGCGCGCTGCTCGAGCTGACGCCCGAGGGGGTGGACGTGCTGCCACTGCCGGTCGAACCGCTGCTCGAACTGGAGCTCGTGGATCCCTGCCGGAGCGTGAGGGTCGTGACGACCCCCGCCGGCGTGACCTTGCGGATCGACGCGTTACCGGTGTCGGCCACGTAGAGATTGCCGGAGCCATCAATGGTCAGGGCCCGCGGCAGGTTGAACATGGCGCCGGAGCCCGTGCCATCCTGATTGCCACCAATCGCCGGCAGACCTGCCAGCGTGGTCACCACGCCGGCCGGTGTGACCTTGCGAATCGTGCTGTTGCCGGTGTCGGCCACATAGAGGTTGCCGGCGCTGTCCAGCACGACGCCGTCCGGCTGGTTGAACAGGGCCAGGCTGCCGGCTCCGTCGGAAAACCCGCTGACGCCCTGCAAACCGGCCAGCGTCGTGACCACCCCCGCGGGCGTGATCTTGCGGATGAGGTTGTTGGACTGGTCGGCAACATAGACGTTGCCCGCCGCGTCCACGGCCAGGCCAGCCGGATAATTGAACCGGGCAGCCGCGCCCGTGCCATCGGCAAAGCCCGACACTCCGGCCGAACCGGCCAGCGTGCTCACCGAGCCTGCCGACGTGATTTTGCGAATGGTGTGGTTCATGGCGTCGGCCACGTAGAGGTTGCCGGCGGAATCGATGGCGATGCCCAGCGGTCCCCCGAAGGTGGCCGCGGTTCCCACGCCATCGACGTTGCCCCGGATGGAGGAGGAGCCGGCAAACGTGGTCACGCTGCCGTCGGTGCCCACCCGCCGGATCATGGCATTGGCCGTGTCGGCGACATAGATGACTCCCGTCCCCGCTGCGACCACCCCGCCCGGTTGATTGAAGAGCGCGGCGGCGCCGGTGCCGTTACTCGTGCCCGCACTACCGCTGGTTCCGGCCAGCAGGGTGACGTCACCTGCGGTCGTGACCTTTTGCACGGTATCGCCCGAGGAATCACTCACGTACAACCCGTCGGGGCCCACAAACGTGATGCCCGAGGGATAGGAAAAGAAGGTCGACGCCGGCGGAGGAGGAGTCGGCGGTGGCGGCGCGGAGCCCACCACCAGCACCGCCGCCGAGGACGTGACGTTGCCGGCGCTGTTGCTGACCAGCACCGTGTAGTTGCCCGCGTCGCCGGTCGCGGCCGCCGCAATCGAATAGGACGCACTGGTTGCGCCGCCGATGGCCACGCCGCCCTTGCTCCACTGGTAGGTGGGCACGGGATTGCCGCTGGCCCCTACCGTGAAGATGACGGAGTCGCCCGCGGTGACCGTCTGGCTGACGGGCTGCATCGTGATGGAAGGAGCGGTATTGGCCGGCGGGGCCGGCTGCACGGTGAGCGTGGCCGACGACGAAGTGGCCGAGCCGGCCACATTGGTGGCCGTGGCAGCGTAGGATCCGGCATCACCGCTGGCCGCCGCAGCGATCGTGTACAAGGAGTTGGTGGCCCCGCCGATGGCCACGCCGCCCTTGCTCCATTGGTAGGTCGGAGTGGGTGTGCCGCTCGCCGCTACCGTGAAGGTGACCGAGCCACCCGTCGTGACCGACTGGCTGGACGGTTGCGTCGTGATGGTGGGGGCCACGTTAGTCGGCGGCGCCGCCTGGACCGTCAGGGTCGCCCCGGACGAGGTGACCGTGCCCGCGCTGTTGGTCGCGGTGGCCGTGTAGGTGCCGGCGTCGCCGCTGGCCACCGCGTTAATGGTGTAGGTCGTGCCCGTCGCCCCGCCGATGGCGACGCCGCCCTTGTTCCACTGGTAGGTCGGCGTGGGATTGCCACTCGCCGCCACCGTGAAGGTGACCGGGTTGCCCGTCGTGATGGTCTGGCTGGACGGCTGCGTGGTGACGGCCGGGGCCGTGTTGGGCGGCGGCGCGGCCTGGACCGTCAGCGTGGCACCATTGGATGTGGCTGTACCCGCCACATTCGTCGCGGTGGCCGTGTAGGTGCCAGCATCGCCGTTGGCCACGGCGGCAATGGTGTAGGTCGTACCGGTCGCGCCGCCGATGGGCACGCCGCCCTTGTTCCACTGATAGGTCGGGGTCGGGGTGCCGCTCGCGGCCACGACGAAGGTGACGGAGCTGCCCACGGTGATGGTCTGGTTGCCGGGCTGCGTCGTGATCGACGGCGCCGTGTTGGCGGGTCCGCCGCTGCTGATGTTGAAGGTCACCGTGATCTTCGCGCTGTTACCGCCCGTGCCATTCAATCCATCCCAGGCTGTGACGGTGCAGGCCGTCGTGCCGACCGCGGTCGGAGTGCCGGCAATCGTCATCTTGTAGGGTGCGACGACGTTGACGGGATTACCGCCGGTGACACTCATGCCGGCCGGCAGTGGCGTGGTGCTCTTCACGCTCCAGGACTTGGGGTTGCCGGGCGCACCGCTCACCGAGATGCCGACGCTGAGGGCCGTGCCGGTCGTGCCCGTGACGGTGAAGGTCGAGTTGGCGGCGCCACTGGCCGGGGTGGCAGGGCTCACATTGAAGACGGTGGCACCCGCCACGGAATTGTACGCGCCCATGGCAGTGGCGACGAGGCTGGAGCGGAGAATCAGCGGCGCCCGTTCGAGCACGACGTTTTCCAGCAGATCCAGGACGCGCAGCACCGGGGCCGGCGTGCGCTGCAGCAGCATGATCAGCATGCCGGCGGGCAATTGCAGCCGATGCAAACGGCTGGAGAAAGCGGATGTTTTCATAAGTCGACGGGGGTGCAGAAGTGAGAGTAGGTCAGGCAGAGGAACTTGGATTCAGTCAGTTGCAGCCGCAGCCGCTGCCACCGACCCCGCGGCCACCTGTGGCAGCCTCGCAGGAGAAATAGATATGCTCGAACATGGCGCTGTGCAGCGGGTCGCGATCCGGCCGCATCTTGGGGTCGGCCAGCGTGGCGCGTTCCCACGGCTGCACCGTGGTGCAGCCGGACAGCAGGGCGGTGAGGACCGCGAGGCCGAGGAGGAGGGTGAGTTTGGTCTTCATGATTTTTCCTCCAGCAGGCGGGCGATTTCCTCGCGCAGGGCCTTCACGGTGGACTCGCCGTGGTAGCCGCTGTGCACCGAGCGCACGATGCCGTGGCGGTCAAGGAGGTAGGAGGTCGGCATCGCCGGTACCCGGACTTCCGAGATCAGCTTCTGGGCGCTGTCCCGCACAGTGGAAAACGCCGGTTTGAACCGCTGCAGGAATTCCTCGTAGGGGCCCGCGGTCTTGTCGACGCTGACCGCCAGCAGGATGAAGCCGCGTGGGGCGAACTCGCGCTGCAGTTCCGTGTAAGCCGGGAACGACGCCTTGCACGGGGCACACCAGGTGGCCCAGAAATCAACCAGCACCACCTGCCCGGCAAAATCGGGCAGCGTACCCTCCAAGGCATGGCCCGCGAGGGCGGGAAAGGGCTGGCCGGGCTTCACCTGGCCCGCGGCGGAGAGCGCGAGGACCAGGCCAAGGATGAGTCCTTGGATGAGTTTAGTTGTGTACGACATAATTGAAAAATCCCCGGGTTTGGTGGCGGGCGTCGGCGGTGAGGATGCAGCCTTCCGCGCCCATGGATTCCTGAATGAAACGGATGCCCTCGGCCGGCGGGAGGATGAAGGCCGTGGTGGACAGCACGCCGGCCTGCACGCAGGTCGGCGCGATGACCGTCACCTGGCGCGCCCCGTGGGCCACCGGGCGACCGGTGCGCGGATCCACAATGTGGCCATAGCGCACGCCCCCAATGGTGAACCCGCGCCGGTAGTCGCCGGACGAGGCCACCCCGCGATTGTTGATGGCGAGACTGCCCCAGCAGGCATCGCCGGGCCGCACCGGATCCTCGAGGCCGATGTGCCAGCCGGGCTTGCCCGGGGCCGCGCCCACCGCCCGCAGATCATGGCCGAAATCCACCAGCACCTGGGACAGGCCGTGCTCCTTCGCGAGCCCGGCCACCATGTCCACGGCGTATTCTTTCCCCCACCCGCCCAGGTCCAGGGCCATGCCCGCCTTCGGCAGGCGAACCCGGCCGCGCTCGCGTTGCACCAGCGGCCATCCGACCAGCTGGCGGGCAGCCTGGATCTCCGCGGCCGAGGGGATCCGCGGCACGGCCGCCTTGTAGTCCCACAGCCGCATCAGCGGCAGGGCCGTGATGTCGAGCAGTCCCTTGGTGAGGGAATAAATGGATCCGCTCAGGTCGAGGATGCGCTCCATCTCCTCGTCCACCTCCACCCAATCACGCCCGGCGGCGCCATTGATCCGGCTGATCAGGCTGTCCGGCCGGAACCGCGAATACTTCGCCTCGAACGCCGCGACCCACGCCTGTGCCGCCGACGCAAAGGCGCGGGAGGCGGGGGCATTGTCACCCGCAGATTGGATGAAGCACTCGGTGCCGAGGGCGGTCCACCGCACCGACTGCAGTGGGGTGGAACGCGGAACCAGCGCGGGGGCGGTGGTGGTGGTGGTCATCCGGAGTTCAGTGGATAAATTTCAGGCCAAACGTGAACACGTTCGCCTTGAAATACGCGCTCTGCGGCGTGGCGTGGTCGAGTCCGCGGTCGGCGTAACGGTCATAGGCCGCGCTCACCTCAAGCCAGCGCCGGACCTGCCAGACCACCTTCAACCCGACGTCCACCGACTGCATGTAGGCGAGGCGGTAGTCCGAAGAGTAGAAGGGACCATGGCCCGTACCCGTCTCCCCGAGCGCGCCGTAACTCGTGATGACGCCCGACCGGTCCGGGTCGACGTAGTAAAAGTCCGCCGCCGACTGCCGGTAATAGCGGATCGACGGTTGCACCGTCACATTCTCGCCCATCTTCTGCAGCCAGAGCAGCGTCAGCGTGCTGCTGTTGATGCCGTAGGTGTCGTGGTAATACCGGTACGAGGCCTCCAGCGCGCCATTCGCGGCCTCGAAATTCCGGTTCAGGCCCAGGAACACGCTGAGCTTGTTGCGCTCCATCGGCCGGTTCTCGGGCACCGTGTAATAAGTGCCCGGGTCCAGATCGAGCATGGTCGTGGAGACGATCTTGTAGGGATCGCTCATGTAACCCCGCGCCTGGCCATAGGAGATGTTCGCGCTCACCGAGGTGTTGGCGTCGATGATCTGGTTCACGCCCACCAGGAAGTCGTTGCTCGTCTTGGGCCGCGTGATGGTCCAGCCGAGCTTCTCCTCGTTGATCCGGTCATCCGCCCGGCCGTAGCCGAGCAGCAGGCTGGTGTTCTTTTCGTTGAAATCGATGACCCCGTTCAGCGAGTACCCATTGGAGAAATAATCGCTCTCGCGGCTGTTGGCGAAACCCGCCGTCAGGCTCACGCGCTCGAACTGGTGCGAGAGCTCGGCGTTCCACGCCTTGCGGCGGTCGTGCATGTGCGCCAGCGGCACCTGGCCGCCGGGCACCGCGGCTTTTTCGCCGGTGGGCGTCGAACCGGCAATCGCGTCGATCAGGCCCATCACCTTGAAATGCGTGCTGGTCGAGAGATCCGCGTCCAACTGCGAGTAGGTCGTGTCCACCCGGATGCGGTTGTCGCCCTCCTGGTAGGACTGGTCCTTCACCGCCAGCGTGTCCTCAGCCCGGCCGGAGCGGGACGTAGCGAGGAGAAGCAGCAGGCTTAGGATATGTGTGCGGGCGGAACCTTGCGGGGGCAGGATTGGGCGGGATTTCATGCGGGCGCGTAGGAAGTGCGCACTCTGACCGAGTCCTGCAAGTTCAGTTCTGCCGTTTTCCGTCAAAACCGTTTGAAAATGTTCGCGCTAATTGCGCAGGACAAAAAATGCGCAGGGCGGTCGTAATTTTTATCTCAAAAGACGGGTATTACCCCTACGTGCGGTGTAATTTTGTACCTCCGCACGCCCCGCGCAGTCGGTTCCACCGGCCGCCGCCTGGTTTTTCCGCCTGGTGCCCGGGGTGGGGGTCGAACCCACATGACCTTGCGGTCGGCAGATTTTGAGTCTGCAGCGTCTGCCAATTCCGCCACCCGGGCCACGAGACGTGCGCGCAAGCTAGGAGCGCCTCCCCGGGTGTAAACTGCTTTTTTCTCCACCCGAGTGGGCGAAGATGATGCGGGCAAGTTGCTGGCGTCGGGCGCGGCGGGCTGCCGATCGGGAATTACACCCCCTGCGGCCGCCGGTCTTTCAACCTTCCGCCCCCACCTTCAACTCCCTCGGCCCGCCCGCCGGATAAGATTGAACGTCCCGCCCCAGCCCCCGTCTTTCCCCGTAATTAGTTACCCGTCGGGTAAGTTCATCGTTTGTAGTCAATCGGGCGTCGGGCCAAACAGCCGGCGCCCTTTTGATTTTCCGGCCCCGGGCTTGTCTCCTGCCCGCCCCCGCCCTTCCCTTGCTTTCATGCCCGACTTTCGCGCCTTCTGCACGCCGCCGACCGCCGAACCCGCCGAACTCACGCTCGACGCGGACGAGTCCCATCACCTCGTCGCCGTCAATCGCGCGCGCCCCGGCGACACCGTGGTGGCCTTTGACGGCCGCGGCAGCGAATGGATCTGCGAACTCACCAGTGACCGGAAAAACGCCGCGGTCTTGAAGGTCCGTTTCCGCCAGAAAGCCCGGCCCCTCCCCTACGAGATCACCCTCGGCCAGGCGCTGCCCAAGGGCCCGTCCATGGACGCCATCGTCCGCAAGGCGACCGAGATCGGCGCCGCCCAGATTGTGCCGCTGGAAAGCGAGCGCACGCAGGTGCACCTCGAGGGCGACCGCTCCGACCGGAAAATCGAAAAATGGCAGACCGCCGCCCTCGAAGCCGCGAAACAATGCGGCAACCCCTTTCTCCCCGTGATCGCCCCGGTGCAGAAGGCCGCGGCCTTCATGGAGTCCGCGCGCGGCTACGATCTTAAGCTCATTGCGAGTCTCCAGCCCGGGGCAAAGTCCTTGAAGGGCGTGCTCGCCGCCTATGCCGCGGTGCAGGGCCGCGCCCCGAAAAAAGTGCTCTGGCTCGTCGGCCCCGAGGGTGATTTCACCCCCGCGGAGATGAGTCAGGCGAAGTCATGCGGCTTCGAGCCGATCACGCTCGGCCCACTCGTGCTCCGCTGCGAAACCGCCGCGACCTACGCGCTCAGCGTGCTGAGCTACGAACTGCAATCGCCCGAGGCGCAAATAACACGGGACAAGTAACAGGTAACAGGCAGCGGCCGGGGCGGCCCGGCTTGTTACTTGGTCCTTGGGACTTGAGCCCCTCGCGGCGCGTTCGGCTACTTTCGCGCCGCGATATAGCGCTGCACATCGTCGCCGGACACGCGGTGACCGGGGCCGGTCGCCTCGATGTCCGTGATCTTTGCCGGATCCAGCCCGGCTTCCTGGGCGAGCTTCGTGGCGCGGGGCGTCCAGACCACCGCGGCCGCGGGCATGGCCGCCGCCGGGGCGGACGCCGCGCTCTTCGCGGTGCCCGACTTGAGGTGCCGCAGGCTTTCGTCCGAGGTCTCGATCTGCACAAACGGGTCGCCGGAATTCATCGTCGCACCCGGCTGGCCGATGACGGCGTGGATCACGCCGTCACAGGGACTCTCGAACTCAAAGGCGGATTTATCGCTTTCCAGGTCAGCCAGGCGCTGGCCCTTGGTGACGCGGTCACCGGGCTGGACTTTGATGACGATGACGTTGAGTTCGCTGACGGTCGCGCCCATCGAGGGCACGGGAACGTCGATGATGAAGGTTTCCATGGCGGTTTTTGTGCCCGAAGTGTGCGCGGTGCGCGGGCTTGGTCAAGGGAAGGCGCGACGATCCTGAGTCGCCCGCGAATCACGCGAATCGACGCGAAGCAGACAAGACCCTCACCCCATCACATTCGCGCCGATTCGCGTGATTCGCGGGCAAAAATCAGGCCCGGACCGCTTGCCACACCGCGAGGCAGCTCGCGAGCAGCGCGGGCAGCTCGGCCAGCGGAATCATGTTCGGGCCATCCGAGATCGCCTTGGCGGGATTCGGATGTGTCTCGAGGAAAAGTCCGTCCGCCCCGGCCGCCAGCGCGGCCTTCGCCAGCGGCGCCACGAATTCGCGCTGCCCGCCGCTTTTGCCATTGGCGCCGCCCGGCAGCTGCACGCTGTGGGTTGCGTCCAGGATCGTCGGATAGCCGTTTTGCGCCATGATCGGGAACGAGCGCATGTCCACGACGAGGTTGTTGTAGCCAAACGTCGTGCCGCGCTCGGTCTGCCAGATTTCCTTCGCCCGGCCCTCGCGGAGCTTGCCGGTGACGTACACCATTTCCTGCGGGGAGAGAAACTGGCCCTTCTTCACGTTGACGATCCGCCCCGTCGCGGCGGCGGCAAGCAGCAGGTCGGTTTGGCGGCTGAGGAAGGCCGGGATCTGGATCACGTCGCAGACCTTCGCGACCGGCTTCATCTGCTCGCGCTCGTGCACGTCGGTCAGCACGGGAAACCCATAGTCGCGCTTCACCATCGCCAGCAGCGCGAGGCCTTCCTTGAGCCCGGTGCCGCGCGCGCCGGCGGCGGACGTGCGGTTGGCCTTGTCGAACGAGCCCTTGAAAACGAGGTTCAGCTCCGGGTGCTTCCGGCTGATTTTCACCAGGCCCTCGGCGACGGCGCGGCAGACGCGCTCGTTCTCGAGCGAGCACGGCCCGGCGATGATGAGGAGTTTCTTGGGGTCGAAGAGCACGGGATTATTTCCGGCGGGCGGGCTTGGACCGCGACGCGGGCTTTTGGTTCTTGATCGTCGCGGCGATGAAGGCCGCGAAGAGCGGGTGCGCCCGGTTGGGCTTCGACTGGAACTCGGGGTGAAACTGCACGGCGACGAACCACGGGTGGTTCTTCAGCTCGATGATCTCAACGAGGTTTCGCCGCGGGTTGATCCCGCTGATCACCATGCCCGCCTTCTTGAGCTGGTCCACAAAGGCGTTGTTGACCTCGTAACGGTGCCGGTGGCGCTCGCGCACCGTCGGCGTGCCGTAGGCCTTCGCGGCGTGGGTGCCGGGCGTGAGCGCACACTCGTAGCTGCCGAGCCGCATGGTCGCGCCCTTGTCTGAAATCTTCTTCTGCTCCTCCATCATGTTGATGACGGGATGGCGCGGGTTGGCCTCGAACTCGGTGCTGTTCGCGCCGGCGAGCTTCAGGACATTGCGGGAAAACTCGATCACCGCGATCTGCAGCCCGAGGCACAGGCCGTAATAGGGAATCTTGTGCTCCCGGGCGTACCGCGCCGCGGCGATCTTGCCCTCGGTGCCGCGGTCGCCGAAGCCACCCGGCACCAGGATGCCATCAAGTCCCTTGAGTCGCGCGAGGCCGCCCTTCTTCTCCAGGTCCTCGGCGTCGAAGCGCACCACGTTGATGCGGCAGTTGTTGGCGATGCCGGCGTGGGTGATGGACTCGTAGACGGATTTGTAGGCGTCCTGCAGCTCGATGTATTTGCCCACGACGCCGATCGTCACCTCGTGCTTCGGGTTGAGCAGCCGCGCGACAATCTGCTGCCAGATGTTCTTTTTCGGCGTCGGGTTCTTCAGGCCGAAGAGGTCCACCACGAGCTGGTCGAGACCCTCCTTCTGCAGCGCGAGCGGGAGCTCGTAGATCGAGTTGGCGACATCGGCGCACTCGATCACGGCCT
Organism: uncultured Opitutia bacterium; assembly: GCA_903839035.1. Lineage (GTDB taxonomy): Bacteria > Verrucomicrobiota > Verrucomicrobiia > Opitutales > Opitutaceae > Opi-474. The sequence continues at coordinate 54,778 of CAIMAQ010000046.1, forward strand.
TCACCGGCACATTGCAGAACATCGAGATTTTCTGCCGCAGCCCCGCCTCGAGCGGGTGGTCGGTGCGGCACACGAGGATGTCGGGCTGGATGCCGATCTCGCGCAGTTTCGCGACCGACTGCTGCGTGGGCTTCGTCTTCAGCTCGCCCGCCGCAGCCACGTAGGGCACCAGCGTCACGTGCAGGAAAATCACGTCGTTCGGCCCGAGCTCGAGCGCGAACTGCCGCATCGCCTCGAGGAACGGCAGGCCCTCGATGTCGCCCGTTGTGCCGCCAATCTCGGTGATGAGGACGTCCACGTCCTTCGCGGCCGAATAAATGCGCTCCTTGATCTCGTTCGTGACGTGCGGGATCACCTGCACCGTGTTGCCGAGATAGTCGCCGCGCCGTTCCTTCTGGATGACGCTCTCGTAGATCTGGCCCGAGCTGAGGCTGTTGAGCCGCGACAGCTTGCCGCTGGTGAACCGCTCGTAATGGCCGAGGTCGAGGTCGGTCTCCGCGCCGTCCTCGAGCACGTAGACTTCCCCGTGTTGGAACGGGCTCATCGTGCCCGGATCCACATTCAGGTAGGGATCGAATTTCTGGATGCGGACGGTGAGGCCGCGCAGCTCGAGGAGTGCGCCGAGGGACGCCGCGGTCAGGCCCTTGCCCAGCGACGAAACCACTCCGCCAGTCACAAAAATGTATTTCACCGGATTGGCCTAAGTGCCGCCCGGAGCCGTGACAAGAAAAAGCCTGCCACGGCCGTGCAATCGCACCGCAATTTTGGACCGGCGGTGCAAAGCCAAGAAATGCGCGGCGCGCGAGGGAGTCGCCCGCCCGGCGGAGAGCAATCAGTGAAACACCAGCCAGATCGTCGTCCCCAGGCCGCCGACCAGCACGAGCGCGATCAGCAGGTACAGGCCCCACTTCAGCAGCTTCGCCAGCAGCCAGATCACGGCCGCCAGCACCAGCGTCACGCACGCCGCGACGAACCAGTGCGGATAGCTCGCAAGCGAGTCGAGCCACGAGGGCGGTGGTGGCGCGGGCATCGGCATCACGCCTGTCGTTAAGCGCGCCCGGCGCCGCGGCTCCAAGCAAAATGATTTGCCCCTCCCCGCGCGCGCCTTCCCACTGGCCGGATGCAATCGAAATCCCAGCTGCTCGCCTGGCTCACCTGCGACGGCGTCCACATCGACCCCAGCTCGGGCAAACACACGATCCTGGGCGTGTTTTCGAACATCAACGCCCGCCATTTTCCCGTCACGCACCCGTTCATGGTCTGGTTCCTCACCCTCACCGACTGCGCGCCCGGCCCGCATTCGATGCGCCTCTCCATGGGCCTCGAGCCCACCGCGATGAAGGTCCTCCTCGACCGGCCGTTCGAGTCGCAGAGCCCCCTCCACCGCATCAATCTCATCAACGAAATCCGCAACCTGACCTTCGTCGAGCCGGGTGATTACGCGATCCTCGTCGAGGTGGATGATGAACCGATCCTCGCCACGAACATGACCGTCAGCGCCGCCTGAACCCGCCCGACCCGTTCCCTCGCACCATGGCCTCTCCTTCCTTTGATCTCATCGGCATCGGCAATCCCATCATGGATCTGCTCGCCCACGTGGATGACGCCTTCCTCGCCCGGCACGTCGCCGGCGACAAGGGCGGCATGGTGCTGGTGGACGACGCCGACATCGCCGCGCTTGTCCAGAAGGTCCACGGCAACGTCGCCACCATGCCCGGCGGCGCCGTCGCCAACGCCACCCTCGGCGCCACGCGCCTCGGCCTGCGCACCACGTACCTGGGCAAGATCGGCGGCGACATTACCGCGGAGCATTATTTCGCCAACTTCACCGCCGCCGGCGGCGATGGCTCGCGCTTCAAGCGCGCCACGCTCCCCAACGGCCGCTGCCTCTCCCTCGTCACGCCCGACGGCCAGCGCACGCTGCGCACCCACCTCGGCGCGGCCATGACGCTGTCACCGGACGAAATCTCCCCCGCCGACTTCCTCGGCGCCCGCCACGCCCTCATCGAGGGCTACCTGCTCTTCAATCCGGCCCTCGCAACCCAGGTCATCCGGACCGCCCGGGCCGCCGGCTGCACCATCAGCATCGACCTCGCCTCCTTCGAGGTGGTGAAGGCCGCGCGTGACTGGATTTTTGCGCAGCTGCGCGAGGGCGTGGACATCGTCTTCGCCAACGAGGACGAGGCCGCCGCGCTGTTCCAGCGCCAGGATACCTATGAGAATTTCGCCCGGGAGATCGCCGGCTTTGGCGGCATCGCGGCGGTGAAGATGGGCAAGGACGGCGCGTGGGTCGCCCGGGGCAAGGAACTGCACCGCATCCACCCCGTTCACGCCGCGCGCGTCGTCGACACGACCGGAGCGGGCGACTCCTGGGCCGCGGGTTTTCTTTACGGCCACCTGCGCGGCGCCTCCCTGGCCGCGTCCGGCGCCATCGGCTCCATCCTCGGCGCCGAAACCGTCCAGCATCTCGGCGCCGCGATTCCGGATACCTTCTGGCCGCACATCCGCGCCCACGCCGAGGCGTTGGTGAAGCAGCCCAAGTAGGGCGGAGTCTTTGACCCGCCCTCTCTGAGCACACCCTCGGCCAGGTCAGGGCAGGTCAAAGACCTTGCCCTACTCCAGTCATCGCGCCGACGGAAACCACTTCAGCAATTCCGCCGCGACCAGCTGGTGGCCGGCGAAATTGGGATGGTTGCCCGACGACATGAGCGTCGGGAGCTTCACGCCCGCCGACACCTGTTGCTGAAACATGGCGAAACTGTCCACCAGCCCGACGCCGTGCTCCGCGGCCAACGCCTTCACCTGCGCCGCATGTTGCACCAGCGGGTCCGCCGGATCCGTCAGTGAGGCGGACACATCCGGGGTCGGGGTCAGCAGCAGCACCGGGATTTTCGCCGCCTGGGCGGACGTGATCATCGCGGTCCAGGCGCGCCGGGCCCGCTCGAGGCCGTCCCCGCGGTCATTCAGCGCGTAGTCCAAAGTGATGACATCCGGCCGGTGCGTCAGTACGTCCGCGGCAAACCGCGCCGCACCCCTTTCCGCCGTCTCGCCGCCAATCGCCGTCACGATCACATTGATCACGGCGTGTGGAAAACGCCGCGCCAGCGCCCTATGCAGGAGGTGGGGATACGACTCAAACGTGCTGATCTCCGGCGTCAGAAAATACCCCGCCGGCACACTGTGCCCGTGGCAGACGACATTGAGCGTGCGGTTCTGGGGCCAGTCCACCCGGGCCAGCCGGCAAAATTCTGCGAGATAGGTGGCGGGATGCGCGGTGCGGGGGGTAGTCACGCGGGCCACGGTAGTTGCCCGGCCGGCAAAATCACGGAAAAACCCGCCGCCTCACCGGGGTGCGCGTCACGCGAAGCACCAAGTCCCAAGTATCAAGTGCCAAGGGACCGGTGTCTCGCAACCAGACGGTCGCTCCGGCGCAGCTGACAATCTTGTTACTTGCCCCTTGCCCCTTGTCACTTACCCCTTGGGTTCCCATGTCCGCCGATCTCGTCCAGCTTGTCACCGCCCTCGCGTCGCGCGCCCGCGCCGCGTCGCTCGGGCTTGCGACCGCTCCGACCGCCGCGAAAAACTCCGCGCTGCGCCAGCTCGCCGACCTGATCGACGCCGCCCATCCCGCCCTCCTCGCGGCCAACGCCCAGGACCTCGCCTCCCCCGAGGCCGCCGCCCTCACCCCCGCCGCCCGCGACCGGCTCATCCTCACTTCCGCCCGCCTGCAGCACCTCGCCGAGTCCGTCCGCGAGGTCGCCGTCCTGCCCGACCCGGTCGGTGACGTCCTCGAGGACTTCACCCGGCCCAACGGTCTGCACATCCGCAAGCTGCGCGTCCCGATCGGCGTCATCGGCATCATCTACGAGGCCCGCCCCAACGTCACCATCGACTGCGCCGTCCTCTGCCTGAAGAGCGGCAACGCGTGCATTTTACGGGGCGGGAAGGAATGTTTTCACACGAACACCGCGCTGGTCGCGCTCATCGCGCAGGCCCTGTCTGCTTCCGGTCTCGCCGTCGACGCCGTCCAGCTCGTTCCCACCACTGACCGCGCCGCCCTGCTGACGCTGCTCAAGCTCGACTCGCTCATCCACTGCATCATCCCCCGCGGCGGCGAGAGCCTCATCCGGTTCGTCGCGGAAAACTCCACCATCCCCGTCATCAAGCACTACCGCGGGGTGTGCTTTGTCTATGTGGACGCCGCCGCCGACCTCGCGATGGCGGAGGCCATCACGGTCAATGCCAAGGCCTCCCGCCCGAGCGCCTGCAATGCCGCCGAGCAGCTGCTCGTGCACCAGAGCATCGCGGGGAAATTCCTCCCCGCCGTGGCCCGCGCGCTTGCCGCGCAAAAGGTCAGCCTCCGCTGCGACGCCGCCAGCGCCGCGATCCTCGCGCGCGAAAAACTCCCGCACAGCGCCGCGACCGCCGCCGATTTCACCACCGAGTTCCTAGACTACGTCATCGCCGTCCGCGTCGTCGATTCCCTTGACGCCGCCATCGCGACCATCAATCGCGACAGCTCCAACCACAGCGACGCCATCGTGACGGCCAACGCGGCCGCCGCGCGCCGTTTCCTCGCCGAGGTGGACAGCGCCACGGTGTATTGGAACGCCAGCACGCGCTTCACCGACGGCTTTGAGTTTGGCTACGGCGCCGAGATCGGCATCAGCACCGACCGGCTCCACGCCCGCGGCCCGATGGGCCTGCGCGAACTCTGCACGCACAAGTTTGTCATCGAGGGAACCGGACAGGTGCGCGGATGACTCCCCCCGGCATGCGCTTCCATGCCGTTTCGCGCTTCGCCCTCGCCGCGCTGCTGGCGCTCGCCGCCCTCACCGGATGCAGCTCCATCCACAGCTGGGCCCAGGCCAGCTCGGGCCATTCCCCCACGGCCGGCGCCAGTGTGAGCCTGCCCTTCGGCAAATAAGACCACCCGGGGCGGGCGCTGTTTTTGCCTTTTCTGAGAGTTGCAGGGAACCCGCCCGCGGTCAAAGTGACCTGATAGCCATGCCCACCGCCCTTCGCGCCCCCAGGTTGATCACAGCATTGGTTGCCCTTGCCCTTGCGTCCGCCAGCCGGGCCCAGACGGCCACCTCGCCGGCCGATGCGACCGCCCCGGCCCCGGTTGTGAAAACCGCCCAACCCGCCCCGGCCGCGCCCAAGCACGACCGCGTCATGTCGGACGAGGTGGCGTCCACGCTCGCCAGCGGGATGCCGAAATACAATCCGCCGCCGAAACTGCCCGAACCCAAGCCCGAGGAGGAGCAGGCCGACCTCCGCGAAACCGACAAGCCGAAAAACAAGATCATCCGCCTGCAGAAGTTCATGGTGAAGGAGCCCAAGCCGCCCGTCTTCCGCGACCGCGACCTGGAGAGCAAATCGGGGCTGGCCAACCGTGGCCTGAAGAGCAATCCCGGCCTCGGGATCGGCAACTTTGGCGGCCTGAACCGACCCATCGGCCTGCTGATGTATGAGGAACAGGAGCGGCTCAGGAACATCGCCGACCTCAACAAGGACGCCAAGGATGCCAAGGCCAGCGGCGACGCCACCGCCGCCGATTACATTTTGAAGGAGAACAACCGGGCCAACTACCGCCCCTCCGACTTCGGCTGGAACAGCGACAATCCGGCCGGCAAGTAGGCCGCGGCTGGCCCGGGCCGCAGGAGTCGACAACGACTACCCCTGCAGCAGCTCCCGCGCGATCGCTTCGCGCTCGGCGTCGAGCGTGACCGTCTTCGCCGGCGGCGTCCGGCCGGCCCGGGCGTACCAGTAGCGCGCATTGGCGAGGTCACCTTCCCGGCGATGCAGGTACGCGTGCACCCAGCTGCCGGCCGCGCTCTCGTCCTCCTGCGAAAGTCCGTGGGCCTTTGCCCAGTCGCCGTGCGCGTCGTGCCAGAGGGCGGCCAGCGCGGGACCGGCTCCCGCGGACGGCGTGGCGGCGGCGATAAATTCCTCAAATGACATTTGCCCACTATGGGGGGACGCTCTCTAGTTTCAACCGTGGCCGCGCCCGCCCCTTCCCCCAGCACCCAACTCGTCATCCTGCGCGAACTGCTCGCCCGCGAGCCCGGCTTCATGTCCGGCGCCGCCCTGGCCGCCAAGCTCGGCCTCAGCCGGGTCGCCGTCTGGCAGCACATGGAGAAACTCCGGGCCCAAGGCTTCGCCTTCGAGGCCGCCCGCGCCCGTGGCTACCGGATCGCCACGCGCCCGGCCGGGCTGCACCTCGAGTTCATCCTCGCCCACCTCAAGGGCCGCGCCCGGGATTTTTCCCTCACGCTGCTCGACGAGGTGGACAGCACCAACGACGAGGCCGCCCGCCAGCTCGCCGCCGGCCGGCCCGCGCCGTTTGTCATCCTCGCCCGCCGGCAGACGCGCGGCCGCGGCCGGCTCGGCCGCGCCTGGCACAGCGAGGCCAACGGCAACCTCTATGCCAGCTTCGCTTTCCGGCCCCGCCTCGCCCCCGCCGGCATGCCCACGTTCACGCTCTGGATGGGCGCCAGCGTCTGCGAGCTCATCGCGAATTTCTGCGGGGTCTCCCCCGGCATCAAGTGGCCCAACGACCTCCTCTTCGACGGGCGCAAGGCCGGCGGCATGCTCACCGAGGCCCGCATCGACGCCGACCAGATCCGCGACCTCGTTTTCGGCCTCGGCCTGAACCTCAACAGCCCCGCCGGCGCGTGGCCCGCCGACCTCGCCCGCCGCGCCACCTCCCTCGCCGAGCAGACCGCCGCCCCGCTCGATCCCAACCGCTTCACCGCCGCCCTCATCGGCCGCGTGCTGCTCGCCTACACGCAGTTCGTGGACGGCGACTACCGGAAAACCTTCGCCGACCTGTGGAACCGCCACGATGTCCTCCGCGGCCAGCCCGTCACCGTGCTGCAGGCGGACAAGCGCTACGCGGGTACCGCCGCCGGCGTGGATGACGCCGGCTCCCTGCTCGTGCGCCCCACCGCCGGCGGCCGGCCCCTGCGCTTCCAGGCCGGCGAGGTCACCCTCGAAAAAAGCGCCTGAAATCACCCGCCCGCGCCGAAACATTCGTGTTTATTCGTGTCCATCACTGATTCACCCTCATCCTTAATGCCTGATACGCCCGCCATTGAAGTCTCCCACCTGGTGAAGGCCTACGCCGGCGTGACGGCGGTCAATGACATCAACTTCAAGGTCGCGCGGGGCGAGATCCTCGGCTTCCTCGGCCCCAACGGCGCCGGCAAGTCCACCACCATGCGCATCCTGACCGGCTACCAACCGGCCACCTCCGGCGAGGTCAAAGTCTGCGGCGTGTCCGTCGCTTTGCGCCCCGACGAGGTCAAGCGGCAGATCGGCTACATGCCGGAAAACAACCCGCTGCCCGAGGACATGCGCGTGTCGGAGTACCTTTATTTCCGCGGCCGGCTGAAGGAGATCAAGCGCCGCATGCTCGGCCCGCGCATCGACGAGGTGCTGGAGCTGTGCGACCTCAAGCGCGTCCGCCACAAGATCATCGGCCAGCTCTCCAAGGGCTACCGCCAGCGCGTCGGCATCGCCGAGGCCATCCTCGCCGAGCCGCCCGTCATCATCATGGACGAGCCCACCATCGGCCTCGACCCCCACCAGATCCTCATCGTCCGCGACCTCATCGCCAGCCTGCGCGGCCGCATGACCGTCATCATCTCCTCGCACATCCTGCCCGAGATCGAGATGACCTGCGACCGCGTCCTCATCATCAACCAGGGCCGCGTCGTCGCCCAGGGCACGCCCGCCGACCTGCGCCGCGACGTGCTCGGCCACTCCACCTACCAGCTCGAGGTCGCGGGGGACACCGCCTCCCTGCCGCTCCTGCTCGCCACGATTGATCCCACGCTCACGGTCACCGCCGAGGGCGAGCCGGATGGCGAGGGCTTCCGCCGGCTCACGCTCTCCACCGAGAACGACGGCGAGCTCGGCGAGTCGCTGCTGCGCACGCTCAGCTCGCAGTCGTACCGCCTCCGCGCCCTCAGCCGCACCAACCCAACGCTCGAGGATGTGTTCCTCGCCGCGACCCGCCGCAGCTGGGACGTGAAGTCCGGCGACCTGCGCAAGAAATAACATGAAGCATTTCTTCACCCTCCTCAGCCACGAGATCCGCATGCTGCTCGTCAGCCCGAGCACCTACCTCGCCGCGCTGCTGTTCCTCTCGTTCATGGGCTTCATCTTCACCACCATCCTCGAGAGCTACAGCAAGGCGCCGCTGGAGCTGTCGCCCGCCCAGGTGTTCTTCCAGCTGTTCTGGCTGCCCGTGCTCTTCATGGTGCCGATGCTGACGATGAAGTGCCTCGCGGAGGAGCGCCGCCTCGGCACGATCGAGACGCTGCTGACCACGCCCGTGACGACTACCGAGGTGGTGCTGGGTAAATACGGCGCCGCCTACCTGCTTTATCTCGCGCTCTGGGGCTCGACCGCCGGGTTCTTCCTCATCCTGCGGAAATTCTCCGGCGACGTGCGTTTCATGGATCCCGGTCCGCTCCTCGGCGGCTACCTCTTCATCGCCGTCTCCGGCCTGCTGTTCGTCGCCCTCGGCGTGTTTGCCAGCTCGCTGTCCCGCAACCAGGCCGTCGCCGGCATCCTCTGCTTCACGATGATCTTCGGGCTTATCTTCGGCCTGAGCTTCCTCGCCGGCTCGTCCATCCTCCACCGCGAGGCGCTGCAGCCCGCCCGGCAGGCCGTGGAATACGCGCAGGTGCTTACCCACCGCGACGACTTCACCCGTGGCGTCATCGATACGCGCCAGCTGCTGTTCTACCTCAGCGGCACCGTCCTCGCCCTCATCTTCAGCATCCTCGGCGTCGAGGCGAAGCTGCTGCATTCATGAAGACCCGGACAAATCCATCTGAGGTCATGGGCCATTGGTCATCGGTCATGGGGAATCAGTCCTGCCCGACTCGTCACTCGTCACCCGTCACTCGTCACTTCTGAGCATGCCTTCCTTCGACAGCTTCCGCACCGCCCGCTGGATCCGCACGCTCAACCTCGTGCTGCAGGCCGTGCTGTTCATCACGCTCTTCGGCGGGCTCAACTACCTCGCGCGCAACCATTCCCTGCGCTACGACCTCACCCAGCAGCGCCGCTATGCGCTCTCGCCCGAGACCCTCGCCTACCTGCGCACGCTGGCGACGCCGGTCCGGATCGTGGTGACGCTCACCCCGGGCTCCGAAAACGCCGACATCGCCCAGGCCTACCGCGATATCAGTGCCCTCCTGCGCGAGTACACCTACGCCACGGAGGGCAACCCCAACCGTCAGGTCACCGTCGAATACCTCGACGTGTACCAGAACCGCCGCGAGGCCGATCAGCTGGGCATCGACCAGCCCGATAGCATCGTGCTGCTCTGCGGCGAGCGCCGCCGGACCGTCAGCCTCGGCGAAATCTATCGGTTGGAGAACGGCGTGCGAAAGTCGTTTCGCGGCGAGCAGGCCTTCACGGCCGCCCTGCTCGACGTCTCCAACCCGGGCAAGAAGAAGATCTATTTCCTCACCGGCCACGGTGAGCTCAACCCCGAGGACGTCGATCCCGTGCGCGGACTTTCCATGCTGCGGGACGAACTCCGCGCCCGCAACTTCGACGTCGACCGCCTCGAACTCTCCTCGGGCGGCAAGATTCCCGCCGACGCCACCCTGCTCATCGCCGTCGCCCCGCAGGGCCGTTACACCCCCGCCGAGGAGGAACAGCTCCGCCAGTACCTCGGGGCCGGCGCCGGCCGCATGATCCTCCTGCTCGAGCCCGCGATGCCGTCCGGCCTCGGCAACCTGCTGCTCGACTGGGGCCTCCTCGTGGATGACGACGTCGTCTATGACACCGGGGCCGACAACATGACCGAGGACGGCGACCTGATCGTGCGCTACTTCCTGCCCCATCCCATCACCCAGACGCTGCTCGACCGCCAGATCCCGCTGCGCATCGGCCCTGCGCGCAGCCTGCGCCCCGACCCGGGCCGCAAGCTCGGCAACGACCTGACCGTCACCACCCTCGCCGTCACCTCCACCACCGCCTGGGGCGAGGTCGGCTACCGTCTGCGCACCGCGCCCCAATACGACGCCGGCGTCGACATCCGGAACGACCGCCCCGGCCTGGAACCGCCGAACCATCTCGCCATCGCCATGGCCTCCGAGCGCGTCTCCGCCCGCGCCGGCCTCGACTTCAGCGTGCGCGGCGGCCGCCTCGTGGCCTTCGGCTCCGGCGATCTCATCGCCAACAACCGCCTCGCCGGCGCCGCCAACCTCAACATCATCCTTGGCGCAGTGAACTGGACCGCGGGCAGCGACACACAGCTCAATGTCCCGGTGCGGCCCATCGACCGCTTCTCGCTGTCCCTGAGCGCCGGCGACCTCGCCCGCCTCCGCCGCAGCCTCCTGTTCCTCCTGCCCGGCGCCGCCCTCATCCTCGGCCTCATCGTCTACTGGACCCGCCGGCGGTAAACCCGATTGTCATTCTGAACGAAGTGAAGAATCCACTTGGATAACATCGAAGCCCGCCGCGCACGCTCACTGGATTCTTCGCTACGCTCAGAATGACGAATCAGGGCGCGCGGACTCCCCTCACAACCTTCACCTTTCACCTTTCAACTCCTCTCGGACCATGCGCACCAAAGTCACCCTCGTCCTCGTTTTCCTGAACGTCGCGCTCTTCTTCTTCATCTTCCAGTTCGAGCGCCCTTGGCTCATCAAGGCCCGCTACATCGAGGAACGGTCCCTCGTCCTCGGGCCCGAGGCCGCCGACATCCGCGCGCTGGAAATAACCGGCGGCGGCCCCGGCCACACCCTCGCCCTCGCCAAGCGCGCCGACACCTGGTTCGTCACCGCCCCGATCGAGTGGCCCGCCAACCCCGCGGCCGTCAGCCGCATCCTCACCGAGCTCCAGTTCCTCAAGCACGAGGCGAGCTTCAGCGTCGGCGACCTGGCGAAGAACGGCCAGTCCCTCGCCGACTACGGCCTCGACCAGCCCCGCCTCACCATCGCCATCACGTCTGGCGACCCCGCAGGCCACCCGCAGCAGACCCGCCTGCAGATCGGCGATCTCACCAAGGACGGGCTCCGGCTCTACCTGCTCTCGCCCGACGGCGAACGCATCCACGTCGTCAGCCAGAGTCTCGCCCGCAGCCTCGGGCTCACCGCCAACGATCTCCGCGCTGATGCGCTCTTCACCATTCCCGTCTTCGAGGCCCGTTCCCTGAACCTCCAGACCGCCGCCCCCGCCAGCCTCCGCATCCGCCTCCGCCGCGACGGCAGCCGCTGGTCCTTCGAAACCCCCATCATCGCCCGCGCCAGCAAGACCGCCACCGAGCTGGCCATCAACGCCCTCAACAACCTCCGCGTTACCGCCTTCATCACCGCCAACCCGCCCGCCCTCCTGCCGTCCGCCAGCCCGTCGCTGCGTATCACCCTCGAGGGCAACAACCGCCGCGAGACCCTGATTCTGGGCAGCCCCGTCCATCCGGAATCCCCCAACGGCCAGGACGAGTACTACGCGCAGCTCGAGGGCCGCAGCGCGCTGTTCACCGTCCGGATCCCCACCGCCCAGCCCGGCGCCGCGCAACCCGAGCTGATGGACACCCTGCGCACCGCCCAGGTTTCGCTGCGGGAAACCCGCATCCTGGACTTTGATGTGCCCGCCGTCACCGCCGTCACGCTCACTGCCCCCAATTCCCCCGAGCTCATCCTGCAGCGCCTCGAGACCGGCACCCAGTCGGCCGATAATTCTTCCTGGCAGATCGTCCGCCGGGGCGAGTCCACGGTCGGGCCGCAGACCCTCCCCGCCGACCGCGCCACGGTGCAGCGGCTGCTCGACCAGCTCTCGCGCCTCGCCGTCACCGATTTCAAGACTGGCTTCAAGAGCGACGCCCCCACCGCCGCCGACCTCGAGTCCTGGGGCTTCAACCGCCCCGAGCGCGAGGTCTTCCTCACCCTCGGCGGCGGCGCCGCGCCGCTCTCCCTCCAGCTCGGCACGGATGCGAAGCACAACGTCTACGCCCGCCTCGGGCCCGCGGCCAACCCCGGTTCGTCCATCTACGCCGTGGATGCCGGCATCCTCCAGGAACTGCCCGTGGCCCCGCGCGCGTGGCGCGACCGCCTCCTGCGCGAACTTCCCGCCGGCGCCCGACTCACCGCCCTCAAGCTCACCGACCTCATCAACGGCAACCAGGTCGTGCTCGACGTCGCCCTCGATGAGACCGGTCATCCGTCCACCGACACTAGGAACGCCGCGGCCATCTCGGCCGTGCTCACCTCGCTCCGTACCCTCCGGGCGAAGGAGTTCATCCTCGACCAGTTTGCCGACAAGGTGACCGTCGCCGGCGAGGAGCGCCCCTGGCGCTACCGCCTCGAGGCCACCGCCACGCTCGTCGGCGGCGCCGGCGAACAGACCAGCGTGACCAAGCTCTTCCTCACCGGCCGCGTCGGCGGTGACCAGCAGCTCGCGGGCTCGCCGGCCAACGAGTACAACGCCGTGTTTTCCATCGAACAGCCGCTGCTCGACGCCCTCTGGGCCCTCACCGAGGCCCCGCGCGATCCCGGTCCGCCCCCGGCGACCGACCCCGTGCCCGCCCCGGTCCCGGCCAAGGCGCCCGCGCCGGCGCCGGCGGTGGAGCCCAGGAAATAATCCCGCGACCGGTCCGACGGCAGCGATGAAATCCTGGTTCAACCTCTGCGGGCAGAGCGCCCGGCTTTGCGGCCGTGGCGTGCTGCGCCTTGTCCTCTGGACCCTGTGGCTCGCCCTCGGCCTGCTGCTGGCGTTCGAGGCCTGGATCGCCACCGCCCACGAGCTCGCCGTGCCCGGCTTTGTCCTGCGGGAGCTGGAGTCGCGCCTCGCCGTCTCGCATGTACAGGTGAAATTCGGCTCGGCGCACTTTGACCCCACCGGCCGCATCCTCGTCGAGGACCTGCGCGTGTTCCTCCCCGCGTTCAACGAGCCCGTCGTCCACACCTCGTCCGCCTACTTCGAGATCGATCCGTGGGCGCTCGCCGCCGGTCACTTCGAGCCGCGCAACCTCCACCTCACGGGCGTCAGCCTCGCCATCCCGGCGATGCTCTCGACCACCGGCCGGGCCGAGGAAATTGTCCGCGATCTCGACACCACCCTCCGGCTGGGCGAAAACGAGCTGATCATCGACCACCTGACGGCGCGGGTCGCCGGCATCGCCGTTTCCGTCCGCGGCGCCGTGCACCTGACCCCGCAGCCTGCCACCAAGGTCGAACCGCTGCCGATCGCCGACTACCTCTCCGGCCACTATCCCGAGCTTTGCCGCCAGCTTCTCCGCGTGTCCGAACGGCTCGCCGTGCTCGACCAGCCGCAAGTCGAGCTGGAGCTCACCCCGTCCAACACCCGCGGCGCCCTCGCCACCGTCACGGTGCTCGCCCGCAGCCTGAAACTTGAGTCGCCCGTTGCCCTGACCGCGAGCGGACTCCGCCTCACCACCCGCTTTCCGCTGCAGGGCAAGGACCCGGTGATGTCGCCGCTCACCTTGACCATTGAAGACCTGCGGCTCCCGGGCGGCGTGACCGTGGCGGATGTGCGCGCCCGGTTGCGGGGTTCGTTTAAGCCGGAGGTCTATACCTATAATCCGCAGGAGGTGCTGCTCAGCGCCAGCCGGCTTTCCGCGCAGGGTTTCACGCTCACGAATCTCGTCAGCCGGCTCAAACCCGGTCCGCTGCCGCAGTTGTCCGGCGACGTGGCCGCGGAGGCCGCCGGCCTACCGCTCGCCATCCGCGGCTCGGCCGACCTGGCGTCGGGCACCGCCACCGTCCACTTCGACGGCGCGCTGTCCCCGGCGCTGCAACAGCCCCTGGGCGAGGCCATTCACCGCGACCTCCGGCCGTTCGTCCTGCTGGCCACCCCGCTGGTGCTGAGCGCGGACGCCACCTTCGACGCCGGCTGGAAATTTTCCCGGGCCACCGGACGTTTCCGCACCGGGCACATCGACGCCTATCACGTGCCGATCGATGGCGGCCACGCCGAGTTTGAGTTCGACGGCCGCAATTTCATTGCCCGCCACGCCTTCGCCCAGCTCGGGGAAAATTACGCCCACGGCAGTTTCTTCAACGACTTCGCCACCGGCGAACACCGCTTCCTGCTCGAGGGCCGGCTGCGCCCGCTCGTCATCGGGCCCTGGTTCGGGAAATGGTGGCCGGGCTTCTTCAAGGACTATGGATTTCCCGTGGTGCCGCCCGATGCCAACGTCGACGTCAAGGGCAACTGGCACGGCGGCCGCCGCAACACCGTCTTCGTTTACGCGGACAGCATCGCGCCGGTCATTCACGGGGTGAAGTTTGATCACGCCCGCACGCTGATGTTCATCCGGCCCAATTTTTTCGACGGCCTGGAGGTTTTTGTCACCCAGGGCTCCGGCTCGGCCCGGGGGACGTTCACCCGGCAGGTCGAGTTTTCCACGCTGGACCTGATCAGCCTCGACCTGAATTTCGACGCCACCCTCCCGATCGACATCCCCGGCCGGATCTTCGGACCCGTGGTGGCCGATGTGCTCGCGCCGTACTGGTTCGCCAACCCGCCCACGGTCAACTTGCTGATGCACTTCGACGGCGCCGCCTCCCCCGACGGCGCGCACCAGCTCGCTTCGATCACGGCGACGTCGGTCGGGGCGTTCACCTTCCATGACTTTCCCCTCAGCAACCTGTCGTTCCACGCCAAGGTGCACGACGACGAGGTCATCCTCGACCGGGTCGAGGTCGGTTTTGCCGGCGGCATCAGCACCGGCTCCGCCCGCGTCTGGGGCACCGAGGCCAAGCGCCGGCTGGGCTTCGACTACGTGCTGCGCAACGCCAGCCTCGGCCAGGCCGTCAGCACGGTGGAGACGTTTACCGCCAGGAAGAACGGCCAGCCGCCGCCGGTGCCCGGGAAATTCGTCAAGGACAAGGCCAGTGTGAAGCTCAACCTCGCCGTCTCAGCCGAGGGACTCTACGACGACCCTTTCAGCTACAAGGGCTCGGGCAATGCCAGCCTGACCGGCGACACCCTCGGTGAGGTGAACATGCTCGGGTTGCTGTCGGAATTGCTGTCCTTCACTTCGCTCCGCTTCACGTCTGCCCTCGCGAGCTTCAAGGTCGACGGCCCCAAGCTGGATTTCACCCAGATCAACATGACCGGCGCGAACTCCGCGATCGACGCCCACGGCAGCTACAGCCTGGATAAGCACGAGCTCGATTTCACCGCCCGCGTGAATCCGTTTCAGGAAAGCACCTTCCTGCCGATGGCCTTGGTCGGCGCCGTGCTCTCGCCTTTCACCACCGTGCTCGAGGTGAAGCTCACCGGGCAGCTCGAGAAACCGTCCTGGGCGTTCGTGAACGGCCCGACCAACTTTCTGCGCAACCTCGCCAAGCCCACGACGCCCGCCCCGCCCGCTCCCGCGACCCCGCCGCCACCGGCGCCGAAACGCTGAACCTGCTCCCCGCGGGCCACTCAGCAATTCCACCCCACAAAACTCGTTGCACGCCCTGAGCTTGAACTCTTAACCAGCGTATCCCCTCCATGGCGATCATGCCCCAACCGCCACGTCGCTCCTGGCTTGAGCGCACGTCACTTTGCCTCGCCGGGGGCCTGGTCCTGATTGGCGCCGCCGCCCTCACCGGCTGGTGGCTGCATGTGGACGTGCTGATCCAGCCGTTGCCGGGCTTCGCCCCGATCACGCCCAACGCCGCGCTGTGCGCCTGCCTGATGGGTGCCGCGCTGCTGGCCCGGGAGTTCGGCTGGCGCCGCACCGTGGTGGGTTGCGTGCTGCCGGTCGCCGTGCTCTCCACCCTCACCCTTGGGGAATATGCGCTGCACACGGACTTCAAAATCGACGAGTTGGTCGCCAGCGACTACCTCGTGGTGCTCCCCAGCCAGGCCGCCAGGATGTCGCTCGGGGCCGCCTCCTGCCTGCTGCTCGCCGCCGGGGTCCTCCTCTGGCGCGGCTTGTCCCGCCACCGCCGCGGGTCCGCCAGCACCGGCGCCATCGTCGGCTCCCTCGTCGGCGCCGTGGGCTTCTCCACCCTGCTCGGCTACCTCACCAGCCTGCCGTCCGTCTACAACGGCAACGGCGTCACCGCCATTTCCCCGGGCAGCGGCCTCATCCTGCTGCTGCTCGGTTCGGCGGTCCTGCTGCTCGCGTGGCGCGAGGCGATCCGGATCGAGGGCCGCTCACCGCCGTGGGCCCCCATGCCCGCCATGGTCGCCTGTTTCACGCTCACGCTCATCCTGTGGATGGGCCTGCGCACCCGCGAGCAGGCCTACACCGGCATCAAGACCCAGACCTCGATGGAGGGGCTGGCGACCACCATCAACTACGAGCTCGACCGCCAGAAATCACTCGTGGACCGCCTCGCCACCAATTGGGGCGGCATGCCGGAGGACTCCACGGTCGTGCGCGAAACCGACGCCCACCTGCAGATGGACGAGCTCCGGCTGCTCGGCGGCGTGTCGCTGGCCTGGGTGACCCCGGGGCTTCGCACCAGCTGGGTGTACCCGCGGCAGGACAACGTGGGCGCACTCAACTACGACCATCGCGGCGACGCGGTCCGCCTCTCCGCTCTGGAGGAGGCCGCCGCCGCCCACCGCCCGGTCGTGTCGGGCACCACGGACATCGCCGGCGTCGGCCCGGGGTTCGTCATCTACGCGCCGGTCACGCGCGCCGGCCAGCCGGCCGGCTTCGTCGCCGCGGAATTCCTCTACCGCCCGTTTTTCGCCAGCCTGATCCACGACCGCAAACTCGCGGCGGATTACCATGTCGCGGTCCTCATCGGTCTCGAGCTGCTCTACGATTCCGAACCGGGATCCGCGGATCCGCAGGCCGGCCTGGCCCTCGAGAAGACCTACCCGATCTTCAACCGCCGCATCCGGCTGAGCTTCACCCCCCGGGGCGATGTGCTGGCGAATGACCGGCACTACCTGCCCGAGCTCGCCCTCGCAGCCGGCCTCGGCCTCACCCTGCTGCTGAGCCTCAGCGTCCACTTCGCCCGCACCGCACGCACCCGCCAGCGCACCGCCGAGGTCTCCAACCGCCAGCTGCTTGCCGAAAACGAGGAGCGCCGGCGCGTCGAGGAACGCCTCCAGGTTTCCGACGAACGCCTCCGCCTCGCGCTGGACTCGACCTTGATCGGCATCTTCGAGTGGACCGTCGCCACCGGCCACGTCTATTACAGCCCCGGCCTGTGGGCCATGCTGGGCTATGAACACCAGCGGATGCCGGCGACGATCGAGGCGCTGCAGTCGCTCATCCACCCGGAGGACCTCCCGCCTTACCGCCAGCGCATCGCCGCCCAGCTTGACGGTACCGCCAGTTTCATCGAGCCCGAGTACCGCGTCCGGGCCCGTGATGGCGAATGGCGCTGGGTCTACACCCGCTCCAAGACCGTTGCCACGGGGTCCGACCACCGTCCTTCGCGCATCATCGGCACCGTCCAGGACATCACCGCCCGCCGCGAGGCCGAGCTTGCCCTGCGCGCCAGCCAGGCCGAGGCGCGCAAGCTCTCCCTCGTCGCCTCCAAGACCGACAACCCCGTCCTCATCGGCTCCCCCCAGGGCACCATCGAGTGGGTCAACGAGAGCTTCACCCGCGTGATGGAGTACTCGCTCGAGGAGGTGGTCGGCCGCAACCCCGCCGACTTCATGGTCGGCCCCGAGACCCACCCGCGCAAGGTCCTCCTCATCCGCGCCGCCATGGCCCGCGGCCGCGCCCTCAGCACCGACATCGTCAACTACTCCAAGTCCGGCCGCAAATACCACCTGCACCTCGAGATCCAGCCGGTGCGCAACGAGGCCGGCCAGCTCGAGACGTTCATCGCCATCGAGACCGACATCACCGCCCGCGTCGAAACCGAGGCCCAGCTCCGGCTCGCCAAGGCCGACGCCGACGCCGCCTCGCGCGCCAAGAGCGAGTTCCTCGCCTCCATGTCGCACGAGATCCGCACGCCCATGAACGGCGTCATCGGCATGACCAGCCTCCTGATGGACTCGAAGCTCAACCCCGAGCAGCGCGACTACGTCAACACCATCCGCTTCTCCGGCGAGGCCCTGCTCACCATCATCAACGACATCCTCGACTTCTCCAAGATCGAGTCGGGCAAGATGGATCTCGAGCACCTGCCATTCGAACTCGCCGGCTGCCTCGAGGAAACCCTCGACGTCTTCGCGCTCCAGGCGGCGGCGAAAAAGATCGAGCTCGGCTACCACATCGAGCCCGGCGTGCCCCCGTGGGTCTTCGGCGATGTCACGCGCGTCCGCCAGATCCTCGTCAACCTCGTCAACAACGCCGTCAAGTTCACCCCGCGCGGCCATATCACCATCGAGGTTCGCTCCACCCCCGAACCCGACGGCACCTATGCCGGCGCCGCGCGCTGCCGGCTGGAGTTCACCGTCCGCGACACCGGCATCGGCATCCCGGCGGACCGTGTCGAGCGCCTGTTCAAGGCGTTCAGCCAGATCGACTCCACCACCACGCGCAAATACGGCGGCACCGGTCTCGGCCTCGTCATCTGCCAGCGCCTCTGCGCCCTGATGGGCGGCGACATCCGCGTCGAGAGCACCGTCGGTCACGGCGCGGCGTTTATCTTCAGCATCCTGACCGAGGCGGACACCCAGCTCGTCGCCGCCGCGCCCCCGCCTCTCGTCGCGAGCCTCCGCTCCGGGCCAGTCCTCTGCGTCGAGGACAACCCCGTCACCCAAAAACGCCTGCGCAACCTGCTGGAGTCCATCGGCGCCACCGGTGTGTTTGCCGCGGACGCGACCGCGGCCCGGGCCCTCGCCGGCACCCTCGGGCAACCGCCCGGCTTCGTCGTCTTCAACGGCGGTGAGACCGCCGCTGAACCACTGCTGAAAACGCTGCCGGCGACGGTGCCGTGCGTGTTCATGCTGCCCTTCGGCTCCGTCCTGCCAGCCGGCCCGGCCGACGGCCGGCGGTTCACCTTTGTCTTCAAGCCGCTCAAGACCGGCGCCCTCCTCCACGCCTTCGCCACGCTCGGCGGCCCGCCCACCGCCCCGGTCCTCTCCGGCGGCACCCAGGCCCCGTTCGACCGGCTGCTCGCCCAGGAAATCCCGCTCGACCTGCTCATCGCCGAGGACAACACCGTCAACCAGAAGGTCGCCGTCCGCTTCCTCGAGCGCCTCGGCTACAGCGCCGATGCCGTCAGCAACGGCCTCGAGGCCTTCGCCGCAGTCGAGGCCCGGAACTACGACGTCGTGTTCATGGACCTGCAGATGCCGGAAATGGACGGGCTTGAGGCCAGCCGCCAGATCCGCCACCGCCTACCCGCCAACCGCCAGCCCAAGATCATCGCCCTCACCGCCAACGCCATGCAGGGCGACCGGGAACTCTGCCTCGCCGCCGGCATGGATGACTACATCAGCAAGCCCGTGAAGATGCACGAGATCGAGGCCGTCATCCGCCGCCTCTTCACTCCTCCCGCCGCCCCGCCCCCCGGCGAGCGCCTGATTGGGTAAACGCGTTTCACATTTGGAGCACAGCGGGCTGGGAGGTGGCACTGAGAAACACCGCGTGAGCCTCCGTGGCTTTGGATAAACTTTCTTTGCCCGTTTTCTGCAGTCCGCGGGCTTGCGCCTCCACCCCCGCCCAGCACCATGGCCCCCGCATGAAACTCTCCGCCCGTCTGTTTCTCGCCCTGCTCCTCGCCCTGCCGCTCGCGCTCTGCGCCGCCGCACCGGCCCCGAAAAAAGTCGCCCTTGTCGGCGGCCGCCTGATCGACGGCTGGGGCGGCGCCCCCGTCAACCGCAGCGTCATCCTCATTGACGGCGAACGCATCACCGCCGTCGGCACCGAGGACACCCTGCCCGTCCCCACCGGCTATGAAATCATCTCCACCACGGGCATGTCCGTCCTGCCGGGTCTGTGGGACTCGCACGTGCACACCATGCTGCTCGGGCACTCCGACTACACGCACTGGGACAAGACCTACCCGAAGCGCCTCGCCTCCGAGGTCATGCCCGCCGCCGCGCACCAGCTGCTCCTGGCCGGCGTCACCAGCGCCGTGGACCTCGGCGCGTCCCTCGAGGACAGCCTCAGCATCCGCGACCGCATCACGCGCGGCGAAGTCCCCGGCCCCACGCTCTACGTCTCCGGCCCGTTCCTGCAGCACGCGCCCTATCCCGGCACCGAGGCCTTCCGCTGGGGCCTCAGCGGCGCCGCCGACGCCCGCGCCAAGGTCAGGAAACTCGCCGACGCCGGCGTGAACGAAATCAAGCTCATCGACCAGGACCAGATGACCGAGGAGGAAGTTCAGGCCGTCGTGGACGAGGCCCACGCCCACAAGCTCCCGGTCGTCGCCCACGCGCACCGGCCCAACGAAATCCGCATCGGCCTCAAGGCCGGCGTGGACCGTTTCGAGCACACCGGCCTCGCCGCCGCCCCCGAGTATCCCGCCGATGTCATCGCGGCGATCCAGGAGCGCACCGCCAAGATGTCGCTCGGGCCGCTCTTCTGGTGCCCGACCATCGAGGGGTTTTTCAACTACGAATACCAGGTCAACAACCCGATGCACATCGAGGACACCGGCTGGCAGCTCGACGTCCCCGCTGACATCGTCGCCGACATCAAGGCCTCGCTGAAGCACCCCGGCTGGCTCGCCTACTACCAGATCACCCCGCTGCGCGCCCAGACCAGCGCCGCGAAATTCGCCCAGCTCCGCAAGACCGGCGTCGTGCTCCTCATCGGCACCGATAGCGGCATCCCGATGAAATTCCACAACCAGTCCACCTGGCGGGAACTCGACATCTGGGTCAACAAGCTCGGCATGTCCTCCATGGACACCATCCGCGCCGCCACCTACTGGCCGAGCGTGATGATGAAGGTCGACAAGGACGTCGGCACCGTGAGCGAGGGCAAATACGCCGACATCATCGCCGTGAAGGGCGACGTCCTCCGCTACATCGACCTCCTCCAGCGCGTGGACCTAGTGATGAAGCATGGCGTCCGCTACAAGTAAGCCGCGGAGGTGGGTTATCCACGGAACACACGGACGACACGGAAAATGTGACCCACAGATTCAGAAGGATTTATTCCGTGTGGTCCGTGTATTCCGTGGGCAATAACTCCGTATCTTCCGCGTATTTGTTGGTGACCTAAATCAGCTTACGCAGCTTCTCGATCTCCCCCGACCTCGCCGGATCCCCGGCGAGGTTTTTCATTTCCAGCGGGTCGTGCTCCAAATCGAAAAACAGCCAGGGAGAGCCGTCCTGGGCGAGCACCAGCTTCCGCGTTTTCGTCCGCACGCCCCGCCACATCCGGTCGCACTGGTACGGCAGCGCCACCACCGACGGCATCGAAATCAAGGTAGGGCGGGTCTCCGACCCGCCATTTCTGGGAGAAGGCGGGTCAAAGACCCGCCCTACCCCGGATTCCGCCCACTGCTTCGTCCACTCCCCCACCTCCACGAGTGAAACCGGCGTCTCATCCTTCCGCGCCGCCACGCCCGGTACCCGCACCAGCAGCGGCACGCGCACGCTCTCCTCGTGCGGCCAGCCTTTCCGAAACAGCCCGTGCGCCCCGTGCATGTCCCCATGCACGCTGGTGAAAACCACGACGGTGTCATCCCGCCAGCGACCCGGCCCTTCTCCCTTCTCCTTGCTCCCTTCTCCGGTGCGCAGCAGCGCGCCCACCGCCCGGTCTGTCGCTTCGATGTGGGCATAATACCCGGCAAGTTCCTTCCGCGCCTTCACCTCGGCCTCTCCGCCGAGCGGCACGTTCGCCGGTAGTACAATCTCCCCGGGCTCACGCGCCTTCACCCCCGCCGCCGGCGCATCATACGGCGGATGCGGCGCCTCCAGGCTCACGACGCAAAAGGTATTCCCCGATCGCCCAGCGCCCATCGCCTCGAGCCAGCGCGCCGCGCGCTCACAAACCACGTCACTCTGATAGCCTTTCACCTGCACCGGCTCCGCCAGCCGCGTCCCGTGCAGCCACGGATCGTTGAGCAGGAAGCCGCCCTCGAATCCCTCCCAGAAATCAAACCCGCCCCGCGCCGCCGGCGGAATCAGCGTCTTGGCATGGCCCTCCCCGACCAGCGGGGCTGAGGAGTCGCGTTTCCCGAGGTGCCACTTTCCGAAAAACGCCGTCGCATAACCCCGGTCCTTCATCGCGTGCGCCACCGTCCGCGTCGTCGCCGGCAGCGGATCAAAATAATCCCGCACCCCGTTCTCCGGCGCGGGCACACCCGTCAGCAGCGCCGCCCGTGCGAAAGGCCCGAACGGATGCGGCGTCACCGCCTGCGTGTAGTTCATGCTCTCCGCCGCCAGCGCGTCGAGGTTCGGCGTCCGCGCATTCACATCCCCCGCGTACCCGGTCGCCGACGCCCGCCATTGCGTCGTAACGATCCACAAAATATTCGGCGTGCGCGGGCTCATGCGGCGGTGTTACCTAACCTCCGACGCTCTTCGCACCATGACAATCATAGACAGTGAATTCACCGACCTGACCACGCCCACCGGCCCGATGCGGACCTATGTGTTCCGCCCCGCCGCACCCGGCAAATACCCCGGCATCCTCCTCTATTCGGAGATTTTCCAGGTCACCGGCCCCATCCGCCGCACCGCGGCCTTCCTCGCCGGCCATGGCTTCGTCGTCGCCGTGCCGGAGATCTATCACGAGTTCGAGCCCGCCGGCAAAGTCCTCGCCTACGACCAGCCCGGCGCCGCCCGCGGCAATGATCTCAAGTTCGCCAAGGAGCTCGCCGCCTACGACACCGATGCGCGCGCGACCTTCGCCTTCCTTGCCTCGCACCCGCAGTGCACCGGCAAACTCGGCACCATGGGCATCTGCATCGGCGGACACCTCTCCTTTCGCGCCGCAACGAACCCCGGCGTCCTCGCCGCCGTGTGTTTCTACGCGACCGGCCTGCACAACGGTGAGCTTGGCTCGGGCAAAAACGCCGACTCCCTCGCCCGCACGCCCGAGATCAAGGGCGAGCTGCTCATGATCTGGGGCCGCCAGGATCCGCACGTGCCGCTCGAGGGCCGCGCCAAGGTCCAGGCCGCGCTCGCCGCCGCGAATTCCAACTTCACCTGGCACGAGTACAACGGCGCCCACGCCTTCCTCCGCGACGAGGGCACCCGCTACGATCCCGAGCTGGCCTACATCGGCCTCGGCCTCGCGGTCAGCCTCTTCCGCCGCAAGCTCGGCCAGGGCGACCTCAGCGCCGCCACCACCGGCCCGACCGAGACGAAGCACTGATCCAAACACGAGCAGACACCGGATTTAATCACGAAGGGCACGAAGGTTTCGATCTACCAGGCATCCCTTCGTTTGATCTTCGTGCGCTTCGTGCCCTTCGTGGTTAAAACTGAACGCCGTCTCACTGCAGCTTGAGCGGCAGCAGCCGCACACGGGCCGCGAGCTCGTTGAGCAGTTCGGCCGAGTGCTGGGCTTTAACATCGTCGCCGGTCCGGAGCGTTTTCTGCGGCAGGAAATTCGTCACGAGCGCGCAGAAGTCACTGTTGACCATGATGCCGAGCAGCTCGCCCGTCTTGCTCAGCACGAGGTCGCCGCGCGAGGGCGCGAAGTCGCCAAACAGCCGCTTGAACAGCCGGTTGTCCACGCGCACGTAGCTCGGCTGGGACGCGTCCAGCTTGAAGCCGACCTCGCCGTAGCCCTTGCCCCCGCCGTTCACGAGCACCGCCTCGGGAAACTTGAAGGGCTCGAGCGCGATCGGGTAAACCTTCACGCCCAGCGCCGCCGCCTGCGCCGGGTCCACCGGCAGCACCAGCACGCGCGGGTCGAGGGAGAGGAACTGCAGCGCGGGCACGCGGCTGCGATAGGCCGGCGGCTTGGTGAACTCCGCCGTGATCTTCTCCCAGTCGAGGCTATTCTCGCTGAGCGGGAACGGCGTGTCGTCGAGGTGCAGCAGCGCGTAGATCTTCTCCCCGTCGGTGACGAGCACCGTGCCCGACTCCTTATCCCGCGTGGCCGGGCCGAACACGCCCGCGCGCACCGCGGTGAACTTCACGGTTACCCGGTTGGCAAGAAAATCGCTGAACATCACGTTCACGTTGATCGGGCGGTTGTCGCGGATCTCCTTCGTCAGCTCGCCGGATTTCTCCGCGAGCTGGCCCACGCCCTGCGCCAGCTGCGTCGTCGCCGCCTGGGCCTTGATCCGGTCCGACCGCTCCGCCTCGACCTGAACCTTGAGGGTCTCGGCCGACTCGCGCAGCAGCTGTTTTTCCTGCTCCGCGACCTTCACCTGCACGGAAAGCCCCTCGATTTTCTGGCGGGCCTCGGCCTGCGCCTGCGTGAGCGCGGCCAGCGCCTGCCGCTGACGTTCGGCCTCGGCGCGCTTGTCCTCCAACTGGCGCTGGATGCGGGCGAGCTCCTCCTTCGTCATCGTGGCATCCTGGGTGGCCGCGGCCACCTTCTGGGTCAGGTCCGCCGCCGTGCGCTGCGTGGCGCTCAGCGTCGCGGCGAGCTTCGTCTGGTCGGCCTCGAGCTGGGTGACGTTCTGCTCGCGCTGGGCGAGCGTGGACTCGGTGCTGGAAAGTTTCTGCGTCAGCTGCTGGCGCGTGGCGCGCTCGTCCGCGAGCGAGAGCTTCATCGCCTCGACCAGGTCCTGGTCCTTCGTGGCGGCGTTCGCGGCCAGCTGCGGCACGGGCGGCTGCTTGGCGCGCGCCGGCTCCGCCTTCTCCCAGCGCGTGAGCGCGAGGAGGTTCAGCAGGAGAAAATCGCAGAGGATGAGCAGCAGAGTCTTGTTCATGACGCGATCTTCACACCGGTCTGGACCTGGCTCTCGAGAATGAGCTGGCGCTTGTAGGGCCGCACGCTGCGGATCTTCACGAGCGCGACACAGGTGATGCCGAAGAGGTTGGAGGAATAGGCGGCGAGCAGGTTGGGCTCGATGACGCCCAGCACCTGCAGCACCAGCGCGGTGGCGGTGCCGCCGATGCCGACGTAGAGGCCGCCGTCAAAGAGGTTCTCCTCGTTTTCCATCAGCCGGAGCTTGGTGAGCGGGGGCAGCGGGGAGCGGGCGACCTCGGCAATTTTGCGGAGGCAGATGACATACATGGCAATTTGCAGGCAGGCAAAAAAGCCGATCGAGATGAGGGTGGATGAATCCATGGTGGGAGTGGGATGAATCTTGGGGACAGCAGGCGGTGTGGAAGAGGAAATGAGGACGGGTAAAACGAGCCGCACCCGGTACTCGGAGAGCGGCGCGGCCTTGAGTAGGTAGGGTTCGGTCACGACGACCAGCAGCGCCGCAAACAGCAGCGCCAGCATGCCGCTTTTCATATGGGGCAGGCCGAGGGCCGGGTCGGAGCCCGGGGTGACGATCCAGCGATCGAGGCCCCGGAAGATGAAAAACACCCCGAGCAGGTAGCCGAGGTACTTCACCGCGAGCATCACGTGGGGGTGGAACAGCACCAGCGACGCCGCCATGCCCAGCCCCGAGCCCGCGCCGTGGTTCACCGGCACCTGCCGGAGCATCAGTTGGCGCACGGCACCCTGCCCGCTCGCCAGCGCGAGCCGCAGGTCTTCGAGCCCGGATTTGCCGTATTGGATCGAATAGCAGGCCACCTGGTCGGCCGAGCCGGAAAAGAGCGCCGCCGTGTAGATCACGGGCAGCTGGTCGGGCGCGACGCGGGCGAGATGCGCAAATTCCCCGACGGTCTTCGTGTTCTCGGTGCCGCGGAGGAGTTCGCCCAGCTGCGCCCAGTCGAGGCGCTTCCCGAGCGAAAGCAGGTCGAGGTAAAACGGCTCCAGCGCCCCCAGGTCCTTCTGGCTCGTTGCCGCGTCCGCGAGTCCGCGGAGTTCGCGCTGCAGGGACGGCGAGAAATGCTCACCCTGGTAGAGCAGCGCACTGAGCAGGATGACCGCGTCGAGCGGCTGGCCACCGGGTTCCTTCGCCGGCACAAATCGCCCGGTCGCCGTCAGCTCGCGCGTGCGAAGCAGTGATTGCACACCCAGCGAACGCGTCTTCTCCAGGTAGGCCCGCAGCGATTCCCGGGCCTTTTCGGTGATGAAGAACGTCAGCACCGGCGTGCTTTCCGCGTGGCCCTTGTTCTCGCGCAGGTTGAACAGCGGGTCGAGAAACGGATCCCACCCGCCCCAGGCGACCAGCTCCGGCGCATGGGCGGACAGATTGGCCAGCGCGGTGTCGAGCGCGGCCGCGCCGGGATCGGTGATCGCCCGCGCCGCGGCAAGGGTCAGCGTGGCGGGACCGATCTTTTCGGAATCCACCAACTGGCAGCCAAACGTCGCCACCGAGGGCGTGCCCGCGCCCGCTTCGCGCAGCAAGGAGGGGCTGAGCGACTTCAGGTTCGCCGGCAGCGACCAGGCCGCAAAGACCAGCAGCAAGCCCGCCACCGCGACCAAAGGCGCGGTGAGTCGCCGTTGGGTTGATTGGACCGTTGCGCTCATGGACCGGGAGTATTTATTTGCGGGACGCAGATAGCAATCCACGCTTGTAGCACACCGACCGATGTCCCTCCCCATTGTTCACTATAACGACCCTATTTTGCGTAAGAAGGGTGAGAAAATCACCCTCTTCGACGCCGCCCTGCTGAAACTGGCCAACCAGATGGTCGCATCCATGCACGCCGCCGAGGGCATCGGCCTCGCCGCCCAGCAGGTCGGCAAGGCCCTGCAGCTGTGCGTTCTCGATTTGCGCCCGGCCGACGCGGATTTCAAGTGGGAGCTCGATGGCGCCAAGCCACCGCTCGACCTCTTCATGCCCATGGCCATGGCCAATCCCAAGATTACCCCCCTGGCCGGCACCGACGAGCTGGTTTACGAGGAGGGCTGCCTGTCGTTTCCCAATATCCGCGGCGATATCGTGCGGCCCGACGCCATCTCCGTCACCTATCAGGACGAAAACGGCGTGCCCCATACCCTGCGCTGCGATGGCCTGCTCTCCCGCTGCGTACAGCACGAGGCCGACCACCTGCACGGCGTGCTGTTCATTGACCACATGGAAAAGAAAGTCCGCGCGACCGTCGAGAACGCCATCAAGGCCCTGGCCAAGGAAACCCGCGCCGCGGTCAAGAAACCATGAGCTCCGGTCCTTCCATTGCCACGCGCACCGGCGATGACGGCACCACCAGCCTGCTCTACGGCCAGCGTGTCCCGAAGGATCACCCGCAGATCGAAGCCGTCGGCGCCTTCGACGAACTCAACGCCGCCATCGGCTTCGCCAAGGCCACCTCGCTAGACCCAGCCCAGCGGGTCCTGCTCGAGCTGATCCAGAAGGACCTCGTCGCGCTGATGGGCGAGCTCGCCTGCGCCGAGTCCGACGTCGCCCGGTACGCCGGGTCGAAATTCCAGAAGATCGGCGAACCCGAACTGGCCCGCCTCGATGCCGCCCTCGCCGCCCTCGAGGCCCGGGCGATGAAGTACGACGGCTGGGCCACGCCCGGCGCCAATCTCCCCGCCGCCGCCCTCGATCTCGCCCGCACCGCCGGCCGTCGCGCCGAGCGCCGCCTGGTCGCCCTGCCCGCGCAGGGCCGCAGCGTCCGCCCGGTCCTGCTGCAGTTCGTCAACCGGGTGTCCGACTTGCTCTGGCTCATGGCCCGCGCCGCGGAGTCGTAAGCCACGCGACCGCCGAGGTGGAGCGCGTTGTCCCTAACGCGCTGTTGGCCTCTGCCCGCGTTATTTCTCGAGCTGACCCGAACACCGCATAGGGGACAATGCGTTCCACCTTCCAGACAAGGCGGGCCCGTCCCCGGGCCCGCCTGCCTGGCCGGATGTCCGCCCGATGCCGGACGGAGTTCGGTGACTGAACGAACAATATACGCGCACTCTTTCCGCCCCGCCGGAGTCTTGTAATCACCGCGGTTCCCCGCCAATTTGCCCCCATGTTCCTCGCCGTTCTCATGCTCATCCTCGCCGCCGGCTACCGTGTGGTCGCCGCGTGGGAGCCCTCCCTCGCCAATTTCGCCCCGCTCATGGCGCTGACCTTCTGCGCCGGCGTGTATCTCCGCGACCGCCGTCTGTGGCTCGTCCCCTTTCTCGCCCTCGTGGCGTCGGATCTCTACCTCGACCACTACTACGCCACGCAGTTCTCCTACCATTGGACGATGGCCGGCGCCGTCGTGCGCGCGCTCTGCTTCGCCGTGGCTCTCGGGCTCGGCCGGGCGGTCTCGCAGCGGAAGAACTGGCTGAACCTCTTTTCCGGCGCCCTCGGCGGCGCGGTGTTTTTCTACCTCGTGACCAACACCCAGTCGTGGTGGATGGACCTGAGCTACGCCAAGTCCACCGCCGGCTGGTGGCAAGCGATGACGGTGGGCCACCCGGAGTTTCCGCCCTCCCTGCTGTTCTTCCGCAACTCGCTCGCGAGCGACCTGTTCTTCACCGCCGCCTTCGTGCTGGTGATGGAATACCGCGCCCTCCGGCAAGCCGCGCCGAGCCTCCTCGGGCGCCAGGCCGCCTGAAGCTCGTCACTTCGCTCCCGGAATTTTTCGGCGCAGGCTTCACCGCCTGCGCCTTTTTGTGGCCCGGGCTAGTGCGGGGTGCCCGCGGGTGGAAAATACGCCTGCAGTTCCGGCGCATGGCGGAGCAGCGTGTCAGCAGCTTCCACCGAGCAATTCAGCCAGTTGAGTTCCGGCTGGACCTGGCGGAGGTGGGTCGGAATCTCGCCGCCCCCAAAGTATCGCTGGGCCAGGGTGAGCGTCGTCGCCAGCGCCACAGCCTTGGCGAGATAGTCGCGCCGGCCCGTGACCTTGTAACCGGCAAGCCACGCCTCGATCAGGTCCGCACTGGAGGAATCGAGCGGCGTGAAAAACGCATATTGCTCGACCGCCGCCGGCAGGAACCAGTCGAGTCCAAAGTCCGGGTCGAACCCGCTCCACCGGCTGCCCGGCTTGAACAGGGGCTCCCGCGTCACGGCGTCGCTCGCATCCCAGACGACAAATCCGTCCTCTACGAAGCGCATCAACTCCTCCGCCTGCGCGATGTCGCCGGGCTCGCCCCGCTGGAACAGCAGGGCCGCCATCAGCACGGGCTCGCGGTGGCTCAGGTTTCGAAAGGCCTCCTTGGGCCGGGTGTCCTCGAATTGGGCGTCCCAGCGCATGGTCTGCAGCGGACCCTGCACGCAGTAGCGCATCGCCCGGTCGCGGGCGGCGGTGTAATCCGTGCGTCCATACTGCGCGATCAGCCGGTTGAACAACCGCAACGCTGCGATCGGCACGACCAGGGCGGACTCCTTCGGCCGGCCCGTGGCGCGCTCGAGCCAGAGCGGCCAGGTCCCGTTTGGCCGCTGCAGTCGCACCAGGGTGTCGGCCACCCCGGTGGCGAAGCCGAGATTGGCCGGTTCGCCGGTCAGGTCATACAGGTCCAGATACGCGCGCGCCGCCTCCGCCGGACTCGTGCTCATGATCTGGTCTTGAAACCCCGGCTGGATGTCCCGCTGCGCGCCTTCCCAATACGTGCGCGGCCAGCCGGCCAGCGGGGCGCCCGGGGGTTCCCGCAGTGACATCAGGAAATCCGCCGCCCGGCGCGCCACCAGCAGCGCCTCGGCCCGCTCGTTCTTATCCTCGGTGTAGCGCGCCAGCGTGGCCATGCCCTGGACCGTCGCCGAAGCCATCAGGCCGGGGTAAATCCATTTGGGATAATAGCGGTCCGGCTGGCCCTCCGTGAGCCAGGAGGCGACCTTCCGCTGGCGCAGCAGGTCC
>CAIMAQ010000047.1 GCA_903839035.1 uncultured Opitutia bacterium
GCTGCGCCGCCAGGGCCAGCTCAACGAGCGCCAGGCCCGCGAACATCCGCTGCGCAATGCGCTCAACCAAGCCCTCGGCGCCAGCAACCAGTTCCTCGAGCCCCACATCGGCGCCGTGGGCCACCAGCCCGGCGACCGCTTCCTGATCTGCTCCGACGGCCTCGTTGACGGCCTGTGGGACCACCGGCTCGAGTCGCTGATCCGCACCCCGTCGCCCGAGGAGTCCGGTTCGACCCCCGCGCAGCGGCTCGTGAACGAAGCCGTGCAAAATTCCGGCCGGGACAACACCACCGCCCTCGTGATCGAGCTTCCGGCGTCATGAGCCTGATCTTTGTCTACGGCACGCTGAAACGCGGCGGCTGCAATTTCCACTTCATGGCCGGCCAGCAGTTCCTCGGCGAAGCCCGCACCCCGCCCGGCTACCGTCTCTATGAACTCGACGGTTACCCCGGCATGATCGTCAAACCCGACGACCGCGACGGCGTCACCGGTGAAGTCTGGTCCGTGGACGCCGCCGGCCTCACCCAACTCGACCTCCTCGAGGGCCTTGCCGAAGGCCTGTACCGCCGCGAGTCGATCAAACTTCTCCCGCCCTTTGCCGGGCAGTCCATTGAAACCTATCTCTGCGCCCGCAGCATCCATGGCCGGCGAGATCTCGGGTCGACTTGGCGGGAGTAGAAATGCGCAGATCGGAATTAAAACGGCGCTTTGCGTTCTTCCGACCTGAGCTCTCAACGCCTTCGCCGGCACTCGTCTCACGCCGGTAAACTTCGCCCGGAAGAGTTCATCAAGCACTTCGTGGGCTTCGGGGGGATGCGCTTTATCCAATTCGTTTCCCTAATGAAACCGGACGACTAGGACTCGTTAGGAAGAATAATTGGAACTATATCTGGGCTAATCTGGCAGAAATGCGGTGCAATCATTGCACGCAAAAGACGTGGCCCATGCTTAAGATACCTTTCAGTAGTAAGTACATGCAACGGCCCTTCGATTTGGCGCTCAAGTTCTCCCGCTCTTTGTTCGCTAGCGTGATTTTTTCCGGTGCCATCGCCGCTTCAGCTGCGACGATTGAGGAGACCTACGTCGTCCAAGCCCCCAAGAATTTTGAATTACATGGTTCCGCGGGGCTCCCCGAACTGGCGACGTTCGCGCTCCAGCGCGTGAGCACCATGGATGAGGCCAAAGCCCCGCTGGGCGAGCCGATCTGGTACAAGCTGGTATTGGCCGGCCCCGGCACAGACGGAGGGGACCCCCTTTGGCTCCGGATCCGTGCCTCCGCCCTTGGTCAGATCCAAGCCTATCTGCTGGTTGACGGCCGACCGATCGCGACCGCCGAGGCTGGATTCGCCCGGGTGAGGCACCGTGACAAGGACAGCCCGATAGATCTGGAGCTTCCTCTTGAGCAGCTGACTGGCGGACGGAGCGTGGCCTACATCCGGAGTGTGCCGGCCCATCCCTACGGCCTGTTCCCGGTCATAATTTCCGGGCCTAAACTTGCGCTAGGGGCTAATCAGCGTGTCGGCGTCTTCTCCTTCTATTTCGGAGCCGTGATCATTATGGCTGCTTTGCAGATTCCGATTTGGTTCCAAACCCGCGATCGAGCCACACTCGTCTATGTCCTGTTTGCGATGGGAGGCCTTACTGCCACATTCATCCGGACGGGCTTTTTGAGCCATCTCACTCTGGGCGTACCAGGAGGATACCACTTGGGGCATGCCCTGCCGTTCGTGATGGCGCTTAACGCGCTGCTCGCCGTCTGGTGGTGCAGTGAGAGTAACGATTTGAAAGCGAACATGCCGTCGGCCCACCGCGCCCTGAAGTGGCTTGGTCTGCTCATCCTCGTCGCCCTCCTAGCGGCTCCCTTCGCAACTCCTGAGATTTTCTTTCGCTTGGTCGCCACTGCCCAGCTGGTTGTCTCGCTGAGTGCCATCGCCGTCAGTATTACCGCATTACGGCTCAGGCTGCACGCAGCACGAATCTGGTTCGTCGGCGCCGTTCCCCTGATCCTGGCGGCAATGGTGAGCAATATTATCAACCTCGGGCTTATGCCACATTGGGGCGCGATTTTATCGCTGCTCGTGGCCGCATTTTTGTGGGAGTTGCTCGCCAGCGCCTTCGGGCTCTCCTACCGGTTCAAGCGTGCGGAGGCACACCGCCACCAGGCCAAGCTGCGGGAGCAGGAACTGGAGGTCCAGGGGCGCTTCCTGCGGGTCCTCTGCCACGACATCCTCAATCCGCTGAACGTGATTGTCGGCCACGTGCAGCTATACCAGCGCGCCCGGAGCAGTCAGCGCGCCCTGGACCCCGACAAGTCATTTCTCCGGATCGCCTCGGCGGCCACGGCCATCGAGGAGATCATCGGCAATGTGCGGAATACCGAGATCCGGCGGATGGCCGGGGACAAAAAACTCCCGCTTGTCCCGACCGACCTCGTGAAGATGGTGCATGGCTCCGTTGCGTTGTTTTCGGAGCAGCTGCAGAACAAAAATCTCTCGCTCGAGCGCCAGATCGATGCCGCCGAGGTCATGGTTCTGGCGGATCCCGGCATCTTGCGCGGCACGGTCATCGGCAATGCGTTGTCGAACGCGATCAAGTTCAGCCACGAGGGGGGCAGGATCGAGATCTCCGTCACCCTGGAATCCGGCTGGGCCGTGCTGCGCATCCAGGATCACGGCGTCGGGATTCCAGCCAAGCTGCTGCGGCAGTTCCAACAGTCGAAGACGATGGTCAGCCGCCCCGGCACCCAGAAGGAGCCGGGCACGGGATTTGGCCTGCAGCTGA
>CAIMAQ010000048.1 GCA_903839035.1 uncultured Opitutia bacterium
CGCTCACCGCCTTCAAGCTGTGGCTGACGCGCGGCCAGGCCGTCTACGCAATCGGCAACGCGATGCTCGACGACCGGTTGTTCCTGCAGCTGGCCGAGTCCATTGTCCGCGGCGACTGGCTCGGTGCCTACAACCAGGCCACGCTCGCCAAGGGTCCGTTTTACTCGCTCTGGATCGCCCTGCTCTACTGGGTCGGCATCCCGCTGGGCCTCGGCGTGCAACTCGCCTACGTCGGCGCCTGCGCCGCGTTCACCCGCGCGTGCCGACCGGCCATCCGCTCCGGCGTGGCCCTGCTGGCAATCTACGCCCTGCTACTCTGGAACCCGATGTCGTTCGAGGCGCCCACCATGGGCCGCATCATCCGGCAGCAAATTTATACGCCGCTGGGACTGGCGGTGATTGCCGGCCTCGTGGGTCTTTATTGTCGGCGCGACCAAACCGTGCGCCGCCAACTGCCCTGGGCCGCACTTACCGGCCTGGCCTTCGGGTGCTTCTGGCTTACCCGCGAGGAAAGCATCTGGCTCGTGCCGAGCGTCGTGCTGCTGGCCGGGGCGGCGGCGGTTTGGGCGTTTCGTTTTTCCCAGGAACAGGGCCGCGTCATGCTGCGCTCCCTCGGGCTGGCCGCGGCGTTTGCGGCGCTGCCGCTTGGCCTGGTTTCGTGGCAGAATTACCGCCATTACGGCTGGTTTGGCACCGTCGAGCCCCGCGCGCCGGAATTCGCCGACGCCTATGGCGCGATGCTGCGCGTGAAGGTCGGACCGGACCTCGATTACGTGCCGGTCACCCGCCAGGCCCGCGAGGCGATGTACGCGGTCAGCCCCACATTTGCCAAACTGCAGCCCTATTTTGAGGGCGAATACGGTACGGGCTGGGCGGGCGCGTCCACCTACGTGACCAAGCTGCCCGTGGAGGACCGCCAGATCGGCGGCGGCTGGCTGATGTGGGCCCTGCGCGACTGCGTGGCCGCGGCGGGTTACGCGCACAATGCCCGCGAGGCGCTCGGTTTCTACCGGCGCATGGCGGACGAGATCAACGGGGCCTGCGATGCGGGCAAACTGCCCGCGTATTCCCAGCGCAGCGGATTCATGCCGCGCCTGAAACCGGGCCAGGCCGGCGCGGTCGCCCGCACCGTGGGCCAGTTTGCCGATTTTGTCGTCTCGTTCCGCTCCTTCAGCGTGCTCACTCCCTTGAGCATCGGCGACCAGGACCAGTTGCTGCTCTTCCATGATCTGACCCGCGACAACATCTCCTCGTCCGTACAAGCGCCCGCGATGCCGATCCAGAACCAGGGTGCGCTCGATCGGGTGAAACTCGGCCTGCTCCACTCCATCGGCGGGCTGCTGCGTCCCGTTATCCTGGTGCTGTTCTTGCTCGCCGCGCTCATTGGAGTCGTGCGCCTCGTCCAGTCCGCCCGCCACCGTCAAATCACCTTTCCCATGGTCACCGCGTTCGCCACCGGCGGGGGTATTTTCGCCTACCTGCTGATCAACGCCTTGGTCCAAGTGACATCATTCCCTGTGACCGCCGTTTCCACGTTTAGTCCGGTGTACCCGCAGTTACTGGTTTTCATTTTCGCCATTCTCTGGGATGCCGCCCTCGCGTGGCGGCGGCTGCCGCCGGTCGGATCCTCCGCCTAGACGGATAAGTTTCAGCTGGAAGTGATCCGCCCCGCCTGTATGAGTGCGCCTCACTTTCCCCATGGCCAAGCTCATCCTTGTCACCGGTTCGTCGGGCCTCATCGGCTCGGAAGTCTGCGTTTATTTCGCCGCGCAAGGCTACACCGTCCATGGCGTCGATAACAACCAGCGCGCCGTC
>CAIMAQ010000049.1 GCA_903839035.1 uncultured Opitutia bacterium
GCGGGCTTCACCGTCCGCTATGCGCACACGCTCAGCTACGAGAACTATTTCAACGAATACATCTACAACTTCGACCTGACCGACCCGACGCGCGTCTTCAACGAGGCGGAGCAGTACCCGAACTCGTATTATCCCGGCATCACCGGGCCCGGGGGCCGGCCGTTTTTCCCGGCGGCGTGGGGCAGCCCGGAAACGGACAACAGCACGCTCTGGAATCCCGCGGCGTTCTGGCAGCACGAGGTCAAATTCACCTCGAAGCTCTCTTTCATCGCAGGCCTGCGCGGCGACCTGTACATGGGCGACGCCCGCGACCCGCTGCCGCCGGACGGCACGACGCCGTGGCACGATCACGCCAACGTCGGCACGGTTTCACCGACGGCCAACCTGGTCTACCGCCCGACGCCGACCTCTTCACTCTATGCGACCTACCAGCGCATCCGCGCGGTCACGGGCAACCTTGCCGGCGGCGGATTGATCCTCACCGATCGCGGTGACGGCACGGGCGGATTGAACCGCGATGACTTCCGCAACCGCAGCGACCTCGCCGAGCTGGGCGCGAAGTTTTCGCTTCTGGACCACCGGTTGTACGCGGCGGCGACGCTGTTTGATCAGCGGCGCACGAAGATCGAGCTCGGTGGCGAGCACAGCGACATCCTGATCCGGGGACTCGAGTTGGAGGCGGTTTACCAGCCCAACACGCAGTTCAACGCCACGGCCAACGCGACGTTCCAGGACGGCCACTACGTGAACTCGTCTCCGTTTCAATTGGGCGGCCGTTCGATCTACGAAGCGTATGCGCTGGGACGCGGACCTGGCGGACTCGGCACAGGCCCGGCGGGATATGATCCCTATGCGAATCAGGTGCCGGCGGGGGATTGGGCGCTGCCGGGCTTCTCGAAGGTCATGCTCAACGGCAGCGTACGTTACCGGCTGGAGAGCGGATTTGGGGCCGGGCTCAATGCGCAGTGGCAGAGCTGGCAGCGCGGCAACCTCGACAACCAGTGGCATATCCCCGCGCAGTACACACTCAACGGCTCACTCTTCTACGAGGCGAAGCGTTGGTCAGCCAACCTCGACCTCCTCAACCTCACCGGCCAGCGCAACTGGATCCACAACGGCGATGCCTACACCGCCAGTGAGCTGATCTTCCCCCAGCTGCCGTTCCGGCTGGAGGGGTATTTCAAATTCAAGTTTTGAGACGACGGCCTGTTTTTACAGGAGGAAACGGAGAGAACGGAGGAGTGGATTTGAGCTGCTAGACCGCGTCTCTCGGTTTTCTCCGTTTCCTCCTGTAAACCGGATCGCCGGTTTTGTTTTCGTGTGTTTCGGGGCTTTCGTGGTAAAAATCCGGGCATGATTGGGCTTCTCGAAGGCAAGGGCACTCCCGCCAAGAAACCACCCGAGCGGGTCTTCTCGCTGCGGCTGTCCGTGGTCGGCTGCCAGCCGCGCATCTGGCGGCGGCTGCTCGTGCGCGAGACCATGTGGCTCTCGCGGCTGCATGACAGCATCCAGATCATGTTCGACTGGTTCGACTACCAGACGCACGCCTTCAACCTCGACGACCTGCATTTCGGCAACCCGCTCAAGCACGAGGCGGCGAGTATCGAGGATGACCGCGATGTCTCGCTGGCCGATCTCGATCTGGAGCACCGGGCGCGCTTCACGTACGACTATAATTTTGGCGAGGGCTGGTCCGTGGAGCTGAAGGTCGAGAAATCCGGGCTGTTTGAAAAGGGCGCGGTTTACCCCCTTTGCCAGGCCGGCGAACGCGCCGGACCGCCGGAAGACTGCGGCGGGCTGGAGGCTTTTCACGATATGCTGGCCTGCATCAAGGAGCCCCAAACCGATCTCGGACGCGAATGGCTGGAGTGGCTGGGCCCGGATTACAGCCCCGAGGCCTGCGATCTGGAGAAGATCAACAAGGCCCTAAAAAAACTGGGCAAGTAGGCCTTTGTCAGCGGGTAGCGTCGCGGTCGCGCGTTTGTGACGAGTCAATTTCTTGACGCCCGGGTCTACAGGGGCAGTTTGCCGCAGCTCTTTGGCATTTCCTGGTCGGTCTGGAGGCGTCCCGCATGTCGCGGCGAAGCTTCCTTCCGATCATGAAAAACAGGACAAGACAGCACTACGTCATGAGTCCGGGGGTTTTCCCGGGTATGGCGTTCGTCAGCTGGGACTCGGGGGAAGACCCCTACCAGCGCGCGAACGACTATCTGCCC
>CAIMAQ010000050.1 GCA_903839035.1 uncultured Opitutia bacterium
GTAATTCACGTCATTTCGCGTGTTTCGCGGGCAACCGATTGGAATTTTTATGCTGAACATCGCGATCATCGGCTGCGGCGTCATCGCCCAGTACCACCTCCGCGCCCTCGCCAAGCTGAAGACCGCCCGCGCCGCCGCCGTCTGCGACGTGCGCACCGACGCCGCCCAGAAAATCGCCGCGGAGTTCGGCGTGCCGCGCTGGACCGCCAGTGCCAGCGAACTGTTCGCCGACCCGGCGATCGACGCCGTCATCCTCGCCCTGCCCGCCAGTCTTCGCACCGCCCTAGCGCTTGAGGCGTTCCAGCATGGCAAGCACGTCATGACCGAGAAGCCCGTCGCGATGAACGCCGCCGAGGTGCGCGCCATGATCGCCGCGCAGGGCCGCTGCGTCGGCGCCGTGTGTTCCTCGCGTTACCGTCACTTCGACTCCGCCCGTGTCGCCCGGGACTTCCTCCGCAGCGGCGCACTCGGAAAGATCCGCACCATCACCTGCCGCGGCATCAGCCCCGCCGGCGCCCCACCCCAAAACCCGCCGCCGGCCTGGCGGCTGCGCAAGGACCTCAACGGCGGCGGCATCTTCGTCAACTGGGGCTGCTACGACCTCGACTACCTCCTCGGCCTGCTCGACTTCAAGTTGACCCCGCAATCGGCGCTGGCCCGCACCTGGCAGGTACCCGCGGCCTACGCGGCCTACGCCGCACCTGGCTCCGACGCCGAGACGCACGTCACCGCGCTCATCACCTTCGCCGAGGGCTGCGTGCTCAATTATGAGCGCGCCGAGTTCACGACGTTGCCACCGGACAACCGCTGGCAGATCACCGGCGACCGCGGCACGCTCACGCTGCAGATGCTCAAGGCCAAGTCCGCGAACATCGTCCTGACCGAGCCCGACGCCGTGAAGGGCACCCGCACCCGCGTGCTCTGGGAAGGCGACGAGACCGCTTCGACCTCCGAGCACGACGGCGTCGTCAACGACTTCGTCGATGCCATCCTGCAAAAGCGGAAACCCGAGACCACGCTCCAGGACGCTCTCCTCTTCGCCCGCATTGCCGACGCCATCTACGCGTCGTCTGCCTCCGGCAAACCGGTCTCGTTCGACTGAGGTAGGGCGGGTCTCTGACCCGCCATCGAGTGACCCTGAAGACAGGTCAAAGAACCTGCCCTACTTCCAAACTCAGCCCGCCAGCTCCCGCGCCAGCTTGACCAGCTCGCGCGGCACCTCGGCGTAAATCTTCGCATACGGCCGCTCCCCGAGGATCGCCGGCACGAGGTCATCCGTGTAGCCCTGCTTCGCGCAGGCGCGCGCGTCCGGCGCATAGCCAATCCCGCCGGCGAGGCTCACCACCCAGGTGTGCGGATGCCCACTGCCCTGCATCACCGGCGCCTGCAGGCTGTGGAAAACCTCCAGCCCAACGCCGAGCAGCGCCACCGGCCCGATGCGCAGCCCATGCACCGTCACCGGCGGATTCGGCCCGCGGTTGCCCTGGAACTTCGACAACACCAGACGTAGGCCCTCGAGCCGTACCATGTTCAGGCCGTTGGTTTGGAGCGGCTTCTCCCCGACCGTCGTGATGTCCGTGACGCCCGGTCCGCTGAAAATCTTCTCCAGTTGTGTGATCCGCTGCCGGATTCCCGCCCGCGTCCAGGGTTTCCGCGAAAACGTCACGTCATGCTGCACGATCCGCACGCCGTTGGCGGCCATCGGGCGCGCCGCCTTCAGCCCGCGCTTGATCGCGGCCGCATACTTGGCGGTCAGCACGCGCAGTGCGCGGTGCGTTTCCTTTTCCCCGCGGTGGCACACCGGCGGGTTGATGTCGCCCATCGCCCCGGGGAGGAAAATCGCCGTCGCGCCGGGAAACGCGCGCTCGATTTGCACCGACGCCAGCCCGACAAAATCCCCGTGCACGTCAAAGGTCTGCTCGCTGCCGAGCACCGCGTGGCAGCCGAAATGGTGCAGCAGGCCCACCAGTTTCTTGCCGGTATAGGCCGCGAGCACGCGGAGCGTCGGGTCCGTGTCCTGCGGCCGCGCCGGCCGCCACTTTGGAGCGAGCCGCACTCCGATCGGGTCAAACATCCAGCCGCCCCGGTCCGTCTCGCGGTTGATCGCAATGCCCTCGCAGGGCACTTCGGCGTAGCGCCACGCGATCGTTTTCCGCGCCGCCCAGGCCTTGGCCGCGGCATCGGCGATCCGCGCCGGCAGGGTCTCGCAATAAATCGCATCCGCCTCGCCCCAGCCCAGCATGCCGCCCGTGGACGGTCCGCTGTGCGTGTGCGTCGACGTCACAAACACCTCGGCCGGCCGGCAGCCCGTGCGCGCGGCCACCGCGTCCCGGATCTTGATCGCGAGCGGCCGCGGCGTGCCGCAGAGCTCGACGTTGACGAGGATCGCGCGGCGCTTCCCCTCTGTCACCGCCAGCGCCCGGGCGCAGAGCGGCGCGAAGATTTTATTCGCCGCCCGGTTCCGATACGGACCGTAACCGGCCAGTTGGAGGCCCAGGCGCGGGGTGATGTCGGCCGCGGCGAAACCGGCTTTCATTTCCGAAGGACCGTGGCGGCGGGTCCCGCCGTGCGCTCGTGATCCCGCAGCGCGTCGACGTTTGCCTCCACCTTGAGAATGATCTCGGCCATGCGAGCCACCATAGCCTCGTTCGGCGCCACCATGTCAAAAAGCATCTCCAGCGCATGGTCGACTCGCCAGCGCGCGTTCGGTAGCGCCTGGTTGCGGTAGTCCACCTTGGCCGCCTCGAGCGCCGACAGCCAGTTGACGCGTGGGCCGCGGTAATCCTGCCAGTGCAGGCGCTTCCAGTCGGAGATGACCGACGGCACATAACCCATGCAGAACAGCCCCTCCGCCTTGATCGCCGCAGCAAACGTGTCGCGCGTGATGCCCGCGGCGTCGGAGTCAAAGGTGAACGACATCAGGTGGAACGAGGGCTTTGAGCCCGGCGCGAAGACCGGCATCTTCAGGTATTTGGCCGAGGCGAGGTGCGAGCGCAGGAGATCGGCGTGGCGGCGGCGCTCGGACAACTCGGCGTCGAGCTTGGCGAACTGCTCGGTGAGCAGCACCACGTTAAACGGCGTGACGCGATAGGTGTAGACGAGCGAATCGAGATACGGCTTCAGATCGTCCGGCATGCCGTCGTCCGTCGAGCGGCCCATGTGCTGGCCGATCATCGCGCCCTTCCAGTAAACCCGCTCGTGCGGCGTGACCATGTAGCCGGCCTCGGTCGTCGCGAGGACCTTGCCGCCCATGCAGGAGAAGCCCGCGGCGTCGCCGACCGTGCCGACGCGGATGCCCTCGAACTCGGCGCCGTGCGCCTGGCTGCCGTCCTCGATCAGCATGATCTTGTGCTTGTCCGCGATGGCGCGGAGACGCTTGAGGTTCGCCGGCTGGCCGAACAGGTGCACCGCGAGAATCGCCTTGGTGCGGGGCGTGATCGCCGACTCGATTTGCTCGGGATCGATCAGGCCGGTGTCGCGCATGACGTCCACGAACACCGGGATGGCGTTCTGGTGCAGAATACAGGAAATGGACGCGCCCCAAGTGTACGGCGTCGTGATGACCTCGTCGCCGCAGCAGATCTCAAGACCCGCCAGCGCGGACTGCAAGGCGGCGTGGCCCGAGCTCGTCGCGAGCACGTGGCGGTTGCCGTGGTACTTCGAGATGACGCCCTCGGCTTCGCCGATCTCCGGCACATGCTTGCGGCCGAGCCCGTAGAGTTTGCCCTGGCGCAGCATATCGGCGGCGCGCCCGATCGCCTTCTCGGTGAAGGTGGGAAATTTCGGCAAGGTGACCTTCCCGACAGGGGTGCCGCCCAGCAGGGCGAGTTTCGTGGCAGCGGGGGCAAGGGTGGTGCTCATCCCCTACCCTACCAGTTGCCCCTCATCTGGGCAATGGCCGTCGCTACGAAGCCATGTCGAAACTTACGACTGGACCGATCGGGATTAACCGCGAATGGGCGCGAATTAACGCGAATACAGATGGATCATCGCGAAGCGTTTCCTGATTCGCGTTAATTCGCGTCCATTCGCGGTTAAAAAAATCTGGGTGAAAATTCAGCGTGTTTGCCCGCTAATTTGCGCCGCAACCCGAATCCGCTTTCTGTCCCCGGCAATTTCCCGCAACGTCCCGCAGCTTTCCCTCCCCCCCCATGGCTGAAACCGCTCCCCGCCCCGCCCCGGTCGAAGCCGCCGTCCCCACGGCCGCCGAGAAATTCACCTTCGACAACCAGGGCTACCTCGTCCTCGAGAACTTCCTGAAGCCCGACCACGTCGCCCGCCTCACCGCCGCCATCCACCGGGCTGTCGCGCGCCGCCGTGAACTCGTCCGCACTGGCGCGCCGCAGACCGGATTCACCCAGACCAAGAGCGAGAAGAGCACGCGCTTCTTCTACATCCTCGACGACGATCCCCTCTTTCTCGAGCTGCTCGATTGGCCCGCGCTCATGCCGTACGTGCACGCGCTGATCAACCCGAAGCCGCACCACCACGGCTCCGACGTGATTGTTGAACACGGCGGCGACTTCATGAACCGCCAGGGCGAATGGCACCTGGACGGCCATGACAACGGCTACCGCAACCTCGGGTATCCGATTCCGCTCCTGCAGCTCAAGGTCGGCTTTTATATCTCGGACATGACCGCGCCGTGGCAGGGCAACCTCACCGTCGTGCCCGGCAGCCACAAGGCCCGGCTCGAGCCCACCGAGGAGGACCGCCAGCGCCGTGACTTCTTCCCCGGCGCCGTGCAGGTCTGCGCCCCCGCGGGCACCGCGATCCTCTTCCACAACGCCCTCTGGCACACGGCCGCGCCCTATTCCGGTCCGGAACGCGGACGCACGATGATTTACACCGCCTACGAGCACCCGTGGATGGTCGGCTCTCAGGAGCACTGGGGCTACACCAAGGAATTCTACAACCAGCGCCTCTCCCCCGCGCAGCGGAAACTCTTCCACGGCTTCGTCTTCGACCCGCCGGAACAGCGCTGGGGCTGATCGCCCTCTTTACCCATGGCCGCCACCTCCCCCGCTCCCGCCGTCGCCCCCCTCACCGACGCCGAACGTTTCGCCTTCGAGACCGATGGCTTCCTCGTGCGGGAAAACTTCCTCTCCGCCGACCACGTCGCCCGGCTCACCGACGCCACCCACCGCGCCATCGCCCGTCGCCGTGAACTGGTCCGCACCAACCAAAAGCAGACCGGATTCACCCACGCGAAGAGCGAGCAGAGCACGCGGCTGTTCTACCTCCTCGACGACGACCCCGCCTTCCTCGAGCTCCTCGATTGGCCCGCCATCATGCCGTACGTCCACGGCCTGCTAAACAAGATGCCGCACCATTGCGCCTCCGACGTGATCGTCGAGCACGGGGCCGACTTCATGGACCGCAAGGGCGAGTGGCACATCGACGGGCACGACGACGGCTTCCGCAACCTCGGGGTCCCCATCCCGCTCCTCCAGCTCAAGGTCGGCTACTACCTCTCCGACATGACCGCGCCCTGGCAGGGCAACCTCGCGGTCCTGCCCGGCAGTCACAAAAGCCGGCTCGCCCCGACCGAGGCAGACCGCCAGCGCCGCGATTTCTTCCCCGGTGTCCACCAGGTCTGCGCACCGGCCGGCACGATGGTGCTGTTCCACAACGCCCTCTGGCACACCGCCGCGCCCTACTCCGGCCCCGAGCGCGGCCGCACGATGCTCTACTACTGCTACGAGCACCCCTGGATGGTCGCATCGCAGGAGCACTGGGGCTACTCGAAGGAATTCTACAACCAGCGCCTCTCCCCCGCGCGCCGGAAATTATTCCACGGCTTCGTCTTCGACCCGCCCGAACAGCGCTGGGGCTGAAAAATCTACCCGCGGATGACGGATTGGAATCCGCGTCTATCCGCGCATTCCGCGGGAAGGTATCCCGAGGTTCGGCAACCCTGCCCTGAACCTACTTTTTCTTCTTCGCCTTCGCCGGCTTTGCCTTCTTCGGATGCCAGGCGTCCGCGAGCGTGAACTTCCGCGGATCCACCGGCTCCGCCAGCGTGCGGTACTTCGGCGCGCGCGTCCAATGCGCCTTGCCGTAGAAGAGCGTCTGCAGGTGCTCCGGGATCTGCGCCTTGAACTCCGGGCTCAGGTCACCGCCATCCCAGTACGGGAACTGCCGCGTGCCGTAACCACACACAATGATCGCGCGCTCCCGGTCGCTGCGAATCCGGCCCGTCGCATGCATCAGCGTTTCGGCAAACAGCAGCGTCGAGCCCGCCGGCGCGATCACCTGGTGGATCAGCGAGCGGTCGGCGTACGCGCACGCGATCATGTCGTCGTGCGGAATATCCAGCTTGTGGCTGCCCGCGATCACCACCGTGCCGCCGTCATCCGGCCCCAGCTCGGTCAGGTTCGTCAGCGTCTTCACAAAACTGCAGTGAAACAGCCCGTTCTTCAGGTGCGTGCCATACGGCACGTCCATGCCAAGGTGCAGGTCGAACTTGGGGTTGGCCTCGAACTTGTCGTCCGGGTTCCGGCTGTTGATGTGCGCGTTGAGCTCCACCATCCGCGCCTCGCCGCCGATGACCTCCTCCGCCATGCCCACCAGCCGCGGGTGCGTCGCATACGCCGCAATGACGGGATCCGCCTCGCGGATCGTCGCCATAAAAACGTGGTGCGGCTTGTCGATGAGGAAATAGGGCTCGGACGGACCCGGCTTGTACCCCTTGGGCCGCGCCCGGAGGTCGCGCTTCAGCTGCTGCAGCGCGGACTTGATCGTCTCACATTCGTCGTGGCTCAGCACGCCGGGCACAACCACGTAGCCGAACACTTCAAAATGATAGCGCTGCTCCGGGGTCAGGGCGGGAAAGGGGCGTTCGAAGACGGGGGGCATGAAAATGGATTTGGGCGGACGGTGGGTGCAGCTCAAGGGGATTTCGCCAGCCACGCGCGCGGCGAGCGGCCTGTCACCCGCTTGAAGGCCCGGCTGAATGTGAACGGATCCGCAAACCCCAGCTCCAAGGCCACCGCCTTCACGCTCGCCTCCGGCTGACGCAGCCGGCGCTGGGCCAGCGCGACGCGCTCCACGAGAATAAAGCGCCCGAGCGGTGTACCCGTCTCGGCGCGAAACAGGCTCGTGAGATAATTCGGCGACACGTGCACCGCCTGCGCCACCTCCGCAAGTGTCAGCGCGCGGGCGTGGTTCGCCCGCACATGGTCCGCCGCGCGCCGCACGAGCTGCGCGCGCGTGTCGAGCTGCGCCTCACCGCCGTCCAGCACGCGCCGGTACAGCGCCAGCGTGAGTGAGAGCATCGCCTCGCGCAGCACCTCCGGGTCCGGCCGGCGTGCCGACGCCGCAACTGCGCGCAGCACCGCCAGCTTTTCCCGCGCATCCGCCGGCAGCAGCGCCAAATTCATCAGGTGCTCCATCGCAAAGCCGCCGCGGCGGGCGTAGCGGGTCACGTGCAGTCGCGGTTCCGCCTCGTTGAGGCTCCACCACGCCAGCCGGTAGCCCTCGCCGGGCCGGACGTAGGCCTCGGCGTGCGGCAGTCCCGCCGGCAGCAC
>CAIMAQ010000051.1 GCA_903839035.1 uncultured Opitutia bacterium
CCGCACATCTTGTGGCCGGAGAAGGCGAGGAAGTCGCAGCCGAGGGCCTGCACGTCGAGCGGGGCGTGGCCGATGGACTGGGCGGCATCAATCACCGTGACCGCGCCGACGGCCCGCGCGCGGCGGCAGAGTTCGGCGACGGGGTTGATCGTGCCGAGCGTGTTGGAAATGTGGGTGAAGGCGAAGAGCTTCACCTGCGGGGTGAGCAGGGTGTCGAGTGACGCAAGGTCGAGTCCGCCCTCGGCGTTGGTCCCGAGCACCGGCACATACTTCAGCGTGGCGCCGCTGGCCTTGGCGGCCTGCTGCCACGGCACGAGGTTGGAGTGGTGCTCCATCTCGGTGGTGAGGACGACGTCGCCGGGCTTGAGGTGGGCGTGGGCCCAGCTGCGGGCGACGATATTGATGCTCTCGGTCGTGCCGCGGGTGAAAATGAT
Source organism: uncultured Opitutia bacterium (assembly GCA_903839035.1). Taxonomy (GTDB): domain Bacteria; phylum Verrucomicrobiota; class Verrucomicrobiia; order Opitutales; family Opitutaceae; genus Opi-474. The sequence goes on from CAIMAQ010000051.1 coordinate 435, forward strand.
CTCGGAGGAATCGGCGGCGTTGAGAAACTTCGCGATCCGGGCGCGGGCGCCCTCGTAGGCGTCGGTGGCGCGCATGGACAGTGCGTGGAGGCCGCGGTGGACGTTGCTGTTGTCGCGCTCGTAGTACTTGACCAGCGCGTCGATGACGGCGCGCGGTTTCTGCGACGTGGCGCCGTTGTCGAGGTAGACGAGCGGCTTGCCGTTCACCTGCTGGTGCAGGATGGGAAAATCAGCGCGGACGTCTTTCCAGGTCGGCATGGCGCGGCGGTCAGTCGTTGTGACTCTCGGTGGTCACCGTGGTCGGGTCGCTCTTGAGGGCGTTGAGGGCGGCGTGCCAGCCGAGGGTGGCGCACTTGATGCGGGCGGGGAAGGTGTGCACGCCGGCGAAGGCGCCGATGTCGCTCATCTCGTCGGGGGCGTTGCCCGTGGTGACGATCTCGTGGAACTGGTCGTAGAGCGCCTGCGCCTCGGCGGCGGTCTTGCCCTTGAGCTGGGTGGTCATGAGCGACGCGCTGGCCTGGGAGATGGCGCAACCGGAGCCGTCGAAGGAGAGGTCCTTGATGCGGTCGCCCTCGAGCTGGAGGTAGACGCTGCACTGGTCGCCGCAGGACGGGTTGTCGCCGTGGGCGACGCGGTTGGCGGTCGGCAGGCGGCCGCGGTTCCGGGGTCGGCGGTTGTGGTCGAGGATGACCTGCTGGTAGAGTTCGGTGAGGTCGGCGGACATGGCGGAAGGCCCTATTGGTTATCGCTTATGGCCGATTGGCAACTGCGACGTGCGGTTCACTCCACGACACCGCCGGAGGTTGCCCGCGAATCACGCGAAAGTACGCGAATCCGAACCCGGTGATTGAAGATTCGCGTCATTTCGTGTGATTCGCGGGCAACGGTTTTGGGGCCTTGTTTTTCGAGGTTAAAAATGCCTTTGCCTGAACCGGGGGTGGGCCGTATCGCGCTGTCGTGGCATTGGCGCGCTTTCTTGGGCAGGATCTGGTGGTGGCGTTGGGGAAACTCGACGCCGGCCGCGTCTTGGGCCCGTGGCGCGGGACCCGGCCGCAGGACCGGCGGCACAAGATGCGGTTTTCACCGGTGCTCTACGGCGAGGACCACGCGCACGACCACGCCGAGCTCTGCCTGCTGCTCGAGGGACGCTGCCGGTTCAGTTTCGAGCACACGGGCTGCGTGCTGCAGGCGGGTGACCTGGTCGTGCTGCCGGCGGGACTGCCGCACGCCGAGGCCTACGTCCGGCCCGGCGAGGGCTACCGGCTGGCGTGGTGGAGCCTCAACGAGGCGGAACCGCGGCTGCACGTCACCCGCTACGCCCGTCGCGGCGGCTTCGCGATGGAGCACCTGATGAATTTGGCGCTCCTGCCGGCGGATGCGCGGGAAAAACTGGCGGTGCTGCGCGGACTGGCGGCGTCGCCCCGCCGGCCGGACCCGGAGGTGCTGCGCGAGGCGATGCTCTCACTCACGCTGGCGTTGTACCGCCGCGTGCTGGACGG
>CAIMAQ010000052.1 GCA_903839035.1 uncultured Opitutia bacterium
ATCAACGCCGCCGATGAGAAACTCCGAGTGCTTGTCCTTGGTGCTGCCGCCATTGTCGTAGAGGATGTCCGAGTGGCGGAATTCGCCCACGGCCTTCAGCTCGGGCAGCACGTCATAGCTGCCCGACAGGCCAATGAGGTACTCCGCATGGTCGAGTTCGGTCGCCAGGGTGTTGTCGTCGTACGCGGAGTTGACGGCCTGGAACTTCACGGCCGTGCCGAACTGGGGCGCCAGGTTGCTCTCAAACCGCGCATCGAACGCATTGCGTTTGAAGGACTGGTCGGTGTTGAGCGTGACGCCGGAAAGCAGCGACTGGGGATTCCGGACGATGGAATAGTCGTCGGTAAAATGCACCGTGGTCACCGAGGAAAAAGCGTGGTCGAGCTGCGCCGTGAGGTCGTGGCTGTCGAGGGTCTTGTCGCCCGGACGGTTGTCGTAGTGATCGATGGTGAGTCCGTAGGAGGCGGAGGCAAAGGTCTGGTCGGTCAGGGACGCGTTGAATGCGATCTTGGGGGCAAACTCGTAGACCATGCTGCTGATCGCGCCGGTTTGTGAGCCAAAGATGTTGCTGTCATGGGAGAGGCCCGCGCTGAGGGTCACCGTCCACTCCTTGCCCTGCTCCTGCTCGGGAATCGGCGCATACACCGCCCGGGCCGGCACGACCGCGAGAAATCCGCCAAGAAGTAATAGTCGCGCAAAGTTCATAAGCGTAGCGGCTTGGTACGACATTTACGCTTGGGCGCGGACCGCGGGCGAGGCAATTTTTTACCGGGCAAGGCAATTATTTTACCCGGACCGGGGATAGCGCCGGGTTTAGCAGCACCTGGAGATTGTCGGCAATCCGCTGCGGAAAACTCAGGGGGAATTCCGCCGGCATTGTCCCCGAGTAGATCCCGCCATAAATCCGGCCCCAGTCGCCCAGATGATTGCCCGTCGGTGGCGGCGTGACCGTGGACGCTGCCCGCGGCGCCAGCTCGCTGAAAAACGGCCGGTCCAGGGTGCGGGGCGTGAGCACGAGTGCGGCGATGGGCTGCTCGAGGGTCACCGCGTAAAAATCCCTCAGCTGCGCCGGCTGCGCCCAGACCCGCTGGCGGCCATACCAGGCCACCCCGGCCGGCACATCGGCCATCACGCCGAAGCGGCCGGCGGGGTCCCGGCGGTCGAGTTCCGACCGCAGCCCGATGAACAGCGCCGGAAAATACGGCGGGTAATTAAAGTGCAGCCGCCGCGGCTCCAGCACGTCGTGCACCAGCGGCAGCGCCTGCGCGATCAGCAGCACCGCGGCGCAGGCGCGCGGCCATGAGCCAAGCCCGGGATTGCTGCCGAGGAGGACGAAGAAAAACCCGGCGCCAAAAATCATCACCAGCGGGGCGAGCCAGCAGGCCACCAGCCGGTCACTCTCCCCCGAGTTGCCGACCGCCTGCGCCACCAGCAGCACGGCAATGGCGGCGGTGAAGGTCCAGCGCAGCCGGTTCGCGGCCGCCGAGCGGAACCCATACAGCCAGCCCGCCACAAAAAACGCTGTCAGCCAGAGCCCGCCGCCCGACCACAGGCGGGATTTCAGGTTTTCCTGCAGGGAGGTGAGCGCCTTGTTGCCGAGCTTGTTTAATTCCACGGACGGCAGTTTGGCCGAAAGCAGGGCCCGTTGGACCGCCGGTTCGGCTGTGGGATCGCCGGCCTTCAGCGCGAGATTTTGCGCCGCCAGGGCGACCGGGTGGCCCGTCAGCGACAGGTTGCGCGCCAGCCAGGGCACCGTCACGAGGAGAAACACCCCCGCCACCAGCGCGAGCGCCGTCCAGCGCGCGCGGCCCTCCAGGCGCCATGCCACGTAACCCAGCGCCACCAGCACCAGCGCACCCGCCGTGTATTCCGCCAGGAACAGCAGGCCGCAGACCGCACCCAGTGCCGCCAGCCAGCCCGGAGTGAACCGCGCCCCGGCCCCCTCCTCCCCCTCCATGCGCGCCAGGATCCAGAAAGCGGCCAGCGCGAGCACCATGAGCAGCGGCGTGCCATTGACCGCGACCGTCTGCTGCCAGGCCGGGACCGACACCAGCAGCGCCCCCGCGGCCAGCCAGCCTGTGCGGACATCAAACAGCCGACGCGCGAGCACGAATGTCAGCCCCGCCGCCAGCCAGAACAGCAGCAGGTTCAGCCCCAGCAGGAAATAATCCGCGCCAAATCCACCGCCCGGCGGAACGGAGGCCGTCGTAAACAGCGACTCCCGCAGGCCCGCCGGCAGCACGCGCAGACCCACGGCGATGACGACGGAATATAACGGGGCCTGATACAGCTCCGGGTAGGGTTTTGCCGGATCGAAACGCGTGCCGCGCGCCGCGAGCACGGCCGAGGCCTGCGGATAATTGACGAGCGTCGTGAAGCCCTGGCCGCGCGCCAGCTGCCGGCCCATGTCGGCCTGCACGAGCGTCGCCTCGCTCGCCGGGCCGTGAAACTGGACCCACGCCAGGCGCAGCGAGAGCGCGACTGTGACGGCGAGCACCGCGGCCAGCGTGACTCCGCGGGCCCCCGCCCCTTCTTCGAGCCAGTGGATCAACTCCTGCGCGGTCTTGGCACGGCTCATTTGTCCGTCACATCCAGCTCCGGCCACTGCGCAAGCTTGCGGTGCAAGGTGCGGCGGCTGATGCCCATGAGGTCCGCGGCCTTGGTGCGGTTGCCCCGGACCTTGATCAGCGCCTCGCGCAGCAACCGGCGCTCATTTTGCTCCATCGAAAGCGGATTGCCCACCACCGGCGCCGCCGCGCCCGGAGCCCCCGCCGGCGGCGTGGCGCCCCCGCGGTATTTCGCATCGAGATCGTACTCGCTGAGGGTGCCGCCATGATGCAGCACGACCGCGTTCTCACAGAAATTGCGCAGCTCGCGGATATTGCCCGGCCAGGCGTAGGCCGAGAGCGTCGCCAGCGCGCCGGGCGCCAGGGTCAGGGCGGGCAGCTTGTTCTCCTCGCTGAAAATCTTGAGGTAGTGCGCCAGCAGCAGCGGGATATCCTCCGCGCGGTCGCGCAGCGGCGGCAGGAGGATGCGCACGACGTTGAGCCGGAAAAAGAGATCCTCGCGGAACTTCCCGTCGCGCACCATCTGCTCGAGGTTGCGGTTGGTCGCGGCGACGAGGCGCACGTCGAGCTCGATGGGTTTCGACCCGCCGACGCGCTCGATGCTCTTCGTCTCGAGAAAGCGCAGCAGCTTCACCTGCGTGGACGGTGAGATCTCGCCGATTTCGTCGAGAAACAGCGTGCCGCCGTCCGCCGCCTCGAAGCGGCCGATGCGGCGCTCGGTCGCGCCGGTGAACGAGCCCCGCTCGTGGCCGAAGATCTCGCTCTCGAGCAGGCTCTCCGACAGCGCCGCGCAATGCACGGCGATGAAGGGACCGCGCGCCCGCGGGCTGGCCTGGTGCAGCGCCTGGGCGATGAGCTCCTTGCCCGTGCCCGACTCGCCCTCGACCAGGATGGTGGCGCGCGACGGGGCGACGAGTTTCACCCGGTCGATGACTTCCTTGAGCTTGGGGGAATTGCCGAGGATGCCCGCGAAGTTGAACTTCTCGTCGAGCCGCTCGTGCAACTGCCGCACCTCGACCTCGAGCGTCTTGGTCTTCAGCGCCCGCTGGAGCAGGACCTCGAGTCGCTCGATATTGACGGGCTTCGTGAGAAAATCCACCGCGCCGCGCTTCATCGCCTCGACCGCGGTCTCAATGTTGCCGTAGGCGGTCATCATCAGCACCGCGGGGCGGTTGGGCAGCGCGAGGGCCTTGTCGATCACCTTGAGTCCCGACTTCCCGGGCATGCGCAGGTCGGTCACGATCACGTCGAACGGCTGCGCGTCCATCAGGTTGAACGCCTCATCCGCATTAGCCGCGAGTGAGACGTCGTAGTTCTCCGCCAACGCCTGCTGCAACCCCTCGCGGGTGTGCTTCTCGTCGTCGACGATTAATACGCTCGGCACCATACAGCTAGCAATCAGGCGCAGGCCACAGGCGGGTCAATGGGAAACAATGTCGCACCCCGGTTTGCCCCTGATTCCGGCCGCCAGCTGAGGGTAAACCCTCACGCCAACGACCGCCAAAACGGGAACCACGGTTACGAAACTGAATGGAAATTTCTGCCGCCGATAATTTGCAACCTGCTCGCGCGCGCGGCGTCAAACCCCGCGCCATGAAAGAATCCATCACCGCGTTCTGGCCGCGCGGTTGGCTGGCCGGAGCGCTGTGGGCGGTCTGCCAGATCGTTCCGGTCTTTGTTGTGATCATGTTCGACGCCGCCGCGGGCGCGACCCGGATGCAGCCGGATGGCAACGGTCGGTTCACCCTGTTCCGACGAAGTAGGCATCCTATAACCCAGCCGAAAGGCTTTTTCCCTTCTCTGACCTTCTGCCACCGGGAAGGTCAGCCCCATAAGATCGAGGACTTCCCGTCCTCGATCTTTTGCTTTTCAGAGGTGGCGCCTACCGCGCAAACTAAGCGCGGCTAAGGAAATTCCTCTGCCAGTCGCTGCGCGGAAGCCTCCGCCTGACGCTTTTCTTGAGCGGTCATAGTTTGCTCCACCAAGGATCGGGATTGGGCAGCTCATACGACGAGCGGCTTGGCCAGAATGCCTTGGATGAATTCCAAGATCTCGCGGCGACCTGCCTTGGTCGTGGATGAACTGGTGAGGTAATCCGGTGCTTCCGCCCGCCACCCCGCGACCGCTTTCAGGAAAACCGCGATATTGGCGCGACCTTGCTGCAACGACTGCTTGTCGGTCTTGGTGAAGACCAGTGCATAGGGGGCCTTGATCCCCTCCAGCCAGCGCAAGAACTCAAGGTCGATTGCCTGCGGAGGGAGGCGCGAGTCGATCAGGACGAAAATCGTCCGGAGATTGCGCCGTCCCGCGAGGAAGTTCGCCACGGCATCGTTAAACTCAAGGCGCCGCTTTAGCCGCACCTTAGCATAGCCGTAACCCGGAAGGTCCACGAGGCGCCACGCTTTGTTAATCAAGAAAAAGTTAATGAGCTTCGTTTTTCCCGGAAGGTCCGAGACCATGGCCAGATTCCGCCGCTCGGTGAGCAGATTGATCAAAGAGGACTTGCCGACATTCGAGCGGCCAATGAAGGCGAACTCCGGCTCCTCCCAAAGAGGGCACGAACCCAGGTCGGGCGCGCTGATTTCAAACTCGGCAGAATTAATCTTCATGGTCGGGCCCACCAGGGGCGTTCAGCCAGAATGACGACCGAGTCCTGCTCCTCCATGCAATTCGGCGCCAAGTTTCCGCCGTTGCCGTTTACTGCCCGATAGATTTAGGGCTCCTGTGATCGTGTTGCCACCTGCGGCTCACCGGCCTGCACGAGACGCAGTCGACCGACAAGTTCAGCTACGGGCTGGCGGATCGCGGCGCCTCGGTGCGCCGGCCGCACAGCTTCGTGAACAACGGCTACAAGGGCGACCTCGAGGATCGCCCGACGAACTCCGCCGCCGACCCGTACCTGGTCGCCGGCCGGATCCTCAAGACGATCCAGTCCGGGCCAACGAAACAGGTTTCCTATAACAGCTCATTTTGAGCTGCTGCCGCTGTCACCGGCTCTTTCCGACCCGCGCACATTACTCAAACACCGAGGAGTGAGGTACTCGGTGTTTTGTTTTTCGGAATCCGCGCGAAACGGCGATGTGACTGCGAGGGTGCCGCGGCTCAATTTCAAACCAATGCGTTAGGGATAACGCGTCCACCCCCTGACGCCTATCGCTTCAGCGCCGCGTAGCCGTCCCGCACGTACGCCAGGCTGGCCTTCACGTCGTAAGGATACGCGATGTACGCATCCGACATCTGCGGCCAGCTGTCGGCGAGGTTCCACAGGAAGATGCCCCAGCAGTTCGGCTGGTTGCCGTAGAACTCGATCCAGAACTGCGACGCCTCGCCCTGCAGCGCCTGCGTCTTCTCGATCAGCTCGGGCAGCGTCTTCGGCTCCGGCCAGCCGCGCTCCTTGATGTTCTTGAAGTTCAGGCGGTGGCGCTCGTCCCGGTCGAGCCGGATGCAGTCCGCGCCGTGCGTGAGATACTCCTCGTGGTACACCGGCCAGAGATTCTGCGGGCTCACATAGGTGCGGATGGTTTTTTCCGACGCGAAGCTGAGGTGCCCGATTTCCGTCACCATGCGCGGCTTCTGCTTCACGTAGAAATCCGCCTTGTACGACATTCCATGACCCCAGATGTGGCAGTCGCCTTCCTTCGGCTCGTTCTGGTCATAGGTCAGCGGCGAGTACGGCGACGTCGGCACGTACGGCGTGAGCGGCGCATGCGCGAGCACCACCGACGGGAGCACTTCCTTGCTGAGCGGATTGAAGCGGTAGTTCGGATAGTTGAAGCTGTTGTCCGCCAGCACGTCATTCTCGTTGTCGCCAAACCAGGCAATGACACACGCGAAATGCCGCAGCCGCTTCACCTGGTACTCCGCCTCGCGGCGCGCCTCGACGAGGAACGCCGGATCCTGCGGGTAGCAGCCGCAGGCGAACATGAAGTCGTGCGTGATCAGGATGCCGAGCTCGTCGCACTTCGCGTAGAACGAATCCTTCTCGTACACCCCGCCGCCCCACACGCGCATGGCGTTGATGTTGGCGCCCTTCGCGGCCGCGAGCAGCAGGTCGTAACGGGCGTCGTCCACCCGCGCGAAAATCGCGTCAGCCGGAGTCCAGTTCATGCCCTTGAGGAAGACCTTTTTTCCGTTGATCGCGAAGACGAAGGAAACGCCGCCGTCGTCGTCCGGCTCCTGGATCAGCTTGACCGTCCGGATGGAGAACTTGCCGCTGCGCAGGTCCAGCGCCTGGCCGCCGCGGCGGATCGTCGCGCTCCAGTCGTAGCGCGGCTGCGCGCCGTGGTCATGCGGCCACCAAAGTTTGGCCGCGGGCACTGTGAAGCGCTCCACGTGGCGGCCGCCGCTCGGATCGCAGGCGATGGCCACCTTGCGGGTCTGCCCCGCCACGGTGAGTTCGCACTCCACGGACGCCGCCTTGCCGTGGTTGTGGCGCAGCTCGACCAGCGCCTCCAGCTCGGCCGTGCCATTGTTCACCGCGACCGTGCTCACAAAGACGTCGGCAATCTCCGCCTCGTCCACGAGCAACCAGGAAACGGGTTTCCAGATGCCGATCGTGACCATGCGCGGCGAGATGTTCCAGCCGTAGCACGACTGGGACTTGCGCACCTGCAGCCGCGTGATCTGGCCGTAGCCGCGCACCTCGGGCGTGTACGTGCGGCCTTCCGGGAACAGCGGCGCGCCGAGGCGCACCTCGAGGCGGTTCGCCCCCGCGACGACCTTGTCCGTCACGTCCACGCGCAGCGGCGTGAATTGGTTGTTGTTCCGGCCAATTTCCTTGCCGTTGAGGTACACCGTCGCGAAGCAGTCGAGCCCCTCGAACAGCAGATGCAGCCGCTTGCCCGCCTCGATCGCGGGGGGGGTCAGGTCGGTCTGGTACCACCACTCCATCTCCTCCATCCAGCGGAGCTTGTCGTGGTTCATGCCGAAAAACGGATCCTCGATCTTCCCCGCGCGGTGGTAGTCGAGATGCACGTCGCCCGGCACCTGCGCCGGCACCCAGCGCTCCTCAAAAGCGAGGGGCGAGCAGCCGGCCGTGAGCCCAAGGTTGGGCTCCACGTGCATGATTTTCCACGTGGAGTTGAGGGGGAGTGATTTTTTCATGAGGTAAGCAAAAGGGAGCAGCCGGGTTCAGCCGCAGGGACGCGAAATCAAACCCGGCCGCTACAGGCTGACCAGCACGAAACGAAGCCGACGCCGACTCACTCCCATGTCTTGGTGGGATGGCCTTGGTCCCCGCCCACAGGCAGCTCCGGCAAACCTTCCGTCCGCCGCGTCGATACGATGTAGTCCGCGAACCACTTCCCCGCTGGACCCTGATAGGCCTTCGAGGCCGGAAACGCAGTCCGGTACTTGGCGACTTCCTTAACCCAATAGCGCGACCAGTCGCTCGCCGAGTAGGTCGGCGAGGTGGAACCGGGCGGAGGCTCCTTGAAAATCTCGGCCCGGATCTGGCGGTCGATGTCATGCTTCACCTCCTTCGCGTAGTCCGTCCGTTGGTAGTCGGCGGAGCTTTGGAACACTCCCGTGCTGCATCCGCCGAGGAGGCCGGCCGAGAGCAACAGCAACGCAGTGACCAGAGCTTTCATCTGGGCAAAGGTTACTCCGTCTCTTCCCGTTTCGCAACCCCGCACGCCAGCGCCAGCCGGCCGCGCCCCAGCACTTTCAATTCCGCAGCATCCGCACCCGCCGGTCTTTCCGCGGGAACTGGAGGGTCACGACCGTGCCGACCCCTTCCTTGCTCTCGATCCCAATCTGGCCGCCGTGCTCGCGCATGATCCGCTGCACGATCATCAGGCCGAGCCCGTGACCGCCCGCCTTCGTCGTGTGGTAGGGCTGGAAGAGCCGCCCGAGGTCCTCCTGCTTGATGCCGGACCCGCTGTCGCCGAAGAGCAGGAACACACTGTCGTCGTCCGCGCGCGGCCGGATCTTCAGCTGGCCGCCGGGGGCCATTGCCTCGATCGCGTTTTTGATGAGGTTGAAGAAAACCTGCTTCAACTGGTTGCGGTCCGCCATCACGGTGGGCAGGTCCGCGGCGGTCTCGGCCTCGACCTTGATGCCGCGGTCGGCGAGCTCGTCCTGCTGGAAACGCAGCACCTCGGCGAGCACCTCGGAAAGATTCGTCTCGGCCAGGTCGGGCGGACGCGGCCGGATCGCCTCAAGGAAGTTGCTCACGATCCCGTCGAGCCGCCGGACTTCCGCCTCGCAGATGCGGATGGACTCGTTGAGCGAGGCCGAGTCGGCCTCTTTCGCCAGCTTCAGCTTCTTCAGCTTCCGCTCGATGAGCTGCAGGTGGATCGTAAGCGAGTTGAGCGGGTTGCCCAGCTCGTGCGCGACGCCGGCCGCGAGCAGGAGGATGGACGAGGTGCGCTCGCTCTCGATGCGCGCCGCCGTGGTCTGCTTGTCCTGGGTGATGTCGGAGAGGATGACGGCGAAGCGCCGCGGCGCGCCCTTCCCTTCCCCGTGGAACGGCACCATGTACAGCCGGACGCTGCGCGGCTCGGGGTACGTGAGCTCAAACTCCCGCGAAACCACGGGGGGCACCGCCTCCACCGAATCGAGCGGGGTTTCCAGCGAGGCGCGCAGGCCTGGCACCAGGCGCCAGAGCGTCTCGCCCGCCAGCGCCTCGTCCCCGAGGCCGATGAGCCGCTGGGCGGCGGAGTTGGCGTATTCGATGCGGCCATCGGCGCTGATCACGAGCACGCCTTCCTGCAGGGTGTTGAAAATATCCTCAAACAGCCCGCGTTCCCGGGCGAGCCGCTGCACAAGATTCGCCAGGTTGACCGAATCGAGCGTGTCGAGTCGGCCCAACACACGGTCGAGCGAGGAGTTTTTCTTTCCGGCCATCGTTAGACTATGAGGCGAAGCCACTGGTCCGGTCAAGGTGGGCGGGCCTGTCCCCGGGCCCGCATTTTCATCTGTCATTGCGAGGGGTGAGCGGGGCGCACGACGAAGCAATCCATCCGGATGGATTGCCGCGGACCGGCTAGCGGGCCTCGCAATGACACTACTGCCAGCCCAGTCCTGCGGTTAAGCCCAGGCGGGCACCGGGACCTGCCCGCCCACCTCACGCCTCACTTCCGTGACCAGTCGTAGATGAATGGTGATTCCAGCCGGTCGCCCGGTCCGACGCTGCTCAGCCACACATCACTCCCCGGCAGTGCCATGCCGGCCGCGGGCGGAGCCACCAGCTCGATCCGGTCCTGCTCGGCCCGGGCGACGAGTCCGATCCGGTTGAAACCCATGTCCAGCGCCATGGCCCCGGCGTAGGATTCGGCAAATACCAGCCGCGTTTGCGTTGCCACGGTCTTGCCGTTCAACGCCTCCACCCGGAACCGGCCGACCAGCAGGTCATCCTTGGTCGCGAGCGTCAGCTCTCCGCCGGGGGCCAGCACCGCCGAGGTCACGGTGTGGGCTGTGGCGCCGGCCGGTGACGCAAAACGGACCGTGCGCCCGACGAGCGTGGCCGCATCCAACGAGCTGAGAATGTTGTCGTCCTCCAGTTGGACGGTGACCCGCCCCTTGGCCAGATCCAGCCGGCTGACGCGGCCCGCCGCCCGGGGCGGGGCATGATAAATTTTCCCGTCAATCTCCGCCGCCGGACCGCCCGCAAAAAACAGCCGCTCCAGCCCGCCATCAGGGCCAAACGTCGCCACCATCGCCATGGCCCGGAGCGCAAACGCGTGCCCGGCCACCGTCACTTCCTTCCGCGTGTCGTCGAGTCCATGCACCACGACATCCGTCCGGCCATCGGCCCGCTCCGCCACGACGGCCGAGCCCAGCGCGAAATCCTGGCGGGTTACGCGCCGCAGCGGCGGCTGGCCCGTGTGCGGCTCGATCACGCCGACGAACCGGCTCACGAGCTTCTCACCCGGCAGCGCCGTGCGGCGGGCCAGGATGTATTTCAGCACCTGGGGAAATTTCACCGGCGTGACGCGCGCGTCCGCGACCATCACGGTCTGCCCGGGCTGGTCGAGCACGCGGATGCGCAGCTGCGCCGCGGCATCCTTCTCATGGGTGTAATCCGCCGTCCACTCGCCGGCCTCGCGCCGCTGGACCTGGTTGAAATGCTGGAAGCCCGAGCCGCGGTAATCCATGTAACCGCCCGCGTAATCCTTCGCGCCGAGCACCGGGTCGTCATAGATTTCATCCAGTCCCACGTTTTCCCCGGCGAGCGTGCCCTTCGCCGGTGCGGTCCATCTGCCCCCGGCCAGGGCAAACGTGCCGGGCGGGCCGTGCAGGCTGTAGTCGTGCTCGCGGCCGCCGGAAACGTCGAAGAAATCGACCAGGTAACTCTGGTGCGGGCCGGCCTCGACCATCACGACGGCCCGGCGGTACAGGTCACATTGCGGGTACGTGCCCCGCGCGTTCACCTCGAGCACGCGCACGCCGCGGCCCTCGGCCATCAGCTGGACGATACCCGGCTGGTTGCCCGGCTGGGGCGTGGCGTCCACGGTCACCGTGTTGTGCGAGATGGTGTGCATGGACCACGTGTAGATGCCCGGCACGTACTCGTTCATCGCGTCGGGGTAACCCAGGTCCGGCATCATCGGCTGGCCGTTCGCAAACAGGTCCAGCTGCATCCGGTCGTAGTGAAAATGGTTCACGTGCTGCCCAAAATACAGCGACACGGCGGTGTCGTCCGCGGCGTTGTTGAGGATCCCCAGGCCGAAGCCCGACAGCAGCCGCGACGGCTGCGGCTCAAAGTGGCGGCCGCCGACCGGCGCCGAGACCGCCAGGATGGGCGGATGCAGCAAGCCGGCAAAATCCTTGAAGCCTTCCGGGCCGGCCGCGCCGAACCCCGCGAGGAACTCCGCGTAGCGCGCATCGCCGTACGCGCGGTACGCCGCCTGAAACACCGAGGCCTCCTCGCCCACCAGCCCGCCGTAAACGCCCGTGGTGTCGCCGTTCGCCGGCGTGTGGCGGCCAATCACAATGCTCGCCAGCACCGCGTCGTAGAGCCGCCGCAGCCGCGGCAGCGTGGAAATATCCACGCCCAGCTTCGGCAGCAGCTCCGTGAGCGCGGTGATGTTCGCCACCCAGTGGATGTTGTAGCCCGCCGACTCAAACGGCTGGCCGTCGCGCCACACCAGGCTGGTGAGCGCGGTGCGGAGCCCGAGGTAGACGGAGCCGGTGGGCTGGTCGAGCACACTGGCCAGGTAGCGGGCGTTGTCGGCATGCTGCCGCACAATCGCGAGCACCAGCAGCGCGCGCTGGTGCATGCCGTAGTTGCCGCGGGCGCGCTTGCTGTAAACGGCGTCAAGGCCCTCCTCCACAATGCCGCCCTCGATCGAGGCCCGGAGCTCCGCCGCCGTCCGGCCGTAAAGTTTCTGCAGCGCGGTGTCGCCCGGGATCGTCTCCCAGATCGCGTCGTAAGTCTCGGCAAACTGCGCGACGAGGTAGGTCTCCCAGATCGCATTGATGATCTTGCCGGTGTAGCGCGAGCCGTCCTTCTCCGCCATGAGCTGGCCGTAGCGCGACTGGCTCTCGTGGTCCATGTTGGGGTAAACCTCGGCAATGCGCGTGAGCAGCACCGCGGCCTTGTGCGCGTAACGCGCGTCGCCCGTCAGCAGGTAGGCGCGCCCAAGCGCGGCCAGTCCGCCCTGCAGGTTTTCATTCGCGGTGGTCGTATGCGACACCCACAGCCAGTGATTCTGCGCCGCCACGAACCAGTAGCGCTGGCCGTTGGGCCCCACCCAGCCGCGGCCGTCGTCCACGTACGGGCCGTTGAAATCGCTGCGGTCCTTGAACCCGCTCCGGTAGAACTTGCCGTAGTCGTTGCTCGGGTAGGTTTCGCCGCCGATCGGGCACTTCACCTGGAACGGCTTCTTCGGGTCCACGATCCAGGGGTAAAAGCTTCCCGTCACCTCGAAGATCTTCTTGCCGTGGACCGGGCAGCCTTCCGGACAGCATTCAAACGAGCGCGGCACCTCCGCCGTCGGCACCACGGCGCGCAGCGCCTCATCCGTCCAGTCGGCCCAGTAGTTGGCCTCCTTGATGATCTTGTCGGCCACCGTCCGCGCCGCCGGGTAGCGGGCGACGTTGTCGCGGGCTGTCGTGATCTCGACCTCGCTGAATAGCGTGCGCGCCTCCTTTGGCGGAAACTCCGGCGCGTGCCCGCGCGGCGGCAAGATCTCGCCGACTTTCAAAATCGGGGTGGCTGGCCCGGTTGCGGCCCAGTCGTCGTTGGGGTTTGGCACGGGTACGGCTAAGACGAAATCTCCGGCCAAGGCGAGCCCGGCGACAAGCCGGGTGATCCAACATTTAAGCGTCATTACCGGGTCAGCAATAGGTGCTGCCCGTCCGGCGTCGATGCTGGCGTTGCTGGGGTGGTTGCAGCCGCGTGCGGCAGAAAGAGCGGTCCGCGCCGGGCTCGCGTGTGAAACTCAAAATCGGCCGCCAATTCGAGCAGGCGGGCCTCGCTCCACGGCCGGCCATAAAACGACAGGCCCACCGGGAGCCCGTCCACCTGCGCCGCCGGCACGGTCACACTGGGATAACCCGCCACCGCGGCCGGCTGCGCACTGTTCCCCAGGCTCGGGCCGCCCGCCCCGCGGTCAATGCGCCACGCCACGGACCCGGTGAGCGAGACCAGGGCATCGAGCCGGTATTCCTTCATGAGCACATCAATGCCCTGCGTGCGCGCGATGCGGCGGCAGGCGGCCAGCGCCTCGCGATACGCCGGCTCCGTCAGCGGGCCCTTCGCCTGCGCGAGCACGAAGATCTGCTGGTTGAAATACGGCATCTCCGCGGTGGCGTGCACCTGGTTGTACGCAATCAGGTCGGCCAGCGATTTCACCGGGGACGTGGGGCCCAGCGTCGCGAGGTAGCGGTTGATGCCGTCCTTGAACTCGTAAAGCAGCACCTCGCGCTCCGGGTCGTTCAGGCGGCGGAACGCCGGGAACTCGCCCCAGCAGGCAATCACCGCCCCGGCCGACTCCAGCTCCGCGACCGCCTGGTCGAGCACGGCGTTGAGCGTGGGATCGAAGCCAAACGGCCCCGTGACCACGCCCACGCGGGCCCCCTTGAGTGCATGCGGGCGGATCGCCGCGGCCAAGTCAGTCTCCGCACGCTTGCCACGGGTCAGCGTCACCGGATCCTGCGGGTCCGCCCCGGCCAGCACGCCCAGCAGGCGGGCGGCATCGCGCACCGTCCGGGCCATTGCGCCGGCGGTGTCCTGTGAGGCCGAGATGGGAATGAGCCCGCTCCGGCTGACCAGCCCCACCGTGGGCTTGATCCCAACCAAGCCGCACACGGACGCCGGACTGAGGATGGAGCCGTCGGTCTCGGTGCCCACGGCCACGACGCACAGGTTCGCCGCCACGGCGGCGGCGGCGCCCGAACTTGAGCCGGACGGACTCAGGTCGAGCGCATAGGGATTGAGCGTTTGCCCGCCCCGCCCGCTCCAGCCGCTGCGGCCGCGGCCATCCCGGAAGAGCGACCATTCGCTGAGGTTGGTCTTGCCCAGAATCACGGCGCCGGCCGCCCGCAGCCGCGTCACCAGGAACGCATCCCCCGGCGGCTGGGCCCCGACCAGCGCCAGCGAACCCGCCGTGGTTTCCATGCGGTCGCCCGTGGCAATGTTGTCCTTGAGCAAAACCGGGATGCCGTGAAGCGGACCGCGGACCTTGCCGGCCTTGCGCTCGGCGTCGAGTCCCGCCGCGATCTGCAGCGCGTCCGGGTTGACCTCGATCACCGCGCGGAGCATCGGACCGGCCTGGTCAATTTCCGCGATCCGCTGGAGATAGGCGGCCGTCAGTTCCCGGACGGTCAGCGTCCCGGCCGCCATTTGCGCCTGGAGTTGATCAATGGTCGCCTCCTGAAAATGAAACGCCGACGGCGGTGTACCCGGGAGCGACGCCTGGTCCGCGGCCGCTTCCGCCGCGGTGGAAGACCCGGCGCCGGCGAACGTCGCCCAGGCGAGGCCGGCGACCGTAAAAAGCGAGCGCATGGGGCGATGCGTCATATCAATGACCCGACCGTGCAACAGGGCTCGACCGGCTGTCACCCACTTTGGCGTAACAGTTTGGACAGAAACGCCGCCCGCCGCCTCAGCCGCAATGTTTCGCCAGCATCGCCGCCATGAAGTCGGTCCACACCGCGTCGGGCTGCCAGAGCTCGCGCTGGAGCTGGAACGCCCGCTCCTCCGGCCAGCCCAGTCGGATGGCCCAGTAGAGCCCGAGAAACGCCGTCGCCCGCATGTTGGCCGCGCAGTGCACGAGCGTCTTTTCCCCGCGGTGGGCCTCCATCGCGGCGAAAAACGCCAGCAGGTCCGCCTCGGTCGGCGCCTCGAACTGCACCGGGATATGGACATACTTCATCCCGAATCCGGCCACGGTCCCGGGTTCATCGGGCAGCGAATAACGCGGCTGGTCGTGCAGGGCCAGGTTGATGACCGTCTGGAAGCCCGCCGCGGCGACGCTCTGCAACTGCGCCACCGACGGCTGGCCCGCCGTGATCAGCGTTTCGTCCACCGCCCGGAAATTCTTGATCTCAGTGTAGGCAGGTTCGGCCATCGCGAGGACGCTAGCGATTCAGTTAGCGGGCACTAGTCCGGAATTTATCGCGGAAACGCGGAGGAGCGGAAATACCGGGAAGCAGGATTTTTAAGGGGGAAGCCAGGAAACTAGGAACAGGGCATCGGATTGAGGGTGTTCACAGATTCCTGGTTTCCTGGCTTCCCCCTTAAAATATTCCGACCTCCGCGCTTCCGTCTCCCGGTATTTCCGCTCCTCCGCGCTTCCGCGATCCCTCAGAGAAACTCCATCTGCGCCGGGTCCACGTGCGTGGCGAACAGCTTGCGCAGGAACAAATCGCGGTGCTCCCGGCAGCGGCCGCGCTTCAGCACCGCCTCCCGGTGCTCCTCCGTTCCATAACCCTTGTGCTGCGCAAACCCGTAGCCGGGAAACTTCCGGTCGAGCTCGTTCATCAGCCGGTCGCGGGTGACCTTCGCGATGATGCTCGCCATCGCGATGCTCAGCGAGCGCGCGTCGCCGCTGACAATGCCGGTGTGCGGGTACGGAAAATTCCGCAGCGCCAGGCCGTCAATCAGGATGCGGGCCGATACCCGCGGCTTGAACGCCGCGATCTCCTCCGCCGACGCAAACAGGTCGGGCTCGGTCTTCTGCACAAAGGCCTCCGGCGGATAAATCCCCTCGATCGCCCGTCGCATCGCGAGCTTGGTCGCGCCGAGGATGTTGAACTGCTCGATCTCGCCCACATCCGCGACGCCGAAGTTCGCGTGGATCTGCCCCGACGCGACGAGGCCCTCAAACTCGACCCACAGTTCCTCCCGCTCGGCCGGGGTGAGCTGCTTCGAATCATTGACGCGGCCCGAGCGCGTCACCGCCCAGCGGCTCTCCAGGAATTCCGCGCTGACCAGCACCGCGCCGGCGACGACCGGACCTGCCAGCGCGCCCCGGCCGGCCTCGTCCACCCCGATCAGGCCGGTCACGCCCTCGAGCTGTTTCAGGTCAAACCCGCGGAGCTGCCGGCGCTTCGCCATGGTGCCGTCAGCCCCGCCATTCCATCTTCGGCCCGGGCGGCTTCAGCGGCAGCTCGTCGAGCTTGCCGGCGGCCTGCACGACCTCGTAGGCCGTGCGGAAATGCAGCTTGGCAAACTCGCCCAGCGCGCGCGCCCCGAACTTCGCCATGATCTCGGCGGCCTGCGTCTTCACCAGCGGGCCCGCGCCCTTCTGCAGCTTGGCGCCGAATTTCTTCGAGAGCAGGTGCATCTGCCGCACGAACTCCGCGCGCGCGACGACCGACGCCGCCGCGACCACCGGGTCCTCTTCCGCCTTCGTGCGCATGCGCAGGTCGAAATCCTTCACGCCCTTCTTCGCCAGCTCCTTCTGCACCAGCGGCTGCTTGGTGAACTGGTCGAGCAGGCCCCACGGCACGCGTCTCACGGTCAGCGCCTCCTCCAGCGCCGAGGCGTGCATCCAGGCGAGGAGCAGGTTCAAGTTCGCGCGCGGCCGCCCCATCAGTTCGTTGTACCGCGGCATCCCCGCAAACCGCGTGCGCACGACCACGCCCTTCGTCTCGCGAATGAGCTTGTCCAGCTTGATGATCTGCGCCTCGGCGATCGCCTTGGAATCCTTCACGCCCGCCTTGATCCACGTCTCGATCATGGCCCGGTCCGCGATCACCGTCGCCGCGATCACCGGCCCGAAAAAGTCGCCCTTGCCGCTCTCGTCTAGACCCGCGTGCGCCTCGAACCAGTCGGGGTGCAGCACCTCGTCGTAGCCGAGCTTCGCCGCGCCCGTGACCTCGGGCTCGAGCGTCATCGTCACAAACTCCTCCGTGCCCTTGCCGGCGATCACGACCTTGCCGCTGGTGTAGGCGCAGACGTTGATCCGGGCGGCGTCGGACTTGAACGCAAAGCGCGTGTACGCGACCTCGAACGGCTCGAAATGCCGCCCCGTGCAGATCGCCCGGAGCTTCTCCATCTGGGCGTCGTCCAGCTTCGCCGTGTACGAGGCGAGTTTCTTCGGGGCCTCGTCGTCGGAGGTCGGCTTCTTGGGCATGACCGTAGAAAGCCGCAAAAAAGCCCCGAAAGCGCAAAGGAGAAAATTCCGGCCTATTTTCACCGGAGGGAACGGAAGGAACGAAGAATACCCCCGGCCTTCCCACTGGGATCTCGGTTGCCTCCGTTATCTCCTGTAAAAACAATCCCGGTTCCCGCGTGCCCTCCGCCCAACCCAGTCAATCCCGCGCCTCGCTCCTCGCCGCCAAGTCGGGCTTCCAGCGCGCGCTGCGCGCGTGGTACCGCGTCCACGCGCGCCCGCTGCCGTGGCGGTTAAACCCCTCGCTCTACCAGACGGTCGTGAGCGAGTTCATGCTGCAGCAGACGCAGGTGAAGACCGTCCTCCCCTACCTCGCCCGCTGGCTCGTGGAGCTGCCGAACTTCGCCGCGCTCGCCGCCGCGCCGGAGTCCCGCGTGCTGAAACTCTGGGAAGGCCTCGGCTACTACTCGCGCGCCCGCAACCTGCACAAACTCGCCCAGGCCATCGCCCATCGTCCCGCGCCCCGGACCCCGGCCGAATGGCAGGAACTGCCCGGGGTCGGCCCGTACACGGCCGCGGCGATCACCAGCATCTCATTCGGCGCGCCGGCCGCGTGCGTGGACGGCAATGTCGTCCGCATCCTCGCGCGCCTGACCGCCGACGCCACGCCGTACCGCGACTCCGCCAGTGCGTCGAAGGCCTTCGCCCCGCTCGCCACGGCGCTGCTCCCCGCGGCGAACCCCGGCGACCACAACCAGGCGATGATGGAGCTCGGAGCCACGGTCTGCTTCCGCCAGAACCCCCTCTGCCTGACCTGCCCCGTGGTGAAATTCTGCGCGGCCGGGCAGCGCGGCGACCCGGAGAACTACCCGCAACTCGCCGCGAAGAAGCTGGAGCAAGTCGCGGTCACGCGCGTCTGGATCGAACGCCGAGGCGCGCTCCTGCTCCACCTCTCGGCCGGCGGCGCCCGCCGCTTCGCGAACATCCACGAGCTCCCCACGGCCGCGCAGGCCGGGCTGACCGAGGCCGCGGCCAAGCAGGGCAAACTCCTCGCGAAGAAACGCCGCGGCATCACGCGCTACCAGATCACCGAGAGCATCCACGCCGCCAGGCCCACCGCGACCCTGCCCCCCGGCCTCGTCTGGGTTCCGCTCACCGCCCTCGACACCATCACCCTCTCCGGCCCCCACCGGCGGTGGGTGAAGGAGATTCTGGGCGGCAAGGCGTAGGTCCACAAACCAATCCCATGCAACTGGAACAACACCTGGTCGTAGGGAACGGGTACGCTCGCAACATCTGGTACCTTCCAGGCCCTGCGGATATTCAGCACCGGCTCTGCGTCTTTCTGGATGGCGAGCATTACCAACGCGACATGCAAGCGGTGCCGGCGCTGGCCGAGCTGCTGGAGGGGCCGACCTCACTACCATTGTCACTGTTGTTTGTGTCGCACGTTGCGCCTGGTGAAGGAGCGGCGGAGTATGAGGCACGCCGCACCGCCGACTACACCTGTAACGAAGGCTATGCCCGTTTCACCGCTGAGGAGATCGTACAATGGGCTACGCGGAGAAACCCAGGCATCCGACCAAGCGGCCATGTAATCTGCGGTTTGAGCCTAAGCGGGCTGCAGTCCGCATTTACCACGATTCGCCATCCGGCCGTCTTCTCATCGTGTCTGAGCCAGTCTGGCTCGCTCTGGTGGCTGCATGGCAGGAGCCTAGACCTTGGTCCCACGAAGGCCAAATTCTGGTTTAGCGTCGGCGATCAGGAGACTGCCACGCAGGTCGCCCACAGCCCGCAGCTCTACCAAAAGATGTCTCAGATCGCAGGGGTCGAAATGGCGGCCGAGAATTGCCGACGCTCGGGAGGAACCGTTCACTTCTGCAAATATCCCGGTGGCCATGACATGGCGGCTTGGAAAGCCGAGTTGCCGACCGCTCTGCGGTGGCTCTCGGCTGCCAGCGAAACCGGCAAGCCGTAGAGCTTCCGGTCAGGAAAGTTTCAGTTCCTTGCGGACCTGAGCCCACGGCACACCGGGCTTGCCCGCGTTGCGCGTGATCGCGGCATTGAGATCGCGCAGATCTTCCAAATCTTCCACGCGGCTACGGAGACGCTCCACCTCGGCACTCAAGCGGTGCAACGAAGGCTCGGCCCGGGTAGGACGTTTAGTCGCGGTAGGCATCTTTTCTGTCTTTCACCTGATGAACGAAGACCAGATCGTTTTCCAGCGTGAACATGATTCGGTGATGGCCGACTCGTAAGCGGTACTTGCCTGACCGACCGGCCAGCTTCCTGACATCACCGCGCAGGTTGAACTGCAGTGCTTCGAGCCTCTGCCCGATGCGGCGGCGCCACTCTGACGGCAATGCCCGCAATTGATCCAATGCCTCCTCACCGATCTCGAGGCGGTAACGCATCACGATAGATTGAGTTCATGTCGCTGTCCTGCCCGGTTGGCGCAGTCACCCTACCCGCCCGAATCCCTTCCCCAATCACGTCCGTGTAACCTCGCCGTACGCGGGGTACCCGTGATTGCTGTGGCGGGCCAAGAGACCAGAGTAAGGTCAGGTTTCCCGCCGACCGCCCTCGACCCCATCACCCTCTCCGGCCCCCACCGGCGGTGGGTGAAGGAGATTCTGGCGAACCCATAGCTCAGGTTACGTCCCCTCAAATTGCTGCGGTGGGCGGGTGAGTTCGAATCTCACCGCCCCGACCAGTTGCATGTCCTGACAAAAAGCGCCTGAGGCCAGAAATTTAAGAAAGTCTAGACAGGACATCCTCAAGTGCAGTTGGCACAACCCATTCGGGCACGATTTGATGCATCATGGCCTTCAATCCGTCTAGCATTTGCCATGTGGCGCGACGCAATTCTTCCCGATTGAGATGAGAGTCTACACTGATCCATTTTAGCTCAGTGGGCTTCAGCAATATTTCCACGCGTCGAGCCAAGCCAAATGAGGGCAGCGGTTCATTTTTGCGTAGTCGCAACTCGCGTAGCAGGAGAAAATTCGCATCCGCCAATGACCGATGCAACGAACGCTGTGCGGCTAAAAGTTCACCGCGCTCTATCTTTTGCAGCACCCAGAGCATTTCGCATAAGAACACATCTGCCACACTTACAGCTTCACCATTCGTAAGCCTCACACCTGGCATCTCAGTGGAGATTCTCGAGTAAAAACCCCTCCATTTTTGCTCACCTTTGATGAATCGATATCCTGATCGAACGCTTACATGAATTTCATTTAGAGCCGTCTGTAATTTACCGGGACGTTTGTGCAGGCCTAGCCACATAGCAAAACTAGCCAACCGAAGTTGCGAGACGGGTATCAGCACCAGATCAATTTGTCCCTTCACGAATACGACGGAGGTTTTTCGCACTCCCCCAGTCGCAGGCCGTACAATTTTCAGGCAAAATTTCTCCTGCGGCATCGCACGTGTCCAATCCACTTTTCCTAGTCCACTTGGATCGGCCATAATAATGTGCAAATCGATGTCTGACCACTCATCGCCAGCTGACGGTTCATCCAATTCCCTCGCGCTAGAGCCGAACAAAACCGCGGATAAAACAGAAGTTTCTGAATCAAGCCACTTTGTGACCGAGGACAAGAAACTAGCTTTTGGCACGGTCGTCACAAAAACCAACTCACGGTGAGCGGACCGAAATCAGGATCTCGGTGCCTTCCATGCCGGGGCCGGCGTGGATTTCTCCGTGGTGCAGCCGGAGGATTTCCTTCGCGAGGAACACCCCCAGCCGGCCTTGGTTCGGCACGGCGCCTTCCACCGGCTCGGGCAGGATGCCCTCGAGTTCGAGGTGTTTGCCTTTGATCGAGAACAGCGCGGTGAGCTCGGTACCGGTGCCGGTCGAGCGGACTTGCAGGGAGAGCTCGCGGGAGCCGAGCTCGCCGCGGTTTTCCGCCACGCTTTGGATCAGCGAGCGGAGGGCAAAGTCCAGGAGCTTGAAATTCAGGTTCAGGATCACCGGGTCCGGGCCGACTTCCACGCGGACCCCCAGCGAGCGTCCCAGCGATTGCGCCAGCTCCCGGATGTCCGTCGGCGCGGCGTCGGATTCATGCAGGGTATGCATGAGTCCGATCTGCTCGTTCAGCACCTCCAGCTTCGCCACGTCGCTCTTCACGGTTTCCAGCAGCGGCGGGGTCAGCGGCTGCTCCGGCGTGCTCTGGCGAAAGGTCGCCAGCGATACCAGGGCGTTGCCGAACTCGTGGTTCAGCGTCAGCGCGAGCTCGCGGAGCAGGTTGCGGCGGCTCGTCCGCTGGCGGCTCGCGGCGTCGTGCACTTCCCCACTCGCCTCCTCCCAAAATGCCCAGACGCCGCCGGTTTCAGCCACCATGCCCGCACTGGCCCGGAAGGGCTGGTCCGCGCTCGGCGACACCCGGCAGACTTCCCGGGAACGGCGCGCGTGCCCGATCAGGTCCCGCACCACCAGCGGCACCTGGCGGGGCACGCTTTCATCCGGCGCTAGCACGAGGGTGCTGGGCAGGTATTTCACCCCGAGGCGGGTTTGTTCGGCCAGCTGGTGCAGCCGGCCCAGTTGGGCCGACTTGGCCAGAAAATGCCGGAGCAGCCGGGCAAAGAACACGGCGCGGGTCCGGTCCGAGTCATCGTAGGGCTCGCCGTCATCCCGGATGCCGAGCGCAATCAGGCCCAACAGCCGGCCGTTGTCGTGGATCGGAACCAGCAGGCGGGCCCCCCAGAGCGCGAGGCGGTTACGGACCGACAGCTCGGCCACGGGATCGGCCGGGCCGTCCCAGTTCGAGCCGTCAATCACCGCCGGATGATTCTCCAGCAGGTTCACAATCGGATCGTCGGCGGGAAAAAACGAGGTGCCGCGGTCGGCGCGGAACCCATCGGTCTCGCGCAGGAAAAACACCGCGTGGGAGGCCCGGAGCAAGTGGCGCGAGGCCCGGCGGAATTCGGCAATGAGCCGGTCGCGGGTGTCGAGGTTCTCCACCGCCCCCTCGAGAAAGTCCCAGAGCTCCGCCGCATCCGCGGCCCCGGCCGCCCGGGCGGGCGCCTTGGCCGGCTCGGGCCGGCGGGCCTTGTCGCTGAGCAGCTCGACCATGGACTGCTTCTCCGCGACTTCCTCCACCAGCGGGAGCAACTCCCGCAGGCGGGTGGCGCTTTCCTCGTAGGAAAGGTAGACGCGGGCCCGTCCGGCCATGCGGGCTTGTTCAAACGGCAGACTGCGCGGCTCGCCGACGTAGATGGTCGGACACTTCGCCAGTGCCAGGGGCAAGGCGGTCTCGGAAGCGGCATCCAGCACCACCACGGCCGCAAACCCCGGCGACGAACCCGAAGAAAACGTGGAGGGGGTCAGACGCAAAGCCGAGCGCCCAGGCCGCAGCTGGCGCTCCCAGGAGTCCGCTAGGGAGGTGTCGGCCGTTGCGAGGATGACTAGGCTTGGCATGGAAAGGTGATTCGGAAGGTCGCACCGCGACCGGACACGGTCGGATCGACCGTGATGGTTGCGTTAAGGCCGGTGAGAATGTCGCTGCAGATGGCGAGTCCAAGTCCAAAGCCAGAAGACTTGGTGGACTGGAAAGGCTGGAAAAGCCGGGACCGGATCTCCGGGGCGATGCCCGGGCCGCTGTCCTCCACCGTGACTTCCACCTGGTTTGGCAGATTGCGGGTCGAGAGCCGCACCCAGCGCTCGCCCGCCCGGGCCTCGAGCGCCTGGATGGCATTGAAGCAGAGATTGAGCAGCACCTGCTTGGCCGCGGAGGCATCCGTGTGGACGCGGTCCGGCTTGGCCTGAAAGTCCGTGATGAACTGGATCTGCTTGTCCGTCGCCTTGGCCACCACCAGCTCGAGCGTGCCGTTTAGCACTGGATTCAGCTCGATGAGCTGCGCCGAGTAAACCCGGGGCGAGGCCAGGTCGAGCAGCTGCTCGGTCAGCCGGTCAATGCGCATGACCTCATCGCCGATCAGGTGAAAGAATTTATCCCGGAAGACCGGGTCCTGATAGTGGTTGGGGAGGAGTTGCACAAACGCCTTGATCGAGACCAGCGGGTTGCGGATCTCATGCGCGAGACTCGCCCCGAGCAGGCCGACTGTCGCAAGCTGCTCGGCGCGCTGGGCCTTGACGGAAAAGTGAGCGCGTTCGAGCGCGTTCTCGATGATCGAGGCCAGTTCCTGCAACTGGTTGACCTGTGGATAGGTGTACGGCCGGCGCGAGGCCGCAATGCCCACGCCAATCAAGGCCGCCAGCGACGAGCCTTCCACAATGACGAGCACGCCGAGCCCGTTGTCGTCCAGAAAATGCTGCAAGGCCTGTCGGTCCGGGGTTGAGCGTTCCCGGGACAATCGCTCGGGCGTGGCCCACCGTAGCTGGCGCATGGCCCTCATCACCGTGCCCTCCTCGGGGAGTTCCAGGCCGCCTCCCTTGATTGGCCCCTTCACACCCGACATCACGAGGGCGGACTCGCTATGCCCCCAGCCCTTCAGGACGGCAACGAACGCGGACTCGAGTTTGTTGACGTGGGATTCGCCTTGTGCGGCCGCGAATGCCGCCTGCCGGGCGGCCGTGGCCTCCGGGTAGAAATGAAACCAGCTGTCCAGCCAACCGTTGAGCGTCACCGCGAGCCCCAACACCAAAGCCGTGGTGGCGATAAATCCGAACGGTTCCGGCAAAACAATCCGCAGGGCCCAATCAAAAACATAGGCGGCGCCGGCGACCACAACGACCAGGATTAGTTTCTGCAGTCCGACGAGGACAATCTGCCGGGCGTCAAAGATCCGGTGGGTCGTAATCGCAAACGCAGTACCAGCGTAGAATACGAGCACCATCCAAGGCTGCAGACGGATAAAGAGAGGATCCCGGGTGATGTCGGCCAATGCCATCATTCCGAGTACTGCGACGGCGATAACGCATCCGCCCACCAACCAAACCTGAAGCTCCAAGCGACGAACACCGCCAAGCTTCTTAACGTTTTTGTAAGCATCCCGAAAAAGATAAACATACGCGCCTATGCTCAGCCCTACATAGGCAAAATACCCTAAGCCATGGAGCCGATGTTCACTCGTCGAATACGACGGAATGAATGACTCCGTGAAAGGAACGACGGCCAGAAAGCCCGTGACGACCAGCCACCCCCAGTTGTGCCGGAGCCAGGTCAGCGCGGACGTCTCCCGCCGATCCACGATGTTTTGCTGGATGATCCAGATGTGCAGGGGCAGTGCGCCACCAATTGAGCAGGACCACTTCAGCCAGAACAGGCCTTCATTCTTCGTGAGCGCCTGATTCAGGATAATCAGCCAGACGGCGACATGCAGGGATCCCGTGAAGAAGGCGCGGTTCATCGCCCGCTGCGGGTTGGCCCAGAAGGCGGCAAAGCCGACGGAGGCGACCGCGATCGCCACCACCATCGTGGGATTGGAGATTATTGATTGAGCACCAAACATGCGTTTGCGCCCGACAGGCCGTGCGCGTTGATCAGGGTGGTGCGGTGCGCGATATAGCGCGTCTGGCCGCTCAGGTTCAACGGACAGCTGGGATCCGGGTGCTCCCAATTGACGGTCGGGGGGATGGCGGAACGGGACAGGCTCAGCGCCGCGCAGCCCACCTGGATGGCGCCCGCGGCCCCGAGGGGATTGCCGATGGCGCCCTTGAGCGAGACGGCGGGAATGGCGGCCAGTTCCGACCCGAAATAGTCCTGCAGCACGCCCGCCTCGGCCGCGTCCAGGGTCTTGTGCCCCGGGCCCCAGGCGTTGATGCACTCAATATCGCGCGGCCGGAGTCCCGTGTTACCCAGGGTCAGCCGCATGGCCTCCGCCAGGCCGGCACAGGGTGAAGCCGCCGGGTCGGAAGCGTAGCTGTAGCCGCCGACATAGGCATAACCCGGCCGGGGACTGTCCTCGGACTCGAGCACCATGATGCAGGCGCCCTCCCCGATGACCCCGGTTGTGCGCCACTGGTCGAAGGGCCGGCACTGCCGTTCGGGATGCTCGGGATTGCCCGGAGCCAGCCCGGCCAGCTTGAGCTCAAGCATCGGGTGAAAATAAAGCGGGGCCTCCGCGCCGCCACAGACTGCGATCTCCGCCTCGCCGTTTGCGATCATCTCGGCCGACCGGCCGATCGCGTCCAGGCCGGAACAACAGGCACTCTGCAGCGACATCGTGCGCGTTGTCCCACCGATGGCCTCGCCCACCGCCGCGCCGATGGCGCTGACGAGCGCGGTGGTCACGGAGGTCGGCAGGGCGTTGATCGGCCCTTTTTTCACGATGATATCCACGCCCTTGTTGATGACGCCGAAATCCATGAGCGTCGCCCCGATCATGACGATCGCCCCGTGGCCCCGCAGTTGCTGCAGCGTGATGCCGGCGTCCTGCGCTGCTAGGGTGGCCGCCGCGAGGGCAAATTGCGTGTGGCGGGGCATGCGTTTCCCCGGGACGTTTGGCAGATAATCCTCGAGCCGGAAATCCCGCACGTCGGCCGAGACAAAGGCCCCCGCCTCCTCCGGATACTTGGTCGACAGCCGCACCCGGCTCACCGGCTCCAGAATCCCCTTCCAGAACGCCTCCTTGCCAATGCCCGCCGGCGTCACGAACCCGAGGCCGGTGATCTTAACGCGTCGGCGTTTCATGGCGCGCTCAGGACGCCGCCGGGAACACCATTCGCACGACGGAGCCTTTGCCGGCGGCCGATTCCAGGTCCATGGTGGCACCATGCGTGCCCAGCAGGTGGCGGCAGATGCCCAGGCCGAGGCCCGTGCCGTTTTCCTTGCTGGTAAAACCACCCTTCAGCGCCTTGCGCATCCGCTCGGGATCCATGCCGGCGCCATTGTCCGTCACCGTCATCTCGATGCGGTCGCCCGCGCGCACCATCGCGACCGTCATCTGCGTGGACCCGGCCTCCAGTGCGTTCTTGAAGAGGTTCTGGAACACCCGCATCAGCTCGAATCTCGAGCCGCGGATCATGGCGGACTCCAGGCCCGTGAAACTGATCGCCACCGAGCCAAAAAAGACCACCGACTGCACGTCCTGCGAGATCCGCACCAGGTCCAGCAGTACAAACTCCGCCGCCTGCTTCGACGCCAGGCGCCAGTTTTCCGAGAGGTGGTGGCAATACTCCGCTGCTTTCTCGACCAGATTGGCATACTCAAGCAGCCGGCGGCCGCGCTCCGGATCCACCAGCGCCACCGACCGGGCCTCCTCGACCAGCAGCGTCGCATAGCCGATAACCACGGTCAGGGGATTGTTCAGGTCGTGCACCAGCTCGACCGAGGCCCGCGCCTGCCAGACCTGCGGTTCCTTCTGGTCAATCTCACGCTTGAGCGCGGCGTTCATCTCCACCGCGTCGCGGTTGATCTTGGCCTGGTGCCGGCGCACGGCCGTGGCCGCCACCTGCTTCCGCGCGGCGTCCAGCAGCTCGGCAATATCCGGCGGTTTGCGGAGGTATTGGTTGGCCCCGCCCACCATCGCCTGCTGCGCGGTGTGCAGGGTGCCGTATCCCGTCAGCATGATGACCGAAACATTGGGGTCGATCTTGCGCAGCTCCTCCAGCGCGCGGATGCCGTCCATTTCGGGCATCCGGATGTCCATCACCACCAGCGCATAGGGCTTTAACTTGATCCGGTTCAGCGCCTCCGCCGCCCGGTCGGCGGTTTCGACGGTGAATTCGGACGATAAAGTAAAGGCAATCGATTCACGCGGACCGTACTCATCGTCGACGACCAGCACTAACGGTTTTACGCCGGCGGCCAACTTGGTCGGGGAGGGTTGGGTCTGCATGATTTCGGTCAGCAGCGTGGGGCGGGCCGGTTTCCGGGTAAATATCTCACTGAGAGCATGACGCGTGTTTGCAGAGTAGCCCAACTTCTGTCAAGAAACGCATCCGGGGTTGATTTGCCCCCGCCACCCCCAAACCATCCTCTCGTGACGACCTTTTTCATCGCGCTCCTCGCCGCCGTTTTCGCCGCGGTTTTCACGGCCCTGTTTTTGCGCGGTCGCCAGGCCGGCCAGATCGAGCGTTTGCGCAGCCGCGAGGAGGAGAATCTCCGCCTCACGTCCGAGGTCGCGGCTCTGCGCACCGAATCCGCCGGGCTTTCCACCCTCACGACCCAGCTCCAAACCCGCCTCACCGCCGAGCAGGATGCTCAGGTCCGGTTGATCAACGAATTCAAGGCCCTTTCCGCCGACGCCCTCAGCCGCAACAACGCCTCGTTTCTGGAGCTCGCCAAGGAGTCTTTTTCCAAGCTCCAACAGGCCTCCGCCGGCGACCTCGATAAACGCCAGCAGGCCATCGACGCCCTGGTCAAGCCGCTCAAGGAATCCCTCCAGCAGGTGGACACCAAGATCGCCGCCATCGAAAACGCCCGCAAGGAGGCCTACGGCAGCCTCACCGAACAGCTCCGTTCCCTCAACACCGCGCAGCTCCAACTCCAGGGCGAGGCCAGCAAACTTTCCACCGCCCTCCGCTCCACCACCACCGCCGGCACCTGGGGCGAACTCCAGCTCCGCCGCGTCGTCGAGATGGCCGGCATGGAAAACTACTGCGACTTCTCCGAGCAGCAGACCGCCGGCGCCCTCCGCGCCGACCTCGTCGTCCGCCTGCCGGGCGGCCAGCAGATCGTCATCGATGCCAAGGCCCCCCTCGATGCCTACCGTGAGGCCGCCAACGCCCCCGACGAACCCACCCGCGCCGCCAAGCTCGCCGAGCACGCCGCCAAGGTGCGCGGCCACATCGATGCCCTCGGCGCCAAAAACTATTGGGAGCAGTTCCAACCGTCCCCGGAATACGTCGTGCTGTTCCTGCCCGGCGACCAGTTCCTCTCCGGTGCACTCCAGTCCGACCCCACCCTCATCGACCGCGCGATCTCCCGGCGCATCCTGCTGACGACGCCCGCCTCCCTCATCGCCCTGCTCAAGGCCGCCGCGTACGGCTGGCGCCAGGAGGCCGTCTCGAAAAACGCCGAGACCATCGCAACCCTCGGCCGCGAGCTGTACGACCGCGTCGCCACCTTCGCCGAGCACATCGAGAATGTCGGCACCGGTCTCAAGTCCGCCCTCGGCCATTACAACAAAGCCGTCGGCTCCTACGAGGGCACCCTCCTCCCCGGCGCCCGTAAGCTCGCCGAGCTGGGCGCCAAGGGCGCCAAGGACCTCCCCGCCCCCGGTCCCATCGAGATCGCCCCGCGCGAGGTTACCAAGCGCTCCTGAGCCATGGACGATTTCTCCGCGCTGACCGGCCACTGGCAGATCGTGAACGCCGAACTGGCCGGCGAGAAAATGCCGGAGCTCATCACGCACCAGATCGAACTCGAACTCGGCCCCGGCACGTACACGGTCCGCTTCAAAGGCGAGATCGCGGACCAGGGAACTTACACTTTCGGCGACCCTTCCGGCGTGCAATCGCTCCTGCTCCAGGGCGTCACCGGCACCAACGCGGGCCGAACCATCCCTGCGGTCTATCGCTTTCAGGGTTCCCAATTGCAGGTGTGTTACGGACTCGATGGCCAGCTGCCCGCAACCTTCGCGTCGAAATCCGGCAGCGCCCAGTTCCTCGCCACCTACCGTCGGCGACCATAAAGGTGGGCGGCGACGTCCCTGTCGCCGTATTCGCCTTCTTCCTCTCCCTCTTTCCCGTGCACGTCACCCAGCTGTTCCTCTACCCCGTCAAATCCCTGCGCGGCTTCGCGGTGACCTCCGCGGACGTCGACGCGCTGGGCTTCGTCGGCGACCGGCGCTTCCTCGTGGTGGACGCGAACCACCAGTTCCTCACCCAGCGCACGCACCCGCGCATGGCGCTGATCGACACCGCCCTCACCGCGCGGGATCTCATCCTCCGCGCCCCGCACGGCGGCTCCTGTTCCGTGCCGCTGCAGGCGACGGCCCCGGCAGAGTTGCTGACCGTCCGCATCTGGAAAAGCGAGGGGCTGCTCGCCGAGGACTGCGGCGTCGAGGTGGCGGTGTGGCTCTCCGACTATCTCCGGCAGCCCTGCAAGCTCGTCTGCATCGGCGAAAAATTCTCGCGACCCGTCCTGAAGGCCTCGGCCCGGCCCGGCGACCTGTTCAACTTCTCCGACGGCTGCCCTTTCATGGTCCTGACCGAGGCCTCGCTCGCCGACCTCAACGCCCGCCTCGACGAACCGCTGCCCGTGGACCGCTTCCGGCCGAGCTTCGTGATCAACGGCAGCGCCGCGTTCGCCGAGGACACGTGGACGCGCTTCCGGATCGGCAACGTGACGTTCCGGGCCGCCGGCCCCTGCTCGCGCTGCGCCATCACGACCACCAACCAACTCACCGCCGAGCGCGGCAAGGAACCGCTCCGCACGCTCGCGCTGTACCGGCGTGATGCGAAGGAACCCACCGACGTCAACTTTGGCCAGAACGTGATCCACGAGACCAAGTCCGGCACCGTCCGCGTCGGCGACGCGGTGGAATTATTGTGAGGTGGCGCGGCTCGCCCCCAGGACGCTTTTCGTGAAGGCGGGAACGGCCGCGCGTTATCCTGCTCACTACCCGTTACTCGCGGCTCGCTGCTTTTTTCTCACCAGTCCCCGCTGACCCGCCCGCGCTTGGCCTTGTGCTTCGCGCGGTGTTTCTTCGTCTCGATCATCTTGATCTTCTGCCCGTAACATTTCTGCCGCGTGCGGCGCCGCTGCGCCTCGCGCACCTGCTCGGCCGACTGGGCCGCATTCCGCACCCGGGCCTCGAGCTTCGCCGCCAGTTCCGCCCAGGCCAGCTCGCGGTTCGCCGCTTGGGAACGTTCCGCCTGGATGCGCACCTCGGTGCCGGTCGGCCGGTGGCGCAGCCAGACCGTCGAGGAGGTTTTGTTGATTTTCTGCCCGCCCGGACCCGAACCGCGCACAAACCGTTCATCTATGTCCCCTTCACGCACGCCCAGGGCGGCAAGCCGGCGGTGGATTTGGGGTGGTAAAGGCATGGCAGCGGCTTTTTCCTGATGGAAACTTATCTCCGGCCCCGGAGTCATACCACCCTCGCTCCTCCCTTCAACTTTTTCCCCATGATTAACGGTCCCGCCTGGTCAGAGAAACTTCGCAACGAAATCGGCAAGGCCGTCATCGGCCAGGACGCCGCCATCGAGCGCCTCCTCGTCGCGCTCCTCGCCAACGGCCACGTCCTCCTCGAGGGCATGCCCGGCCTCGCCAAGACGCTCCTCGTCAAGTCCCTCGGCACCGCCCTCGGTGTCCAGTTCGAGCGCATCCAGTTCACGCCCGACCTGCTCCCCAGCGACGTCGTCGGCACGATGATCTTCCAGCCCAAGACCGGCGAATTCTCGCCGCACCGCGGCCCGATCTTCGCCAACCTCGTCCTCGCCGACGAAATCAACCGCGCCCCCGCCAAGGTCCAGAGCGCCCTGCTCGAGGCCATGCAGGAGCGCCAGGTCACCATCGGCGGCCACACCCACCCGTTGCCCAAGCCGTTCTTCGTGATGGCCACCCAGAATCCCATCGAGCAGGAGGGCACCTATCCGCTGCCCGAGGCCCAGACCGACCGCTTCCTCTTCAAGCTCATCGTGGACTACCCGAGCGCCGCGGAGGAATCCTCCATGATGCAACGCTGGGGCCAGGTCACCCAGCAGCCTTCGCTCGTTGCCGCCTCCAGCGGCGAGGAACTGCTTGCGCTCCGCACCGAGGTGGACCGGCTCCATGTCTCCCCCGCCGTCCAGGGCTACATCCTCGCGCTCGTCCGTGGCACGCGCGCCCTCGCGGAATCCGCCCCGGGCGCCAAGCGCTACCTCAACTTCGGCGCCTCCCCGCGCGCCTCCCTCGCCCTCTACCAAGCCGGCCGCGCCCTCGCCTGGCTCCGCGGCCAGGACTTCGTGTCCCCCGCGCTCATCCAGGAACTCGCCCCCGACATCATGCGCCACCGCATCGGCCTGACCTACGAGGCCGAAGCCGAGGAAATCTCCCCCGACAAGATCATCGCCCAGGTGGTCACCTCCACCCCGGTCCCCGCGCAGTAAGTCAATTCGCGTTGATTCGCGCGATTCGCGGGCACCTCCGATGCCAATCGAAACTCCCCAGTCGAAAATCGAAAATCCCCTGGCCCTTCTGCGCCAGCTGGAGTGGCGCGTGCGCCATGCCGTCGAGAATGTGCTGAGCGGCGAGTACCGCTCCACCTTCCGCGGCCGCGGCATGGAGTTCGACCAGGTCGTGAAATACGAGTTCGGCGACGATGTGCGCGACATCGACTGGAACGTCACCGCGCGCCTCGGCGAGGCCTACCGCAAGAAATTCGTCGAGGAGCGCGAGGTCACCCTGCTCCTCGTGTTCGAGGATTCCCCGTCGCTCCATTTCGGTTCCGGCGCGCAGTCCAAGCGCGAGGCCCTGCTCGAGCTCGCCGGCCTCGTCATGCTGCTCGGCGCGGTCAACCGCGACCGCGTCGGCTTCGTCCACGCCTCGCCCGGCGGCAACCTTATCCGCGAACCCGTCCGCGGCCGCGGCGCCATCCTCCACGCCGCCGCCACCCTGCTCTCCCGCCCCGCCCCCGCGCCCACCGACGGCCCCGCGGAGATCCCGTGGCGGTTCCTCGCCCGCGCCGCCCCGAAGCACAGCGTGTTTCTCTGGCTCGGGGATTTTCCGCCCCGCGTCGAGCCCGAGGGCTGGGGCGTGCTCCAAAACCGCTACCAGACGATGGGCTTCCGCGTGGACGATCCGTGGGAACGCGCCCTGCCCGCGCAGGAATCATTCGCCGCCTACGATCCTTCCGCCGGCCGGCTCGTCACTCTCGAGGGTTCCGCCGCCGAACGCGCCGCGCACGCGACGTGGGGCGTCCAGCGCGAGGCCGCCTGGTCCGCCCTGTTCCCCAACCGGCTCAGCCGCCTCGTCGTCGGCACCGACGAGAACCGTCTCGATGCCCTCGTGAAATTCTTCCACGCCCGCATGCGCGCCGGCGTCCGGAGCTGAGGCCAGACGAAGATGCTCCCGCTCACTTCAACCTTCTCTCGCCTCCCGGCCCTGGCCACGTGGACCCTGCCGATCGGCAAAGGCTACGTGCTGCAGAACCCCGAGTGGCTGCTCGCCGTGTTCGCCATCGGCCTCGTCTTCCTGCTCCGCCAGCGTCGCCGCGTGCCCGTGCTGCTGGTGCCGTTCGCCGCCGCCTGGCACCGCCCGTCACTCGCGTCGTTCTCGCGCTGGCCCGTCGGCCTCGCCGTCGTGGGCCTCGTGTTGCTGACCGTCGCCCTCGCCCGCCCGCAGCACGTCGAGGACAAGCGCGAGGTCCGCTCGCAGGGCTACGACATCATGCTGGCGATCGACCTCTCCGGCTCGATGCTCGCCGAGGACTACGAGAAGGACGGCGACCGCATCAACCGCCTTCAGGCCATCAAGCCCGTCATCCAGGCCTTCATCAACGACCGCCCCAGCGACCGCATCGGCATCGTCGTTTTCTCCGGCCGCGCCTACACCCTCGCGCCGCTCACCTTCGACCACGACTGGCTCGGCAAGCAGACCGAGCGCCTGAAGATCGGCCTGATCGAGGACGGCACCGCCATCGGTGACGGCCTCGGCGTCGCCCTCACCCGCCTCGAGCAGGCCAAGCGCGAGAGCGGCGGCAAACGCTCCGGCGCCTTCGTCGTGCTCCTCACCGACGGCGTCAACAACCGCGGCGCCCTCACGCCCGAGCAGGCGACCGAGATCGCCCGGACCCGCGGCGTGCCCGTCTACACCATCGGCGCAGGCAAGGACGGCATCGTCCCGTTCCCCGTATTCGACGACAAGGGCAACAAGATCGGCTACCGCCGCATGATGGCCGACCTCGACGAGGAGGCCCTGCGCCGGATCTCCGAGCCCACCGGCGGACATTTTTTCCGCGCCGCCGACACCGACACGATCCAGTCCGCCTTCAAGGCGATCGACAAGGCGCAGAAGATCGAATTCCAGGCCAAGAGCTACCTGATCACGACGGAGCTGTTCTACTGGCCCGCGGCCCCCGGCCTGTTCGCCCTCCTGCTCGCCGCGCTTTTCGCCCGTCCGCTCTGGCAAAGGGAGGCCGTCGCATGACCTTCGCCTGGCCCCAGCTCTTCTGGCTGCTGCTGATCCCCACCGCCCTCCTCATCGCGGAGTTCGCCCGCCGGCGGCGCGCGGCCGGCGTGGTCCATCCCAAGATCCGGCAGGCCGAGGCCGGCACCCACAACCTGACCTTCGTGACCACGCCCGCCCGGCGGAATCGCGCGCGGATCTGGCTCTGCGTGGGCCTGGCCCTCTGCGTGGTCGCCCTCACCCGTCCCCAGTGGGGCCGCATCGAGGAGCCCGTTTTCGACCAGGCCCGCGAAATCCTCATCGCGATCGACCTCTCGAAATCCATGCTCTCGCAGGACGTGCGGCCCTCCCGCCTCGAGCGGGCCAAGCTCCTCACCCAATCCCTGCTTGAGAAACTCTCCGGCGAGCGCGTCGGACTCGTGTCTTTCGCCGGCACGGCGTTTCTGCAGAGCCCGCTCAGCTCGGATTACGAGATCCTCCGCGAGTTCCTGCCCGCGATGGGTCCGGATTTCCTGCCCGAGGGCGGCACCAATTACCGCGCCCTCATCGAGACGTCCCTCGCGGCCTTCGGCACCGGCACCGCCGACCGTTTCCTGATCGTGCTCAGCGATGGCGAGGCGACCGACGACGACTGGCAGTCCGCCGCCGCGGAGCTGAAGAAAAAGGGCGTGCGCGTCATCAGCCTCGGCATCGGCACGTCCGCCGGCGCGATGATCCCCGACGGCGCCGGCGCCTTCGTAAAGGACGAGCGCGGCGCCGTCGTCCTCTCGAAACTCAACAGCAGCACGCTGCAGGAACTCGCCTCCGTCACCGGCGGCACCTACCGCGACGCGAGCACCTGGCTTGATCTTGCCGGCGTCCTCAAGGCCACCGTCGAAGCCGGGCAGAAGGGCAAGTTCCTCGAGAAAAACACCGTACGGCTCGTCGAACGCTTCCAGTGGCCCCTCGCCTTCGGGCTCTGGTGCCTGCTCGTGAGTTTCTGCTACGAATTTCCCGTCCGCCCCCGCCCGCGCGACCTCAAGCTCACGCCCGCCGCCAGCCGCTCCCCGGCACCGGCCCGCCCCGCCGTCGCCGCGCTGTTCCTTGGCGGCTTGCTCCTCGCGGGTCTCGGCCTGCCCGCCACCGCCCGGGCCGTCACCGACTCCGCCGCGCCGCTCGCCAAGATTGTCGGACGCCTTTCCGCCAAGGACGACCGCAGCGCCCGCGACTGGGCCGAATTTGCCCGTGAAACCGTCAGCTGGGGCCAGCGCATCCAGGATGACCAGAAGCAGGTGCCCGAGGGGCCCGTGCGCGACGCCCTCTCCGCCGTCGGACTCGGCGCCAAACTCGATCCCAAATCCGCCGACTGGCCCAAGCTGCAGCAAGACCTCGAGGCCCTGCTCCAAAAGCCCGAGCAGAAGAAAAAGGATCAGCAGCAGCAGCAGAACCAACAGCAACAAAAGCAGGATCAGCAAAAGCAGGACCAACAGAACCAGGACCAGCAAAACCAGCAGCAGCAGAATCAATCGAAGCAGGACTCCCAGTCGCAGGGCAATCCGTCGCAGCGAAAGGACCAGCAGCAGCAACCGCAGAATTCCCCGCAGAACCAGAAGTCCAACCCGGCCGACAAAAAACCGGGCCAGTCCGCCTTCGGTGACATGCAGCAGCGCGACCCGCAGGCCCACCCGCCCTCCCATGAAACCCAGAAGGTCGGCGGCGGCCCCGTGAAAAAGGAGGGCGACAAGGCCCCGGTGGACCCTGCCCTCGCCCTGCCGCTGCAGAAGCTCGACCAGCTCCGCAATCAGGATTCCCCCGCCGAACTCTTCCAACTGATGGACGCCGACCACAAGCCGGTCCCGTCCAAGAAAAAAGGCAAAGACTGGTAACTCTCATGCGCCGTTTCCTCGCTTTCATTTTCCTCTGCTCCCTCGCCCTGCCCGCGGCCCACGCCCAGACCGTACACTGGGAGGGCGCGGACGACTCGTCCGAACTCCAGCTCATCTACGAGGATTGCGCCCCCGACGGCGACCCGAAGCTGCCCGTCATCGAGGAATCGGTGCTCTCGCTCACCGGCCAGTCCTCGCAAACCACGATTTCCAACGGCTCATTCTCCCGCTCGACCGTCCTCTCCTACAACTCCCGCGCCCGCCACGCCGGCGTCACCCTGCAGATCCCCGCCTTCACCGTGCCGACCAACAAGGGCCCGATCCGCGTCCCCGCCTTCACCGGCGGCGCCCCGCGCGTCATCCCCGACTCCACTGTCAATGCCCGGCTCATGACCGGCACCACCACGCTCTGGGCCGGCGAGGTGTTTCCCATCACGTACATCCTCGACGCCTCGCGCCACAAGTTCAACCAGCTCGCCAGCAACATCGACTGGAGCGCCGGCGCGCTGATCACCGAGGACTGGTCGAAACCCGAGCCCAACGAGCTGTCCCTCAACGGCGAGCCGCGCATCAACATCGTCTACAAGACCCGCGCCTATGCCAAGACGCCCGGCCCGCTCACGCTCAATCCCGCCACCCAGCTGGTGCGCATCGCCACCGGCAACATCGGCTTCGGCCTGTTCCAGCAGCAGCGCGTCGAGGAACTTTCTGTCACCACCAAGCGCCCCGAGCTCATCATCCGCGCCCTGCCCACGCCCAACGTCTCCGGCTTCACCGGCGCCGTCGGCCAGTTCAAGCTCGTCTCCAAGGTTGTCCCCAGCACCGCCGCCGTTGGCGAGCCGATCACCTGGACGCTCGAACTGAGCGGCTCCGGCAACTGGCCCGAAATCGCCGGCCTGCCGCAGCGCGAGGTCTCCAAGGATTTCCAGGTCGTCCAGCCGCAGGCCAAGCGCACGCCTGCCGAGGGCAAGCTCTTCGACACCACCCTCGCCGAGGACGTCGTCCTCGTGCCCACCCACCCGGGCACGTACACGCTCGGCCCGGTTTTCTTCACGTACTTCGACCCGAAGTCCGGCAGCTACCAGACGCTCTCCACGCCGCGCACCACGGTCACCATCACCGCCGCGGCACCCGTGAACCCCGGCATCCAGCTCCCGAAGATTGCCGGCGCCATGCCGCCGACCCCGGTGGAAATCGCGCCCGCGGCTCCCGCCCCCGAAGTTCCCGCGGCCCCCGCCGCCATCCCGCGCGACCCGCTCCCGGCCACCGGCAGCACGGCCACCCCGCGGCCTCTCGATCAATGGCTGCTTCTGCTCGCGGTGCCGTTCGTCACGCTCGGACTGTTTTGGAGCATCCTCGCCCTTCAGCGCGCACGGCAGACTGAACCCGCGCGCTTCCGCCGCGCCGCCCGGTCCCGTCTCGCCGCGACGCTCAAACCGCTTCAGACCGCGAGCCCGGCCGACCGGCCCGCCCTGCTCCTTGCGTGGCAACACGACACCGCCGTGCTCTGGGAAATTCTCCATGCCGCCCCGCCGGCCTCCGCGTTGACCGACGCCACGTGGTCCACGCTCTGGGCCGAGTCCGACCGCGCGCTCTACGGCGCCAACCCCGCCGCCCTGCCCGCCGACTGGGTCCCGCGCGCCAAGGCCGCCCTCGAGGCGAAGCGCGTGCCCGGCTTCTCCCCGTTTTCCGCGTTCCTGCCGCGCAACCTGATCCCGCTCCTGCTGGCCGTGCTGGCCACCGCCGCACTGCTTTCGCCCTCACTCCGCGCGGAGGAAGGCGCTGCCGCGTACCGCCGCGCCGATTTTTCCGCCGCCGAAAAAGCCTGGCGCGAGTCGGTCGCCCAGAACCCGGCGGATGCCAGCGCCCGCTACAACCTCTCGCTCGCGCTCGCCCAGCAGGATCGCTGGGACCTCGCCATGGCCCACGCCACCGCGGCGTTTGTCCAGGCGCCCGACAACGAACACATCCGCTGGCAGTTCGCCCTCGCCGCCGAAAAATCCGGCTACCTGCCCGAGCCCCTCGCCGCCTTTCCGCATCCCGGCCCGCTGCAATCCCTCGCCCGCCTCGCCTCGCCCGCCGGCTGGCAGACCTGGCTCATTGTCGCGTCCGCCGTTGTCGCGGGGTCCATCGGTCTCCTGCTCTTCGGCGCCTACCGCTCGCGCTCCCGCCTGCGGAACGCCCTGGCGTTGCTGCTGCTCATCGGCGGCGTGTTCCTCGGCGCGGTCTCGGTGACCGGATTCCTCGCCTACGGCGAAACCGCCGATGCCCGCGCCGTCATCGCCTGGCACGGCGGTATCCTGCGCTCGATTCCCACCGAGGCCGACGCGACGCAGAAAACCACCACACTCGCCCCCGGCAGCATCGCCGTCATCGACCAGACCTTCCTCAGCTGGGTCCGCCTCTCCTTCGCCAACGGCCAGACCGGCTGGGTCCGTCAGGACGATGTGGTCCCGCTGTGGCGGTAGAGACGCAGCGCCGGAATTCGCCGAAGCCTGCCTACTTCTCCATCGGCCACGGGTTGTCGAACGGACTCCAGCCGCCTTCGTAGCGCCCGAAATGGGTGAGATGAATGCCCCGGCGAAAATAGCTGAGGGTCCGCTCCATCGGGATGTGCTCGGACAGTTGGGTGATCCCGGCGGCCGCGGCATCGGCCGCAAACGCGTCCAACTGCGCGTCACGATCCGGCGCATCCAGCGGCAGGGCCGCCAGCTGCGCAAAGCGGATCGGCAATCGCTCCCGTTGGATGCGCGCCAGCACGGCCGCATCGTCCGCCATTTTTTCGGCCTCGTCGAAACACTCCCCGGCGAACGCCAGCAGCTCCGGCGTCAGGTAGGCGCTGTCCGGCCGGTCATAACAGCTGGCATGCAGGTGGCGCGTCTCCACCAGCTGGATCCCGGCCTGGATATAACGCAGCAGGGGGTCGCCTCCGCGGCCGTAGAACCCGGTGAGGAATTCCTTGAGCAACGCGTGCTCGTCCGCCGTCGGGTCCCAGAGCAGCTTGGCTAGCAGCCAAGCCCGCAAGGCCGAGAACTCCCCGCCTCCACCCGGCGGATTCGCCCCGAGTTCGAACAGCCCTTTCACGTGGTTGCGGGCAAACAGGCGGACATTGGGCGCCAGCACGCTAAAATTGGGGAACGGCAGGACGTAGTTGGCAAAATTCGTCACGTAATCCCAGACGTACACCCGGTCGCAGATGCGCCCCCACGCCGCCAGATCCTCGACAAACGTGGACCCGGTGCCGGGACGGTTTTTGAAGAGCATCTTTTCGCCGCAACTCTCCATCGGGTGGGAAAAACAGCATTCGATGCTGCAGAGCCGGACGATGACGTTGTGGCGGGGCCGCACCCGTCGGGGAGCCTGGCGGGTGTACAGATAGGCCAGCGTGTCAATGGCCACATGCGGATGCCCGGGCTCGATGGCCTCGGCGATCCGGTTGACGAACCGGATCAGGCTCCCGCTGAAATTGCCCTCCTCCGCGTCAACCGCCCGGCACGCGGGACACTGGCACGGGTTGTCCCAGTCGTTTTGTGACACCGACACGATACTCGCCTCCGGATCGGCCGTGAGCCATGCGCGGACCTGGGCGAGCGCGAGGGCAAACACCGCGGGATTCGACAGACACAGCTGCGTCTCCTTGCGCAGCCGGACGCCGTTGACCTCGGAAAAATACTCGGGGTGCGACTCAAAGTACCGCTCGACGGGCACCAAATCGTTGAACGAGTGCACAAACGGCCCGGCGTATTTCACGCCGCCGCCGTGCCGGGGCGCCAGCGGGGTGATGTGACCGTTGCATTTGTTGCGCGCGGCCCAGTCGGGGTTCATCCCCTCGCAACAATGCGGCTCGCGATATTCCAGCGCCGGCACCTGACGGTCCTGGATCGGCCCGATGGCGATCTGGTGGCGCCGGGGAATCCGGCTGACTTCCGGACTGAACCACCGGCAACCGAGATATTTTTCCAGGAAAGTATAGACCCCGTACAGCGTTCCGCGTCGGCCGGCGCCGGCTATGAGCAGGTAATCACTTCCCGTCAGGATCAGAAACGATTCCGCGGCCGGATCCTCGCTGAAAGTGGCGGCGGATGAAGGCCACCGGTTGCTCCGCCCGACCCAGATCTCAGACGGCTGCCGCGGGGTGGCATCGCTGACAACCGGCAGTTCCGCACCCCCGATTTCGGCCAGATACCGGCGCAATTCGTCGGCCGCATACCGCTCCGACTCCGTCGCGCCCGCGCCGATGACGATCCTCCAGGCAGACAGGCCATCCGCGGACAGCAGATGCACCGCACCGCCGTCGTGGACGGGTTCGAGGGATTTTGGCGAGACCATGGTAGTTGGCATTTTGATTCGGCCGATGAGTGCCTCTCTGTAGCCAATTCCCGGGCTCAAGCTTTTTTCAACGTCTTCCGCACCATCCGGGCCATCGATTCCTCGGGGTTGAGCGCGGTCACTCGTGCCACCTCGACCCAGGCGAGATCGTGGGACTCGTCTGACACCGCGAACGGCTCCGCCGGGTCGGCTTCGATCATGAATCGCAGGTCATAGTGCCAGTGAGCCGGCTCGGTCTTGCGCTCGGGAATCCAGTGCCGGTCCAGGTCAAAAATCTCCGGCGAGACCACCCGCAGCCGCGTTAGCCCGCTCTCCTCGCGGCCTTCCCGCCGCGCCACCGCCAACAGATCGGGATCGCCGTCCGCGTGACCGCCGAGCTGGAGCCATTTGTCGAGCTTGCGGTGGTGCGTCAGCAGCGTGCGCGTCCGGCTCGCGTCCACAATCCACGCCGACCCCGTCAGGTGCCCGCTCAGCTGTGTGCGCGAGTAACAGTCCTCATGCGCCTCCACAAAGCGGATCGTGTCCGCCGTCATCGCCGCCTCTTGCGCATCGAGCGCCAAAGCCGCGTGGGTACGGAGCAATTTGAGTACGGCCGAACGATGCATCAGATTGGAATGCCCACGGAACACACGGAATACACGGAAAAACTCAGAACTCACTGG
The DNA here is from genome assembly GCA_903839035.1 of uncultured Opitutia bacterium. Lineage (GTDB taxonomy): Bacteria > Verrucomicrobiota > Verrucomicrobiia > Opitutales > Opitutaceae > Opi-474. The sequence goes on from CAIMAQ010000052.1 coordinate 39,887, forward strand.
CCGTGGCCTAGAATTCCGCGTGCTCCGCGTATTCCGTGGGCAATCCTCACCGCGTCTCGAACCACTTCGACTCCGCCTTCACGCCCGCCGACGCCGCAATCTGCGCGAAGATCTCCGGCACCGTCTGCGCCACGCGAAACAGTTCCATGTTCGACGGCTTGAAGAACTTCTCGGCGAGCATCTTCTCGAAGAGCCGGATCAGGTCGTCGTAAAATCCCTCCTGGTTCAGGAACACGCAGGGTTTCTTCACCACGTCCAGCTGCCGCAGCGTGAGAATCTCCATGATTTCCTCCAGCGTGCCAAACCCGCCCGGCAGCGTCACAAATGCATCCGCCCGCGCCTCCATCAGCAGCTTGCGCTCGCGCAGCGTCACCACCGTCACCAGCTCGTCCGCCTCGTCGAAGGCCAGCTCCCGTGCCTTCATGAACTCGGGGATGACGCCGACGACCACGCCGCCCTTCGCCTTCACCGCCCGCGCCACCGCGCCCATCAGGCCGGTCTTGCCCCCGCCATAGACGAGGCCCCAGCCGCGCTTGACCAGCTCGTGTCCCAGCTCGGTCGCAGCCGCGGCATACTTCGGATCAATCCGGTCACTGGACGCGCAATAAACACAAAGCAACTTTGCCATGGGCATTTGATCCACCATGCGCCAGTAATTCGCACGCACAAAAATGCCGCCCCTCGCCTATCGCGGACGCCTCGCGCCCTCGCCCACCGGCCACCTCCACCTCGGCCATGCGCGCACATTCTGGATCGCCGCGGAACGCGCCCGTGCTGCCGGCGGCACGCTCGTCCTGCGCAATGACGACCTCGACGCCATCCGCTTCCGCCTCGATTTCGTGGACGCCATGCTCGAGGACCTGCGCTGGCTCGGCTTCCAATGGTCGGAAGGCCCCGACGGCGGCGGTCCATATGCGCCCTACAACCAGAGCGGCCGGCGCGACCATTACCGCGCCGCGCTCGAACAGCTTCACGCCGCCGGCCTGATCTTCCCCTGCACCCGCTCCCGCCGTGACGTGCTCGAAGCCATCGGTGCGCCCCACGAGGGCGCCGGCGCGGACGACGAACCGGTCTACCCCATCTCATTCCGCCCACCTGCCGGCGCCCCACTGCCGCCGCTCGGCGACAAGATCTCCGTCAACTGGCGCCTGCGCGTGCCGGACGGCGAGACCATTTCCTTCGATGACGGCCGCTACGGCCCGCAATCGGCGGTCGCTGGACGCGACTTCGGCGACTTCCTGGTGTGGCGGAAGGACGACCTGCCCAGCTACCAGCTGGCCTGCGCCGTGGACGATGCCGGCATGGCCATCACCGAGGTCGTGCGCGGCGCCGATCTCATCAAAAGCACCTTCCGCCAGCTGATCGTGTATCGCGCGCTCGGCCTGGCCGCGCCGAAATTATTCCACTGCCCGTTGCTGAACGACGACCGGGGCGAGCGCCTCGCCAAGCGCCACGACGCGCTCAGCCTCCGCACCCTGCGTGAACGGGGCGTCTCGCCCGCGGAAATCGTGGCAAAATTTTCGTCCGAGAATCTGACCGGGGTTGGCTTGTCATCTCCGCCCTAGGCCTGCCGCGCCTCATTTCAAATCCGCAGAGTTGCCTATTCCCTGTTTACACTTCCTTTGGTGCCTCGCTCCTCAACCCTTCCTCCATGATTAACTTCAACAAGCCCGATCTCACCGAACATCCTCCCCGCAGCGTCCGCGTCCGCCTCGGCGGCTACGCGCACCTCCCCCGCCTTCTCGACAAGGCGCGCGCCCACCTGCGTGGCAAGGCCGGCGACTACCATTACAACTGCCCGCTCGACCAGCACTTCTTCAAGTTTACCGGCATCAGCCACACGAAGGCCCTCGGCGCGATCAAGGCCGCCAAGTCCGACACGGATTTCCTCGCCTGGGTGAACAAAAACACCAAGCGCCAGCCGTATGAGATCGCGGCCTTCTCCGCTTGGCTCGAATCGAACGGCCCGGGTGCCAAGGACGGCCACGATTGGATCGCCCAGCGTCTCGTGGCCCTCGCGCCCAAGCGCACCGACGTCCGCTCGTTCGCCGACCTGCTCGACCTCGACGATTACGCGAGCTACGGCGGCAAGGCCTGATCCGTCTTGTTTGAGGTGGGCGTCGGTTTCCACACCGACGCTTTCGCCGATGGAGACATCGGCGACCACCCCGATCACTTCAGCTCAGTGTACTTGTCGGAGCGGCCCCGCGATTTCTCGACCGGGTACTTCTTCGCGTTGTCCGCCATCTTCCGCTCGATGGCGGCGGCGACGTCCATGCCGGCGATGTTCGCAAACTCCAGCGCGTAGATCACGACGTCCGCCAGCTCGTCCTCGATCTTGCGCCGCTTGGCGGGATCCTTGGCCACGGCCGCCGACTGTTCCGGCGTCGTCCACAGGAAATGCTCCATCAGCTCCCCGGCTTCCGCGGCCAGCGCCATGCTGAGGTTCTTCGGCGCATGGAACTGTTCCCAGTCGCGCTCCCGCGCAAAGGCCAGCACGCGGGTCTTCAGGTCGGCAAGGGTCGTGGTCGGGTCGGTCATCGGCTTCATCCCCGTACCCTGGCCCGGCGGCCTCTGTCCGACAATCTCTTCCTGAGGTGGGCGCCGGTCTCCGACCGGCGCATCGTCGATGTGGCATCGACGACCACCCCAAGCCCTGTCTGGACCGGACAAAATAAATCCTTGGCCCGGGAAATGCATTATGCATCGTGTCCTCTCGTTCCAATGACCGTTCAGCAAAAACATCTCCGCGGCATCGCCGGCGCTTCGTTCACGAAGGCCGTCGCTTCCATTTGCCGCGCCCAGATGCGTCCGGTCGTCCAAAATTGGGGCAAACACCAGACCGGCTCGGGCTTCCAGGCCTAAACCTCCGTCCTAACGGAAATAGTTTAGAAAATCCTGAAGCCCGGCGGCCACAAGCCCCGAGGTTCCCACCTCCATTTTCCCATGCACACGATCATCCATCCCCTCAGTCCCGCCAGCCGTCTGCCGCTCCCGGAAGTTTCCGCCCACCAGCTGAACCTCCGCAAGCCGAGCTATGACTGCCGGGATCACCCGGACTCCGTGAAGCTCACCGTCTACGTCCCCGGCGTCGAAGCCGCCGGCGTGGAAATCGAGGCACGCGGTCCCGACCTGATCGTCACCGCCCGCAAGGTCCATTTTGTCCGCGTCAACTGGCAGGCCCTCCACCTCGAGGGCGCCCAGCGCGATTACCAGCTGCGCCTGCGGCTCGGCCACGGCCTGGACTACACCGGGCTGCACGCCGAGATCTATCAGGGCGTCCTCACCGTCACCCTGCCCAAGCGGCTGACGGCCGAGGACAGCCTTCGGGCGCGCCACGTCGCCTGACGGACCCGGGCCGCGGCGGCAGTCCCGCCGCGGCTCGCTCCAGCATTTTTTCCAACATTTCCGGCACCTTCGGCCGATTTGGTGGTCTGCTGACACCCTGCCATGAACCTGCCTCCCCCACAAAACCGCCCCTCGCTCGAGCGCGAGACTCCTCCGGCCATCATCCGGAAGATCACGCGTGAGGACGTGCTGTGGAACCGGCCGGTGTTCAAGGCCCCGCCGCTCGTCGTGAAGCTCCCGCCCGCGCCGACGCTCGCCGACCTCAGCTCGATCTCGTTGCACGAGCTCGGCAGCTAACGCGTCTCCGGTACGAGCCACGTGCAGCGCGAGCCCGCCCCGGGTTCCTGCGCCAGCGCCTCACCCAGCCACTCCAGCAGCGGCCCGGCCTCATGTTCAAACTGCCAGGGTGGGTTGATCACGACGAGGCCGCAGCCTTTCAGCTTCACCTCCGAGCGTACGCCGACGATCTCGAGTTCGAGCATCAGCGTCGGCGGCAGCTTCAACGCGAGCAGCCCGTGAAAAAACGCGTCCACTCGCGCCCGTTCCGTCAGCGGGTACCAGAGCGCAAACACGCCGGCCGGGAGCCGTTGCAGGCCTTCCGCCACGGCCGCCACCATCCGGGCAAACTCATCGGCCGCCTCAAACGGCGGATCCATCAGCACCAGCGCGCGTTTCTCCGGCGGCGGCAGCATCGCACGCAACGCACCGTAGCCGTCGCGCTCCTGAATGCTCACCTTCGGTTCCCGGGAAAGCACAATGTCGAGCAGCTCGAATTCCTCCGGGTGCTTCTCGCACAGCGCCAGCCGGTCCTGCGGCCGCGCCAGCAGCCGCGCGATCCACGGCGATCCCGGATAAAAGCGCGGCGCCGCGCCCATGCCGCCGCGGTCCTGGTCAAATTGCTTCACGAGCGCGACATACCCGGCCAGTGATTCCGGCAGGTCCGTCCGCGTCCACAACCGCCCGATGCCGTTGGGATATTCCGGCTGGCGCACCAGCGTGTCGCCCTTCTCCGCCGCCGTGAGGTCGTAGCTGCCGCGGCCCGCGTGGGTGTCGAGATAGAGAAACCCCTTCTCCTTTTTCTGCAGCTCCGCCAGCAGCCGCACCAACAGCGCATGCTTCATCACGTCGGCAAAGTTGCCCGCGTGAAAATGATGCCGGTAATTCATGCCCAGCGGCCCGTCAGGCGGGTACCGGCACCTTGATCACCGTCTTGCGGACCAGCCCCGCCACGCCGCCGGGCCGCAGCCCGGGCATGTGCCCGTCCACCGGGAAAAAGATCGCCGCCTCCCCCGCGTTCAGCCGCAGCACCGACGCCCCGGCGTAGTCCGCGTATTTGATGAAGTCGCGCTCGGCCTCATAGGCCATGCTCACGGTCAGCCGCGAGTTCTCCACCAGCTCCATCACTTCCTCGCCCGTCACGACCACCTGCACGTCAATGTACTTGCGGTGCGATTCAAAAAATCCCTCCGGCCGCGCCTTGGTCTGGTACACTTGCTCCAGCGCAAACGCCCCGCCCGTCAGGTCGATCCGCGTGGTCACGCCCACCGCCGCGCCCGCCAGCCGCACCGCCGCCGGCGACCCGGCGCGGAACATTTCGTCAAGGTAGGTGAACGTCGCCGCAAAGATTTCCATGTGGGCGGTTTGCGCGCGGAGGGTGGCGAGGGAGCCGAGTAAAGCCATGCGCCGAATTCACGCCCGCGCCGCCATGCTGGCAAGCGCCATTCCGCTTCGCAGGTGTTAGGTTTTAAGTATTAGGTGTTAGGTGCTAGGTGATATCCCAATAGTCGCCGAAACCTGGGCTCGACCTATCCGTTACCTAACCCGTAACACCTAACACATAACACGCCCCAAATGCCCGACGTCATCCGCATCCTGTCCGACCTGCACTACGGCGACCGTGGCAGCCGCATCAAGTCGCTGCCGACCCTCGCGCCGTTGTTCGAGGGTGCCACGTCGCTGGTGCTCAACGGTGACACCCTCGACACGCGTCCTGGTCCGAACCCGGCCGCCACCACAGCCCTGCGCGGCGAGGTCCGGCAGTTTTTCGACCACTCGGCCCCGCCCACCACCTTCCTGAGCGGCAACCACGACCCCGACTACTCCGCCCACCACACGCTCGACCTCGCCGGGGGACAAATTTTCATCACGCACGGCGATATCATTTTCGACGACCTAGTGCCCTGGAGTCAGGACGCGCCGGTCATCCGCCAGCTCCTCGCCAAGGAACTCGCCGCCCTGACGCCGGCAGCCCGCGACCAACTCGATGCCCGCCTCGGCGTCTACCGCCGGGTCGCCGCCACGATTCCCCAGCGCCACCAATCCGAGCGCAACCGGTTGAAATACACGCTGGGTTTCATGAAGGACACCGTCTGGCCGCCCGACCGCGTCCTGCGCGTGCTCGGCGCCTGGCGGCGCGGACCCGGCCTCGCGGCGAACCTGGCCCGCCGCCACCGCCCGGCGGCGCGGTTCGCCATCATCGGCCACATCCACCACCCGGGTTTCTGGCACCAGGAGGGCGTGACCGTCCTCAACACCGGCTCGTTCTGCCCGCCGCTCGGCGGCTGTGTCATCGACGTGACGCCCGACCACCTGGCGCTGCGCCGCATCATCGAAAAACACGGTGAGCTCCGGCTGGGCCGGACCGTGGCGGAGTTTGCGCTGGCCTAATTTGTCCTTGCGAGGAGTCCCGCCTTGCGGGACGACGCGGCAATCCATCTAATTCACCCATGAGCATCGAGTTCGGCTGGTGGCGCAAAGACCCCGAGGCGGGAAAATTTCAGATCAGCGCCGTCGTACACGGCGGCAACATCGAATGGACCAAGCATCAGGGCCACCATTCCTCGTGGCTGCCCTACTCGCCCGATGACGAGGATCGCGAGCGCCTCATCTACGAAGCCGAAAAACGCGTCCCGCGCCGGCTCATCTCCACCAAGCAGTTCGAGGAGATCAAGCGACTCAGCGAAAACAGCGGACCCGGCAAAATCACCGGCCGGCGCGTGACCGGCAACGGCCCGTCGTTTTACGAGCCCGGCCCGCGGAATCCCGCCATCGACCGCCCGGCGACGGAGCAGAGGTAGGGCGAGGTCTCTGACCCGCCCTTTTTGAGGTGGAACGCGTTGTCCCTAACGCGTTGGTTTGAGTTCGTCTTTCCCAAGCGTCTTGGGGACAAGCCGCTCCACCTTTCGATCCACGGCAAGATCAGCGATCTCTCCCCCCGTCCGTCAGCGACCAGATGAGCCGGAAGGCCGAGCAGTACTGCTCCGGCTGCGCCGCCAGCCGCCGCCGCACTTCGTCCATTGTCAGCCATTCGCCCGTCTCGATTTCCTCCGGGTGCAGCGTAAACGGCCCCTCATGAGTCAGCCGATAAACCCAGCAGAATTCCCAGAAAGTCTCGGGGCGTGACTCGAGTCGCAGCCACCGCTCAGGCGTCTCCGCCAGCTGGAGGCCCAGCTCCTCACCCAATTCCCGCACCGCCGCGGCATCGTAGTCCTCGCCCGCATCCACGTGGCCCGCGCAGGAGGAATCCCAGAGGCCCGGCGACATGTCCTTCTGCATGGAGCGTTTCTGCAGAAAAACCCGGCCAGCCGCGTCAAACACCAGGATATGCACCGCCCGGTGCCACAAGTGACGCGCATGGACTTCCCGGCGCGTGGCCCGGCCGACGGGCTCATCCCGCTCGTTTACCACGTCGAAATATTCCTCAGCCATGCGCCGCCTTTACATTCCGGTTCATTCGTGTCCATTCGTGGTCCCCTAAACGGAAAACACCATGCCGAAAATTGACGTCAGCAAAGTCGCCGAGATCCTCAAAAAGAACCAGATCGACCCCGCCGTGCTCCGGCGGGTGATGGAGGAGATGAACCTCGCCGTCCAACCCGACCCCGGTGACGAGGAGAAGCCGCCGGCGGTCAAGAAACAGTATGTCATCGTCGTGTCCGACCCCGAGGGGAAGCTGCCCAAGATGGATTTTACCGGCTGGGTGCTGCAGATCCCGGAGGGCGTCAGCCCCTCGACCACGCCCGACCGCGTCTTCAAGGCCGCCTACGATTTCAACGCCTCGAAGAAAGGCCGCCTGCTCCCCGTCAAGACCGTCGGCGAGGCCTTCGAGAGCGTGCCCGCGAAGCACTACAAGGAAGCCGAGCTCTGGGTGAAAACCAAGGAGCCCGTCATCGTGCTCCGCACGAACAACGAGATTCCGAAGGACTGAGGCTGCCGGGAAAAGCGTAGGGGCTCAGAATTGCTGCGCCCGCGTCAGACCGCGTCACTCCTCCAGCCGGAGTTTCTTCGGATCGATATCCCGCTGCTTCAACGCCTCGGCCAGCGCCTTGAGGTCGAGCTTCGCGCCCGGCTTCACGCCGTGGTCGCGGTACCAGTTCAGGTTCATCTCCAGCGCAAATTTCAGGTCCCGGCTGCGCGACGCGATCGTCTTCTCATCGTAGGGCAGCATCGGGTAGATTTCCACGAGTTCGCCGGCCGCGTTGAAATACCCGATGTCGAGCGCCGTGGGCGTGTTGTGCATCCAGAAGGTCATCTGCTGGGGCGAGCGGTAGACAAAGATCATGCCCTGGTCCGGCGCGAGGTCGCGCCGCTCCATCAGGCCGCGCTCCTGCTCCTGCGGCAGTACCGCGAGCTGCATGCGCACCATCTGGTCCCCCACCTTGATCGGAAAATAATCCGCGACCGTCCTGACCACGGCCACCGGTTCCGGCGCCTTCGCCCCACAGCCCGCGGCCAGCATCAGGGCCAGCCCGCAACCGACCAGAGAAACCAGATTTGCGTTTTTCACAGACTCGTTGGCTAATCACCCGCGCCCCCCAGTTCAACCTCTCTCTCCGCCGTGGCCACTTCCCCGCTTCCTCCTCTCCTCTACGCCGACACCGCCACGAGCTCCGACCAGCTCTATTTCAGCCGCGTCGGCGTGCCGGATCCGTTCATCAGCTTCGGGATCGGAAACAAGCGTTTCTGCGTCCAAAACGCGCTCGAGTTCGGCCGGGTCAAGAAGGCCCGTACCTTTCACACCGTCCTGCCCCTCGCCGACTGGCACGCCCGCGCCGTCACCCGCTGGCCCCGCCGCAAGGTCGGCGTCGCCGAGGTCATCGCCGAGCTCGCCCGCGCCTACCGCGTGCGCGGCTTCCGGGTGCCGGATGATTTTCCCGTCGCCCTCTTCCTGAAGCTCCGCGCCCTCGGCCTGCGCCTTGAGCCCGCCGGCGGACCGATGTTTCCCGAGCGCGAGATCAAGTCCGACGCCGAGGCCGCCGCCATCCGCGAGGGCAACCGCCTCAGCTCCGTCGGCTTCGCCGCCGCCGAGGCCATCCTGCGTGCCTCGCGCCCGAAGGGCCGCACCCTCCGCTACGCCGGCCAGCCGCTCACGTCCGAGGTCCTCAAGTTCGCCATCGAGAGCGCCATCCTCCGCGAGGGGGGCTCCTCCCTCAACACCATCGTCGCCGGCGGCGACCAGGCCTGCGATCCGCACAACCGCGGCACCGGCCCGCTCCGCCCGCACGAGCTCATCATTCTCGATATTTTCCCGAGCGTCACAGCGACCGGCTATTACGGCGACATGACCCGCACCTTCCTGCGCGGCCGGGCCAGTGACGCCCAGCGCCGGCTCGTCGCCACGGTTCGCGCCGCCCAGCTCGCCGCGATCCGGATGATCCGCACTGGTGTGGACGGCCAGAAGGTGCACCAAACGGTCGCCGCCACCTTCGTCGCCGCCGGCTACAAGACGAAGCACACCAAGAACGGTTCGGTCGGCTACTTCCACGGCACCGGCCACGGCCTCGGCCTCGCCGTCCACGAGATGCCGCGCCTGAGTCCCACCGTTTCCATGCTCCTCCAGCAGGGTGCCGTCGTGACCGTCGAGCCCGGCCTTTACTACCCCGGCCTCGGCGGCTGCCGGATCGAGGATGTCGTGCAGGTCACCGACCGCGGCGCCAAAATGCTTTCCAAATACCACTACGAATGGGAACTCAGATAAAAAACCTTCCGCGTCTGCTTAAGGATATCGCGAAACTGCGCATCCTCGTCGTCGGCGACGTGATGCTCGACCGCTACATCTGGGGCAATGCGACCCGTCTCTCCCCCGAGGCGCCCGTCCCGGTCGTCAACGTTGACCACGAAACCAGCACCGCGGGCGGGGCTGGAAATGTCGCCCTGAACATCGTCGCGCTGGGCGCCAAGTGCACCGTGGCGGGATATTTCGGGGCGGACGATGTGGGCGCCACGCTGCGCAAGAAACTCGCGGGGAGCGGCATCCTGACCCTTTCCACCCCCGGCAAAGGCCAGACCATCGTGAAGACCCGCGTGATGGTGGACCGGCACCAGGTTTGCCGCATCGATCGGGAATCCCCGCCGGCGGACTACCATGTCACCCCGAACCAGGCGGAAGCGCTGCTGGCCGGGCCGATCGCTGCCTGCGACGCCGTCATCATCTCGGACTACGCCAAGGGCATCCTGAACAACGAAGTCATCGCGCGCGTGGCCAAGCTCGCCCGGGCCGCCGGCAAATTCATCGCCCTCGACCCCAAGCCGCGCCGCCACCTCGTCTTCAAAGGCCTCGACCTCATCACCCCCAACAAGCGCGAGGCTCTCCAACTGGCGGGCATCAGGATCCTGCCGCACACGCCCTTTCCCGACGCGGAGGTGTGCGCCAAGTTGCACCAACTTTACGGGACCAAGCACCTCGTCATCACCCTCGGCGAGGACGGCATGCTGCTCAGCGAGCACGGCAAAATAAAGAAGATCATCCCCACCGCCGCCCGCGAGGTCTTTGACGTCTCCGGCGCCGGTGACACCTCCCTCGCCGCGCTCGTGCTCGCCCTCACGGCCGGCGCGAAGCTCGACGACGCCGCCCATTTCTCCAACGCCGCCGCGGGCGTCGTCGTCGGCAAGATCGGCACTGCCACCGTCACGCCCGCCGAGCTGTCCGCCTACGTCGCGCACGAGTCATGAGCAAGGCGCTGTTCCTCGACCGCGATGGGACGCTGATCATCGACAAGGTCTACCTGGCCGATCCCGCCGGCGTGGAACTCATTCCCGGCGCCGCCGCGGGCCTCCGCCGCGCACGCGCCCTCGGGTACAAACTCTTCCTCTTCACCAACCAGTCCGGCATTGGCCGCGTGCTGCACACGCTTGACGACACCCTCCGCGTCAACGCCCGCATGGAGGAACTGCTCGGTCTCGGTTCCCCGCTCTTCGACGCCGTCGGCATCGCGCCCGAGGCGCCCGGCCAGCCCGTGCAATACCGCAAGCCCTCGCCGCGTTTCATCCTCGAGCAGATCGCCGCGCACCGCCTCGATCCCGCCCAGTGCTGGATGGTGGGCGATTCCACCGCCGACATCGGTGCCGCCCTCGCGGCCAAAATCAAAATCGCCGCGGTCCGCACCGGGAAAATCGACCCGGCCACCCTGCCCGAGATCGCCGCGCATCAGATCCCCATTTACCCCAGTTTCAGCGAGTTCGCCGCGACGCTAACCTGAGTTGGCCCACGGAACACACGGAATACACGGAAAGAAATCTAACCTCCGGCCCGTTTGCATTCCGTGTGTTCTGTGGGAAACTAATACGATCCCATGCCCGAATTCGCCGAGGTTGAATTCTTCCGCAAGCGCTGGGCCCAGGCCGCCGCCGGCCAGCGCATCAAGTCCGTCCAGCTGCATCCGGCCGCGAAGATCTTCCGCGGCACCAGTCCTGCCGCGATCCAGCGCGCGCTGACCGGCGCCAAGTATCTTTCCTCCGAGGCGCAGGCGAAGCAGATGCTCTTCCGTTTCAGTGGCGGCGCGTGGGTCGGGGTGCATCTTGGCATGAGCGGTGAACTTCGCGCCGAGGCCACCGGATATACGCCGCTCAAGCACGACCACTTCGTGCTCAAAACCGCCAAAGTGAGCCTGGTTTTTTCCGACCCGCGGATGTTTGGCCGCGTCCAATTCGACCTCGGCCCCGCCGCCCCCGTGTGGTGGACCAAGATCGCCCCGCCCATCCTGTCCGCCGCGTTCACCGTCGAGGCCGTCACCGCCTTCCTGCAACGCCGCGCCCGCGCCCCGATCAAGGCCGTGCTGCTCATGCAGGAGCGGTTCCCCGGCATCGGCAACTGGATGGCCGACGAGATCCTGTGGCGGACCTCGATCCATCCCCGCCGCCGCGCCGGAACGCTCAAACCCGCCGAGATCGAGGCCCTCTGGAAGGAATGCGGCCGGGTCTGCCGGCAGGCCCTCGATACCATCGCCGGCCGCGGCAACTATCTGCCGCCGGATCTTAACGCCCACATTCCCAAGACCTGGCTGTTCTGGCACCGGTGGGAGGACGGCGGACGCGATCCGCGCACTGGCACGCCTCTCGCCCGCGATGAAATCGGCGGCCGCACGACTTGCTGGTCCCCGGCCCGGCAGAAACTGTAATTAACCACGAAGGGCACGAAGCTCACGAAGGTCCAAGCCACGAGGCGATGGGCTGGATCGATCTTCGTGAACTTCGTGCCCTTCGTGCTTAAAATCAGGATCAGCGCCCGACCTTGTACTTCCCGCGATAGGCCCGCGGCGTCAGCCCCGCGTACTTGCGGAACAGCCGGCTGAAGTGCGCGGAATCGGCAAAGCCTAGGTCCATCGCGACCTGCGTGATCGTCTGCTCGCTGTCGAGCAGCCGCGCACACGCGTGGTGAATCCGGCGCCGCTGATAGTATTCGAGCGGCGCCAGCCCCGTGGCGCGCCGGAACAGCCGGCTCGCGTGGTCGGCCGACACCGGCCACTCCCGCAATTGCGCCGAATGGTCGAACGGCCGGCCGTTCTCAATGCAGGCCTCGATGCCGTGCATCACCGCCCAGATCGGCGCGGAAAACTCCTCGCGCGTCGCGTCGCACGCCCGCGAGAGTTGCACGAGCACCTTCAAAAACGCCGCCTTGATGAACAGCGGCGAGGGCTGCGTCGCCCCCAGCTCCCGCCTGATTTCATCCAACTCCGCCTCGACTGCCGCCGCCGGCCGCGGCTCCAGCCGGAACACCGCCGGCCGCGGCTGCTCCTGCCGCCGGAACAACACTTGCGCCAGGAACAGCGGCACCAGCCCCCGCTCCGCCCACTGTTCCCGCCAGCCCACCGCCAGCCATTCCGCGAGATAGTACAGGTTGATAAATTCCACCCCGTGTGGGCGCGAAAACGCATGCACCCCGCCCGGCGCCACCACGATCACCGAACCCGGCTCCAGCACCTGCGTGCCGTCGGCGGTGTGGTGGCGGCAGCGTCCTCGCACCACCACACTCACCTCGTAGTAGTCGTGATCGTGCGGCGGGATGTCCGCGATCACCTGCACGTGCTCGACGTTGAGCGGGCGCGTCGCACTGAGGCGCACCTTGGCTTGGTTGATGGTAAACGTCGCTTTGATACCGGAAACGTTCAAGTTTTTGCCCAACCCGTACAAGCCCCAACCGCCACCCTGTGCTACCTTTCTGCACCGTGAACAACACCGAATATCCCCTGACCCCCGCACAAATCTCCAGCTACCAACGTGACGGTTACATTCAATTGAATGACGTCATTACGGGTGACGACCTCGTGGCCTTCCGCGACGCCGTCGAGGAGGGCGTGAAGGAGGACACCAAGGATCTCGACCCGAACCGGGTGAAGGGCAGCTACGAGCAGATCTTCATCCAGTGCGTTAACCTCTGGCACCGCTACCCGAAGGTGAAGCCTTTCGTCCTGTCGCCGAGGCTTGCCAAGATCGCCGCGCGCCTGATGGGCACGCCCGTCCGCATCTGGCATGACCACGCGCTCTTCAAGGAGCCTCACACCGGCGCGAAAACCCCGTGGCACCAGGACACACCCTACTGGCCGCACGAGCAGAAGATGCACCAGCTCACCATCTGGGTCGCCCTCCGCGACGCCACGATCCAAAATGGCTGCATGTCCTTCATCCCAACCACGCACCGGATGTTGGACATCGAGCCCGTCAACCTCGGCAACCCCCAGGACCTCTTCGACGTCGCCCCGCAAACCAAGGGTCTCAAGCCCGTCACCTGCGAACTCAAGGCCGGGTCCGTCACGATCCACAACGGCATGACCTTCCACTACGCCGGCCCCAACCGTTCCGACGGCATGCGCGAAGTCATCGCGATCATCTACATGCCCGACGGCACGACCTACCTGAAGGTCCCGCACCCGGTTACGGATCCGATGAAACTCACGCCAGGCGTGAAGATGGATCAGGACATGTTCCCGCTGGTGGCGACCTGAGGCGGTTTCCGTCGGTCGGGCTTTACGCCCGACACTCCGGAGAAAATATCGGGGATAAACCCCGACCTATGTTGCCGAACACTCGCGCCCGTCACTTCGGCAACGCCATCAAGCCTGCGATCTTCGGGTCGGTGAGATTTTCCGCCGTCGCGAGGTAAACGCCGGTGTCCACCACGGGCGGGACCTTCTCGCCGCGCAGGACCTGCACGATCGTCTTCACGCCAAGGTAGCCCATCTTCACCGGGTCCTGGAGGATCATGCCCTGAAGGTCGTTGCGCTTGAAGGCGTCGTTGAAGGACGCGCTGTTGGCGAAGCCCACGAGCTTCACCTTGCCGCCGCCGAGGCCGGCGTTGACCAGCGCGAGCAGCATGCCGGCCTGGGTCGACTCGTTCGGGGTGAAGATGCCGTTCACCTGGGCGCCGTAGCGGTTGAGCAGGTTCTGGGACGCCGCCATGGCCGTCTCGCGCGTCGCCCCACCGTGCTGGTTGGACGAGATCACCTTGATCCCGGGAAAATTCGCCGCGAGTTCCTCCATGAAACCCGCCTCGCGCGCCTCGCAACTGCCCGAGCCGACCTGCACGCGGAGCAGGATGACGTTGCCCCGACCGTGCAGCAGCTCGCCGAGCCGGTCGGCCGCCAGCTGGCCGCCCTTGTAATTGTCCGTGGCGATGTAGCTCACCGGCACCTTCGAATCCAAACCCGAGTCCACAATGGCCACGGGGATGCCGGCCTTCGCCGCCTGTTCAACTGGCGCCACCAACGCGCGGTGATCCAGCGGTGCCAGCACCATGCCGCTCACGCGGCGGCCGATGAAATTCTCGACCACCTGCACCTGCTGGTCGCGGTCGTCCTCCCGCAGCGGCCCCTTCCAGATGATTTCCACCTCGGTGCCCTGGGCCTTCAGCTCCGCCTGGGCCTTGATCGCGCCCGCATGGATCATTTTCCAATACTCGTGCGTCGTCCCCATGGGGATGACGGCGATGGTGCATTTTTGATCGGCAGCCGCGCACAGCAGCGGAAGCCAGAGAGAGATAATCAGGCCCAAGAAAGCGAATCGGGAAAAAGAACGCATGGGTTGAGGTGGGGTGCGTTATTCCTAGTCCGCTATGAGTCGGCGCCAACCCCAATCCGCATCGCAGAAGCGCGAAAGAGCGAAAACGCAGAATCCGAATTCCGATCAGCAGGGATTGTTTCCCCCATTTCGCTCTTTTGCGATTCTGCGCTAAATTCCGAAGATCGATTTTCGTGTCTTTCGGGTTTTTCGTGGTTAAACATCCGCCCCGATGAAAATCGCCCCGCACAGCAAACTCGTCTTCATCGGCGACTCGATCACGGACTGCGAACGCGCCCGCCCTGTCGGCGAGGGGCTCTTCAGCGCCCTCGGCAAGGGCTACGTCTCCATCGTCGAGGGACTCCTCTACGCCATCCACCCGGAAGCCGCCATCCGCACCGTCAATATGGGCACCTCCGGCAACACCGTGCTCGACCTCAAGGCCCGCTGGCAGACCGACGTTTTCGCCCTGAAACCCGACTGGCTCGTCATCATGATCGGCGTCAACGACGTCTGGCGGCAGTTCGACTTGCCGCGCCAGACGGAGATCCACGTCTCCCCCGAGGTGTACGCCAAGACGCTCGACGAGCTCGTCGCCTCGACCAAGTCCAAGGTGAAGGGCCTCGTGCTCATGTCGCCGTTCTACATCGAGCCCAATCCCGCCGACGCCATGCGCGCCCGCATGGACGAGTACGGCGCCCTCGTCAAAAAGACCGCCGCCAAGCACCAGGCGCTGTTCATTGACACCCAGGCTGCGTTCAACGGCGCGCTGCAGCACATGCACGCCAACAACCTGGCCTGGGACCGCGTGCATCCCAACAACATCGGCCACGCCATCCTTGCCCGCGCCTTCCTCAATGCCGTCGGCGTAGAACTCTGATTCCCTTGGTGGAAATGCGGCGTCCTCGCCATGTCTCTGACCGCTACCGCGGCGAGGGCGCCGCGGCTCCACCCCGATCCATTCGTAAGCCATGCCCGCCAAATTCCGCCTCGATGAACTGCTGGTCGTGCGCGGCCTCGCCGCCACGCGCGCCCAGGCCAAGGCCCTCATCATGGCCGGCCGCGTGCTCCACGGCACGGAGCGGCTCGACAAACCCGGCAAGGATTTCCCGGCGGACTACGACCTGACCGTCGAGCAGCCGCCGCGCTTTGTCAGCCGCGGCGGCGAAAAGCTCTCCGCCGCCCTCGGGCAATTCGCCCTCAATGTGACCGGCGCCCATGTGCTCGATGTCGGCGCCTCCACCGGTGGGTTCACGGATTGTGTGCTGCAAGCCGGCGCCGCGGATGTCGTGTGCGTGGACGTCGGACGCGCCCAATTGCACGCCAAGCTTCGCGCCGACCCGCGTGTGACCAATCTCGAGAAAATCAACGCCCGTCATCTCGCGCCCACCGACCTGCCCCGCCGCGAATTTGACCTCGTCGTGATGGACCTTTCGTTCATCTCACTGACGTCCGTCCTGCCCGCCGTCTGGCCGTGTCTGCGCGCCGGCGGCACGCTGGTCGCCCTCGTGAAGCCCCAGTTCGAGGCGGGCAAAACCGAGGTGGACAAGGGTCGCGGCGTGATCCGCGACGCCGCCGTGCAGGACGCCACGCTCGCCAAGGTTCGCGACTTCGCCGTCGGCCTGGCCGGGGCCCAGCTGATCGGCACGATGGACTCCCCCATCACCGGCGCCGACGGCAACCGCGAGTTTTTGCTCGGCCTCAAAAAGAGTTAGTACCACGGATTTGCCCGCGAATTATATTCCTGCCTTGGCTGGCGACCGTGCAGAATGAACTGGCGCCACTGCGCAAACCGGCGAAAATCCTCCCCTTGCCCATGAAGCCCATCCGCAAACTCGCCTTTGTCGTCAACGACGACAAGCCCGGCGCCCTGGATCTGGCGCGCACCCTGATGGCGGTCGCCAAGCCGTCCGGCGTGAAGCTCAAGCTGACCACGCGGCTCACCCTGGCCCGCGGGTTCCTGCGCGGCGCGGACGCCTGCTGCGTTATCGGCGGCGACGGCACCCTCCTCGGTGTCGCCCATGAGGCGGCCCGCGAACAGGTGCCGATCATCGGCGTCAACCGCGGCAGCCTCGGGTTTCTCACCACGTTTTCCGCCGACGAGGCCCGCGCGCATTTCGGCGACGTGCTCAAGGGCGCCTACAAGATCGCCCAGCGCTCGATGCTCGACTGCTCGACCGGCTCCGGCAAACGCGGCCTCGCCCTCAACGACGTGCTCATCAAGAACGAGGTCAACTCGCGCCTGGTGCGGCTCGAGGTCGTCGCCGACGGCGAGCTCGTCACCGACTACTACTGCGACGGCCTGATCTTCTCCACGCCCACCGGCTCGACCGCCTACAACCTTTCCGCCGGCGGCCCGCTGGTGCACCCGAGCGCGGAGGTGGTCGCGATGACGCCGATCTGCCCGCACACGCTGAGCAACCGCACGATCATCTTCCGCCAGAACGTCCGGCTGCGCGTGTTCAACCGCTCCGACGACTCGAAGCTCCTCGTCGCCCTCGATGGCCAGCGCAACCTGCAGGTGGGCATCGGATCGCCCGTCGAGATTTCCATTTCGAAGCTCAAGCTCTCGCTGGTCCAGCGCTCCGACTACTCCCACTTCGCCGTCGTCCGCACGAAGCTCAAGTGGAACGGCGGCGTCGCCGACGGGCAGAAATCGGTCTGATGTTTGAGGTAGCGCGGGGTCTCTGACCCGCCTTGGCTTGGGTGGGTTGCCCGCCAGCGCGTAACCCACAGGCGGGTCAGAGACCCCGCCCTATCCCAGTAATCCCGCCACTGCCTCGCGCACCGCGTCGAGCCGTTTGTAGGCCGCCACCTCCGCCGGCATGCTCACCAGCGCGCGTTTCAGCCCGGTCCTGGCCTCCGCGTCCTGCGCCACCTGGTCGAGCCGGTGCAGCGCGATGCGGAGGCCAAACAGCACCCCACCCGTCTGTGGCAGCGCCACCAGCGCCTGGTGCTCCACGCGCAGCCACAGCCGGTCCAGCGCCACCGGCAACACCGGTGACGGCACCGCGCGCTCCGGATGCTGGTTCAGCTCGTCGTTGGCTGTGATACCCCAGTTGTCGCGCAAAAACGCCACGTCCGGTTTCAGCTTCGTCAGAAATTGATGGATCGGCGAGGCCAGCGCCGGATTCAGCCCCGGTACGACGCCATGGATGAAGTCGAGCGTGTGCCCGAGTTTCTCCTCCAGCGCCCAGCCCGTCGGGAAACACAGCGCCCCGCCGCGCAGGCGAAACGCGCCGGTGGCATCGGGCGAGAGCAGCAGGAAATCCGTCTCCAACACCGCACCGAGTCCGTGCACCGAATTTGTATGCGGCAACCCCCAGTCCTTCATTCCCAACTCAGCCACCTCGGCGAGCAGCGTCTCACCCTCGGGTAGCAAAGCCCCATAGCGCGCGGGGTTTTCCGCCAGCCATTTCGCCCGCTCGGCGAGAACCCGGCCCGAACCATCCTTGGCCTTAAAAAACTCCGCCGGTTCGCCCCGCCGCAGCGTGAGATGAAACCGGTAATCGCCAGCCGGAAAAAGCTCGGCCAGTGGCGTCACGGCCGGACCACCAGCTGCGTGCGCAGGGCGCGCTGGAAATAACGCTGCGCAAACTTCGCGAGGTCGGCGATCGTGACGGCGTCGATCCGCGTGTCGTAGTTCTTCCAGTCGTTGATCGGCTGCCCCTGCAGCGCGTTGATCCCGGCCTGCATGGCGCGGGACGAATTGGTCTGCAGCCCCTGGCGGCGCGCCGCCTTCAGCCGCGTCTGGCAGCGGGCGAGTTCGGCAGGCTCCACCCCGCCGGCGGTGACGCGGGCGATTTCCGCGTCAATCTCGGCCAGCACCTCGGCCTCGCGGCCCGGCTGCGTGCCGGCGAAAAAGTAGAACATGCCGGTGTCGAGGCCGAGGACGCGGCCCGAGCGGATGAAATACGCCAAGCCCTTTTCCTCGCGGACCCGTTCGAAGAGCCGCGACGCCATGCCGCTGAACAATTCATCCGCCATCTCGCCGACGTAGAAATCCTCGCCATGCGCGCGCGGACCCGGAAACGCCTGCAGCACGACTGCCTGCTCGCGCGGCTGCTTTTCCACGAGGTCGCTGGCCGCCGCCGGACCGCCCGATTGCTGGGGCGCGATCGGGGCGGCGCTCGCGGACAGCTTGGCCAGGAAGGTCTTGAGCTTCGGGACGAGTTTGCGCGGGTCGAAATCACCGGCGACGGCGAGGACGACATTGGGGCCGACACACAGCCGGCGGTGCAGCGCCACGAGATCGGCGGGCTTGAGGGCCTTGACCCCGGCCTCGTCACCCGACGCGTCAATGCCGAGCGGATGCGGGCCGAAGAATTTCTTGCGGGCGAGCTTCCGGGCGAAGGTGACCACGTCATCGGCGTCCTGCTGCAGCGCGGCGACCTGGGCGTCGCGCTCGAGGGCGAACGTGGCGGCCTTGAAGGCGGGCGAGCAGACGGCCTCCTCCAGCACCGCGAGGGCGCGGGCCGCATCGGGCGGCAGCACCTCGATCGCGAGCCCGAGGGAATTGTTGCCGGAGAAGGGATAAAACGAGCCGCCGACTTCCTCGATGAACTCGGCCACCTCGGCCGAGCTGTGGTGACGGGTGTCCTTCGTGAGCATCGTGGCCAGCAGCGACGTGGCGCCACGCCTGCCTGTCTCCTCGAACAGCGGACCACCCTGCATGATGAAGCGCAGGTGCAGGTTGGGCAGCCGGTGGTCGGGCTGCAGCAGGAGCCGCGCGCCGTTGGGCAGCCTGATCTCGGAAAAATCCGCCGTCTTCCCGGCCGCCGCTGCGTCCGGCCCCGCCACGGGCGCCGCCGCCACGGGGTTCAGCGAAATGGAGGTCAACCGGGCGGGCGTGAGGTACGTCCGCAGCACCCGGCGCAGTTCCGCCGGCGTGATGTCGCGGATGCGCTCGAAGTACGCGCGGCTGTAGTCGAGATCACCCACCACAACCTCGGCGGCCCCGAGCTGCGAGGCCTGGCCGCTCATGGTCTTGCGGGTATTGATCTCGCCCACCACGAGCTGGCGGAGCGCTTTCTTAAGCTGGGCGGCGGTGAAACCGCGGGTGGCACAGCGCGCCAGGGTCTTCTCGATCGCCGCGGTCGCCGGCAGGCGCTTGTCGGCATCAGAGGTGAACGAAATACAGAACAGGCCGCTCGTGCCGGGATTCCAGCTGGAGGCGTCGATCGTGTGCACCAGCCCGGTTTTCTCACGGATGTCCTGCCAGAGCACCGAGCTGTCGCCGCTGCCGAGCACCATGGCGAGCAGGTCAAGGACCGGCGCGTCGTCGTGCGTCAGGCCGGGTATCGGCCACGCCAGTGCGGCGCGCGTCGTCTCGACTTTCTCAAAGCGGTGCTCCGCCCGGGCGGCGAGCTGCAGCGGCTCGGACGGGACCAGGACCGGGGCGAGTTTCACCCGGGGCGAGGCCCCGAAATGCCGCTCGACCGCGGCGCGGGTGGCCGCGAGGTCAATGTCACCCACGACCACGACCACGAGGTTGTTCGGGACGTAGCGGGCGCGGTAATAATTGACCAGGTCCTCGCGGGTGACGGCGGAAAACACGTCGCGGTGCCCGATGATCGGCTGGCGGTACGGGTGCTCGCGGAAGGCGGTCGAGAAGAGCGCGTCCCACAGCCGGTTGTCCGGATCGTCCTTCGTCATCGCGATCTCGCGCAGAATGACGTCCTTCTCCTTCGCGGTCTCGTCGGCGGGCAGCGTGGAGTTCAGCACCGCATCCGCCAGCAGGTCGATGGCGACGGCAGTGTGCTCGCTGGGCAGGTCGATGTAGTAAACCGTGCGGTCGAAGGTCGTGTAGGCGTTGATGTAGCCGCCGTGGGCCTGGACGGTCGCCGAGATCTCGCGGCCGGCCCGGCGGGTCGTGCCCTTGAACAGCATGTGCTCCAGATAATGGGAGAGGCCGGCGCCCAGACTCCCGCCCTCGTGGATGCTGCCGGTCTTCACCCAGACCTGCACGGACGCCAAGGCCGCGGAACGGTCGGGCTTGAGGATGAGCGTGAGGCCGTTGGGCAGAACGATGCGTTCGGCCGGCTCGCGCCAGAACGGATCGAGCAGGCGGAGATCGGCGGCGGCGGAAAAGGAAGAGACCATGGTGCGGGTGAGCTCAGGAAGGCCGGTTTAAGCCGAGCCCAAGGCTTCGGCCGCACCTGCAGGACCGACGGGCCCCTTGCGGGAGCGAGTCGGCTGGAAGGGCTTCACGAACGCCTCATCGAAGGTGTAGATATCGGTAAAATCCTCACGCCGGTCGTTGTCAGTCTTGCTGAAAACGTTGTATTCGATTAGGTTAAACACGATGTCGCCGAAATCAGTACAGCGTTTGACGCCCCAGGAATTGAGCACGGTCTTGGCCAGAGGGCCAAACTGATCCAATGCATAAACCCTAAGTCCTTCAAGTAGTTCCGGGCCCGAAACGTGGCGGGAACGGGCGGCGCGACCGGTGTCCTTCTTCTTGAGTTCCTTGACCGCATGATCGAGCCCTAGCCGGATAAAATCGTAGGCTTTCCGGTCGAACCGGGGGTCTTCCTTGCAGATGAGTCCGACTATCTCGGCAAAATCCGGGTCTTGCATAATGCGATGGATAGGGAGTTAGCACACGCGGCCGGGCCGCGCAACCCGCAACCCGAGGCGTTTAGAGGTAAAAATCCGGCCTCGGACCGCCTGGGGCGACGGTTCGGCGGGAATAAATTCCCTCGCCTAACCTACCCCAATTGTCACAAATTGCTTACAAATGATCGCCTCTACCCAAACCAATCACCCCTTGGTTGGCGCGAAAACCGAAGTCATCGATGGCCAGACGCCAATTACTTTCGCTTGTGCCGCGTTAAAGAAGGCCAGCCTGCGCATCACCCAGCCGCGCATCGCGATCCTGACGGCGCTTATCGAGCGCAAACAGCCCTCCAGCATCGAGCAAATCCATGGCGATCTGGCCAAGGATTCGTGCGATTTGGTCACGGTTTACCGCTGCCTGGCGGCATTTGAGGAAATCGGGCTGGTCCGCCGCTCGTTCTACCACAACGGCACCAGCCTCTACACGATCAACCTCGGCGAGACCAACACCGGCTACCACTTTGTCTGCAAGGAGACCAACCATGTCGAGGGCATCGACGCCGAGACCACGGCCGAGCTCCGCCGCTGCGTGCTGCAGGTCGAGGAAACCCTCAAGGCGCGCGGTTACACCAACGTGACCCACATGGTCGAGTTCTTCGGCAAGGCCCCCCACGCGGCCCGCACTGAGGCTCCCCTGACCGCCCTGGTCCGCACGAACTGAGCGGCTCATTCATCGCTTTAAAAACAAAGTCCGCGGCCCGATAGGGTCCGCGGACTTTGTTTTTGGGCGGGAAAGGCTAGATGTGGGTTGCCCACTCGCGCGCAACCCACCCCGAGCCCTTGGGGATCAGCCCTTGGGCGTTGACGCGGCGTAGTTGGCGGAAGCCTGGGTCCAGTTGACCACGTTCCAGAACGCCGCGACGTAATCCGCCCGGCGGTTCTGGTAGTGCAGATAGTAGGCGTGCTCCCAGACATCGAGCCCGAGCACTGGGGTTTCGCCATCCGTGAGTGGCGAATCTTGATTGGCGCCGGAATGGACCTTGAGCGCCCCGTTTTTTACGACGAGCCAGGCCCAGCCGCTGCCAAAGCGTTTCATGGCTGCATCGGTGAACTGGGTCTTGAACTGGTCGAAGGAACCGAAGTCCTTGCCGATGGCCGCAGCCAGTTCGCCCGTGGGGGCACCGCCCGCTCCGGGTCCGATCACCGACCAGAAAAATGAGTGGTTGGCATGGCCGCCGACGTTGTTGCGCAGCGCCGTGCGGATCTTCTCCGGCATCGTGCCGAGGCTTTTCAGGATCTCCGCAGCCGAGAGCTGCTGCAGGTCGGGATAATTGGCCAGGGCCTTGTTGGCGTTGGTGATGTAGGCCTGATGGTGCTTCGTGTAATGGATCTCCATCGTGTGCGCATCGAGGTGCGGCTCGAGCGCATCGAAGGCGTAGCCGAGCTTGGGCAGCGTGAACGGCTGCGTGGGCGAAGGCGCGGCGACCGGCGCCACTGTTGTCGGACTGTCACCCGCAATTGCCCGCGTGGAAATCAGGCCCATTCCCAACAAAGCGGCACCGGCACCCAAAGTCTTGAGGGCCTCGCGCCGCGACAGCGAATTCTTCCCGCCTGTCGTGGTTTTCATGCGCCGCCACCCTAGCGCATCCCGTGATTGGCGCAACCCCGCAGGCAATTACATCGCCGCTAGCAGCTTGCGCAGAGTCTCGTCCACCCGCTTCGGGTCGGCTTTCCCCTTGGCGGCTTTCATGACGGAGCCCTTGAAGCCGTTCAGCGCACTTTCCTTGCCGGCCTTGAAATCAGCCAGGGACTTCGGATTGGCCGCGATGGCGTCGCGGCACCACTGCTCGAGCTCACCGGTGTCCACGGGCACGGCCTTCAGGCCCTTGCGCTCCATGACGGCGCCCGGCTGTTCGCCCGTGGCAAACATCTCGATGAAAACCTCCTTGGCCGCGTTGGGCAGCAGCGTGCCGGCATCAATCAGCGCCACGAGCCCGGCGATATGCGCGGGGGTCACCTTGGCCGCCGCCAGCGTCAGTTTCGCCGCGCCGAGTTCGCGCAGCAGGTCGTTCACAATCCAGTTGCCCACGGCCTGGGCCTTGCCGCTGAGCTTGGCCGCCGCCTCGAAGAAATCCGCCAGTGCGCGGTCCCAGACAAGCACCGACGTGATCGTGTAGGGCACGGCATAGCTCTCGATCAAGCGGCGCTGCTTGGCGAAGGGCAGCTCGGGGCACTCGCCGCGCAGGCGCGCCTTCCAGACCTCGTCCACCTTCACCGGCATCAGGTCCGGATCGGGAAAATAACGGTAATCGTGCGCCATTTCCTTCGAGCGCAGCGACTGGGAGAGGCCCGTCTGCCCGTCGTAATCGCGCGTTTCCTGCACGAGCGTGCCGCCAGACTCGAGCACCGCGGTCTGGCGCTTGATCTCATGGGCAATGCCGTCGCGGACATAGGAGATCGAATTGAGGTTCTTCAGCTCGACCTTCACGCCGAGCTCTTTCTGGCCGACCGGGCGGATGGAGATGTTGGCGTCACAGCGCAGCTGGCCCTTCTCCATGTCGCAGTCGGAGATGCCGCCGTAGATCATCGTGGCGCGCAGCGACGTCAGGTAGGCAAACGCCTCGTCGGCCGTGTGCATCGCGGGCTCGGAAACGATCTCCATCAGCGGTGTGCCGGCCCGGTTGTAATCCACGAGCGAATCCGCAGCGAAATGGTTCAACTTGCCGACGTCTTCCTCGAGGTGGATGCGCGTGAGCGGGATCTTTTTGTGCTCACCCATCACGTTGCGCGCCGCGCCGGGCAGCTCGATCTCGACGGCCCCGCCGAGGCACATGGGCTGGTCGTACTGCGAGATCTGGTAGTTCTTCGGCGAGTCGGGGTAAAAATAGTTCTTCCGGTCCCATTTGCAGATCGGGGCGATGTCGCAGCCGAGCAGCAGGCCGGCCTTGATGATGGCGTCGAGCGCGGCCTTGTTCATCACCGGCAGCGCGCCGGGCAGGGCCAGGATAACCGGATCGGTGAGGGTGTTCTCCGGCTGGCCGTAGCCGGCGGCGACGCGCGAAAACACCTTGGAGTTCGTCCGGATCTGGACGTGCACCTCAAGACCGATGACGGCTTCGTAGTTCATCAGAGTTGGGGGTGGCGGGTGTGCCAGTCGTGCGCCTGCTCGTAGGTGTGCGCCATGGCCAGCAGGTCGGCTTCGCGAAAGGGTTGGCCGATGAGCTGCAGGCCGATCGGCAGGCCGCCCGGGGTGAAGCCGCACGGCACGCTCAGCGCCGGCAGGCCCGCGAGGTTCACGCCAATGGTGTAAATGTCGCAGAGATACAGCGCGAGCGGGTCGGACTTTTCACCCAGCTTGAAGGCCGGCATCGGTGAGGTCGGCGTCAGTAGGGCGTCCACCTCGCGGTAGGCGTTGAGGAAATCCTGGCGGATCAGCGTGCGGACCTTCTGCGCCCGCAGGTAATACGCGTCGTAGTAGCCGCTCGAGAGCACGTAAGTCCCGAGGATGATGCGGCGCTTCACCTCCGCGCCAAATCCCTCGGCGCGCGACTGGGCATAGAGGTCCACCACATCCTTCGCGCCCTTCGCCCGGTGGCCGTAACGGATGCCGTCGAAGCGCGCCAGGTTCGACGACGCCTCGGCGGTCGCGATGATGTAATAAGTGTCGAGGCAGTACTGCGTGTGCGGCAGCGACACCTCCTTGATTTCGCAGCCCTGCGACTTGTAGAAAGCGATCGCCTTTTCCACCGCCGCGCCGACGGCCGGGTCGAGGCCGGCGCCAAAATATTCCTTCGGGATGCCAAGCCGCCACGGGCGGCGCTGCTTCAGGCCCGCGCGGTAGTCCGGAATCTCCGCCTTGAACGACGTCGAATCGAGCGGGTCATGGCCGGCGATCGCCCCGAGCATCAGCGCCGCGTCCTCGACGGTCCGCGCAAAAGGGCCGATCTGGTCGAGCGACGAGGCAAAGGCGACGAGTCCGTAGCGCGAAACCAGTCCGTACGTCGGCTTGAGCCCCACCACGCCGCACAACGCCGCCGGCTGCCGGATCGAGCCGCCGGTATCGGAGCCGAGGGCGGCAATCACCTCGCCGGCCGCCAGCGCCGCCGCACTGCCACCCGACGAGCCGCCGGGCACGCGGGTAAGATCCCAGGGATTGGCCGTCGGGCCGAAGGCGGAATTTTCCGTCGAGGAACCCATCGCGAACTCGTCGCAGTTGAGCCGGCCCCAGACGACCGCGCCGGCGCGCTTCAGGTTGACCGTGACGGTGGCGTCGTAGGGCGAGACGAAGTTGGCGAGCATCTTGCTCGAGGCCGTCAGCGGCTGGCCGGAGACGGAGATGACGTCCTTCAGGCCGACCGGGATGCCGTCGAGCGGCCCCCTCGCCTGCCCCGCCGCGCGACGCGCATCCGAGGCGGCGGCCTGCGCGAGGGCGTCGGCGTCATCGGAAGAATTAAAGGCTTTGACGCGACCCTCCACGGCCGACTTGCGCGCGATCAACGCCGAGGTCAGCTCGGTCGAGGAAAGCGTCTTGGCCTCGAGCAGGGCCGCCAGTTCCGCGATGGATTTGAAAAAGAGGTCCACGGCCATGACGGGCTTACTCCACGACCTTGGGCACGACGATCATGTGGTCCCGCTGCGCCGGTGCGTTCCGCAGCGCGGCCTCGACGGGGAGCCCGGGACGCGCGACGTCATCGGCCCAAACGTTGACGACTGGGAAAGCATGGGCGGTCGGCTCGATGCCGGTGACGTCCACCTTGGCCAGCTGCTCGATGTGATGGAGCACGTCGCCGAGCTGCTGGGAAAAAGACGCCTTCTCCGCCGGCGTGAGCGCCAGACGGGCGAGCTTCGCCACGTGGTCGAGGTCGAGATCGGGCGCGGACGACATGGCTACTTCCGGATCTGCCAGGGCGTGGACTTCGCGATTTCGTCCTGAATTTTCTGCCCCACGGCGTTGACCTCGTCATCGGTCAGCGTCCGCTCGGCGGACCGGAACACCAGCGAGAAGGCCAGGCTCTTCTTCCCCTCCGGCAGGCCCTTGCCGTGGTAAACGTCGAACACCTCGACGCTCTCGAGGGCAAACGCATTGCCGATGGCGGCGCGGGCGATCTTGGCGAGGGTCTTGCGCACCTCGTCGGACTGCACGGCCAAGTCCACGACGAGTGCGAAGTCGCGCAGCGCGGCGGGCATCAGGCTGAAGTCAGCATAGCGGCGGCGGGTGGCCTCACCGGTGAGCTTCTCCGGGAGGATCGCAAAGATTCCGGCGTAGATTTTCCCCTCGAGGCCGAGGGAGCGGACCATGGCGAGGTTCAGCAGGCCGAACCGCGCGGTCCAGCCCTGGGCCATTTCCCCGGCGGCGGCGGAATGACCTTCCTGCCAGCCATAGAAGGAGCCGGTCACGGGCACGAGCGGCTGGCGCACGAGGTCAATGCCCGCCGCGGCCGCCAGCGCGGCGACGTGTTTTTTCGCGGCGTAGAAGTCCGCCGGTTCGCGCTTGAGCCAGCTGCGCTCGCCCATGGGCTCCGCCAGCACAAAACCGGCGGCGGCACATTCGTAATTCTGGCCGTTGCGCTCGATGAAGATGCGGCCGACCTCGCAGAGTTGTGTGACCGGGACGCCGCGGGACTGGTTGAGCTTGAGGGACTCCAGCAGGCCCATGATCATGGTCGGACGCAGGTGGGACTGGTCGTCCACAAAGGGATTTGCGAGCGCCAGCTCGACCGCGGCAGTCTGCGACACCCAGGTGGAGATCTCCTTCGCCGAGCGCAGCGTGTAGCTCACGCACTCGTGAAAATCGTGGCCAACGAGATAGTCAGTCACACGGCGGTTGAAGAGCACGACCGGATCATCGTCCCCAATCAGTCCGGGCGAGCTCACGACGGCCGGCGGGATCTTGTCCGTGCCATGGAGGCGCAACACTTCCTCGACGAGGTCAATCGGCCGGTCGAGGTCATCGCGCCAGCTCGGAACCGTCACGGTCCAGGCGGGCCCGCGCGCCGCGTTCGGCTCTTCGCGGGCGATGCTCAGCTCCAGCGCTTCGAGCGCCGTGCGCATCTCGGCCGCGGGAATCTCAAAGCCGAGTTGGTCGCAAATGTAGCCGTGGGTGACGACGATCTCCCGCTTCCACGGTACGTCGCCGCCCACGTGGAAAGCCGGGCCGACGACCTGGCCGCCGGCGGTCTCGAGGATGAGGTCCACGGCCCGATACGCGGCTTCCAGCGCCGAATGCGGGTCCACGCCCCGTTCGTAACGATAGGACGAATCGGAGGTAAGCCCGAGGTGCTTCGACGTCCAGCGGACGGTCTGGCGGCGAAAAATAGCGCACTCCAAGACAAGGTCGGTGGTGTCATCGCTCACGCCGGAGTTCTCGCCGCCCATGATGCCGGCGATCACGACGGGCTGCGCGGCATCGGCGATGACCAGCATGCGGCTGCTGAGCGTGCGCTCCTTGCCGTCTAGCGTGGTGATCTTTTCGCCGTCCGCGGCGCGGCGGACCACGATCTGGTGGCCGCCGAGCTTGCGCGCGTCAAAGGCGTGGAGCGGCTGGCCGGTCTCCAGCATCACATAGTTGCCCACGTCGACGACGTTGTTGATGGGCCGCAGGCCGACCGCGGTGAGGCGTTCGCGGAGCCAGGCCGGACTCGGCCCGATCTTGATCCCCTTGATGATGTGCGCCGTGTAGAGCGGGCAATCCTCGGGGGAAAGGACGGAGACGTTGTGCAGCAGCTCCGGATGGGCGGCGCCCTCGACCTTGCCGCGGAATTTTTCCTGCGGGTAGATGAGCGGCAGCTTGAACCACGCGGCAAGTTCCCGCGCGATGCCGAGGTGGGACTGGCAGTCCGGGCGGTTGGGCGTGATCTCGAGGTCGAAAACGACGTCACCCACCGGCAGCACGGCGTTGATCGGCGTGCCCAGCGCGGGCCGGCCGTCGAGGATGAGCAGCCCGTCGGCGTCCTCGGCGACGCCGAGTTCCTTGGCGGAGCACATCATGCCGTCGGAGAGCTGGCCGCGGATCTTGGACTGCTTGATGACGAAATTCCCCGGCAGCACGGCGCCGGCGAGGGCGACCGGCACGCGGTCCCCCACCTTGTAGTTCTGCGCGCCACAGACGATGGTCTTCACCCCGCCCGCGGAGCCGAGGTCCACCTGGCAGACGGAGAGCTTGTCCGCGTTGGGGTGCTTGTCGCGGACGAGCACCTCGCCGACGAAGACCTGGTCCAGCTGCGGCGCGCCGGTGCGGATGATCTGCTCGACCTCGAGGCCGAGCAGCGTGAGCGCGCGGCCCAGCTCCTCGACGGAGGCCTCGAGTGCGACGTAGTCCTTGATCCAGTTAAGCGAGATCTTCATCGGGAATGTCAGGCAAACTGTTTCAGGAAACGCAGGTCGTTCTGGTAAAAATAACGGATGTCATCGATGCCGTAGAGCAGCATCGCGAGGCGCTCCAGGCCCATGCCGAAGGCGTAGCCGCTCCACACCTCGGGGTCATAGCCGACGCCGGCGAACACGGAGGGATCCACCATGCCGCAGCCGCCGATCTCGATCCAATCCTTCTTCACCTTGGGCAGGTGCGTCGCGCCCAGGTCCACCTCGAAGCTCGGCTCGGTGTAGCTGAAATAGTGCGGGCGAAAACGCGTCTTCGTCGCCTTGCCGAGCAGTGAGCCGAAGATGTAGTCGAGCAGCGCCTTCAGGTCGCGGACGGTGACGTTCTTGTCGACGTAGAGGCACTCGAGCTGGTGGAAGTTGGCGGAGTGCGTGGCGTCGGTCGTGTCGCGGCGGTAGGTGCGGCCCGGCGAGACGATGCGGATCGGCGGCTCACCCTTCAGCATCGTGCGGATCTGCACGGAGGACGTGTGGGTGCGCAGGAGGTATTTTTCGTCGGGCGTGTGCTTGGAGACATTCCCGAAGCGCGCGGTCGGGGGAAAGAAGAACGAATCCTGGGTGTCGCGCGCCGGGTGGTCGGCGGGGGTGTTGAGCGCGTCGAAGCAGTAGTACTCCGTCTCCACCTCCGGGCCGTCGGCGACGGTGAAGCCGACCTTGCGCAGGATGCGGCACATCTCCTCGCGCACGAGCGTGAGCGGGTGATACGTGCCGGGCCCGGCGTCGGGGGACGGCAGCGTGGGGTCGACCGCGGGCCCGAGCTGGGCCTGCAGTTCGGCCGCCTCGATCGTGCCGAGGGCGGTGTCGAGCAGCGCCTGCAGCGCGGTCTTCGTCTCGTTGATGAGCTTGCCCATGGCGGGCCGCTGGTCCTTCGGCACGGCGCCCATCTGCTTCATCAGCGCGGTGAGCTCGCCGTTGGGGCCGACGAGGCGGGCCTTGGCGGCCTCAAACTCGGGGCGCGATTTCAGCGCGGCGAGGTCAGTCTGCGCCTTGGCGACAAGTGCGGTCAGGGTGGCTTGCATGGAGAGTGGCTTTTTGAACCAGAGCAGCGGCGGCGAAGCGAAGAAAAACAAAGAGGACGGTACCTCGGGTGAGGCCCGTCCTCCAAAGAGACAGGGAGGCGAGCCGGCCCGGCTCGCGTTTGTCAGAGCTTAGGCCTTGGCGGCCTTGGTCTTCAACGCGTCCTGGGCTTGTTTGACCAGGGCGTTAAAGGCCACCTCGTCGCGAATCGCGAGGTCGGACAGGACCTTGCGGTCGAGGCCGATGTTGGCGGCCTTGAGGCCCTCCATGAAGCGGCTGTACGAGATGCCGGCGGCGCGGCAGGCGGCGTTGAGGCGCACGATCCAGAGACCGCGGCGGTCGGCCTTCTTCTTGCGGCGCGCGATGTAGGCGTACTGCCAGGCGTGCTGGACGGCTTCTTTCGCGTAGCGGAAGAGCTTGGATTTATTGCCGAAATAGCCCTTGGCGTATTTCAGCGTTTTCTTGTGTCGCTTGCGGGAAGCAGCGGAGTTTGTTGCACGAGCCATGTTGGTGTATTTTTTGGATTAGGTTGATCGCCGGCGGGTCGGCTTAGGATTTCACCCGCCAGGCGAAGGGATGCGCTTCAGCCGGGGTCAGAGACCGAACGGCAGGCAGCGCAGAAGCGGCTTGGCATGGCCCTCGGCAACGAGCTTGTCGCGGGAGGCACGGCGTTTTTGCTTCGTGCTCTTCGCGGCCAGCAGGTGACGAAAACCAGGCGTGCGCCGGATGAGCTTACCCTTGGCGGACAGCTTGAAGCGCTTGGCGACGGACTTTTTGGTCTTTTGCATGGAAAGAGCGGTCGAAAACAGAGAAGCCGGCCCCTCCTGTAAAGGGTAAACTTAGTATCCGACCGCGGTATTCGTCCGGCGGGGATCGGCATAACCGGTCATGGTGCCATCCGGCGCCAGTTCCACGGCATTGATCCCGCCAAAATGGCGGCCGCGGCCGGCCGGCTCGGACAGGTCGATTTTCCAGCCCATGGACCGCAGCAGGTCAGCCTGGATGACCGGAAAGGACTGTTCGGCCTCAAAAGTGAAGACATCCCCCTCTTTCCAGGGGATCAGGAAGTGAAACCGGGTATCCCCGATGGCATCCGCCAGGCGGCGGTTGAGCACGAGGTCATCGAGGAGGACTTGCAGCATCGCGGTGGGGATGCGCGCGGCGCCGGGCACGCCCAGCGCCAGGATGGGCTGGCCCCGGAGCAGGACCAGGGTCGGTGCGATCGTGCTGCGCGGCCGGCGGCCCGGTGCGAGATAGTTCGGGTTGGCCGCATCCTGGTAATCGAAATTGCTCATCGAGTTGTTGAGCACCACGCCCGTGCCCGGCGGCACGACGCCCGCGCCGAAATGCACGCTCAGCGACTGGGTGGCACACACGACATTGCCGTGGAGGTCCACCACGATGAAATGCGTGGTCGCCGCCATCAGGCTTTCGTCCTCCACCTCCTCCAGCCGGGCCGCCGCGGGGACCACCGTGGGCAAGGGGGCGCGGGATTTGCGGCGCAATCCCCGGACATAGGCCGGGGAGACCAGTCGCTCAAAATTACTCCGCGACTCCGGCGTGTCCCCGATGATCCGGTAGGCCTCCGGTTCAACCACACGCCACACCCGGCCGATCCGGTCGAGATTGGCCGCCGTGCGCAGAAGACCGGGGCCAAAGGCCTCTTCCTCGAGCACCTTGAGCGCCGGCATGAACATCGCCGCACCGCTGGCGGGCGGCGGGGCGCTCTCAATGCGATAGCTGCGAAAATCAATCCCGACGGTCTCGGTCAGGTGCGCCGTATAGCCCGCCAGATCATCCAGCGTGATGGCTCCCCCGCCCTTGGCCGAAGCCGCGGCAATCGCCTCGGCCACGGGACCGCGGTAAAAACCATCCCGGCCCTGCTGAGCCAGAAGCGTCAGCGTCCGGGCCAAGTCGGGATTAGGCAGGAGTAGGCCGGAGGCGGGCGGCTCGCCCTCCGGCAGATAAAGCCGGGCAATCTCCGGATCTCCCCGGTGAAGCTTCTTGATCTGCTCTTCAAACAGGTCGCGCGATTTTGGCAGGACCCGGAAGCCAACCTGCGCCAGATTAATGGCCGGCTCCACATCCTTGGCCCAGGGTTTCGACCCCCACTTCTGATGGGCCGTCCACAAACCTGCCGCCAAGCCGGGCACGCACACGGCAGTGTAACCATAGTTGCGGGCCGCCTCCGGACGTTGCAAATAGGACGGCACATTGATCGAACCCGCGGCATCCATGGCCTCCACGACATGGATCTGCCCGCTGTCAGCTTCATAATACAGCAGCACCAGTTTGCCGCCTAGGCCCGAGGCATAAGGTTCCGCCACCCCGAGCGAAAGGGACGTGGCGATGGCGGCGTCGATGGCATTGCCGCCGGACCGGAGCACCGCCAGGCCCGCTTCCGCCGCCTGCGGGTGACCCGCGATCACCATGCCGCGCTTCATAACGACCGGCGCAACATTGACGGGAACCGGTTGGGCCCCCGCCGCGAGGGCCGAGAGCAGCCCGGCCAGGAAAATAAAGTGACGGACGGAAATCATGGAAACGAAAGCGCCGGTCTCGGAAACATCCACTGGATGACGACCCGGGGTAATTGACCGGATAGCATCGCCGAACGGGGTTCGTGGAAGCCATCGCAAAATCTGCCGCTACGTAGCGACCGAAATCACTGTTGACTTCACCTGTGGGTTCATGAGTTTTTCGCCCTTCGGTTTGGCTTCCTAGCTCAATGGTAGAGCAGTTGACTCTTAATCAATTGGTTCGGGGTTCGAGTCCCCGGGGAGCCACCATCTCTTTTGTTTTTTCCCAGTTATTCATGGCAAACGCGCGATTTTTTCGCGCCGGCGTAGCTCAACGGTAGAGCACCTGTTTTGTAAACAGGCGGTTGCGGGTTCGAATCCCATCGCCGGCTCCATTCCGGACTTCCTCCGGCGGTTTTCGCGTCGCGCCACAATTTTCCACTGCCCGATGGTGTAATGGTAGCACAAACGACTCTGACTCGTTTTGTCTAGGTTCGAGTCCTAGTCGGGCAGCCACTTTCACCGCCGCAAAGGCCCTGAATCCTTTTCACTGACAAAGAAAGTTGACAGCCAAGTTTCGATAACTCCTAGTCATTTTCCCCCTTGTTTTTCCCCTGAAATTATTGCTCAGGCACATGCTGAACCCCTCCGCTATCCCCCAGCAAATCCCGCCCGCGTGTGGATATCGCCCAGACCCCCAAGGTGAAGTTTCCCTTGGCCTTGGTTATGCTATGGCCGCGATGAAATGAGTTAAACCCACGGCGAGACGGGATTCGTTCCAGCCACCAACCCGGGTCTTTCCCCCACTTTTCCTACTCACCAACCTAACTAACACCTCCCCGACTCAATCCCCTACTTTCTCCTCCTATGATCACCCACAGTCTGCACTTCGCGTTCCTTCTCACGAATCCCGACGGCTCTGACATGTCGCCGATGGATCTGTTTGCCGCCGGTCGTCAAATCATGTGGCCCATTTTGCTGCTTTCGTTTGTCGCCATCACGGTGATCGTCGAACGCCTGCTCTTCATCTTTCGGGAAAACGGAAGTCGTGAGCCGGAAGTCGTCCAGAAAATGCTCGAGTCCGTCGAACACCGGGACATCGAAGGCGCCGTGGCTCTGGGTAAGAAGAGCAATGACTTCGTCGCCCGCATCCTCGTTTACTCCCTGACCAACAAAGAGTTCTCCCTTTCCAACGCCTTCGTCCGCGCCTCTTCCCAGGAACTGGCCCGCTTCAACCAGGGTATGGCGACCCTCGATACTTGCATCACGGCCGCCCCGCTGCTCGGTCTGCTCGGCACCGTGACCGGCATGATGCGTACCTTCGGCTCCCTCGGTGGCGGTGATATCGCCGCAGCTACCGGCACCATCACCGGCGGTGTCGCCGAGGCGCTGATTGCCACCATGTGCGGTATCTTCATCGCCGTCACCTGCTTGCTGCCCTACAATTACCTGAATGCCCGGACCGAGGAGGCGAAGCACGAAATCGCCGATGCTTCCAACGCCCTCGAACTGATCATCAAAAAGTCCGAGACGATGGCCCCCTTCGGCCGCTGATCCTGTCCAAGAAAACCGCGCCACGCACGTTTTCCTCCTAGCCCACACCTAACATGGCAGGCTCATCCGGCGCCAGCAAAGGCGGCAAAAAGACCGCTCGCATCGAGATCATTCCCCTGATCGATGTCATCTTCTTTCTGCTCGCCACCTTCGTTTTGTTCACCCTGTCGCTGAACAAATCCAACGGTCTCCCGGGGATTGTCGTGCCGCTGTCCGAAACCGGCGGGCCACGTGATACCGCTGGCACCCACACGGTCAGTGTCACCTCGGAAGGCACCATCGCCTGGGACAAGGATCCCGTCTCCCTCGACGAATTCATCACCCGGTTGCGGATTTTCCACACCGAAAATCCCGATGGCCGCATCCTCATCAATGGCGACGAAAATGCCTCCTTCAGCTCGGTGTTTGGCTATGCCATCGATGAAGTCCGCAAATCCGGCGCCAGCAAGGTTTTCATCGAGACCCACGTCAAGCCGCAGGGCAAATAAGCCTCTCTCCCGGCCGCCCTTCTCCCTCATTTTTTCCGTTAATTTTATCCCATCATGGCCGGTTCCACCAAAGTCGAAGAAGGCAAAAAGAAGGCGCGCATCGAGATCATCCCGCTGATCGATGTCATTTTCTTTCTGCTCGCGACCTTCGTGCTCTTCACCCTTTCGCTCAACCGGATTGCGTCCATCCCCGTCAATCTGCCGATCTCCAATCCCAATCCGGCTCCGCCGGATGATGACATGGTCACCTTGCAGATTTCCGACCAGGGCACCTGTTACTGGAACCGGGAAATCATCCAGCTCGACGAAATCACTCCGAAATTAACGGAGCTGAAGCGCCGGGTAGCCACTCCACGCATCCTCATTACGGGTGACGACCGCGCCAAGTTTGGCATCACGGTCCGGGCCCTCGACGAAATCCGCAAGGCCGGCATCGACCAGGTCTCCGTTGAGACCGGCCGCACCCGCCCCACCGGCCGCTAAACCACGACCTGCCCTCCACCATCATGCGTCGCGATTTAATCATCGGCCTTTTCGTTTCCCTCGCCATCCACGGCGGCGTAGCTTGGTTTGGTCAGCTCACCAAGCATGGCCCCGAAAAGGCCAAGCCTGTGGTCGAGGAGAAGATAATTCAGCTGGAAATGCCCAAGATTGAGCCGGACGAGCCCGAAAAGGTGGAATCGGACGAAGCGCCCACCCCGCTGGATATCGCACCCCCGATGCAGCAGGACATGCCGCAGCTCGTGCAGGTCGATTCCTTTGTCCAGCCAATCCAGCCGCCCCCGCCCGAGGGACTCAAGCCCATGCAGGGCGCCATTGTCATCCCGCAGGGCAACCACGGCTTGGGCAAGGGCATCGAGGTGTTCGACATCTCCAAGCTCGACCAGATCCCCTCCCCAAAATTCCAGCCTTCCCCCCAATATCCATTTGAAATGCGCCGCGCCGGCGTCACCGGTGAAGTCGTGGTCGATTTCATCGTGACCGACCAAGGTGATGTCCGCAATGCCTACGCCGCCCGCTCCACCGCGCGCGAGTTTGAGTCCGCCGCCATCCAGGCGGTAAGCAAATGGAAGTTCCGCCCCGGCAAACGCGGTGGTCGCGCGGTCAACACCCATATGCAGGTGCCCGTCGGCTTCACCCTGACCGATAATTAATCCCTCCGTGACCGACGTGCCCTCCTCTTCCCTTTCCCGTCTGCACCGCCTGCTCCTGACCGGTGCGGCCCTCGCCTGCGTCGGGGCCGTGGCACCCGCCCTCCGCGCGGTGGATGAACACGCCCAGCTTGAGCCGCCGACCTCCGAGGCACTCGGCAAGGTCAAGGACCTGACGGACGCCAAGAACTGGGAGGGTGCGATCAACCTGCTCTCCGCCCAATTGCCCAACGTGAGTCCCACCAGCTACGACACGGCGGTGCTCGATGAGGTCCTCTCCAAGATTTACATGCAGAAGGGCGATTATCCCAAGGCGCTTCAGGCCATGGAGACCGCCCTGCGCCTCTCGGACAGCTATAACTACCTCGAGGACAAGGAAGTTCAGGAACTGGTCTATTACATCGCCTACATGTACGGACAGGATTCCGGCACCTTGAAGTCTATTGCGCTGCAGCAGCAGTACCTGAGCAAGGCGACGGACTACGCCAAGCGCTGGCTCGCGCATACGACCGCACCCGCCCAGGACCCGCAGCGGCAGGAAGTCATGCTGTTCTATGTGAACATGCTCTATAACCGGGCCGTGCTCAACCCCGCCGTGACGGATCTCAAGCTGATGAAGGAGTGCGAGTCCGAGATCGAGAAGTGCCTGCAGATCATCGATCATCCGAAGGAGAATTTTTTTGTGCTGTACCTCGCGGCGCTCCAGCAGGAGGGGAATTTCGCCCGCTCCGCGGAAGTGCTCGAGCTGATGGTCAAGCAATACCCCGCCAAGAAGGATTACTGGTCACAGCTGGTTCCGATCTACCTGAATCTCGCCTTCGACAAGGACGAGGAGAAGGGCCGCGAAAACAACATTCGTGCCATCCTCACGGTCGAGCGGGCCCAAGCTCTCGGTTTCATGCGGACGCCGAAGGATAATTACACGCTCGTCGGCCTATATTTCAACGTCGGCCAGTTCGGAAAAGCCACCGAGTTGCTCCACAACGGCCTGAAGAACGGCTCCATCGAATCCATCCAGTCCAACTGGGAGCTGCTCGCCTATTCCTACCAGCAGGTCGACAAGCCCTTCCAAGCCATCGAAGCCCTGAAGGGAGCCGCCAAGCACTTCCCGAAGTCCGGCCAGATCGATTACCAGGTCGCCCAGATCTATTACTCGCTGGAAAAGCCGCAAGAGGCCTACCAGAGCCTGGTCTCCGCCGTGTCCAAGGGCCATTTGGACAAGCCCTACGCAGTCTATAATTTCCAAGCCTACGTCGCCTACGAATTGACCAAGTTCGATGAGGCCCAGATCGCCGTCGACAAGGCCATCGC
>CAIMAQ010000053.1 GCA_903839035.1 uncultured Opitutia bacterium
CACACGGCGACCGGCGGCAGGAGCTGGTTTTCATCGGCCGGCAGCTGGACGAGGCGAAGTTGCGGGAAAATTTGGCCGACTGTCTGACATAATTCAGGATTTTTGTTTGTGACTGGATGATTTTTGAAACCCTTTGGTGGGGTATGCGTCGAAGCAGCGTGCGGATAATTTTTTCCAGGCGGGGTTTGTGGCTGAAGGCTGCCCGGTGGGTGCTGGCCGGATGGCTGGTGGCTGGCGTGACGGCGCGGGCAGACGTGGAGGCGACGGTTTTGCCGGCCAAGCCGGTGGCGGCTTCCTTGCCGGAGGCGGTCAAGTTTGACGTGCTCGTTTACAACGACGGTGACCGGATCCGCGGCCATCTCGTGGACCGCTCGGTGGACTCGTGGGTGTTTGTCTCGGAACGCTTCGGCCTGCTGCGCGTGCCGCTGGCCGATGCCAAGGTGATCCTCGGCACGCCGGAGGCGGCGCAGGCCATCGCCCGCGCCAAGGCCGATGAGGCCCGGATCAAGGCGGAGGAGGTGGAAAATGCCTCCTTCCTGCGCTGGTCGCTGCTCTCGCCCCTGGCCCTGGCGCAGCAACTGCGGGATTTCTTCGGGCCCTGGCACGGCCGGTTCGCCTTCTCGACGTCGATCATCACGAACACCAACGAGACCACGAACGAGACGGCGGAGGCGCACCTGACGCGCAAGTGGCTGAAGGACACAGTGCAGTTGAATGCGCGCTATGATTTCGCCGACACGAACCACGTCACCACGACCGATGTCATCCGGTCGGACGCCTCGTGGCGCCATGAACTGCCCAACAAACTGTTCTCGATCTACAGCCCGTCGGTGGAATGGAACCGGGCGTTCCTTCTCAACGGCATGCCCAGCGACTACGTGCTGCTGCAACAGGAAATAGGTCTGGGCGTGAACCTGTTTGCCAAGCCGACCCGCAACCTGCGCGTGGGTGTGGCCGAGAATTTGTTCGACGTGTGGCAGATCTCGGATCCGGTGTCGCATTCGGCGAGCACGGTGGAATCACTCTTTCTTGAGGCGGACTGGAAGCTGCCGTGGCGCATGACGGTGACGGAGCGCGGCGTGTGGTATTACTCGATCGCGTCGGGCCGGGACGGCTGGGAAAACAAGGTGGACCTGAACAAGAAGCTGACCGAGACGTTCACCGTCGGCATCCGCCACGAGACGCGCCACAACAACCCGAACGTGCACGTGCAGGATTACACGCTGCTCAAGCTGCTGATGGGGATAGATTTTTAAAAGTCCTCAGCCTTCGCACTTGAGCACGTAGACGGCGCCCTTGGCGGAGCCGATGGCGAGCAGGGCGTCATCAGGTGACCACGCGAGTTTCGTCGCGGCCGCCGGCATGCGCACCGTGGCGCGCAGCGGCGACTTGCGCTCGGGACTCCAGAGCTGGACGACGCCGTCCTGGGACGCGGTGGCGAGCAGGCCGTGGGAATGCTGGAAGGCGACGGCGCAGATCTTCGACTCGTGCGGCAGCATCGCGGGTTCGCGGCCCTCGGGACCGGCGCCAGTGCAATCCCAGACGCAGCACTCGCTGCCGCCCCCGGTGGCGAGCCAGCGGCTGGTGTGGTCATAGGCCAGTTCCTTCACCTTGCCCTCATAGCCGCTCATCTGGAGTTCGACGTCCTCGGCGGGAATCCAGAGATGCACGGAGGGATCCTGGTTGC
>CAIMAQ010000054.1 GCA_903839035.1 uncultured Opitutia bacterium
CCTGTCGGGCGTAAAGCCCGACCTACACCATCCGTGTTAATCCGTGCAATCCGTGGGTAAATTCCGTGATTGAGGGCGCTTAAATCCTCCTCCGCGCTTGCGGGCCTTGCGCCGCCCCTGCATCGTTGCCGGCTTTCGTGGCCAAACCTTCGTCCAGCCCCCGCAAACGCATCGTCCTGCTCGGCGCCACCGGCTCCATCGGGGAAAACACCCTGCGCGTCATCGCCGCGCACCGCGACAAGCTTGAGCTCGTCGGCATCGCCGCGCGGGCCAATCACGCCCGGCTGGCCCAGATCGCCCGCGACTTCGGTGTGGCCCATGTCGCGGTGTTCGAAGACGCCGCCTACGCCGCGGCCAAGTCCGGCGGCGGTTTCCCCGCCGGCACCCAGCTTTACGGCGGGTTGCGCGGACTCATTGCCCTCGCCCAGCTGCCCGGGGCCGATGTCGTGCTCGTTGCCGTCGTCGGCACCACCGGGCTTGAGCCCGCGCTCGCCGCCCTCGCCGCCGGCAAGGACCTCGCGCTCGCGTCCAAGGAGATCCTCGTGCTCGCCGGCAAGTTCGTCATGGCCGCCGCGAAAAAACACGGGGCCAAACTCCTGCCCGTGGACAGCGAGCACAGCGCCGTTTTCCAATGTCTCGAGGGTCACCCGCAGGCCGCCCGCGGTGAGCCCGGTCGGACCGGTGTGCGCCGCATCGTGCTCACCGCGAGCGGCGGTGCGTTTCGCGACTGGCCGGCCGAGCGGCTGGCCCATGTCACGCCTGCCGACGCCCTCAAGCACCCCACCTGGGCCATGGGCCCGAAAATCACCGTGGATTGCGCCACACTGGCCAACAAGGGCCTCGAGCTGATCGAGGCGCAGGCGCTGTTTGGCCTCCGCGCCGACCAGTGCACCGCGGTCATCCACCCGCAGAGCATGGTGCACTGCCTCGTCGAATTCACCGACGGCGCGATGCTCGCCCAGCTCTCACCGCCCTCCATGACGTTTCCCATCCAGTACGCCCTGCTGCACCCCGACCGGGCGCCGGGCGTCGAGCCTGCGCTCGATTTCACCCGGCTGCTGGGCTTCGAATTCCGGCCGGTGGACGAGGTGCGCTTCCCGTGCTTCCGCCTCGCGCGCCAGGTCATGGCCGCCGGCGGCGTCGCCCCCGCGGTGTTCAACGCCGCCAACGAGGTCGCCGTCGCCGCCTTCCTCGGCGGTTCCATCCCCTTCCTTGCGATTCCCCGCGTCATCGATCAAACTCTCCAGACCGTGGAAAATCTTGAACCGGAGACGCTCGCCGCAGTCCTAGACGCCGACGCCCACGCCCGGCGTACCGCCGGCGCGCTCCTGAAAACGATTTCCAGAACCTGATGACCTCCGATTTCCTAACCACCCTGCTCGCCAACGCCTGGTCGATCCTGCTCGTCGCCCTCTTCTTCGGCGGCTCGATCTTTGTCCACGAGCTCGGCCACTTTCTGGCGGCCCGCTGGCGCGGCGCGAAGGTGGAGCGGTTCTCCATTGGCTTCGGTCCGGCGATTTTTTCCTGGCATGGCCGCGACGGCGTCGAGTACCGCCTCGCTTGGTTTCCCCTCGGCGGTTACGTGCTGCTGCCGCAACTGGCCGACCTCGGCCCGATCGAGGGCCAGAGCGAGGTCGACGTCGAAAAACTCCCGCCCGTCTCCTATTCGACCAAGATGATCGTGTTTGTCGCCGGGGCCTGCTTCAACGTCCTCTTTGCCTTCGCCCTCGCGAGCATCATCTGGGTCATCGGCCAGCCCGAGAGCAGCGAGACCGCGAGCACCAGCATCGGCTATGTCAGCCAGAAGATCGAGCTGCCCAGCGGCGTGAAGGTGACCAGCCCGGCGATGGAGGCCGGCCTGCGGGTCGGCGATGTCATCAAGGCCATCGATGGCCGGCCCGTGGAAAAGTTTTTTGATATCTACGTTCAGATCGGCCTCGGCTCCGGGATGAGTCCGGATGGCCGGCGGCAGGCGGTTTTCACCCTCCAGCGCGAGGGGAAGATCTTTGATGTCATCGTGCATCCGCAGCTCGCGGGCGAGGAGAGCGAACGCCGGGTGGGTATCGCGCCGGGTTATCAATTAAGCGTGTTCCAGGTGGCCCCCGGCTCGATTGCGGCCAAGGCCGGATTTCATCCCGACGATCTCATCCTGAGCCTCGACGGCCAGCCGGTGATGAGTTTCCAGACCTGGCAGGACCTCCTCGAGCTTTCGGCCAAACGGCCGGTCGTCGTGCGCGTGCAGCGCGCCGGCACCGAGGTCGCCCTCACCCTTCCGGCCCGGGCCCCGGCCAAGTCCGTCACCGCCTTCGGTCTCGCGCTCACCACCGGCTACACGCTGATCCATCCCACCCCGTTCGCCCAGATTCGCGACCAGGTGCTGATGTCGTACCGCACCATCTGGAGCCTGATCAACCCGCACTCCGACATCGGGCTTTCCAAGCTTTCCGGCCCGGTCGGCATCGTCCGCATTTTCCATAGCGCGGCCGAGGCCGGCATCCGCCCTGTGCTGATGTTCACCATCCTGCTCAACATCAGCCTCGCGATCTTTAACCTGCTTCCCCTGCCCGTTCTCGACGGCGGCCAGATGATGTTCGCCACCATCGGCCGCCTGCGCGGCCGGGCCCTGTCGGTTAACTTCATCATGGCGGCCAACGGCGTTTTCATCCTGCTGCTGCTCACGATGGTGGTTTATATCAGCGTCTTCGACGTCCGGCGCATGAACCGTGACCGGGCGGAGTCCGCCACACCCGCGTCGGCCCCCGCGACCAACCCGGCGCCGGCCAAACCCTGACCCGCGGCCGCATGTCCTATTGCGCGTCCCGTTTCTCCACCGTGCGCCGGCCGACCATCGAGGTCATGGTCGGCTCCGTCGGCGTCGGCGGCGCCCACCCGATTCGGCTGCAGTCAATGACCACCAGCGACACCCAGGATGTCGCCGCCACGGTCAAGCAGTCCATCGCCCTCGCCGAGGTCGGCTGTGAGATCGTCCGCATCACCGCGCCCAATGTCGCCGCCGCAAAATGCCTCCAGGCCATCCGCACGCAGTTCACCGCCGCGGGCTTCGGCCATGTGCCCCTCGTGGCGGACATCCATTTCCTGCCCAGCGCCGCGATGGAGGCGGTGGAGCACGTCGAGAAGGTCCGGGTGAATCCCGGCAATTACGCCGACAAGAAGAAGTTCAGCGTCCGCGAGTACTCCGACTCCGACTATTCCACCGAGCTGCAGCGCCTGCACGACTCATTCTCACCGCTCGTGAAGCGCTCGCGGGAACTCGGCCGCGCGATGCGCATCGGCACCAACCACGGCTCACTCAGCGACCGCATCATGAACCGCTACGGCGACACGCCGCTCGGCATGGTCGAGAGTGCGCTCGAGTTTCTCCGCATCGCGGAGGCCCACTCCTACCAGCAGATCATCCTCTCGATGAAGGCCTCGAACCCGAAGGTCATGATCCAGGCCTACCGGCTGCTCGTGCAGCGGATGGCGCAGGAGGCCATGCATTACCCGCTGCACCTCGGCGTGACCGAGGCCGGTGACGGCGAGGACGGCCGCATCAAGAGTGCCATCGGCATCGGCTCGCTGCTGCTCGACGGCCTCGGTGACACCATCCGCGTGTCCCTCACCGAGGACAGCGTGTACGAGGTTCCCGTCGCCCGGGCCATCGCGGACAAGGCGATGAGCCTCTGGACCGCCGATCGCCCCTCACCCATCGCCAATCGCCCCGATGACGGCATCGATCCCTACCATTTCACCAAACGCGAGACGGCGACCCTGCAGTTCTCACCGGGCGTCACCGTTGGACCGGAACAGCCGCCGCGCGTGGTGGTGCGGGCGGGCGCGGACCTAACCGCCACCCTCAGCCAGCTCGCCGCCGGCAAACTCAAGGATACCCCCGCCGAGGTGATCCTTGTCCAATTGGAGGCCGCCAGCCAACTGCCCCAACTGCCCGACCCCGGAGCGGCCGCGTACGCGCTGGAGCTCACCCCGGCCCTCACGCCCGCTGAGCTGCGGCCTTTTGCCCAGAAGCTCCGACCCGGCACGATTCTCGTCCGGGAGTTTGGCGCGAACGATGCCGCCCCGCTCACCGCCTTCGCCCAGTTCGCCCGCGAGCATCAGCTCATTCTCGCCGTCGCCCTGGCCCCCGGTGACCTTCCCGTCCTCGCTCCCACCTTGCAGCAACTGGGCGGCGACCGGCTCATCTTCACGCTCAACTCCGCCAAGGCCGGGCCGGACCTCACTGCGCCCGCCCATGCCACCGGTGCGTACCGCCGGCTGGCCGCCGGGCTGCGCGGACTCGGTTTCCGGGCACCGCTTTGGATCCGCAACACGCCGGCGACGGCCGTGCGTGGCGACAACAGTTTCCTCTCCAAGCTGCTCGAGGCCTCGTTCCTCACGGGCGGCCTGCTCTGCGACGGCCTCGGCGACCTCGTCAGTATCGAGACCGAGGCCGACGCGCCCCGGGCAGTCCGGCTGGCCTACAATGTCCTCCAGGGCGCCGGCGCGCGCATTTCCAAGACCGAGTTTGTCGCCTGCCCCAGCTGCGGCCGCACCTTGTTCGACCTGCAGACC
Organism: uncultured Opitutia bacterium; assembly: GCA_903839035.1. Classification (GTDB taxonomy): domain Bacteria; phylum Verrucomicrobiota; class Verrucomicrobiia; order Opitutales; family Opitutaceae; genus Opi-474. The sequence continues at coordinate 4,570 of CAIMAQ010000054.1, forward strand.
ACCACCCAGCGTATCCGCGCCCAGACCGGGCACCTCAAGGGCGTGAAGCTCGCCATCATGGGCTGCATCGTGAACGGCCCGGGCGAGATGGCCGACGCCGATTTCGGCTACGTCGGCGGCGCCCCGGGCAAGATCAACCTCTACGTCGGGAAAAACTGCGTGCAGTACAACATTCCGCAGGCCGACGCCGACGCGAAGCTCATCGCGCTCATCAAGGAACACGGCAAATGGTTCGACCCGGCGCCCGCCCCCGCGTGAGCCGCCGCGCTGCGCTGCGTATCCGAAATTAAACGCGCCGTCACCGGTTCGTAACCGGACCGTAACCTTGCAACCGGCTTCCACAGCCACTTCCACGGCCACGGACCGGCGATGGCATGACGAAAAGATTACGGCCGTTTTCCCGCGCTGACTTCGGCCCGGCGTGGCAATAAAATAATGGGAAAAGTTATGCCCAGACCCATGGTGAATAACTTGTCGGAAAGTTACCCTTGAAATGCTTTTTTGGTTCACTGTTACTCCGCCCTCGTTCAGCGTTTCTCTCCCGTCCGGCCGTTCTTTCTCACGTCTCTTTTAGTCTTGGTCCTAGGCTCCGCGGCAACACTCGATCGCAGCCCTTGGTCATCAATCATTTACGCTTTCACCCCACCACACCCTTTTCCCCCTGATGACCCGGCATGAATTTCGTTGCAGGCAGGAAGCTCGGATCAGGCTCAGATCGACGTGACAGATGACCTCCGGCGGCGCTGTGTGAATAAAACCCCACTTTTCGCCCGTTCCATGCCCACTTTGTCTTTGCCCCCCAGTCTCTGGGAAACCGTCAAATGCGACTTCAAGGAGTTGTTTCCCGAGGACGTGTTCCAGATGTGGTTCGAGCCCATGGTGTGCCTCGAAACGACGGAGGACGCGATGACCTTGGGCGTGCCCAACGATTTCGCCGCCATCTGGATCCACGATAACTACCTGGACCTCATCTCCCAGCGGCTCCGCCTCACCGCCGGCCGCCTTGTGAATGTCTCTTTGCGGAAGGCCGACTCCCAGCGTTCCCCAGGCACGTCCCATTCCCATAAAATCGCCGAGCCCGCCCCCCGCGGCAAGGCCGCCCCCCGCCGCTCCGGCCGTTACGATGACCGCAGCCCCTCGGCCGGCACGCTCAACGCCCGCAACACCTTCGAGACCTTCGTCGTGGGCGCCAATAACCAGATGGCCCACGCCGCGGCCCTCGCCGTCGCCCAGGCCCCCGCGCAGGCCTACAATCCCCTCTTCATCTACGGCAACACCGGCCTGGGCAAAACCCACCTGATGCACGCCATCGGGCACGCCATCCTCCGCGCCAACCCCGACGCCCGCGTCGCCTACCTCTCGACCGAGAAGTTCACCAACGAGTTCATCCAGGCCCTGCAGGAGAACAGCCTCACGAAGTTCCGCCAGCGCTACCGTCACGTGGACGTGCTGCTGATTGACGATGTGCAGTTCCTCGCCGGCAAGGAACGCATCCAGGAGGAGTTCTTCCACACCTTCAACGACCTCTTCGAGTCCGGCAAGCAGGTCGTCCTTTCCAGCGACCGCCGCGCCAGCGAGATCCAGAAACTCGAGGCCCGCCTCGTCTCCCGCTTCGAATGGGGCCTGCCCGCCGACATCCAGGCGCCCGACTTCGAGACCCGCGTCGCCATCCTTCGCACCAAGGCCGCCAGCCTGAAGTTCAACCTGCCGGATCCGATCCTCAATTTCATCGCGCAGAACATCTCCAAGAACATCCGCCGCCTCGAAGGCGCGCTGATCAAGGTCGCCAGCTACTCCTCCCTCACCAGCAAGCCGCTCGACCTCGCGACCACCGAGATGCTCCTGCAGGACGTGTTGATGGAGCAGGCGCAGAACATCCTCACGATCGAGACGATCCAGAAGCGCGTGGCCGACCACTACCAGATCCGCCACAGCGACATGACCAGCAAGCGCCGGCCCAACAACATCGCCATCCCCCGCCAGATCGCAATGTACCTCACCCGGACGCTCACCAAGCACTCGCTCCAGGAAATCGGCGACGCCTTCGGCGGCCGCGACCACGGCACCGTCATCCACGCCTGCAAGGCCGTGGACAATATGATGGAGCAGGACACGTCCACCCGCGGCAGCGTCGACTTCCTCAAGTCCCAGTTGTCGAAGTAAACCCGCGGCCTGCGGCCGCGAGTTGAAAGTTGAAAGGATTGGGTTGAAAGTGGGTTTGCGCCCTTGGCGTCCGTTTCCGGACTTCCTCCTGCTGCCTTCTTCATTCTTACTTCCCTCCCATGGCCCTCACTCCCGAGCAAACCGCCGCCGTCACCAGCTGGGTCGTCGCCGGCGACAACCTTTCGACCGTCCAGAAAAAGCTTATCGAACAGTTCAAGGTCTCGATGACCTACCGCGACGTCCGCTTCCTGGTGGACGACCTCAATCTCGCCCTCAAGGACGCCGCCCCGAAAGTCGACGCCTCCGATCTCACCAAGGCCACCCCGACCAAGCCCGCGGCCGCCGCGAAGAACCCGGCCGGCCCGGGCGCCGACCCGGCCGATGCGGCCGACGCGGCCGACGCGGCGGATGAGACCTTTGGCTCGGATCCCGATGATGTTCCAGCCGGAGCCTCCTCCGTCACGGTCTCCGTTGACAAGGTGGTGCTCACCCCCGGCGCCCTCGCCAGCGGCGACGTGACCTTCAGTGACGGCGTGACCGCCAAGTGGATCGTGGACAACCAGGGCCGCCCCGGTTTCACCAAAGTCAGCCAGCCCGGCTACCGCCCCACCCCGGCCGACGGCGAGGCCTTCATGCGCGAGCTCAGCGCTGCCCTGCAGAAGCGCGGATTCTAAAGTTCGCGACCGAGCTGGGCTTCTCTCCTTGGGCAATGAAGACCCAGTATCTCCTCCTGATCCAAAACAACGCGACGAGCGCAACCACGCCAGCCGAGTGGGACCGCTTCTTCGCCGCAGCCGAGGCGAGCGGCCTGTTCAAGGGCGGCAGCGCCCTCGGCGAACGCGTCGTGATCGGCGACCCCCAGCCGGCGCAGTCCACGAAGCACATCGGCGGCTTCATGCGCTTCGACGCAGACAACCGGGCGAAGCTGCTGGAGCTGCTGCAACTGCACCCAGTTGTGCTCCACGGTGGATCGGTGGAACTGTGCGAGATGCCCCGGACGTAGCATCGCCCCTTCGCCATTGTAAGGCGGGGTCAGCGACGCCGCCCTGCACTCCGCGCTTCCGCTCCTCCTCGTCTCCGCGATAAAATTCTTCCGTCCCGCCGGCCCTCGACGTCTTAGCGCTTCGCGTTCACCATCCGTGTGACCGCCGCACGGAATTCGATGATCGCAAAGGGCTTCGAGAGACAGCTCAGGCGGTGCTCCGAAAGGTAGGCCTGAAAGGTGTCGCTCACGACGTCACCAGTCATGAACAGCATGCGTTTTGCCGATTCGGGGTTCGTGGCCAGGAGGTGCTCGTGCAGCCGGATGCCGTTCAGCCCGGGCATCTTCCAGTCGGAGACCAGCACGTCGAACTTCTGCTGGCTCATGAGCTCGAGGGCCTGCTGACCGCTGGAAGCCGTTTCCACGGCGTGCCCCTCGGTCCGCAACAACTCGCCCGCAAGGTCCAGGATCCACTGCTCGTCGTCGATCACGAGGATCGTCTTGCCCGTCGGCGTGCCCGCGGCGGCGAAAGGAAACGGCGTGCCGCTGCGCCGCAGGGCCGACAGGGCCGTGTTGACGGCCACGGGCAGCTCGATGCGGAACGTCGCGCCATGGCCGGGCTCGCTCTGCGCGCTGATCTTGCCGCCATGTTCCTGGATGAGGCCATAGGACAGGCTAAGTCCGAGCCCGGTGCCCTTGCCCGCCGGCTTGGTGGTGAAGAACGGATCAAAGATGCGCGCCAGGTGCTGGGGCTTGATCCCAGGACCGTTGTCCTGGAACTCGATCGTCACCCACCCGTCCGTGCACTGCGTCCGGATCACGATGCGGCCCTCGCGCTGGAACGGCTCGATCGCCTGCCGCGCGTTGCCCAGGATGTTCACAAAGACCTGCTGCAGCTGGTGCGGGTCGGCCATGATGTTGGGCAGATCCGGGGCAAACTCCCGCACCACCGTCACGTTGCTCGTGCGGAGGTCGTAGGCCATGATCTCCAGCACTTCCTCCAGCACGGTCGTCAGGTCTACCAGCTTGCGCTCCGGCGCCTCCTGCCGGGCAAAACTCAGCAAGCTGTGGACGATCTTGTGACAGCGGTGCGCACTCTTCGCGATGCGCTCCAGGTGGCCCTTGGTCTTGTCATCCGTCTGCGCGGTCTGGAGCAGCTCCGAAAACCCGATCACCGCGGTGAGCGGGTTGTTCAGCTCGTGGGCCACGCCGGCCACGAACTGGCCGACCGCGGACAGTTTTTCGCTTTGGATCAGCTGCTCCTGCGTCGCCTTCACCGTCTGCATCGCCCGCTCCAGCTCGATGCGTGAGTTCTGCAGGTTCGTGGTCATCTGGTTGAACGTCACGGCGAGCTCGCCGAATTCATCGTTCGAGAACCGGTCGATGCGCCGCGAGAAGTCACCCCGGCCGACCGCCTCCGCGCTTTCACTCAGTTCCCGCAGCGGCCGGGTCACCCGGCGGATGAAAAACCACACCACGAGCGCGCTGGCGGCGATGCCCGCGACGCTCAGGCCCAGCACCCGCGCCCACGTGGTTTCCAGCGCATCCAGCCGTTGCTCGAGGGAGGAGAGCAGAGCAAAATGAAAGCCCGGCGACACGGCCGTACGCCCGTAATTTGCAGTCAGGGTCAGAAAATGCTCATCGTTGATCACCGCTTCCTGGGCCACGGCGCCCGAGGCCGCGACCGCCGTGGCCCAGCCCTGCGCCGCAGCCTTGGTCGTCGGCCCGCGCAGCGTGGCGGCCACCGCTGCGCCGTTGCTCATGAGAAGGACTTCCGTCTGTGGTGGCTTGAGCTGATGCAAGGCCGTCTCGCCGAGCCGCACCCCGACGACCAGCACGCCGGCCAGTCCACGCTCCGTCACCACCACGGGAATGGCCACGACATTCAAGGCCTGGTCCTCCAGGACCAGGCAGCCGGATCCGATTTCCCCGCCCAGCGCCAGGCGGGTCACCCCGGCCGATTCCAGGACAAAGTCTTCCAGCGACACCTTCGTCGCCCGCCGCGCGCCGCTGAGGTGGGTGCCATCCGCCGAAACGAGCAACTTGCCCTCCGGCGTGACAAACACCAGCAGCTCGGTGTCATCGGCAAATTCGTCCAGCATGTCCTGCAGATAGGCCTGGGTGGTGCCGGCATCGTTCAGATTGATCATCTTCAGGAAACGCACATCGCCCACGATGTTGCGGTACCGCGACACCAGGCTGCCGGCGCGGTTGCCCAGCGACTGGAGAAAAACCGCCCGCGCGGTGGAAAGGGCCAGCCCCGCATCGTCGCGCGTCTGCCGGGTGATGCTCCGGTTCACGACCCAGAGCGTAATCGCGGGCAGCACGATTAGCAGCGTCAGCACCGCCGCCATGACCTTGGCCTGCAGGCTGAATCGAATCGGTCGGCTTGGGGCGGCCATGCGCTAATATTTCGGCAGGTCGCCCAGCCCGAGGGCAAAGTCCACCCGCACCTCGCCCTCCGCCGGCACCACGACCGTCTTGGTCTGGCTGGGAAAACGCTCGTGCCAGGCCCGCAGCTTGTAGGTGCCCGGGGGCACGTCCTTGAGCACAAACCTGCCCTTCGCGTCCGCGCGGGCAAAATAGGTGTTGGGCAGCACCAGCACGATGCAATGCATCTTGGCGTGGATCGCACAGAACACATCCACGCGGCCGACCTGGTCGAACACCACCTCCGGGATCTTCTCCTTCTTGTAGAACTTGAGGTCGAACGACTTCACCTCCGACTCGGAATACACGTTGTGATAGATGTCATCGTCGTTCGGCCAGCGGACCGTGGTGCCCACCGCGATTGGCAGCACATGCGGGTCAAAACTGGCGTCCCGCTGTGTGGTGACGGCGGCCTGTTGCGGTGCGACGGCGACCGCCGATGGCACCGCCTGGTCGATGTAGATCACAAAGTCCCGCAGATGCTCGTAGTCGATCCGCTCGACAAATTTGTACCGGCGGCTGTCGTACGAGCCGGCCCCGCCCGCCGCCTCCGGCGCTTCCGCTGGCGGCAGCGCGCGCACCGTGCCCTCGATCGTGCCGGCTGCGCACTCGGCCACGGCCGCGAGACCCACCAGCAGGATGGTCAGTGATTTCATCATGGGTCAGAATTTCAGGCCGATCTCGGCGCCGAGGAAGTTTTCCTGGTCGCGGGTGGCCCCGTTGAGCATCCGGCCCCACTCCCAGCTGTACTCGAGCTTCAGCACCAGCGGCGGCCAGAAGCGGTAGCCAAACCCCAGGCTGAACCGGCGGAGTTCCTCGGTCAGTGAGGGGCGGTAGAAAAACTCGCCCGGATTGCCCTGGCCCGCGAGCGGGTAGCCGCCGGGCGCATCTATCGCGGAAAAACGCGCCGCCCCGTACAGCTGCTCGGTGAGGGACTGCATCGCCTCCAGGTAGCCGTAACGCAGCCGCCGCGCGTCATCCACGAGAGCATCGCTGTCGTCGAACCGCACCTGGCCCAGGGCCGCGGCAACGCGGCCGCCGGACCACTGGGCCACGGCGTCCGCCTCGTAAAGGTTGGCCCAGAAATTCTGCGTCCGGCTCGCCGGGCCGAGCGCCCGGAAAAAGGCGTTGGCAAACCAGATCGACGACACGCCGTCCCCCGTGTTGGTCACCGGCGACACGGTGGCGAGTTTGCCGGTGCGCATCGCGCTCGCGCTCAGGTGCAGCCAGGCGAGCGGATCCCAGCCGAGGCGCGCCGCGAAGGTTTTGTCCGAGTTAAAGTCACGCAACTGGCTGATCCCGCCGTTTTGCACCGCGACGACATAGCTCCACGATCCCAGTTTGCCGTAGAGCTCCGCGCCTTCGTCCGGACCCCAGATGTCGCTGAGCGAATGGGAAATCAGCGGATTCTCGATGGGACCACGCAGGAGGTATTCCTCGCCGAACGGTGTGTTAATGCTGCCCGCCCGCAGGTTGAGCGCCTCCGGCTGGCCCCACGGCCGGCCCAGGCCCTCGAACTCGACGTAGAGTTCGCCGAATTGGAAGTTGGCCGCATTGGCCTCGCGCTGGAGCAGCTTCAGCTCCGTGAAAAAATAGACGTTCTGCCAGACCGGCGCCTCGACCGTGATCGTGGTGTCATCCACCCGGAATTCCGAATTGGGCCACTGGCCGTGGCTGCCGGACGAGAAAAAGGCCAGGCCCGACTCGCCGGCGATGCGCACCTCGTGGTCCCGCGAAGATTCCACCGGGACCGCCCGCTCCGCCGGCGCGGCCGCGTCGGTCCGTTCCTGCAGGGTCTGCAGCTGGCGGTCCTGCCGCTCGCTCGCCCGGCGTATCTCCTCCATCCGGGCGTTGAGCGCCTCAATCGTCTTTTGCTGTGCCTTCACCTGCTCCTGCAACTGCCGGTTCTGCTCGATGATCGCCTGCAGCGCCGGATCCGAAGTCACCTGGGCACGCACCAGTGCAGCCGACAGTGCCAAGCCGGCACCGATGCAGAGAAGCCGCAGAAATTTGCCCGTGGGAAGCATCAGGGGTAACAACCCCGGCAGAGTGCCAGACCGGCCTTCGCTGGCAAGCATCGTACAGCGCCCCCCCGGTGGGATAATTGCTTATCCGCCGGCCAGTAACCGAAGGAACTCCGCCTCGGCGATCACCGGCACGCCCAGCTCTTTCGCCTTGTCGAGCTTCGAGCCGGCCTCTTCGCCGGCGAGCACATAACTGGTCTTCTTGCTGACGCTGCCGCTGACCTTGCCTCCGGCAGCCAGGATTTTCTGCTCAGCTTCCTCGCGCTTCAGCGTCGGCAGCGTGCCGGTGAGCACGAGCGTCTTGCCCGTGAACACCCCCGCTGTCGCCACCGTGCCCTGCGGGTCGATGCCGAGGTGATCCAGTTTTTTCAGCAGCCGCCGACCGGGGACGCTGGCGAAAAATTCCTGCGCGCTCGCCGCCACCGCCGGTCCGATGTCCGCCGGCACCCCGGCGAGCGGACCCGCCTCGAGGGCCGCAATTTCCGCCTCGAGCCGGATACACAGTTCCTTGCGCCGCGCCTTGTCCTCATCGGACTTGGCGGGGTTTTTCCGCGACGCCGGCGCCTCCCATTCGCGCTGCGCCACCCGCTCCGCTTTCTGCGACACCGCGCGCAGCAACGGCGAATCCACCAGCTCGGCGAAACTCCGGTGCCGCCGGCCCAACTCGCGCGCCGTCGTTTCGCCGACATCCGGCACGCTCAGTGCATAAAGCCATTTCTCGAGCGGCAGCGCGCGTGCCGCCTCGCGGGCCGCGACAATCTTCGTCGCGTTCTTTTCCCCAAACACCCGCGGTTCCTCCACCGTGCCGAGGTTCAGCGTCGCCAGCGTCCCGAGCGGCACGTCGTACAGGTCCGGGGGATCCTGCACGTGGCCGAGCTCAACCAGCTTGGCCGCCACCACCCCGCCCACGCCGTCGATCGCAAGCGCCCGGCGGCTGCAGAAAAATCCCAGCCGCCCCGCCCGCTGCGCCTCGCAGTCGTAATTCTGGCATTTCCACGCCACGCCCGTGGCGTCCTCCGCCGCCACCTCGATCCGCGCGATCTTCGAGCCGCACACCGGGCACTTGCCCCCGACCGCGGCGAACAGGTCGTACTCCCGGGCTCCTTTCGGCCGCTCCGCCGGGAACGACTGCAACACCGCGGGGATGACCTCGCCGGCCTTCTCGATTTCCACGAGGTCGCCGATGCGGATGTCCTTCCGGCGGATCTCGTCCTCGTTGTGCAGGGTCGCCCGGCTGATGGTGCTGCCCGCCAGCAGCACCGGCTCCAGCTCGGCCACCGGGCTGAGGATGCCGGTCTTGCCGACCTGGATCGTGATGGCGTGCAGCCGGGTGCGCGCCGTCTCCGGCTTGAACTTGTACGCGATCGCCCAGCGCGGCGCCTTGGCCGTCTCGCCCGCCTCGCGCTGCTGGTCCGCGCTGTCGAGCTTCACCACCGCGCCGTCCGTGCCGTACGCAAAGCCGTGCCGCATCCGGTCCAGTTCGCCCACCGCCGCCCACGCCGCGTCGATGCCGTGCACCGTCCAGGATTTCTCCACCACCGGCAGGCCCCAGGCCGAAAGTTTTTTCTGCAGGCCGGTCTGCGACTCCACCACCGCCGGTTCACAGTAGCCGAGGCCGTACAGCACGATCTCGAGTTTGCGTCGCGCCACCTCGGCGGAATCGAGCTGCTTGATGGTGCCGGCCGCAAGATTCCGCGGGTTGGCATAAAGCTCCTCCCCGGCCGCCGCCCGCTCGGCGTTGATGCGCTCGAACTCCGCCGCCGGCAGGTAAATCTCGCCACGAATCTCCACGGTCCGGGGCATCTCCCCCTTCGCCCCTCGGCCCTCGCCCTTCGCCAGCTGCATCGGCAGCGAGTGGATCGTCCGTACATTCGCCGTCACGTCGTCGCCCCGGTCGCCCTTGCCGCGCGTCACCGCCCGGACGAACTGCCCGTTCTCGTACGTCAGGCTCACGGCCAGGCCGTCGATCTTCGGCTCCACCGTGTAGCTGAGGTCGTCCGTGCCCAGCAGTTTGGCGAGCCGCGTATGGAACGCCCGCAGCTCCGCCTCGTTGTAGGTGTTGTCGAGGCTGAGCATCTTCTGCCGGTGCGCCACCTCCTGGAAACCCTGCACCCGGTCGTCGCCGACGCGCTGCGTGGGCGAATCCGCCGACGCGAACTGCGGGAACTTCCCCTCCAAGTCCGCCAGTTCGCGCTTGGCCTCATCGTATTCGAAATCGGAAATCTCCGGCTTCGCCCGTTTGTAGTAGAGCTCGTCCGCCCGCGTGATTTGCGCGCGCAGGTCGGCGATCCGCTGCTGGGCTTGGGCCGGGGTCATCGCCCCCAATGGAAGCCCAAAACTCCGGTGCGGAAAGAAAAATGACGGGGCCGGCGGGGAAAATTCGCGCCCGCGTCCGCCCGACCCCGGCATCCAGGCACAAAAAAGCCGTCCGCTGACGCGGACGGCTTGAGAGTTAAACCGTGCGACCCAATTACGGGGCGTAGGTGATCGTGCGCACGCCGGCGAC
>CAIMAQ010000055.1 GCA_903839035.1 uncultured Opitutia bacterium
CGTTGGCCGAGGCGGTTTGGCCGAGGCTGGCCAGCAGCGCGGTCACCTGGGCGGACGTGGCGTCCGCACCCTTGATCGTGTGCTTGATGGCGCGATCCGGATCGTAAAGGTCGAGCACGGAGGCCTGGGCGAGCAGCGTGCTGGCGCCACCGTGCGGGGCGAAGCTCGGATTGCCCTCGAGCTTGGTCGGGCGACCCTGGTGGGTCTCGGCGAGCAGCGGGATGGCGGACTTGCGCAGCGGCATCGCCGTCGCGAAATAAAGCGGGAGACCCTGGATCACACCCTCGACCGACTTGCCCCACGGCAGCACATAGCGCTCGGGCCGGCGGCAGCCGGCGAGGCCGAGGCCGCCTAGCGCGAACGAGGCGGCCATGATCTTGGTGAACTGGCGGCGATCAACGCCCGCCATGGACGAGGAGCCCTCGGGGAATTCACGCGCCAATTGCGCCTTGAAGCCCGGCGTGGCAGCCAGCTCGTCAAGGCTGCGCCAGTATTTCGGACCGGTAAGTTCGCGTTCCGGGGATTCGGGATGGTGAAATTTGCGTTTCATCGATGGCAGCCGGAGCAGCTTTGCGGAGGTTTGATGTTCCGGTCGGTCAGAAATTTATGCGCGGCATCCAAGCCGGACTTCTGGGCGATCGTCGGCGAGTTCAGGTTGTAGATATCACGCTTCTCCCGAACAAATCCCGCGGGGTCGCGGTGGCAGTCGAGGCAGAAGCCCATGCTGAGGGGCTTGGCGTGGGTCACGACCTCCATCTCGTTAATCTTGCCGTGACATTCCACGCAGCTGACGCCGCGGTTCACATGGATCGAGTGGTTAAAATACGCGTAATCAGGTACTTGGTGGATCTTGACCCACGGCACCGCCTCACCGGTTTCGTAGCTGTGGCGCACGACGGCCAGAAGGGGGCTATCCTTCTTGACCTGGTTGTGGCAGTTCATGCAGGTCTGCGCGGTCGGCAGATTGGCCACGCCGGCCTTCTCAATGTTACTGTGACAGTAACGGCAGTCGATGCCGAGCTGGCCGGCATGGAGGGCGTGGCTGTAAGGCACGGGCTGGACCGGGGCGTAACCGACGCGCGTGTACTTCGGCGTCATGTAATAATTGGCGCCGGCCGTCACAATACCGCTCAGCACCACCAGATACACAATGATCTGGAGTGGCAGCTTGTTAGCGGATTTGGGAAAGATGTTCGACATGGACCAGAGGTGCTCGGTTTAGCCGTAGCTCAGACCGTGCCGGCGTGACGCGCGACGGCCCGGATTTCAGGCCGAAGGGCGAAAATCGGCGAAGCGGCCGGACTCGGGGAGGCCACGCCGGTGGGTTTCGCGAGGATTTTCGGGGCAAGACCGGCAACGGCAACCAGGCCGGTCAATTTGGCCAGAAAAGTTTTTCGCGATGGGTCGTGGCTCACGGGTCGTCGTTGTAGGGTTGGAATCGCCGTCGAAGGAACGCGGCGGCGTTTCCGTTGTAAATCAAAATTTCCGGGGGAATTTTCTTTCTCCCAGTCATAAGTGCCGGCTCGCCGCCTGCACACTCCGACTTATCGGAGCGGCGGGAGCGCGAAAGGGATTAGGGAGCAGGGAGCAGGGGACCGGGAAGACTGAGCTGACTCATCGCAGCCTCCTACCCTTGCCTCACATTCTTGCCCCTTCTCCCTTCTGCCCGCCCCCTGCTCCCTGCTCCCGCGCGGCGCGGACGCGCCGCGTCAGACAAACAGGCCGTCGCGCATCGGCCGCACCGCGTCGCAGCGGTTGGCGATTTCGGGGTTGTGCGTGACGAGCACCACGGCCTGGCCGTGGTCCTTTGCGAGCCGCGTCAGCAGGTCAAACACCATGGCGGAGTTTTTCACGTCGAGATTTCCCGTCGGCTCGTCGGCGAGGATGATCGTCGGTTCATTCGCGAGCGCGCGCGCGACGGCCACGCGCTGCTGCTCACCGCCCGAGAGTTGGGTGCCGAGGCGGTGGGTCTTGTCTCCCAGCCCGACCGAATCCAGCAGCGAGTGGGCGCGCGCGGTCATGGCCTCGGGCGACAGTTTGCCGAGCTTGCGCATGGGCATCATCACGTTGTCCAGCGCGCTGAACTCAAGCATCAGGAAGTGAAACTGGAAGACGAAGCCGATATGGGTGCCGCGGGCGGCGGTGCGGGCGGCATCGTCGCTGTTCGACATGGTCTGGCCGTTGATCGCGATGGTGCCGCCGTCCGGCTGGTCCAGCAGGCCGAGGAGGTAAAGCAGCGTGCTCTTGCCGCAGCCCGACGGGCCGACGATCGCGTAGACCTGCCCGCGGTGCGCCTC
>CAIMAQ010000056.1 GCA_903839035.1 uncultured Opitutia bacterium
CATGGATTCCGCCAAGCTCGCCGGCGTCGGCATCCGCCTCACCGAGGTCCACGCCGCCGTCGAGGCGTCACTGCGCCACTGGAAGTCCTCCCCCGCCTCATGAACCTCCTCGTCACCGGCGGCTGCGGCTTCATCGGCTCCAATTTTATCCGCCAGCGCCTCACCGAAAAGGGCTCGCCCCTCACGCGGCTCGTCAACCTCGATGCGCTGACCTACGCCGGCAATCCGGCCAACCTCGCCGACCTCGCCGGCGACCCGCGTTATGTCTTTGCGCAGGGCGATATCGGCGACCCGGCCCTCGTAACGCGCCTCCTCGCCGAGCACGCGATCGACGCGGTGGTAAACTTCGCCGCCGAGTCGCACGTGGACCGCTCCATCGATTCACCCGAGCCGTTCATCCAGACGAATGTCGTCGGCACGCTCCGCCTGCTCAACTGCACCAAGCAATATTGGGCGAAGCTCCCGGAGGCAAAAAAGGCCGCATTCCGTTTCCTGCACGTCTCCACCGATGAGGTTTACGGCACGCTGTCCGCGTCCGATCCCGCCTTCACCGAGGAGACGCCCTTCGCGCCCAACAGCCCTTACGCCGCCTCGAAGGCCGGCAGCGACCACCTCGTGCGCGCCTACCAGCACACCTATGGTTTGCCGACGCTGACGACCAACTGCTCGAACAACTACGGCCCGTATCACTTCCCGGAGAAGCTGATCCCCCTGATGATTCTCAACGCCCTCGAGGGCAAACCGCTCCCGGTTTACGGCGACGGCCAGCAGATCCGTGACTGGCTCTACGTCGAGGACCACGCCGCCGCGATCTGGCTCGTGCTACGGCAGGGCCGCGTCGGCGAGACGTACAATGTCGGCGGCCTGAACGAAAAACCCAACATCGAGATCGTGCAGACCATCTGCGCCCTGCTCGACCGGAAGTCGCCGCGCGCCGACGGGAAACCCTACCTCTCCCAGGTCACCTACGTCGCCGACCGGCCCGGCCACGACCGCCGCTACGCCATCGACTGCGCCAAGCTCCAGCGCGAACTCGGCTGGAAGCCGAAGGAGAATTTCACCACCGGCATCGCGAAGACCGTGGACTGGTATTTGGCCAATCGCATGTGGTGCTCGGATATTACGAAAAAGAAATACTCGAGGGAGAGACTGGGAACCGGTCAGGGGTGATCGGTTATGGGTCATGGGTGACCAAGGATTCCGTGAACTGCGAGTGTGGCAGAGCGCCAAGGCGCTCGCGGTGACGATTTACCGCCTCACCGCCAACGGTCCACTCGCCCGGGACTTTGGTCTGCGCGACCAAATCCGAAGAGCAGCTGTTTCCATCCCCTCCAATATCGCGGAAGGCGATGAACGGGACACCAACAAGGACTCGGTCCGCTTTCTGTATATCGCCAAGGATTCATTGGGTGAACTTCGAACCCAATTGGAGATTGCGCGCGACATCGAGGCGTTGGAACCGAGGATTTACGACCAACTGGAAGTCACTTGTGCCGAAATCGGCCGTATGCTTGGCTCACTCATCAAAGCCCGCAGCACGATCTGACCGATAACTCATGACCCCAAACCCCTTACCCGCCCGCAAGGGCATCATTCTGGCTGGCGGCTCCGGCAGCCGGCTCTATCCCCTGACCATCGCGGTGAGCAAGCAGCTCATGCCGGTCTACGACAAGCCGATGATCTATTATCCGCTGTCGGTGCTGATGCTCGCCGGCATCCGCGAGATCCTGATTATTTCCACGCCGACGGACCTGCCCAATTTCAAGAAGCTCTTGGGCGATGGCACCAACCTCGGGCTCAAGTTCAGCTACGCCGAGCAGCCGAGCCCGGACGGACTGGCCCAGGCGTTCCACATCGCCGGCGACACCGGCTTCCTCAAGGGCGAACCGTCCGCGCTGGTGCTGGGCGACAATCTGTTCCACGGCGCTGATTTCGTGAAGTGCCTCGCCGAGGCTTCGGCCCGCACGAGCGGCTCCACCATTTTCGGCTACCGCGTGGCGAATCCCACCGACTACGGTGTCGTGGAATTTGCCCCCGACGGCCGCGTGCTATCGCTCGAGGAGAAACCGAAGCAGCCCAAGTCCAACTACGCCGTGCCGGGCCTGTATTTTTACGATGGCGAAGTCGTGGCGCTCGCCAAGAGCCTCAAACCCTCCGCCCGCGGCGAACTCGAGATCACCGACCTCAACCGCCTCTACCTCGAACGGGGCAAGCTCCACGTCGAGCTCTTCGGCCGCGGCACCGCGTGGCTTGATACCGGCACCCACGACTCCCTCCTCGAAGCCGCGCAGTTCGTGTCCGTCATCGAGAACCGCCAGGGCCTGAAAATCGCCTGTCTCGAGGAGATCGCCTTTCATCAGGGGTGGATCGATCGCGCCGGGATGGAGGCGAACATCAAGCGTCTCGGCAAATCCAGCTACGGCATCTACCTCCAAAGCCTCCTGAGCTGAACCCGTCATGCCTCCGGCCCCCGTTGCCCGTTCCGGAGCCCGGCGCATCGATGAGTTGGAAGGATTGCGCGGCCTCCTCGCCCTCTGGGTGACGGTGTCGCACCTCGCCTGCCTGTGCGGCTTGGACGCCCTCCGGCCCGCCCTGGTCCGCCAGGGAATCTGGGAATGGCTCCTTTACGCCGGGCCGGCCGTGGACGTGTTCATCATCCTGAGCGGCTTTGCCATTTTCAAGCTGCTGCAGGGCCCGCCGCTGGGCTATCGCGCCTTCTTCACCGGCCGGGCCTTCCGCCTTTTCCCGGTTTACCTGACCTGTCTCGCGCTGACCGCCGCGCTCCTGGCCGTGAGCCAGTCGGTGGCGGTCGCCGCGCCGTGGCATGCGACCGGATATTTTCAGCGCTGGGTGGCGGGGCTTTCCACCCTGCAGGTCCACGGGCCGGCGCAACTGGGGCTCCAGTTGCCGTTGCTGCACGGACTGATTCCACCCGGCTGGCCGCCGCCGGCAGGGATCATTGATTTTCTGCCGCCGGCGTGGAGCGCCACACTTGAGTGGCAGTTCTACCTCGTGGCCCCGGCCTTGGTGGCATTGAGCCGGGGACCGCGCCGTGGTCTTTGCCTGGGGCTGCTGTTGTTGTTGGCGCTGGGTACGGCGCGACTCTCCGCGGCGGGCGGCTGGGTTTACCCTGGTTTTATCGGGCTGAAACTCTGGCTCTTTGTCCTGGGCATGATCTCCGCCCACATCTACGAGTGCCTGCCCTCTGCCCCGTCCGGCAGGCCGCGCGGGTGGTGGCTGCCCGCGCTCGGACTCGCCGCGCTGCTGACCTGGTTCATCCGCAATCCCGCCGTGCTGATCTGGTTGCTGACTTTCGGCGCGGTCGCCTCGGCCAAGAATCGCGCCGCCGGTTGGAGATGGCTGCTGACCCGCCGTCCCTTGCTCTGGCTGGGACGCATCTCGTATTCGCTCTACCTGTTGCACTGGCCGCTGCTGGTCGGCGCCTTGGCCTTGATCCTGTGGGTGGCCCCCGCGATCTCGGGTCCGGCCGCCGCCGGTTGGATGCTGGTCGCGGGCCTGCCCGTCGTGCTGGTCCTCGCCGGCCGGTTGCACACCTGGCTGGAAGCCCCGTTCATGCAGCTCGGCCGCCGATTGGCCGGC